>NZ_JADWYX010000012.1:54078-116905 GCF_016786355.1 Frankia sp. AgB1.9
GGCCCCCCCCCGGGGGGGGCGCCGGGGGGGGGGGGGGGGGGGGGGGGGGGGCCCCGGGGGGGGGGGGGGGGGGCCCCCCCCCCCCCCCCGGGCCAGGTCGGCCATGCCGCCGAAGAGGTCGACGAACTCGTGGTCGGGGACGGACACGGCCATCGCGTTGACGGTGAAGTCCCGGCGCAGCAGGTCCGCCTCCAGGCTGTCGCCGTAGGAGACGGTCGGGTTGCGCGAACCGCGGTCGTAGGACTCGGCCCGGTAGGTGGTCACCTCCAGGCGGGTCCCGGCGCGGGCGATGCCCACGGTCCCGAAGGCGATCCCGGCCTCCCAGGTCGCCTCAGCCCAGCCGCGGGTGATCTCCAGGACCCGTTCCGGACGCGCGTCGGTGGTGAAGTCGAGGTCCGGCGGCTCCCCGGCCGGTTTCGCCGGTGTGGTGGCGACCGGTCTTGCCGGCTTGGTGGCAGCCGGCCGCGCCGACGAGGCCGGTCTGGCCTGGGCGATGTCGCCCAGCAGCGCATCCCGGACGGATCCACCGACCAGGTGCAGCGTGTGCCCGTGCGCGGCGAAGATCCGGCCCAGCTCGTCGGCCAGCGCCGGGACCTTCAACATGTCGGCCACCACGGCCTCCGCGGCGTCGCGCGGGTTGTCGAGACTGATGACAGACACCTTTTAAGGGTAGCGGTGATCGGCCGACCCGCCGTGGGCTCGCGCCGTGCACGGGGGTTGGGGGGCTCGTCCCCGGAGGTCACGCAGCAGGGTAGTCACCCGCGCGAGGTGTCGTCGGCGACAGAACCCCGCCGCGCACCGGACAAGCCGGGCAGTCCCGAGGGGCGGTCCCGGCAATGCTCGTACGATCGTTTAATGCCGCCCACCTCGTCGCCCCGCAGCCGTCGGCGGCTGCGTCGGGTCGAGGAGACGTCGGCCGGCGGGCTGGTGCTCGACGTCCGCTCGGATCATGCCAACGCGGCCCTGATCGCCCGCAGGGACCGGCGCGGCCGGCTGCTGTGGTCGCTGCCGAAGGGGCACGTGGAGGGCGGCGAGACGCACGAGCAGACGGCCGTCCGTGAGGTCGCGGAGGAGACCGGGGTGACCGGGGAGATCGTCGCGCCACTCGGGACGATCGACTTCTGGTTCGTCACCGGCCGCTCGCGTATCCACAAGACCGTGCACCACTACCTGCTGCTGCGCACGGCCGGCGAGCTGTCCGACGCGGACGTCGAGGTCAGCGCCGTGGCCTGGGTGCCGCTCGACCAGGTGGGCGAGATGCTCGCGTACGCCGACGAGCGGCGCCTGTTGGACGACGTTCCCGCCTTGCTGGCGGCCAGCGCATGAGCGGAACGCCACGGCCTCGCCCACTCGTCCGCGGGTCCCTGCGGACGGTCGTCGCAGTGATGGTGGCCGCGGTGCTGGTGGGTGTGGCTGCCGAGCCGTCGCTCGCCTCATCCACAGTGTCCACAAGTTTGTCCACAGGTCTATCCACAGGCAGTACAGCAACCGCGAGCCCCGGATCCAGCGCGACCGCGGGCGTCCCCTCGGCGGCAGGTTCGTCGGCGACGACTGCCACGACCGGCGACCAGGTCCATATCGTCGGGTACGACGGCATTGCCTCGCCGGACAAGCCCCTGACCCTGAACGGTCACATCGACCTCTCCACGCCCCTGACCGGTCTGACGGTCGAGGCTTCGGTTATCAAGGGCGGCGTCGACCCCGCACGCGGCCGGGACGAGCTCGCGAAGCTGCGGGCCGACCCGACTCTGAGCGGCAAGGCCCGCTACACCACCCCGGTGACGACACCGGTCCCGTTCGACGGCTCCGACTTCTCGATCAACCAGAAGCCGCGGATCGCCAACAAGCCACTGACCATCTACGCGATGAAGATCACCGTCTCCACGGCGTCGGGCAAGGAAGTCGGCGCCGCGTACACATTCCTGGTCTGGGCACCCGAGCAGGCCGGGCTGAAGGCGACCTCGCTGTCCATCGTGCTGCCGATCGCCGACTATCCCCGGATCCGCTCGGACGGGATGCTCACCGACAACCAGCTCGCCGCCGAGCTGAAGGGGCCTGATGGCCGCCTCTACCGGGTACTGCACTCCGTCCCCAGCAACCAGGCGTCCTCGATCGCCCTCGCCGTCGACCCGACCCTGCTCATGGCAGTGCAGAAGATGGCCGACGGGGCATACAGCTACGCGGACCCGGGCGGCAAGAAGGACGCACCGGCCAACCTTGATGCGAAGAACTTCCTGGCTAGTTTGACCGCCTTCGCCAAGACGCCGGGCAACGTCGTGTTCCCGCTCCCCTGGGGCGACGCCGACCTCACCGCACTCATCCGCGCCGGTGGCCAGCACGACAGCGGTCAGCTCAACGATGCCCTCGGCGCCGTCGACACCGGTGAACAGACGCTGCGGGACGTGCTGGGCGTCTCCGACCTGCCGCCGGTGGCCTACCCGGGCGACGGCCTGGCCGACGCCGCGACGCTGGCGTTCCTCGCCCACCCGAACGTCGGCATGACCACCGCGGTCCTGGACGACCGGCTGCTGCCGGCCACCTCGAAGGCGCTGTCCGAGACCCCGAGCGCACTCACCGTGCAAACCACGGCGAACGGCCCGATTCGGGTGCTCGCGGCGGACTCCAAGCTGGCCGACCTGATGACCCCGAAGATCAGCCAGGACGGCCTCAGCCAGCCCCAAGCGCTCGCCGACGTGCTCGCCGAGCTCGCGACGATCACCAACGAGCGGACCGGCGCGACGACCGGCCGGCTCGCGGTGCTCGCGCTGCCCCGGCTGTGGAGCCCGCCGACGGACGACTGGGGACTGCAGGCACTGTCGCGCCTCGCCCTACCGGCCAGCCCGACCGCTACCTACCAGCCGTTCTTCCAGCCGGTCGCGCTGCCCGTCGCCCCTAAGGGCGCCGCCGGCACCACCACGTCCACGGGCACGACGGCCGCGTTCGGCCCCGCCGGGATCGGGCGCAATTTCACCTACCCCGCCTGGGCGCAGGCTTCCGAGATCCCGACGTCCTACGTCGACGCCGTCGAGCATCTGCGCGCCGAGGTCAGGCAGCTCGACCCGGCGTTGTGCGCCGTCATCACGAACGCCGGGAAGACGTCCAACCCGTCGGACCCGGCGCGGTGCGCGCTCACCGATGCCGGGATCGCCGGCTCGAAGTTCCCGAACGGGCGGACCTCCGTCATCGCCCCGATGCTGAACACGCTGCTGACCGCGCTGTCCGTCGACTGGCGCCCCGACCGTTCCGGAGCCGTAAGACTCAGCCAGGAGGTGGACGGCCGGATCAACCTGCTGCAGCGCACGGTCAAGGTCGTCGCGTCGCCGAAGGTCACCCTGACCAGCCGCAACGGCACGGTCCCGGTGAACGTGCAGAACGTCAGCGGCCAGGGCGGCGACGAGCCCTACCCGATGACCGTGATCCTCTCGCTGTCCTCGAACGACAAGACCCGGCTGCGCTCGGCGGCCCGGATGGCGCTGACCGTCGAGCCCGGCGCGATCAGGCAGGTGGAGATCTCGGTCAGCTCTGACGCCGCCGGCACGTTCCCGGTGTTCGTTCAGGTGCTCACTCCGGACGGGCAGCGACTCTCGGCCCAACCGGTGCGGATCCTGGTTCGCTCGACCGCGTACGGCTCGATCGCGACCGCGATCACCTACGTCACGATCGGGCTGTTCGTCGTCGCGGTCGTCCTGCGCCAGGTCAGGCGGTCGCGCCGCAAGCGGCACGGGGGCGGCTCGGACGACGGCCCAGGTGGACCAGTAGTCGACGTCACCCCGACGGACCCGAACGCGTCAGGGGCAGCGGATCGGGCCACGATGCCCATCCGCCGAATCCAGGCGAACGCCGCGGGAACACAACGGACCGAGGTCGAACGGGCCTACGCTGGCGGGGTGCCAGCCAACCCGAGCGAGCCGTGAGCCCGGCCGACGGCCCCGATGGTCCCCGGGGACCGCGGCGCCGCGGGGGCCCCACTCGCCGGGACGATCCCTACCGCGACGACCCCAACAACGTCGATCCGTACTCGGTCGATCCCTATGCGGCGGATCCGCGTTCCGTCGACCGACAGCCCACAGACCGACAGCCCGCCGACCGACGCCCGGTCGACCGACAGCCGGTCGACCCGTACTACGCCGACGAGTACGGGCCTGACCAGCGTGCGTCGAACCGCTACCGGCCCGACCGCCCGCAGGCGAACGGCTACGGCGACGACCGATACCAGGACCGCGGGCGCGACGGCGGACGCCCGGCCGACGACGGCTACCCGGAGTCGGGCTACCGGGATCCAGGCCGCGTGGACCGCGGCTACCGGGACCGCGGGTACCAGGACCCGGCGAACGCCGACCAGGGACACCGCGACCCGCGCCGCGCGGACGCCGGCTACCGGGACGAGCGCTATCAGCAGGCGCCGCGACCCCAGCCCCACCAGCAGGCCCGGGAGCGGGACGAGCGGCCCCGCGATGCCCGCGACGAGCCGTACCGCGACAACCGGCGTCCCCGGCCGGGCGCGGGCGGGGAGCCGACCCGCCGCCTGCCGGCGACCCCGCGCACGCCGCCTCCCGCGCCCCAGCAGCCGCCAGTACCGCCGACCGGCCGGTTGCCGGGGCCGCCCAGCAGCCCGCCGCCGGTGCCCGGCGACCGGACACCGGGCGGCCGCGCTGAGGCCCGCCCGACGACGCCCGTCTCCCGCCTCCCACCTCGGGACGGGCGCCGGCTAGGCGCGCACCGCACCGAGGGCCGCCGGGCCACCCCGCCACCCGAGCCACCGCGCCAGCAGCGTGCCCGCACGGACGGGGAAGGCCGGCCGATCCCGCCGGACCGCCTGGTAGCGCGGACGGACCGGGCGGTGGCCCGCGCGTCCGGCCGCGGCGGCGACGAGACGGTCGCCCAGCCACGCCCACGCCGGTCCGGCGCCCGCCAGCAGCCTCCCCAGCCGCGCCGGGACCCCGGCGCGCAGCCCAGGGCCGGTGCGACGGGCCAGCAGACTCGAATCCAGGGGTCCGCCGGGCCCGCCGGCCGGACGCCGCAGGGAAGGACGGCGGCCCAGCGGCCGTCCGGCAAGACCGGCGGCAAGGCGGGCGGCAAGAGCCTGGGCCGGGCCAGCGGTGTGATGGCGCTGGGCACGATCGCCTCGCGGGCCACCGGGTTCCTGCGCACGGTCGCGATCGCGGTCACGATCGGCGCCGGCGCGGTCAGCAACGCCTACAACGTCGCCAACACGATCCCGAACATCGTCTACGACCTGCTGATCGGCGGCATCCTGACCAGCGTCGTCGTGCCGGTGCTCGTCCGGGCCACCAAGGAGGATCCGGACGGCGGCGAGAGGTTCGCGTCGTCGCTGCTGACGCTGATGATCCTGCTCCTGGGCGCCGCCTGCGCCGTCGGCATGTTCCTGGCGCCCCAGATCGTCAACAGCTACCTGCACGCCACCGGGCCGGACGCCGCGGCCGCGCGCGCGCGCGGCGCCACGTTCCTGCGCTGGTTCATGCCGCAGATCCTCTTCTACGGCGTGGGCGCGACGATCGGCGCGATCCTCAACGTCCGTGGCTCGTTCGCCGCGCCGATGTTCACGCCCGTGCTGAACAACCTCGTCGTGATCGTGTCCTGCGTGGCCTTCGCCTACGTCATCGCCGGGCCGCACCCGCCGCAGGTACAAGGCCCACACACGATCACCAATACTCAGGAGCTCGTGCTCGCGGCCGGCACGACCATCGGCGTCGTGCTGATGACCATCGCGCTGCTGCCCGCGCTGCGGAAGGTCGGTTTCCGCTACCGCCCGCGGCTGGACCTGACCCATCCGGGTCTGCGCGGGGCGCTGCGGCTGGCGGGCTGGACGTTCCTCTGGGTCATCATCAGCCAGCTCGGCTACCTCGTCATCACGAACCTGTCGACCGCGACGAACTCGTTCCCGGTCTACACCTACGCCTACCAACTCTTCCAGCTGCCGTACGCGATCATCGGCGTCTCCGTGATCACCGCGCTGCTGCCGCGGATGAGCGCGCACGCCGCGGACGGCGACCGGGCGCTGGTGCTCGAGGATCTGTCGACGGCGACGCGCCTCAGCCTGACCGCGATCGTGCCGGCCGCGTTGTTCCTGCTGGCGCTGGGGCGGCCGATCGCGGTCGGGGTGTTCAACCACGACGCGTTCGGCTACCAGTCGGCGCTGTCGGTCGGTGACACGCTCTCGGCCTTCGCCGTCGCCCTGGTGCCGTTCTCCGTCTTCCAGCTGCACCTGAGGGTGTTCTACGCCCATCAGGACAGCCGGACACCGTCGCTGGTGAACATCGGAGTCGTCGCGACGAACGTGACGGCGGCCGTGGTGATCAGCCACGTGCTGCCGCCCGAACACCGCGCCCTCGCCCTCGCGCTCGCCTTCACCGTCGGTTATCTGGTCGGTCTGTGCGTGACCTGCGTGCTGCTGCGCCGGCGGCTCGGCGGGATGGACGGCGACCGGATCATCGCGACGCTCGCGCGGATCAGTGTCGCCGCCGGCCTCGGAGCGGCGGCGGCGAGCGCCGTCGCGCACGGGCTGCGCAATGTCCTCGGCAACGGGTTCGTGGGGTCGTTCTCGGCGGTGCTGGCCGGGGCGATAGTTGGACTGCCGTTGTTCGTCGGTACTGTCACCCGGATGGGCATCCCGGAGGTCAGGGCGCTGACGCGGATGGTTTCTCGACGTTTCCCCCGGGGCTGAGCGACCTGCTCCGGCGATCCCCGTAGACTAATCCGGGAACATCGCCAATCGGCCGGCAAGCAACGGTGAACGCCAGCCCACGGCCGCCAGACCAGCGGACACGGCCACACCGTGCGTGCAAAGATCAGGCGGCCAGGCCACGCGACGACATACGGAACCAGCACGGCCAGGCGAGCACGGTGGCGACGACGCCATGAAGCTGGGACGACGGAGGCGTTGTGGTCGAGGCAGGCAACCGGCCCCAATCTGCGGACGTCGACAGTGACATGACGGTCAACGCCTCCCCCGCCGACGGCCACGGCAACGGCACGCTGCTCGCGGAGTCGGTCCTCGACCGCCGCTACCGCCTGATCGGTGTTCTCAGCTCCCGCGGCCCGGTCACCCTGTGGCGCGGCGACGACACGGTGCTCACCCGGCCGGTCGCGGTCCGCGTCGTCGAGCACGTCGACGACGACCCGGCGCGCCGGGACGCGGCCCAGTCCCTGCTCCAGGCCGCGGTCAGCTCCGGCCGGCTGGTGCACCCGGGCGCCGCCTCCACCTACGACGCGACCGTCACGAACACCGAGAACGGTCAGGTCTCGTACGTCATCACCGAGTGGGTCGACGGCCGCACCCTGCGCCAGCTCGTCGAGGAGCAGCCGCTGCGTCCCGACCAGGCGTCCGCAGTCGTCCTCGGCGCCGCCCGGGTGATCGCCGCGGCGCACGACCGCGGGCTGCGCCACGGCGGGCTGCGTCCCGGCGACGTCATCGTGTCGGGCCACGGCACGGTCAAGGTCATCGACCTGGAGGTCGGCGCCGTCCTGGCCGGCATCGACGGCACGGCGCCCGTCGGCGAGCCCACGGACGCCGACACGGCGGCCACCGACGTGTGCGCCCTCGGCGGCCTGCTCTACGCGGCCCTCACCGGCTGCTGGCCGCTGCCCGGCGACACCGGTCTCCCCCCGGCCCCCTACGGCACGTACGGCCGGCTCCAGAGCCCGCGTCAGCTCAACCACGCGGTGCCGCGCGACCTGGACGCCATCACCATGGCCGCGCTCAGCGGCGAAGAGGCCGGCACGGAGCCGATCACCACGGCCGCCGAGCTGATCGCCGAGCTGGAGGCGGTCACCCCGGTCGAGGCCCTGCACGCGACCGGCCTGATGACCTTCGGGGACGAGCCGTCCGACACCGAGGCCATGACCGGCTACGACGGCTACGGCCCCGACACCTCGAACCTGCCGTCGACCGCCGGCTTCGCCGCGCCCGACCAGGACGAGTACGACCGATACGGCTACAACGACTACGACGACGACGGTTACCAGGACAGCGGCCGCTACCGGGGCGGGTACGGGAGCGAGACCCAGGTCGACAGGGGCCGCGGTTACCGGGACGGCTACCAGGACGAGGGCTATCCGCCGGCGCAGCGCGGCTACCCGCCGGCGGGCCCGGGCGGGACCGGCCCGCGGTCCGGCGGCCGGGCGGCGGCGCATGGGCGCTCCAACCGGCCCAGCCGACGTCCGCTGATCGTCATCATCGCGCTGGCGCTCGTCGTCGTGGTCGTCGCCGTCGTACTGGGCATCAAGCTGGGCAGCAAGGGCGGCGGCAGCGGCGCCAACAACTCCCCGTCGGCCTCCGCGTCCGCGACGACGGGAGCGCCGATCACCCCGGTGAACGTGACGTCCTTCGACCCGCCGCCGGCCGGCGACGGCGCCGAGAACAACGGGCAGGTTCCCAAGGCGTACGACGGCAACCCCGCGACCCAGTGGGAGACCGAGGGTTACCTCCCGCCGTACACGTTCGGGAAGCCCGCGAAGAAGGGCGTCGGCCTGCTGTTCGACCTCGGCCAGAGCCATGACGTCTCTCAGGTGGTCGTCACGCTCGGCACCCTCGCGCCGGACTCGTTCGAGATCCGCGCGGGCGACACGTACGACGGCACCACGCAGGACCTCAGCCTCTACCAGGTCGTCGGACAGCAGCAGAACGCATCGGGCACCGTGACGGTGAACGTCTCGCCGCGTGGCGCGCACCGGTACTGGGTGGTGTGGCTGACGAACATCCCGCAGGGCGCGGACTCGAAGTTCAAGGGCTCGATCGCCGAGATCAAGTTCCTTTCCTGACCCGGGCCGTCAAGCGCCGTCCGGTCGTATGCCATGCCCGCCCAGCCCGACGAACCAGAGCCGTCGGCCCCGGCCGACCCGTCCGTTTCACGGGAAACACAGGTGTCCGGCCGGGGTGACGCCCCGGACTCGGTCGGCGAGCCCGAGGCCGAACTGCGCGACGACCCGGATCTTGAGCTGCTGCGCCGGCACGTCGCCGGCGACCCGACGGCGTTCGCCGAGCTGTTCCGAGCCAACGCCGACCGGCTCTGGTCGGTCGCCTTCCGGCTCCTGCACGACGCCGAGGACGCGGCGGACGCCGTCCAGGAGGCCATGCTGTCCGCGCACCGGCGGGCGGCGAGCTTCCGCGGCGAGTCGGCCGTCCGCACCTGGCTGCACCGGATCACCGTGAACGCGGCGCTCGACCGGCTGCGCCGGCAAGCAGCCCGTCCGACGACGGTCCCCATGCCCACGACGCCCGACGGCGACGAGCGGGAACCACCCGACCCGCGGGACGCCCACGCCGAGGGTGAGCTACGCCTCGACATCGCCAGCGGGCTGGCTCGGCTGCCGGCCGCGCTTCGGGCGGCCGTCGTGCTCGTCGACGTTGAAGGACTGCCGGTGGCACAGGTCTCCGAGCTGCTCGGCGTACCCGTCGGAACCGTCAAGAGCCGGGCCTCGCGCGGCCGGGCCCGGCTCGCGGCCGAGCTGGGCTACCTGCGCCCAGGGAACCAGCCGGGCGCCCCCGCCGTCTTCCAAAGGCGGGAGGTGATCGGCGGTGGGTCCTGACGAGCGGGGCGAGTCTGTGCCTTCGGAGGCCAGAGACGGGCTGGAGTCTCTGGAGACCACGAACGGGTCTGGACCCCTGGAGTCCACGAACGGGCCTGGGCCACGCCACCCGGAGGGCGAGCTCCTGGACGCGTACGCGGACGGCGAGCGGACGCCGGGCTCCGTGGACCGTCATGTCCGGGGCTGCTCCGTCTGCCAGCAGACTGTGGTCGCGCTGCGCGGCGTGCGGGTCGAGCTGGCCCGGCTGGCGCCGGTCAGCATGCCGCCGGATGTCGCCCGCCGCATCCAGGAGGCGCTGACCGCGGCGCCGGTGCCGTCCGTTCCGTCAACCAGCGGCGGCCGCCGAGGCGGGCCAGGCGATCGGCGTCCGGCCGCTGGACGCCGATCGGCCGAGCGGCGCCGGCGACCGATGGCCACGCACGGTGTCACCTCGCTGCGCCCGCCGGACCATTCGACGATGCTTTCCCGCGCGGCGCGGCCCGAACGGCTGATGTTCCTGGCCGTGTGCCTGCTCGTCGTGGTCGCCGGGGGCGGCCTGGTCGTCGCCCTGCACCACGCGCAGTCCTCGTCCTCGTCCGCCAGCACCGCCGGCGGGGTGGCCGTCGCGGCGGATCAGAACGACAGCCCGGACTCGGCGGCCGCCGCCGTGCCCAACGCTGTCGCGGCCGGAACCGCCCCCGAGGGCATGGTCACCCTCGCCAGCGCCGGCTCGGTCCAGTCCTTCCGGATCGCGACCAGCCGGGCGGCCCTCGACCCGGCGAGCGTGGCCCAGCACGCCAGGGATCTGCTCGCAGGCCGGGTGCCCGCTGCCACCGCTCCGTTCGCCGCGACCGCGACCGCGGCGGCGCCGTCCAGCGGACCGTGGGCCGCCGTCGCCACTCCGGCACTGCTGGCCTGTTACCGGGAGCTCGTCGACACCGCGCACGGCCCGCTGCTCGCCGTCGACGAGGTCAGCTACCGCGGCCGCGACGCCGCCCTGGTCGTCCTCGACCTTCCGGACACGGAGAGCACCGCGGCACCCGCGGCCGGGCCCGCCGCCGCCGCGCCCGACGCGGCCCTCGTCCCGGCGAGCCGGGACCGGATCCAGCTGACCATCGTCGATCTCGGCTGCGATGTCGGGCGCCTGCCCGCCGCGACGCTCTTCGCCGAACAGTCGACGAAGGCAGCGTGAGTGAGCCGGCCGAGGCAGGGGAACTCGCTTATTGGCACTTAACTTCTGTTTAGCCGCACTTAACCACTACATATTGCGACTGAGCGGGCACCGATTCGACTCGGGCGAACGGTGACACATTTGACCATATTGACGACTTAGGGTCATCAACGTCGAGTCGCGTCGACGGCGGTCCGACCGGTCGTCGGAGGCCGGCGCACGTTCGCCGGTCACGATGGGCGCCCCGCGGGGGTACCCGTCGAGGACGAATCAACCCGGGCCAGCGGCTCGGACGGATCGAGGCGCGGTACCGTTCCGCCCGGCGGCAGGCAGGAACCCAGCAGGAATCTCCAGCCGGCCCGCGCGGTTAGCGTGTCAGCGGCTTCGGCCGCAATGTGAAGGGAGCAGGGCGTGACAGCGCAGGACAGCGGGGTCCGGGACGTCATCATCGTCGGCTCCGGCCCGGCGGGTTACACGGCAGCCATCTATACAGCGCGCGCGAGCCTGCACCCGCTGGTGTTCGAGGGCGCCGTCTCCGCGGGTGGCGCGCTGATGACCACCACCGAGGTGGAGAACTTCCCGGGCTGGCCCGAAGGCATCCAGGGCCCCGACCTCATGGACAACCTGCGCAAGCAGGCGGAGCGGTTCGGCGCGGAGCTCGTCACGGACGACGTGACCGAGGTCGACCTCACCGCGAACCCGAAGGTCGTCAAGGTTGGCGAAGAGACCTACTACGCGAAGACCGTGATCCTCGCGACCGGCTCTGCTTACCGCAAGCTGGGAGTCCCAGACGAGGGCAAGCTGCTCGGACGCGGCGTCTCGGCCTGTGCCACCTGTGACGGGTTCTTCTTCCGTGATCAGGACATCGTGGTCGTCGGCGGCGGCGACTCGGCGATGGAGGAGGCCACGTTCCTCACCCGGTTCGCCAACTCCGTGACGGTCGTCCACCGTCGGGACAAGCTGCGCGCCAGCGTGATCATGGGCGAGCGCGCACTGGCGAACCCGAAGATCAAGTTCCGGTGGAACGCGGTCGTCACCGGGCTCGAGGGCGACAGCAAGCTCACCGGGGTCCGCCTGAAGGACACGGTCACTGGCGCGGACGACAAGCTGGACGTGACCGGCCTGTTCGTCGCGATCGGCCACGTGCCGCGCTCCGAGCTGTTCCGGGACCAGGTGACGTGCGACGACGAGGGCTACGTACTGGTCGAGGCTCCGTCGACGCGAACCAACCTGGACGGGGTGTTCGCCGCCGGCGACGTCGTTGACCACACTTACCGGCAGGCCATCACCGCCGCCGGCACCGGTTGCGCCGCCGCCCTCGACGCCGAGCGCTGGATCGCCGCCCACGAAGAAAGCGCCTAAGACCACAAGGCGACCCGCAGACGAGACCAACCGCAGTCGACCCGAGGAGAAGAGTTCGATGGCAGGTGCGACCACCCCGGTGACGGACAGCACGTTCGACGCCGAGGTACTGAAGAGCGACAAGCCCGTACTGGTGGACTTCTGGGCCGAGTGGTGCGGACCGTGCAAGATGGTCGCTCCGGTCCTGGAGGAGATCGCCGCGACCCACGGCGACCAGCTGCGGGTCGTCAAGCTCAACATCGACGAGAACCCACAGACCGCCAGGGCCTACCAGATCATGTCGATCCCGACGATGGCGGTTTTCGTCGACGGCGCGATCGCGAAGAGCATCGTCGGCGCGAAGCCGAAGAGCGTCCTGCTCAAGGACCTCGCCGAGTACATCTGAGCCCCGGCCCCGCCGGCCCGCCGCGGGCCGCCGGGTAAGGCAGCCACTGGGAGCCGCGGCCGCGCAGCGAGGCGCTCCCGTCGCGGGACGCCCGCCGCGCAGCGAGGCGTCCCATCGTCGGCGCCCGCCGCTCGGCGCGACGCGCTCCTCTCAAGGCGCCCGACGGGTCTGCTCCCGGCAGGCTCCTCTCGGCCCGCCAGTCCTCCGCCCGCCTGGGCGAGACTGGCGGGCCGATCGCATTTCAGGCCCACGCCGCCGGCTCTGACTCGGCGGGCGCCCGCCGATCGATGCGGCCTGGCCGGGCCTCGCCACCCGCTCGGTCGCCGAGGCTCCCGCGGTCGCGCGTCGCGTCGCGCGTCGCGGCGGTGAATTTCCAGCATCCGCACAACACCATGCCACTGGCCGCAAAGCCCGACAGGGAAGCCGCGATAAAGGGGCCTGAGAGCGCTGCTCGTGGACAGAGGAGTGGAACCCACCCGGATACCCCACCCCCCTTGCGATCGCCCGCCAACGGCAACCTCAGCCGCACACGCTTCGTTACTGTAAGTATAGAAATAGGCGTTCCTGACCGGGTCGTCGCGTGCGATCGGACGATTGCCGGATTCGGCCGCCCGGGCGGCGCCCCGGCCGCCTTCGGCCGTCCTGGTGCGGCCCCGCCGCCGTGAGCGCCCCCGCTCGCCCGCTGGACCTGACCTTGGTCGCCTCCCTCCGTCCCGCGACGGCAGCAGGATGCGGAGGCGAAGCGCGACCATCGGCGGCATCGCCTATGTTGGTCTTCCGTGAAGCTGCTCCGGCTCGGCGACCGCGGACCGCGCGTGGCCGACGCACGTGTCGCCCTGGCCTTCCTGTCCTTTCTTCCGGCCGCCCCGCGCCAGCCAGCTGGGGAGGCCGCTGGCGTCACGGGCGCCGAGTTCTTCGACGAGGACCTCGACCGTGCCGTCCGCGCGTTCCAGCAAAGTCGCGGGCTGTCGGTTGACGGCATCATCGGTCCGGACACGGCACGCTCCCTCGAGGAGGCTCGCCACGGCCTGGGCGACCGGCTGCTCTACCACGCGCCGAGCCAGCCACTCATCGGCGACGACGTGGCCGCGCTGCAGGAGCGGCTCTCGAACATGGGCTTCGACGTCGGCCGCAGCGACGGGATCTTCGGGCCGCGCACCGAGTCCGCCGTCCGCGACTTCCAGCGCAACCGAGGCCTCGAACCGGACGGGCGATGCGGCCCGCACACCCTGCGCGAGCTGAAGCGGCTGGAGCGAACCGTCACCGGCGGTCGCCCCGACATGCTGCGGGAGTCGGTACGGCTGCTGGTACGCGGCCCCTCCCTCCTCGGCATGCTGGTGGCGATCGACGCCGGCCACGGCGGCGACGACCAGGGCGTCGTGGCCCACGGTCTGACGGAGCGGGACGTCGTCGCCGACCTGGCGCGCCGGCTGGAGACCCGGCTGGTGTCCTCCGGCCTGGAGACCTTCTGGGTCCACTCCGAAGACGAGTCCCCGGACGAGGCAGAGCGCGCCCGACGGGCGAACGAGCAGGGCGCCGACCTCCTCGTGTCCCTCCACGTCGACGCGAGCGACTCCCCGAAGGCCGAGGGCATCTCCTGCTACTACTTCGGCAACGCCCGCGGCTCGTCCGCGGTCGGCGAGCGCCTCGCCGCCCTCATCCAGAAGGAGCTCGTCTCCCGGACGGACCTGGTCGACTGTTGGACGCATGCCAAGACGTGGGACCTGCTGCGCCGAACGACCATGCCAGCGGTCCGGATCGAGGTTGGCTACCTGACGAACACCCGTGACGCCGCCGCGCTCGGGTCCGCCGACTATCGCGCCAACGTCGCCGAGGCCATCCTCGCCGCCATCCAGCGGCTGTACCTCCCGCCCGAGCAGGACCCCCCGACCGGTCAGCTCCGAGTCCCCCGCGTCGCCACACGATCCTGAGAACGAACCTCGGCGGCGCGGCGGATTAGACGCCGGTGCCCGTGGGGCGGTCGTGGGTGGCGGCGCCTGGCCGGCAGCCCCGAGGGGCGCCGAGGTCTCGCCGGGCATGGGGGGCCTTCGAGCTACACCAACCACGGCACGGGTGAGCCGTCCACCTGGATCGAGATAAGGCCGGCGATCGAGGTCGGAGCGATGCGGGAATCACGGCGCGAGGCTAGGTAAAACTGCTCGCGGTGTCGTGAGACGCGGCTGCGCGCGGCGAGGACGTGCCTGCACGCGGCGCGGCACGGCGAGGTGAGGCGCGGCTGCGCGGCGAGGGCTGCGATGTGCCGTCACCGCGGCCCGAGGCGAGGCAGCGCGGCGCGAGGCAAGGTGAGACTGCCCGAGGCGCGGCGAGGCGCGGCTGCGCCCAGCGAGGCGACGACTGCGTCCAGCGGGCTGCGATCCGCGGTCGCCGGCACGAGGCGGCGCGGGATGAGGTGAGGCAGCCCGGGGCTAGGCGAAACTGCGCGACGCGGCGAGGCGGGGTAAGGCGCGGTGAGACGCGGCCGCGCGCGGCGATGCGGGGGCTGCGTCCTGCACCTGCGGTCGCGGCGACGCGAGGTGAGGTGAGGCAGCCCGGGGCTAGGCGAGACTGTGCGACGCGGTGAGGCGCGACTGCTCTCGGCAAGGCGCGGCTGCGCGCAGCGGGCTCGGGCTGGGCTCTGCGGTCCCGGCGGCGTGAGGCGCCGCGAGATCGCAGCGATTCCCCCTTGCGCGGCGCGGGGCCGGCGGACGGCGACGGTGTACTCGATTCCGAGACCTCGTGCGCTGCTCTCGGCAGCCGCTTACTGCGCCGCCGCGCCGAGCAAACCGCTCCCCGCCGCCACGGCCCTCTTATGGCGCCGATGCACGACCAGCACGAAGACTCCGGCCTGGGCACGAACGCCACCGCGACGTGAGCAACGACTTCCCGTCCGGCCCGGGATGGAATCCCGTGATCGAGGGGCTAACGGACGGCGCCCCCGATCGGCCGCCCGCAGCGCGGCCCAGCCCTCTGCCCGTCACCATCCACGGACCTCCGGGTGAGTGGCCACTGCCAGGGCGGCCTCCGTATTGCGCCCAGGCGCCCTCGGCTCAGTCCGGCGATGCGCCGATGTTTCACGTGGAACACCGAGGAAGGTCTCACGTCGCCGCGCCGCATACCGCTGCGGCAACGCCACGCATAGGGCCACCCAGGCAGAAGCAGGCATCGACTACTGCGCAGGCGCGGCACTGCGGAGGCGCGGCACTGCGGAGGCGCCACGCTACGGAAGCGCGGCACCGCAGACGCGCCGCACTACGAGGCGCCGGATTGCGGAGGCGCCGGATTGCGAAGCACGGCACCGCGGAAGCGTGGGATTTCGGGAGCGCGGGATTGCGGGAGCACAGAGCCGCAGAAATGTGGGGCCACGGGACCGTGGGGACGGGAGACCGCGAACGAGGCCTCACCGGAACGGTCGCTCGCAAGACGACCCCACGACGTTCCGCAGCTCTGGGGAGACCTGAGGCGTAGGGCATGAAGGCGGCCGGCACGGCGACACTTCCCCCACGTTGGCGCAGCGCGCCGGGATGATGATGCGGCAAGGTCTGTTCTCCGCCGTCGAGCCAAGGAGCCCTGGGACCGGGCGCCGGTCGGGGCGACCGCCTGAGCCAAAACCTCCCGCGAGCGCTCGTCGCCGAATGTTCCACGTGAAACCACCCCCACCGCGCGACGCCACTCTCGGGGCACCGGACCAACGGTCTGCGGTACGTAGGAAGGGCAAGCAGCCCTCCAGGTCACTCCTCGAACCCCCGAACTCTGGAAACGTGCCTGAGCCCGGCGGCACTATCCAGCCCTCATGCACGCAAATCCCGCACTCGCGCGTTCAGGCTCCGCTTCCGACCCGGAGCCTGTCGGAATTTCGGAGCCCCGCCGCGTCGCCACAGGGACACGGAGACGGCGCAGGATGACGAGTGGAGTCAGCCACGCCGCGTGGCCTAGTTCGGAACGAACGAACCCGGTCCTGACGCTCATCCGGCAGACCGAGAGGGAGATCCGGCGTTCGCCTGGCCCGCCACGTCCCAAACCGAGCCATCTTCGACAGGGTCAGCCCCGTGCGGAGTCTCGGCTGTCCCGAACCCTCGTTCGGTCTTGATGCGAGCAATCGGCTGAGCGATATACGCCCTGAGGGCCTGCAGGAAAGAGGCGAGCGCGGAGGGCCACCCCACACGCCCCTGTCAGGAAGATTCCGGGAGCGACGCCTAGGCTGGGTCCAGCTACCTGGATCCCTCGACGTGCGGAGCGCCACCGATGAGTCGTCGCGTCGCCAACATCACCCTCGACAACATCGACGATCTACCCCAGCGGTGTCGTCGGTGCGTGTTCTGGGAACTCGACCCGGTTGCCCGCAGCCGGGCCGAGGAAGCCGGCGGGACCGACATCGAGAAGGAGGCCTGGGTCTCCTCGGCGCTGCTCGAATGGGGCAGCTGCGGGAAAATCGTCTACGTCGACAATGTCCCGGCTGGCTTCGCGATGTACGCGCCTCCGGCCTACGTCCCCCGCTCGATCGCCTTCCCGACCAGTCCGGTCAGCGCCGACGCCGTACTCCTGATGACCGCGAAAATCGTTGACGAGTTCGCGGGCCAAGGCCTCGGGCGGGTACTGGTCCAAGCCATGGTGAAGGACGTCATCCGGCGTGGCTACCGAGCCATCGAGGCGTTCGGGGACCTGCGCCAGGACGAAGGCACCAAATGCGTCGTCCCCGCCGACTACCTGCTCTCGGTCGGCTTCAAGACGGTTCGCCCGCATCGTCGCTGGCCCCGGCTGCGCCTTGAGGTGAAGAACGCCGTCACCTGGCGCGAGGACGTCGAGGTCGCGTTGGAGCGCCTTCTCGGTTCGATGACCCCCGAGGGGATCCTCCGCCCCATCGGCGGCGGGACGCCCACTCCGGCCCCGGCTCCCGCCTGAGCTCGGGCTGCGCGTACCCGCCCAAAGCCGGCGTGGTCACAGGGTCGGGCCGCTCGTGGCTCGGGCAAAACGGCCCGCCCGAGCCGTCACCCGGTAACTTACGTGCCCGGGACGATGGCGGCGACGATGCGTTCCAGATCCTCGATGCTGGCGAACTCGACGGTTATCTTGCCTCGGTTGCGGCCCATGTCGACCTTCACCTTGGTGTCCAGGCGGTCGGCAAGACGCTCGGCGACCTGGGACAGCGCCGGCGGCGTATGGCGGGGCGACCGCGGGGCGCGCTTACGTGGCCCCTCCTCGCCGAGCGCCACGATTTCTTCGACGGCGCGCACCGACAGTCCCTCGGCGACGATCCGGGTGGCGAGACGGTCCTGAGCCTCGGTGTCCTCGAGCGCGAGCAGCGCCCGGGCATGGCCGGCGGACAGTACGCCAGCGGCGACCCTGCGCTGGACGGCCGGCGGCAATGCGAGGAGCCGGATCGTGTTCGTGACGTGGGACCGGGATCGGCCCAGCTTGCTGGCGAGCTGGTCATGGGTGGCGCCGAACTCACGTAGCAGCTGCTCGTAGGCCGCCGCCTCTTCAAGAGGGTTGAGCTGCTGGCGGTGCAGGTTCTCCAGCAGGGCGTCCCGGAGCATCTGGTCATCGGCGGTCTCCCGCACGATCGCCGGAATCTCGGTCAGCCCGGCAAGCTTCGAGGCCCGCCAGCGGCGCTCGCCCATGACGAGCTCGTACCGATCGGGCATCACCTCGCGGACGACCACCGGCTGAAGCAGGCCGACCTCGCGCAGGCTGGCCGCGAGTTCCTCCAGCGCCTCCTCGTCGAAGACCATCCGCGGCTGACGTGGGTTCGGCTCCACCCAGTCGACCGGGATCTCTCGGAAGACGGCGCCGTGGACCGGCACAGGCTCCGAACCAAGCCGGGTCGAGGCGCCGTTGCCGTTGCCGCCGTAACCGTCGTACCCCTCCGGCGCGGTGGGAATGAGCGCGCCGAGCCCCTTGCCGAGTCCACCGACCCGCCGCGGGGGCGGGCTCATCGAACGGTTCCGTTCGGTGCGTCGACGCCGCGCTCAGCCAGCTCCCGGGCAGCCGCGAGGTAGGACAAAGACCCGCGCGAAACCGGGTCGTATGTCAGGGCAGACTGCCCATAGCTGGGCGCCTCAGCCAGCCGGACGTTGCGAGGGATGGTCGTCCCCAGCACCCGGTCACCGAAGTGCTCCTTGACCTCCGCGACGACCTGATCGGCAAGCCGGGTCCGCGAGTCATACATGGTCAGCAGGATCGTGGTGAGCCGAAGCTCCTGGTTCAGATGGGCCTGCACCAGGTCGACGTTGCGCAGCAGCTGCCCGAGTCCCTCCAGCGCGTAGTACTCGCACTGGATGGGGATGAGCAGCTCTTTCGCCGCCACGAGCGCATTCACGGTGAGCAGACCCAGCGATGGCGGGCAGTCGATGAAGACGTAGTCGACCTCGACATCCTTGGAGAGGGAAGCGATCGCCTTCCGTAGCCGACCTTCCCGAGCGACCATCGAGACCAGCTCGATCTCGGCACCCGCAAGATCGATGGTCGCGGGGGCGCAGTAGAGGCCTTCTGCCTCCCCGGATTGCACGACCACCTCGTGCAGCGGCCGGTCACCGAGCAGGACCTCGTAGATGGATGGCACCCCGGACCGGTGTTCCACCCCGAGCGCCGTCGATGCGTTGCCCTGGGGGTCGAGATCGACGACCAGGACGCGGACTCCGTGCATTGCCAGGGCCGCCGCGAGGTTGACGGTCGTCGTGGTCTTACCGACGCCGCCCTTCTGGTTGGCGACCGCGAAGATTCGCCGCCTGGTGGGCCGTGGGAAGGGCCGTCGACGTTCCATGGTCAGTGCTTCCACCGCTGCTGCCGCCGCCGCTCCGATCGGGGTCGACGGATCGAGGGGGTCCATTCCCAGACCTGTCGACGCTGTTTCACGTGGAACACGCCCGTCCGCGTGCCCGTCGTTGCTGTTCACGTGCTGTCTGTCCACGCCGTTCACGCTGCCTGCCATCGTGCCGGTCTCCGCCGCCCCGCCCCACATCGTCGGCCACCCGTACAGCTGAGACTAGGCGAGTGGGCTCGGTCAGCCGATCTTTTCCACACAGAAGGACCTGCATCTCGCGCCATCCCTGCGAATGGAGGCTGTCCCGCGCTTCCGCGAGTTCCTCGTCCACGCGCGAACCACGCATCGCAAGCATGACACCCCCAGGTTGGACAACCGGAAGCAGCATGCCGCCCAACCGCTCCAGGGGCGCCACTGCCCGAGCTACGGCGACATCCCACCGTAGCCCGTCCCGACCCATTCCGACGTCCGGCGCGCGGCCGCGCAACACGGACATCCGACTCGTGGCGCCCAGCGCCTCGACAACTTCCCTTAGGAAGACACACCGGCGCTCCATCGGCTCCAGGAACACGACCCGCAGATCGGGCCGGGCCAACGCGAGCGGCACTCCCGGCAGCCCAGCGCCACTGCCAACATCGACGACCGTCACATCGGGTCCGACGGCCTCCGCGACGACGGCGCAGTTGAGCAGATGCCGATCCCACAGCCGTTCGGTCTCCCGCGGTCCGATCAGCCCGCGTTCCACACCCGCGGTGGCCAGCAACTCGGCGTAGTGGACCGCGTCATCAAGCGCCGCGCCGAACACCTCGGTCGCGGCGGGCGGGGGCGGCGCCACCACGCTCACCGGGTCGCCTCAGGATCGGGCCGAACCAGGGATGAGGACCAGGCCGCAAGGCAGCCACACAAACGCCGCATCCAACCAGCATCCACGACTCGCGCGGCAACCCGCGCGAAGCCATGCCGACGCGGTCCCGGTGTGCGGATACCTGCGGGCCCACCTTAGGATCTTGAGTCCGTTTCGCCAACCTTCCGGCTTGTTTGATGTGATTAGAGACGTCTCACGGCCGACCGACCGTCATGCCGCCCAGCCCGGTGTCGGTGACGGCTCAGGTGGCCGACGGGCCTGCATGAGAACGAGCATCGAAGAGTCCCAGCTCAACCGCCCGCCGTCCTGGGTGTGGATCGCGTCCGCCGGGACACCTCCGACAGCCGCCGTCAGATCCTCCGCCGGGCGGTTCCCCGGATCGAGTCCTGGTGAAGGCAGCACGATCGACCCGTCCGACAACACCGCGACGAGCAGCTTGCCGCGCCGTTCGAGGCGGATCCCCTCCTCGTGGACCAGCACATGGTGCCGAGAACACAGCAAAGTCAGGTTCTCCAGGTCTGTCTCGCCCTCGTCCGCCAGCCACTCCCGAAGGTGGTGGATGTGCAGCCACCGTGTCCGCTCGCAGCCGGGGTACTGACAGATCCCCTGGTCCCGCGCATAGACGGCGTCCCGCAGCCGAGCCGTCGGGACCCGCTGCCGACGACCCAACGCCAGCGGGCTCCCATCGCCGTCGCGCAGCAGACCTCGGACCAACGCGTCGCAGCCGAACCTCGTCAGGACCGCCCGTGGCAGGCCGATTCCCGGCTCGACGTCGCAACGCAGCAGCCCCCGAGCCAGCCGATCGACCAGACTCGTGGAGCTCACTCCCGTCGTGTCACGTTCCGGAATCTTGTCGCTACTTTCGGGAGCTGCCTCGGTCGAGGGGCCGTTCGGCGCGATCAGGGCCTCGGCGTCGAGGTGGACGGTCAACGTGTGCATCGGTGCCATCAGCCGTGGAGCCGGGCGGGAAAGAAACCCATCCGCCAAGGCGACGAGCGCGTCCGCGTCGGCCTGCCGATCCCGCGGGAGCGCCATGACCTCCGCATCCGTCGGCACCGAGCCCGGCTGACCTTCAGCCGGCGGCGGGCTGGAGTCAGCCAGACTCGCCCGTGCGGCGTCGATCGCGGCCGCGAGCCGTGCCCCCTCCTCGGCCGTCAGCACCGCTGACAGTCGGAACATCCCCTCCGAGCCGCACTTCCACGACACGCGTCGAGCGGCCCGCTGGACTGCCGGATCGGCCGTCAACTGGTGATACCGCGGCGCCAACCGCTCGAGTTGGCCTGCCGTGCAGTGCAGCGCGTGGTTCAGCCAGCACCGGTCCGACTCGGTGTCCGCCACCCGCGCGACCGCGCGCACCTTCGAGTAGGACAGCCGGCCTTCCGCGAACGCCGACCGCACCGACGGAAGCTCCTCAAGCGCCCGCGCCACCGCGACGTGCTCCTGCGCTGTCCGCACCGACATGCCGCACCGCCAGGCCAGTCAGTGCGCGCAGGAGGCCATCCCCAACCCCGACCAGCCAGCTCGGCGGTCGAACGCCGCCAGCACCTGCAACATCCGACAGGTCGCGGCGGCGATCCGCCCCGCCCACCCACAGAGCTCCTCTTCCAGCTCCGGCAGCGGTGCCGTCTCGACGTTCATCGCCGGGCCGCTACTTCCGGAACAGCTCAGCGTCTCGGTTCCAGCAGTCATCTCGGACATCCCCACCACCCAGGTCATGGAGTGGATCAACTGACAGCACAACCATGGCACATGGATCCGACAATTTCGCAGCTCGGGGGCGGTACTGCAGCGGAGGCCGGGTCGTGGCATCGCGTCGCCGGGCGCCCGTCGGGGTGGTCTACCGCATCGAGCCATCGATCGTCGCCACGTTGTAAACGATCTCCGCGTTCCGCGGAACGCGGAGGATGACCGGCATACTCGGCCGCTGCCTCGAAGCGCACGAGGGAGAGCCAGCAAGGCGATCTCCGCGTTCCGCAGAACGCACGGGATGAACGCACGGGATGGCCGCCTCGTTCGGCTGCCGTCTCGGAACGCGCGAGGAGGGTCCACCAAAACGATCTCCGCGTTCCGCGGAACGCGCAGGATGACCACCTCGCTTCGGCCGCCGCTGATGGAAGCACCTGCAGTTGAGGGTGGTCGAGGCCCATAGTTGCGCCAGCGCGAGGCTTGGCCCGACCGGCGGGATCAGCAGGCTTCCAGGGTTGAGCCGGCCGCTGGATCCGCCGGCCGCGGGCTGATCCAGCCGCTCGATCAGCCGGCCGCGGGCCGACAGTGGGCGAGAACGGTCAGGGTCCCAGCCTGGGGAAAGAGGTAGGCCGCGGACGGGCACCAGCCGGATCGGCGCAGGTCAGCCAGGTCGAGGCGGGCACCGGTGGCGTCCAGGTCGAAGACGAACAGCAGGAGGCGGCTCGGCGCCGGTGTGTTGGCATCGACGGCGGCCGCGGCCTGGCCTACGCCGGGCTGCACGAAGAACACCGTGTCCGATCGGGGGATCCGGGGTGGTTCTCCCGTTGCCCCTGCCGGCCGGGGCGGTAGGTCTGCGGGGTGACGGGCCGCGTCGTCGCTGGCTTCCATCGAATAGATCCAGCCGGGACGCACCAGTCGGCCGCCGACGACGACCAGATCACCGGGACGGTAGAGCCGGCGGGCCGCGATGGCGGCGTCGACGGTCAGGTCCAGGCCTCGGAGCCGGTCGCGTTGTTCGTAAAGCCGGCCGTCCTTCGAGGCCGAGGAAATCTGCGCGGTGGTTCCGGCCACGGCGACCACAGCGACGATTACAACCGCCGACGCGACCGTGGCGACCCGACGAGCGCCAGACCCGCGTCTGGGACTGGTGACCCGTGCAGCAGGCGCCTCTCCGTCCGGGCCTGCGGGTCCAACGTCGTTGGCGGACCCACCCGAGCTCGCATCTGCGGCAGATTCGCCGGGGCCAACCGCTTCGCCGGGTGCAGCGACCCTGTGGGTGCCGACCTGGATCGGAATCTCAGCCGCCGATGCCCCAACCAGGCTGGCGTCGCGAGACTCTGTGCGTCGAAGGGTGCCATCCGAGCCGAAGATCGCCGCGCGCGCCGCGGCGGCGAGACGTCGCATCAGGGTCGCGGCACCGGTGACGACGACGAGCACGATCAGCGGGACCAGGAAGAGGTTGGTGCGGGTCGGGCCGAACGGCCAGAACCGTACGGCGCTCGCGGCCAGCATCGCCAGCTGGGCGCCGCCGAGCGCGAGCAAGATCATTCTGCCGTCGTGTCGTCTGGCGAGCACCGCGACGCCGGCCAGACCGCAGGCGACGACAGCAGGAGCGAGCACCCAGTACGACGTCCACGAGCCGTCGGTCGGCGGGTGCAGCAGGCTGGGGTCGTAGCGGTCGATGCCCGGCGGCGTGCCGGTGACGACGTCACGCACCTGGCGCGCGACGAAGGCAAGTCCACCCGCCGCGCCGCGGTCCGCGAGGAACTGCGCGTCCCAATAGTGTCCGAGCCGCTGGCTGGACTGGTGCCCGACGAAAAAGAATGTGTTGGCCGCCGTCAAAACAAGGGCTGGCAAAGCCTCGGCGGCACGCCACGCGCCGGCCACCAGCGCGCTCCCAACCCGGTCCCAGATGCCCCGCGCTTGGGTTTCCGACTGGCCGACCGGAGCTGCCCCTGACAGCCGAGCGACGTCTGCGGACCGACCGCGCCACCGATGCTGGGAGGCGGCCTGCTCAGACCGCTGCGGACCGTCCGACCGGGCAGACGACGCGGGCCGCACACGGGAGTCGAGGGACGGGTCAGGACGACGGGCGCCCCAGGTCGCATACGCCACGAGGATGACGTCGGCCGCCGCCAGCGGAGCGATGATGAAGATCGCCGGGACCGAGAAAAGGCCGACGACCCCGGCGACGGTCCGCCGTGCCAGCCGCCCCCGGTCCAGGCGACGCGGCCGGCCGCCGTTGGACCCGCGCGCCTCGCTGCGGTCCCTGGATTCGGTGGAGAGGCCGCCTAGGTCCGCAGCCGCGGTTGTGCCTGGCCTGGCGGCGATGTTAGAGCCTGCAGCATTGTTGGACCCTGCGCCGGAGTTGCCACCTCCGGGGGCAACGCCGTTCAGCGCGCGATCGTCGGCGAGCCAGAGCAGAACCGCGACGACCGCGGCGAGGGTCTCGATGGTGTACGGCTTCAACTGGGTGCCGAGGTCGAGAAGGGTGCTGTTCATGCAGATCCACAGCGCGGCGAACGCACCAGCCGGCCGTCCGGCGAAACGCCCGACCAGGAGGGTGATCCCGACCCCAAGCAGCGGCAGCGCGACAAATCCGGGCAGACGCAGAACCCAGGTGTGCCAGCCGAGTACGTCTCCGCCGAGCCGTTCCACCACCACCCAGCCGACGGCCGACGGGGTGTTGGCCTTCGCCAGCTCCGGCCAGAAGGTCGCGAGCGGCTCGCTGACGAAATGCCCGCGCCAGATCTCGTCGTACCAGAACGGTCTGCGCAGGTAGGCGCGCAGCACGATATCGACCGCCACAAGCGCCGCGCCGACGCCACCAGCCCACCAAAGATCCGTCCGGGAGACCCGCCGGGCCCGCCGACGACGCGCGCTCGCGGCGGGGACCGGCTCGGCAGTATCTGACGAGACCGGGCCGCCCGAACCGTCGCCCGACGAGACCGCACCGGCCGGCGCGGCGCCCGACTCGGCCGGACCAGCCGACGCGAGGCCCAACCCGGCCGCAAAAGCCGGCGCGACGCCCGACTCGACGGGGCCGCCAGCGCGGTCGCCCGACGAGACCGGACCGACAGGGGAGGCCTCCGATTCGACCAGGACACCCGTTCCGTCGTCCGAGTCGGCCGGGCCGACCGGAGCGCGATCAGCGGACGACAGAGTGACCCACCACCTCACCAGCCACCAGCAGCCGCATCACCGGCGCCCGCGACGAACCCACGCCAACGTCCAAGGCCGATCTGCCGACGCGTACCGGGGATCCGAGCCAGTACGTCCCAAGGCTCGGATCCAGGAACACCATCGACGATCGGGCTGCCAAAGATCAGGCGTCAGACCGGCATGACGACGACGCAGCGGTTCGGCTCTTCGCCCTCGGACTCGCTGCGCACGCCGTCGACGCCGGCGATGACGTCGTGGACGACCTTGCGTTCGAACGGCGTCATGGGCGCGAGAGCTTCTCCTGCTTGCCGCCGTCCACGACCCGCTTGGCCACGTCCGCGGCGAGCTCGCGCAGCTCCGCGCGCCGGCGAGCCCGGTGGCCACCGACGTCGAGCATCAGCCTGCTGCGCTCGCCGGTCTTCTGCAGCACCGCGAGCCTGGTCAGCTCCTGCAGCGCCTCAAGGGTCTCGCCGTTGGACCCGATCAGCTTGTCCAGGCCGTCACCGACGACCGCCACGACGGCGCGGCTGCCCTCGACATCCAGGTCGAGGTCGCCGTCCATGTCGACGATGTCGAGCAGGCCCTCGATGTAGTCGGCGGCGATTTCGCCTTCCTGCTCCAGGGCGGTCAGCCGCTGCTGAGCGCTCGCGGGCTCGTCCACCCGCGCGGCGTCTTCGTCAGGGCCAACGGCGATGTCAGAACCGCTCATCAGCGCAACTCCATGGGGTTGGGGACCGCCGTGGGTGGCGGTACGCAATCGGAACGCCGGGTCGAGCCGGCGATGGGGGCCGCGAGGCGCGGCAGCGGTCACCGCCGGCCGCCGGGTCGCTTCCCCTTGCCGCCGCCGCTGCGCCGCTTCGCGGCCGGACGTGACCCGCCGACGTGACGCTGGACTCCGGCCGGGACGGGCCTGGTCGAGTCGGCGGCGGAACCAGCCGCCGGTTCGGCGTCGCTGGACGTGCTCACATCCTGGGCCGCGGGCGGCGGACCTGCCTCCGCGGCGGCGGGCGGCTGGACCACCCGCTTGGACGTTCCGCCGCGGGGTGACCGGGTGCCGGCCGGTGCCGTGCCGCTGGCGCCGCTCTTGGCCGCGCCACCGGTCTTGGCCACCGAGCCGCTCTTGGCCGCGGAGCCGTTGACGGAAGGGCCGTCGGCGGCGGGGGTCGCCTTGGTCAGTGTGGCCGGCTTCGGGGCTGTCTTGCCCTTGGCGCCGGCCCGCGCGCCGGGGGCGGGGCGGGCGCCCGGGGCCGGACGCGGGGGAGTGGGCCGGTCGGACACCGCGGTGGCGGTGCGGGCCGCGGGCAGCTTGCCGGTTCCGGCTGCTTCCCCGACCGGGGGCATCCGCTTGATGACGAAGAACTGCTGGCCCATGCTCCACAGGTTGGTGACCAGCCAGTAGATCAGCACGGCGACCGGGAAGCGGAAACCGAAGACGGCCAGCGTGATCGGCGAGCCGTACAGCATGACCTTCTGGACGATCGCCTGCTGCGGGTCGACGGTCCCGCCGGTGCGGGCCATGATCTGGCGCTGCGTGAAGAACGTCGTCGCGGCCATGAGCAGGATGAGCACGACGCAGACGATCTTGATGTGAACGCTGTCCGCGTGCAGCTCGTTCAGCAGGGCCTTCGACGAGTTGAAGTTCGTCGAGAGCGAAATTCCCCAGATCTTCGCCTTTGCGATCTTCTCGATCGTCGCGCCGGACAGACCGACGCGGTCCACCCACTCCAGCTGACCGTTCTTCGTGACGGGGGCCATGTGGGTGAAGACGTGGAACAGCGAGATGAACAGCGGGATCTGCAGGAAGATCGGGAGGCAGCCGAGGAGCGGGTTCCCGTGCTCCTTCTGCAGCTCCATCATCTTCTGGTTCATCTGCTGCTTGTCGTGCCCATACTTCTCCCGGATCTCCTTGATCCGGGGCTGCATGAGCTGCATCGTCCGCTGCGACTTCACCTGCTTGACGAACAGCGGGAAGATCAGGATGCGGACACAGACGACGAGCAGGACGACCGAGAACGCCCAGGCGAAGAAGCTGTTCTCGCCGAAGATCGGCCCGAAGCCCTTGTGGAAGAAGACGATCGAGTTCGCCGCGAGATGGTAAAGCGGATCCAGCACCGGTCTAACTCCTCCAGGCCCCTCGGGCGGACTCTACAGGTACTGGGTCGTACCCACCGCGGGATAGCGGCTGGCAGCGTAGGAGCCGCCAGCCGGCGAGCAGGCCCCCACGCACGCCACCGTGTATACGAACGGCGGAGAGCGCGTAGACGCTGCAAGATGGATCAAATCGGCATGCACCGGCCGACCGGGGTGACCAGACAAGCTGGTAGCCGCGGATGAGCGCGGCGAATACCCAGGCAAGCGGGCCGCGGACAGCACCGGACTGGTCACGGGCGATCCGAGGCGCACGTTGGCGCAGTGTGGCGGACGCGAGGGCGAGGTCGAGGAGCGCGAGGGGGCCGAGGACGATCCCGGCCCAGGCGAACGCGATCATCGCCGGCTCCGAGGCGGGCGGCCCTGGTCGGCGCGGTCTGGACCGGAGCGCGGCCGTGCCGACCGCACCGCGGCGAAGCCCCGGTCGAGGGCGAGGCCGAGCTCGGCCGAACTGGCCTCCGCCGCCGCGGGCAGCGCCCGGATGACCAGCAGGGTTCCCGGTGGCACGGAGGCCAGCCGGGACCTGGTCTGCTCGCGCAGCCGGCGGCGGACCTGGTTGCGGGTCACGGCGGCGCCGACCTTGCGGCTCACCACGAAGCCGGCCCTGGCCGGGCCGGAGTCGTCGGTGCGCAGAGCGTGGACAACCAGTGGATGGCAGCTGAACCGACGGCCGCCGCGCCCGACCTGGGCATGCTCCGCCCGGGACGCGACCCGGGAACGGGCGGGGAGCATGGGAGGCCGGTAACCGCGCGCCGGCGAGGTCCGCCGTCAGGCGGACAGTTCGGCGCGGCCCTTGCGGCGGCGGCCGGAAATGATGGCGCGGCCGGCACGGGTACGCATCCGCAGCCGGAACCCGTGGGTCTTGGACCGCCGACGGTTGTTCGGCTGGAAGGTGCGCTTGCTCACGTGACGACTCCGTGGTGACAGGCCGCGGTGCTGACGGGCCGGGACAGGCGGACGGGACACGCGGGCAACACCGCGCGTACTCAGGCTACGCCAACAGCGCCCCGGCTCGCGGCGCGCGGGTCACCGACGCGATGCCGGGCCGAGCGCGACGCCGTGGAGAGTGCCGACGGGGGTGGGCTGGCGACACGCCAGCTTACACAGGGCCGGACTACCCAGGACCCGCCGGACCGGACAGCACCCACCGCCGGCTGAGTCCGTGGATATGTGGATGCCCACCGTCCGCCCTACCGTGTCGGCGCCACGCCGGATGCGGTGTCATGTCCGTACACAGGTTGTGGACGACTATGTGGAAACCTTGGCGGCACGCCGGGCCCGATCCTCGTCCCACCACCGTGCCCCGGCCGAAGGAGACCCGACCGTGACCGCGTCGCGGCTCCGCCGGCCACCAGCCGAACCGGCCGACTCATCACTGGCCGACGTATCGAGGAGCACCCCGTGACCGACCGCGACACCACCCCCGTCACGGGCTCCCAGCGCCAGCTCCCGCTCGGCGAAGGCGAGGACCCAGACCTGCACGAGGTCTGGCGCCAGGCCGTCGCCGGCGTTGCCGACGGCACGCTGTCCGCGCAGCAGCGCGCCTGGCTGCGGCTGACCCGGCCGCTCGGCCTGGTGCAGGACACCGCGCTGCTCGCCGCGCCGAACGAGTTCACCAAGGATCTGCTCGACTCCCGGCTGCGCCCGTTCCTGTCGACCGCGCTCACCGCCGCCTACGGTCGAGAGATCCGGGTCGCCGTCACCGTTGAGCATCTGCCCGACCCGGAGCCGATGACCGGCCCGATGGTGCTGCCGCAGGGCGCGCTGTCCGGCGCTGGGTCGGGTTCCGGGGACGCGGGCGACGACGGGCGCGCCGACTCACCGCTGGACGCGCCGACCCCACCCATCCAGCGGGTGGCCACCGGGCTCGGCCGCGACCCGGAGCCGCGACCGTCGGAGCCGGCCCGCCTCAACCCGCGGTACGTCTTCGAGACCTTCGTCATCGGCGACAGCAACCGGTTCCCGCATGCGGCCTCGGTCGCCGTCGCCGAGGCGCCGGCGAAGGCCTACAACCCGCTGTTCATCTACGGCGACTCCGGCCTTGGCAAGACCCACCTGCTGCATGCGATCGGGCACTACACGAAGAAGCTCTACCCGGACGCGCAGGTCAAGTACGTCAGTACCGAGGAGTTCACGAACGACTTCATCAACTCCATCCGCGACGACCGCCAGCAGGCGTTCCAGCGGCGCTACCGGGACATCGACGTGCTGCTCGTCGACGACATCCAGTTCCTGGAGAACAAGGAGCGCACGCAGGAGGAGTTCTTCCACACGTTCAACGTCCTGCATGACACCGAGAAGCAGCTGGTGATCTCGTCGGACCGCTCGCCACGGCAGCTGTCGGCACTGGAGGACCGGCTGCGCAGCCGGTTCGAGTGGGGACTGATCACCGACGTCACCCCGCCGGACCTGGAGACCAGGATCGCGATCCTGTCCAAGAAGGCGGCGATCGAGCGGCTGCCGGTACCCCCGGACGTGCTCGAGTACATCGCGACGCACATCGAGCGCAACATCCGCGAGCTTGAGGGCGCGCTGATCCGCGTCGCCGCGTTCGCGAGCCTGAACAAGTCGCACGTCGACCGGACACTGGCCGAGATCGTGTTGCGCGACCTGATCCCGGACGCGACGAACACCGAGATCACGGCGACCTCGATCATGAACGCGACGGCCTCGTACTTCGGCGTCTCGATGGAGGACCTCTGCGGGACGTCGCGCAGCCGGGTGCTGGTGACGGCCCGGCAGATCGCGATGTACCTGTGCCGGGAGCTGACCGACCTGTCGCTGCCCAAGATCGGCCAGCACTTCGGCGGCCGGGACCACACGACCGTCATGCACGCCAACCGCAAGATCCGCGGTCTGATGGCGGAGCGCCGGGCGATCTACAACCAGGTCACCGAGCTGACGAACCGCATCCGGGCCGAGACGCGCCACCTGTAGCCCGGGCTAGCCGGGGCTAGTGCCGCGACCACCAACGCCCGCCCGTCGCGTTGATCGCCGTCTTCGCCTTCTGGTGGCTACGAAACAGGCCCGGTAACGACCACCAGAGGGCCGAAACGGCGATCAAGGCGAGGCCGGAACGGGCGAACCTTGCCGGAGGCGGCATTAGTCCAGCGCCAACTGCCCGGGTGCCGGCCCCTGCCCGGCCGGGCCTCGCAAGGCCTGGGCCGGGGCCGCGGAGGGCCGACCGCTCGAGGCCGGGGCCCGGCCGGGCAGGGCCGGGGCCGGCCGCACAAGGCCGGGGCCGCACAAGGCCGGGGCCGCACAAGGCCGGGGCCGCACAAGGCCGGGGCCGCGCAAGGCCGGGGCCGCGCAAGGCCGGGCCGGCGCTGGGCCTGCTGGGCCTGCTGGGCCTGCTGGGCCTGCTGGGCAGAGCGTCGATCTTCCGATCACAAGGTCTTGGGCCCGGCAGCCCGGTAATACCCAGGGATTGTCCACAGCCTGTGGGTTCCAGTGGGGATGGGCGGCGCGACCGGTTCCACGCGGTACGTCATCCGAGTCCGGGTCCACACGTCGGTCCCGGTCAGGGACCGTGGATGCCCCTGCATACGTCCGACGAGCACGCGTAGGAGCCGAGCGTGCTCGATCTCAGCCACGCACTCTTGCTGGCCGTGATGGGCTCGCGACGCAGGGCTCAGGCCCGACGAGACCACTTGGGTGGTATTCACCCACAGCTTGTGGACAAGGCTGTGGATTACCTGGGGGCAGCCTGGGGGCAACCGCCCGAGATGGCCACGAAGATCACCCCGGAGCCCGCCCCGAGGCCCCAGATTCCTGTGGAGAACCGGGGGACAGCCTGGGGACGACCTGGGTGTAACCGGTGGATGAACGGTGGATGGCGACGGGGGACATCGAGCGCTGTGGACAACCACCAGGGTCACGCACAGGTCGACCCACACGATCTCCACCGGCCCATCTGCGGCCTGACCTGGGGAAACGCGGGTTTTCCACAGTTTCCACAGCCCCTACTACTACCGCTACCAAGATTTATTTATGAGAGATCAAAAGCTCGAAGAACTAGGGCCTGGGGATGACACTCGGGCCGTCGCGCTCGGCCTGCCCCGATCCGGGCCAGTTCACGCCTGGCGGACCCGACGTGACGCTCCGCATTCGGCGTACCACTGGACCGCTCGCGAACCTGTCGGACGGCTCTGAGATGCTGGACCGCGTTCGTCGCTGAGGGAGGCAGGCATGAAGTTCCGGGTTGAACGGGACGAGTTCACCGAAGCGGTCGCCTGGACCGCGCGCAGCCTGCCGAGCCGTTCGGCGACAGCGACCAACCAGCAGGTGCTGATGGGCCTGCTGCTGGACGCGACCGGGCCGGGCCTGGTCGTGGCCGCCTTCGACTACGAGGTCGCCGCACAGGCCACGCTGGAGGCGACCGTCCACGAGGAGGGCCGCGCGCTGGCGCCGGGCCGGATGCTCGCGGACATCACCAAGCAGCTGCCGGCCGCGCCGGTCGAGGTCGAGACCGACGACAACAAGCTGGTCATCACCTGCGGCAACGCCCGCTTCACCCTGCAGACGCTGCCCGTCGACGAGTACCCGACGCTGCCCCCGCTGCCGCCTATCACCGGGCACATCGAGGGAGGCGCGTTCGGCGCCGCCGTCGCCCAGGTGGCGGTCGCCGCGGGCAAGGACGACACGCTGCCCGTGCTGACCGGCGTGCGGCTGGAGATCGAGGGCGACACCCTGACGCTCGCGGCCACCGACCGCTACCGGCTCGCCGTCCGCACCCTCAAGTGGAGCCCGTCGAGCCCCGACGCCGCCGGAGTCGCGCTCATCCCGGCGCGCACCCTGCTGGACACGGCGCGCTCGCTCGGCGGCGGCACGGCCCAGGTAGCGATCGCGCTCGGCACGGGTCCGTCCGGGGAGGCGCTCGCCGGCTTCGCGGGCAACCACCGCCAGACCACGACCCGGCTCGTCGACGGCCAGTTCCCGCCATACCGCAAGCTGCTGCCCGACTCGTGCCCGCTGACCGCCCAGGCCGAGAAAGGCCCGCTGCTGGAGGCCGTCAAGCGGGTCGCGCTGGTAGCGCCGAAGACGGCCCCCGTGCGGCTGGCGTTCAGCGCGGACCACCTGCGGCTCGAGGCCGGCAGCCACGGCGGCGAGGCGCAGGCCTCCGAGACGCTGCCCGCCACGTACGACGGCCCCGACCTGGAGGTCGCGTTCAACCCGGCGTACCTGCAGGACGCGCTGACGGCGGTCGAGTCCGACCAGGTCGAGTTCGGCTTCGCCAGCGCCGAGGACGCCGAGGTGGCGGCCAAGAAGCCGGCCATCCTGACCGGTAAGGGCGCCGGCGACGAGCTGCCGGACTACCGCTACCTGCTCATGCCGATCCAGCTGAACGGCTGACCGGGTGACGTGCACGTCACGCACCTGCAACTGGTCGATTTCCGGTCCTACCCGGCGCTTGAGCTGACCCTCCCCCCTGGAGTGGTCACCTTCGTGGGAGCCAACGGCCAGGGCAAGACGAACCTGCTCGAAGCCGTCGGCTACGTCGCCACTCTCGGCAGTCACCGGGTCTCCGGCGACACGCCGCTGATCCGCGAGGGCGCCGAGCGCGCGGTGATCCGGTCCCGGATCGTGAACGGTGACCGGGCCGCGCTGGCCGAGATCGAGATCGTCACCGGCCGGGCCAACAAGGTCCGGCTGAACCGCCGCCCGCTCAGCCGGCCGCGTGAGCTGCTCGGCCTGCTGTCGGTCGTGCTGTTCGCGCCGGAGGACCTGGCGATGGTCAAGGGTGACCCGGGCGAGCGCCGGCGGTTCCTCGACGAGCTGCTGGTCGCCAGGACACCGCGGCTGGCCGCGGTGATCGCCGACTACGAACGGGTCCTGCGCCAGCGCACCACCCTGCTGCGCGCCCATGGTGACCTGCGGACCCTCGAGTCCTGGGACGAGGCGCTGGCCCGGCACGGCGCCGAGCTGCTCGCCGCCCGGCTGGCGCTCGTCGACGACCTGCGGCCCCGGGTCCAGGCCGCGTACGCCGCCGTGGCCGGCACCGCGGACGAGGACGCGACCGAGAAGGGCGTCGGCGTCGACTACCGGTGTGGCGTGGCGCTGCCGGAGGGCGCGGACCGGGACACGATCGCGGCCGCGCTGATCGCCGAGCTCGCCCGCGTGCGGCCCCGCGAGATCGAGCGGGGGGTGACCCTCGTCGGCCCGCACCGCGACGAGCTGGCGCTGGCGGTCGGCGGCCGCCCGGCCCGCGGCTACGCCAGCCACGGCGAGTCGTGGTCGCTCGCGCTCGCGCTGCGGCTGGCGTCCTACGAGCTGCTCGAGGCCGACGACCGGGCGCCGGTGCTGCTGCTCGACGACGTCTTCGCGGAGCTGGACGCGCACCGCCGGCGCCGGCTCGCCGAGCTCGTCGCGCCGGCCGAGCAGGTGCTGATCACGGCCGCGGTCGGCGCCGATGTGCCTGCCGAGCTGGGCGGCCCGCGGTTCACCGTCCAGCGGGGGGAGGTGCTCGATGTCGCCGGATCCGGCTGAGCCCGACGAGGCCGCCGCGCCGCGGGTCACCGGCGCGGACCTCGCCCGCCAGGTGCTCGCCGCCGCGAAGGCGGACGCGCGGGCCCGGGCCAGGGGTGGTCGGCCGGGCGGCGGGGGCGGCCCGGGCCGAGGGGCCGACGCCTCGACGGCCGGCGCGACGCCGACGGACGACGACCGGGAGCCGCCGCGCCGGCCCCGGCTGCCCGGGATCGCGGCGCCCGGCCGGGAGTGGCGCGAACCGACCAGCTTCGCGGCCTCGATCAACCGGATGCTCGCCGCCAGGGGCTGGCAGACGAAGGCGAAGGACTCCGGGGTTCTGGCCAACTGGGACGTCATCGTCGGCCCGGAGATCGCCTCGCACGCGACCCCGGTCTCGCTGCGCGACGGCCTGCTGGAGCTGGAGGCGGAGTCGACAGCGTGGGCCACCCAGCTTCGGTTGCTGGCCCCGCGGCTGCTCGGCGTGCTGCGTCGTGAGCTGGGCGAGGGCGTCGTCTCCCGGATCACCGTTCGCGGCCCGTCGGCTCCGTCCTGGCGGCACGGGCCGGCGCAGATGCCGGGCGGCCGCGGGCCCCGGGACACCTACGGCTGACGGCTCCCGCGGCGTCCGTGCGCGCCACCTGACGCGGCGATCGGCGTGGATCGGCCCCACGGCCACCGACGCCGCCCGCCTCGTAGGGGGGGTTCGCCCGGCCCTCGTTCGGGCCGCTACGCAGACGTCAGAGCCCACCCTGCGTCTGTTGTGGCGCGTTGCCAGGTAGACTCAAAGGGACTTCGGCTCACAACGAGGGCCTTGTGTGAGGCAGCCGGTACGAGAAGCCTCGTACGAGCGGGCCTCGGACGAAGGGGCCTGGCGAGAGGGCCTGCCGAGGGACCTGGCGAGGATCTGAAGAGAGGGACGCTGCGCGTGGCGTACGACGCAAGTTCGATCAAGGTTCTCGAGGGTCTCGACGCGGTCCGCAAGCGACCGGGCATGTACATCGGCTCCACCGGCGAGCGTGGTCTACACCACCTCGTGTCCGAGGTGGTCGACAACTCGGTGGACGAGGCGCTAGCCGGGTTCTGCGACACCATCACGGTAACGCTGTTGGCCGACGGCGGCGTGCGGGTCGTCGACAACGGCCGCGGTATCCCGGTCGGGATGCACCCGACCGAGAAGAAGCCGACGGTCGAGGTCGTCCTCACGATCCTGCACGCGGGCGGCAAGTTCGACAGCGACTCCTACGCCGTCTCGGGTGGTCTGCACGGCGTCGGCATCAGCGTCGTGAACGCGCTGTCGACCAAGGTCGAGGTCGAGATCAAGGTCGACGGCTTCCACTGGTTCCAGCGGTACACCGCGCAGCGGCCCGGGCCGCTGGAGAAGCGTGCGCCGCTGAAGCGCGGCGAGCGCACCGGCACCACCGTCACCTTCTGGGCCGACGGGGAGATCTTCGAGACCACCGAGTACAAGTACGAGACGCTCTACCGCCGGCTGCAGGAGATGGCGTTCCTGAACAAGGGCATCTCCATCTCGCTGCGCGACGAGCGGGCCGAGGAGCCCGTCGAGGTCACGTTCAAGTACGAGAACGGTCTCGCTGACTTCGTCGCGCACCTGAACGCGACGAAGGAGCCGATCCACAAGACGATCGTCGCGCTCGAGGCCAAGGGGAAGGGCATCGAGGCCGAGGTCGCGATGCAGTGGAACGCCGGCTACAACGAGTCGGTCTACACCTTCGCGAACACGATCAACACGCACGAGGGCGGCACCCACGAGGAGGGCTTCCGGGCGGCGCTCACCAGCGCGGTGAACGTCTACGCCAAGGAGCAGAACCTCCTCAAGCCGGTGAAGGCGGGCGCGAAGAGCCCCGACGAGCGCCTCTCCGGCGACGACATCCGCGAGGGCCTCACCGCGATCATCTCCGTCAAGCTGTCCGAGCCGCAGTTCGAGGGCCAGACGAAGACGAAGCTCGGCAACACCGAGGCCAAGAAGTTCGTCCAGGAGATGTGCTACTCCGCGCTGCGGGACTGGTTCGACGCGAACCGGGTCGAGGCGCGCAGCATCGTCGGCAAGGCGCTGGACGCGCAGCGGGCCCGGATCGCCGCCCGCGCCGCCCGCGACCTGACCCGACGCAAGGGCCTGCTCGGCGGCACCGGCCTGCCCGGCAAGCTCTCCGACTGCCAGTACACCGACCCGGAGCGCTGCGAGCTCTACATCGTCGAGGGTGACTCGGCGGGCGGCTCGGCCAAGGGCGGTCGCGACTCGAAGTTCCAGGCGATCCTGCCGTTGCGGGGCAAGATCCTGAACGTCGAGAAGGCGCGGATCGACCGGGTCCTGAAGAACACCGAGGTCCAGGCGCTGATCCAGGCGCTCGGCACCGGTATTCACGACGAGTTCGACATCGCCAAGCTGCGATATCACAAGATCGTGCTGATGGCGGACGCCGACGTCGACGGCCAGCACATCCGGACGCTGCTGCTCACGCTGCTGTTCCGCTTCATGCGCCCGCTCGTCGAGGCCGGTCACGTCTTCCTCGCGCAGCCCCCGCTGTACAAGATCAAGTGGGGCCGCGAGGACTGGGAGTACGCCTACTCCGACCGGGAGCGGGACGGTCTGCTGGAGCGTGGCGTCGAGGCGGGCCGCAAGCTGCCCAAGGACGCGATCCAGCGGTTCAAGGGTCTCGGCGAGATGAACGCGACCGAGCTCTGGGACACCACCATGGACCCGGACCGCCGCATTCTGCTGCAGGTCACGCTCGACGACGCGGCCGTCGCCGACGAGCTCTTCAGCGTGCTGATGGGCGAGGACGTCGATGCCCGACGCAGCTTCATCCAGCGCAACGCCAAGGATGTCCGCTTCCTGGACATCTGACGGGGGCCGAGGCGGACAGCCCTGTTCGCTGGCGTGCGGCCAGCTTCCCAGGTAGCCCGCAATGTCTACCCGGGGGGCGACCCCCGGACCCCCGATGTCGGGCTTCGCCCGACTGGGGCGGGTCTGGCTACAGGCCTGAATGCACTGATCGAGACAGACCGGGTTACCGAGAAACAGTCACCTAGGAATACCGAGACCTACAGCGCTAGCTGAGACGACAGCAGTTCAGCGGGACAGCAGTCAACCGGTTAGCTCCGAACTGCCTGGAAGGACATCGTGGTCGACGTACTACCGCCGCCTGGCGACCGGATTGAGCCGATCGGCATCGAAGTCGAGATGCAGCGGTCGTACCTCGACTACGCGATGTCGGTCATCGTGGGGCGGGCCCTGCCGGAGGTCCGGGACGGGCTCAAGCCCGTGCACCGCCGGGTGCTCTACGCCATGTACGACGGCGGTTACCGGCCCGACCGCGGGTACTTCAAGTGCTCCCGCATCGTCGGTGACGTCATGGGTAACTACCACCCCCACGGCGACACCTCGATCTACGACACCGTGGTGCGGCTGGCCCAGCCCTGGTCGCTGCGCTACCCGCTCGTCGACGGGAACGGCAACTTCGGCTCGCCGGGCAACGACCCGCCCGCCGCCATGCGGTACACCGAGGCCCGGATGGCCGCGCTGGCGATGGAGATGCTGCGCGACATCGACTCGGACACCGTCGACTTCGCGCCCAACTACGACGGCCGCTCCCAGGAGCCGCTCGTCCTGCCGAGCCGGTTCCCGAACCTGCTCGTCAACGGCGCGGGCGGCATCGCGGTCGGCATGGCGACCAACATCCCGCCGCACAACCTGCGCGAGGTCGCCGCCGGCGTCCAGTGGGCCCTGAACAACCCGGACGCCACCGACGAGGAGCTGCTCGAGGCGCTGCTCGGCATCATCAAGGGCCCGGATTTCCCGACCCACGGCATGATCGTCGGCCGGCAGGGCATCGAGGACGCCTACCGGACCGGCCGCGGCAGCATCCGGATGCGTGCCGTCGTCAACGTCGAGGAGAACAAGGGCCGCACCCAGCTCGTCGTCACGGAGCTGCCCTACCAGGTCAACCCGGACAACCTCGCCGAGAAGATCGCCGAGCTGGTCCGGGACAACCGGGTCTCCGGGATCTCGGACGTCCGGGACGAGACGTCGGCCCGGATCGGCCAGCGCCTGGTCATCGACCTCAAGCGCGACGCGGTCGCCAAGGTCGTGCTGAACAACCTGTACAAGCACACCCAGCTGCAGGACACCTTCGGCGCGAACATGCTGGCGATCGTCGACGGGGTGCCGCGCACGCTGCGCCTCGACCAGATGATCCGCTACTACGTCGAGCACCAGGTCGACGTGATCGTCCGGCGGACCCGCTACCAGCTGCGCAAGGCCCTGGAGCGGTTGCACGTCCTCGAGGGCCTGCTGATCGCGCTCGACCACCTGGACGACGTGATCGCGCTGATCCGTAACGCCGAGTCGGCGGACGCGGCCCGCGGCCAGCTGATGGCGCGCTACTCGCTTTCCGAGATCCAGGCGACCGCGATCCTGGACATGCAGCTGCGTCGCCTCGCGGCTCTGGAGCGCCAGCGGATCATCGACGAGGCCGCCGAGCTGCGTGCCAAGGTCACCGAGCTGGAGGCGATCCTCGCCTCGCCGCAGCGGCAGCGCGAGATCATCGGTGAGGAGCTCAAGGAGGTCGTCGACAAGTTCGGCGACGAGCGCCGGACCCGGATCGTCCCGTTCGAGGGCGAGATGTCCATCGAGGACCTCATCGCCCAGGAAGACGTCGTCGTCACCGTCACCCGCGGCGGCTACGCCAAGCGCACCAAGACCGACCTTTACCGCTCCCAGAAGCGCGGCGGCAAGGGCGTGCAGGGCGCGGCGCTGCGCGAGGACGACATCGTCGAGCACTTCTTCGTCACGACGACCCACCACTACCTGCTGTTCTTCACGAACAAGGGCCGGGTCTACCGGGCGAAGGCCCACGAGCTGCCCGAGCAGGCCCGCAGCGCCAAGGGCCAGCATGTGGCGAACATCCTGGCGTTCGGCCAGGACGAGCGGATCGCCGAGGTGATGGCGATCCGCGACTACGCGGCCGCGCCGTACCTGGTGCTCGCCACCAAGCGCGGACTATGCAAGAAGTCGGCCCTGACGGACTTCGACTCCAACCGCGCCGGCGGGCTCGTCGCGATCAACCTGCGCGAGGACGACGAGGTCATCGGCGCCCGGCTGGTCGGCGCCGACGACGACCTGCTGCTGGTCAGCCGCAACGCCCAGTCGATCCGGTTCCACGCCGACGACGAGCAGTTGCGGCCGATGGGCCGGGCCACGGCCGGTGTGATCGGCATGCGGTTCGACGCGGACGACGAGCTGCTCTCGATCGAGGTCATCAAGCCGGACTCGACGGCCTCCCTGCTCGTCGCCACCAGCGGTGGCTTCGCCAAGCGGACGCACCTGAACGAGTACCCGCTGCAGGGCCGGGGCGGCAAGGGAGTGCTGACCGCGAGGATCGTGCCCAGCCGGGGCAGCCTCGTCGGCGCGCTCGTCGTCGAGCCTGACGACCAGCTGTACGCCATCGCGTCCAACGGCGGCGTCTTGCGTACCGTAGCCAGGGACGTCCGGCAGGCCCAGCGCCAGACGATGGGCGTCAAGCTGATCGACCTGGAGACCGGTGTGCAGGTCGTGGGCGTCGCGCGTAATGCTGATGCCGACGACGGCGATGGCGACGAGCCGACGGCTGGCTGACGCCTGACTGCGAGGCCGGGCCCATGGCTGGCGGGAAGCTAAGGGGAGACGCGTGAGCGAGAAGGACGAGCGGCCGGGTCGGTCCGGCGGCCTCCCGACGGCCGCGGCCGACAGCGAGGCAGCCGGCAACCCCTTCTTCGAGAAGGTCGGCGGGACCAAGAAGGACGCCCCGGCAGCGGGCGCGTCCGCCGACGCCGCCGGGGCACGGACGGCGACCAAGGAGCCGGTCGAGGACGACGACGACAAGACGGCGGCCGTTCGGCCGCTGTCGTCGGCGGCCCCGGCGCCGGCTGCGGCCGCGCCCGCGCCCGCGCCGAAGTCCTCGGCCGGCTCCAAGGGAGTCGCCTCGAACCGGGCCGGGACCGCGACCGCCAAGGTCGCCACGCCGGCCGCGAGCCCGCCCGCGTCCGTTTCGGAACGGTATGCCGCGGCTGGCCGCGGCGCGCCGGCCAAAACGGCCGCGGCGGACCAGCTGGCGCAAGCGCCGCGCGACCCAGACACCATGGCCATCGTGCGTACCCCAGCCCGGCCCTCCGGGTCGGACAACGGCCGGGACAGCGGTGCCCGGGACAGTGGCGCCCGGGACGATCGCGGTCGAACCGGGGCCGCCGACCGTGGCGCCGAGGCGCGGACGGTCGCGGCCGTCGGCGCGGCGTCCGTGGCGGCCGACCCGGACCGGACCGTCGTAGACCCCGCCGTGAAGCCGAACCTGGCCAAGTCCGGCCGTGGTCCCGCGGTCCCGGCGGAGCGGATGCCGACCCCGGCGCCAGGCGCCCGGACGACCGCGCCCGGCGAACGCGGTCGCGAACAGCGGGCGTGGGCCCGACCGGGCCGTGGCGGGTCGGAGCCGGCCGCCGGCTACGCCGGCCGGCCTGACACCGACCGGCCCGAGCCGGCCCGGGCGGGTGACTACCCGGCCGACTACGGCGACCCGGACGGTTCGCGCACGGGTCGGCGGGCCAGGCTGCGGCTCACCAGGGTCAGCCCACTGACCGTGACCCGCCTCGCGTTCGCGTTCTCGTTGTGCCTGTTCCTTGTGATCATGGTCGCGGTGGCGGTGCTCTGGTTCGTGCTGAACTCGGTCGGTGTGTTCAACAGCATCACCGATGCCGCCGGCACCCTGACCTCGGGCGAGAGCCACAGCGTCAGCTCGTGGCTGTCGTTCGGCCGCGCCATGCAGATCAGCCTGCTCGTCGGCGCGATCAACGTCGTCCTGCTGACGCTGCTGGCCACCCTCGGGGCGATGCTCTACAACCTCTGCGCCGACATGATCGGTGGGATTGAGGTCACACTCAGCGATCGGTAGCGGGAAGCCGGGCGGTGGCCGTCCACCTGGTCGCCACCGTCCTGATACTCTTGCTCTCGCGCCCGAAACGACCTCAGTAACTCCCCGGACCTATAGCTCAGCCGGTTAGAGCGCTTCCCTGATAAGGAAGAGGCCGGTGGTTCAAGTCCACCTAGGTCCACACAGCACCAGCAGACCATTCGCCGGTCTCGCTCCCTTTTCGATGGGAGCGGGCCGGCTTTTTCATGCGCGGAATCGCGGCCGTCCCACCAGCGCGGCGGGCTGGCTTGATCGCTGTTTGCGCCCTCCAGTGGTTGCGAAGCGGCTCTGAGTACGACCACGGGAGGGCCAGAACGGCGATCAAGCTCGGCGAAGTCGATCGTTCGAGCGGCCGATCTTGTCGGGGCTTCGCGGCGTCACCTCGCGTGACGATCTGATTTCACACTCAGTGTGATGGGTAGCTACTTGGCGGATGCGGGTGTTGACGCTTCCGCGTGGGGGCGGCGGGATGCCGTCGAGTTGGTCGTCTGTGCTGGACCAAATCGTTACGCGCGGGCCTCTGGCGTCGAGAGTGCGGTCGATTTGCAGGAAGATCGGCGAAATTTGTCCTAATGTGCCATCAACGGCGCTGCTCTCGACCGATCGGCGAGAGGGAGCCTCAACCGCTGGGAGGGCGCACCGTTGCGGATCGCGTTGCTGTCGTACCGCAGTCTCCCGACTTGTGGGGGCCAGGGCGTGTACGTCCGCCAGCTGTCCAAGGAGCTCATCGCCCTCGGCCACGAGGTCACGGTGGTCAGCGGACCCCCCTACCCGGTCCTGGACGACGGGGTCGAGCTGCGGGAGCTGCCCAGCCTCGACCTCTGGAGCGAGCCGAACCCGTTCCGTTGGCCGTCGCCGCGTGAGCTGACGAACGTCGCCTCGATGGCGGAGTTCGTGATGATGCGGTCGGGCCAGTTCTCCGAGCCGCTGGCGTTCAGCCTCCGGGCGCACAAGGCCCTGCGGCCACGCAAGGGGACCCCGCCTCCGTTCGACATCGTCCACGACAACCAGACCCTCGGGTACGGGACGCTCGCGCTGCGACGGGCGCTGGCCCCGCACAAGATCCCGCTGGTCGCAACGCTGCACCACCCGATCACCGTCGACCGTCGGCTGCACCTGGAGGCCACCACCGGTCGCTGGGCCCGGTTCGGCGTCCGGCGCTGGTACTCCTTCCTGCCGATGCAGGCGCGGGTCGCGCGCGGGCTGGACGGGATCGTCATCCCGTCCGAGAGCTCGCGGGCGGACATCATCACGGACATGGCCCTGCCGGACGACCGGATGCACACGGTGCCGCTCGGCACCGACCACGAGGTCTTCTCGCCGGACCCGTCGATCGCCAAGGTGCCGGGCCGGATCGTCGTCGTCACCAGTGCGGACGTCCCCCTCAAGGGGCTGATGGTGCTGCTGGAGGCGCTTGCGAAGCTCCGGGTCGAGCGGGAGAACGCCCACGTCGTCTGCGTCGGCAAGGCGCGACCTGGTGGGGCCGCGGCCAAGCAGGTCATCGAGCTCGGGCTCACCGACGCGGTGACCTTCCGGTCGAACCTCGAGCAGTCCGACCTGGTCGACCTGCTGCGCTCGGCCGAGGTCGCCGTCGTGCCGTCGCTGTACGAGGGCTTCAGCCTGCCGGCCGTCGAGGAGATGTCCGTCGGGCTGCCGCTGGTCGCGACCACCGCGGGCGCGCTGCCCGAGGTGACCGGACCGGACGGCGAGGCCGCGCTGACCGTGCCGCCGGGTGACTCGGGCGCGATGGCGGTGGCCATCGACCGGCTGCTCGGTGACCCGGAGCTGCGGGCACGGCTCGGTGCCGGCGGGCGGGCCCGCGTCGAGGCGAAGTTCTCCTGGCGAGCCGCGACGGCGGCCACCGCGCGGTGGTACGCCGAGCGGATCGATGCCGTCAGGTAGCCGATGCTGACCGTTGACTTCGACCGGTTCCCGGTCGGTCCTGGCGATCGCGTGCTCGACCTCGGCTGCGGGGGCGGTAGGCACGCCTTCGAGGCCTACCGACGCGGCGCCGACGTCGTGGGCCTGGACTATTCCTTCGACGACGTGGCCGGTGTCGCCCGGATGTTCGGCGCGATGGCGCTGGAGGGCCAGATCCCGGCCTCCGGGCGGGCGGGCGGGGTGCGCGGCGACGCCTTCGGGCTGCCGTTCGCGGACGACACGTTCGACCGGGTCATCGCGTCCGAGATCCTCGAACACCTGCCGGCGGACGAGAAGGCGATGGCTGAGCTGGTCCGGGTGCTGCGCCCGGGCGGGCTGGCCGCCGTCACCGTGCCGGCGTGGCTGCCGGAGCGGCTGTGCTGGGCGCTCTCCTCCGGCTACCACACGGTCGAGGGCGGGCACGTGCGCATCTACCGGCGCGACGAGCTGCTGGGCCGGCTCACCGCAGCCGGGCTGGAGTACCTCGGCGGTCACAGCGCGCACGCCCTGCACGCGCCCTACTGGTGGCTGCGGTGCCTGGTCGGCGTGCACGACGACGACCACCCGGCTACGCGGCTGTACCACCGGATGCTGGTCTGGGACATGATGAAGCGCCCCCGGACGACCCGGTGGACCGAGCAGCTGCTCAACCCGGTCCTGGGCAAAAGCGTCGTGTTCTACCTGCGCAAGCCCCTGGACGTGGGCCAGCTGACGGTTTCGGTGCCCGAGCCGTCCACCGCCCAGCGTGAGGCGTTCGCGGAGACTGGCCATGGCGTCGACTGACGCGTTCGCGGCCCAGCCGTCCGTGGTGCCCCACGACGCGAGCCTGCGACCGACGACGGTGCCCACCCGGCGAGGCGTGCTCGCCCCCGACCGGCTGGCCGATCTGCACCCGCTGGCGCGCCCGCCCGAGACCAGCCCGTTGCTGACCGCTGCCGAGGTCCGGGCGACGGCCGACTCGATCGCCGCGATGCAGGACCCGGACGGCGCGATCCCATGGTTTCCGGGGGGTCACACCGACGCCTGGGACCATCTCGAGTGCGCGATGGCACTTGAGCTCGGTGGGCGCGACGACGCGGCCCAGCGGGCCTGGGACTGGCTGCTGCGCAACCAGCGTGACGACGGCTCCTGGGCGACCAGCTACATCGGCGGTGGCGTCCGGGAGAACTTCGCCGACAGCAACCAGTGCGCCTACGTCGCCACGGCCGTCTGGCATCACTGGCGACGTACCGGCGACGCCGCGTTCGTCGCCGCGCTGTGGCCGGTGGTACGCGCGGCGCTGGACTTCGTCATCGACATGCAGGCGCCCAGCGGGGTGATCTGGTGGGCCCGCGACGCCGAGGGCAATGACTACCCGCTCGCGATGTTGACGGGCTGCTCCAGCACGCTGCACAGCCTGCGCTGCGGGCTGGGCCTGGCGGCGCTGGTCGGCGACGCGCGTCCGGACTGGGAACTGGCCGCTGGCCGGCTCGCCCACGCGCTGCGGGCCCATCCGGAGTACTTCGCGCCGACGTCGCGCTGGTCGATGGACTGGTACTACCCGGTGATCGGCGGAGCGCTGCGCGGAGCTGAAGGTCTGGAGCGACTGCGCGGCCGCTGGGCCGACTTCGTCATCGAAGGCCTGGGAATCCGCTGCGTCTCCGACGAACCGTGGGTGACCGGAGCGGAGACCTGTGAGCTGGCGATCGCCCTGCACCTTGTCGGCGAGACCCCGGCGGCGCGCACCCTGGTCCGGGACATGCAGCACCTGCGTCACCATGACGGCGCCTACTGGACCGGCTGGCAGTTCGTGGGTGGCGCCCACTGGCCGGACGAGCGCAGCACCTGGACCGCCGCGGCCGTCATCCTGGCCGTCGACACCCTCTCCGGCGGCGTCACCGAGGCCGTCTTCCGCGGCGACGACCTGCCCGAGCCGCTGCCCACGCTGGCGCCGGACGACGAGGAGTTCGACGATGTCGAGTCCCGCGACCGGCTCGGCTGCGACTGCGACCCCGCACCGGTCATCGGCGCGTGGTCGACCGATGAGCTGGCCGGCCGGCTGGCCAGCTAGCGGACTCTGGGAGTACCTGGCTCGTGGATGAGACGTTGCGCCGCGCGGCGCTGGCCGCCAAGGGCTTCATGCCCGAAGACGAGGGTGACGCGCTCTACGCCGCCGCGGCCGAGGTGCCGGCCGGCGGGCTGATCCTCGAGGTCGGCACCTACTGCGGCAAGTCGACGCTGTACCTGGGCGCGGCCGCGCGGGCGGCGGGCGCGCGGGTCGTGACCGTCGACCACCACCGTGGCTCCGAGGAGAACCAGGCTGGCTGGGAGCACCACGACCCGACCGTCGTCGACCCGCACACCGGCCGGATGGACACGCTGCCCTTCCTGCGCCGCAACCTCTGGGACGCCGGCGTCGAGGACGTCGTCACCGTGGTCGTCGGGCGCACCGAGGAGGTCGGCGGCTGGTGGACGACCCCGGTCGCGCTGCTGTTCATCGACGGTGGCCATGCCGAGGAGCAGGCCCAGGCTGACTACGCGGCGTGGGCCCGGCACGTCGCCCCCGGCGGTGCGCTGCTCATCCACGACGTCTTCCCCGACCCCGCCGACGGGGGCCAGGCGCCGTACCACCTTTACCTGCGCGCCCTGGACGAGGGCTTCAAGGAGCGGTCCCGCACGGGTTCGCTGCGGGTCCTCGAACGCGTCCAGTAGGGGTCCCGGTTCGGGATCTGGCACCTGCGGCTTGGCCGCGCCTCGCCGGCCGCCGCCGCGTCGGACGCCCGCGCCAACCGGGCGCAGGCCGACGCCATCGCGAACCGCGCCCATTCCGCCCTGGCCGGCTGACGGTGCCCGCGGCATCCCGCCAGCCGCGTTCCGCGGAACGCGGAGATCGTCAGGCAGCGCCCGCAGGACCCGCCGCCGCGGCTTCGCGTTCCGCGGAACGCGGAGATCGCTGGACAGCGTCAGCAGGATCTGCCAGCCCGGTTTCCCGTTCCGCGGAACGCGGAGATCGTTTGGTTAGCCCACGCGGCGGTCAGCCCGTGACCGGACCGCCGCGCGGTCGGCCGTTCCGGTCCAGCCACACGTAGTCGTCTCCCACCCGGACGCCGCCGAACTCGACCGGCGCGGACGGCACCGCGTCGCGGCCGGCGGTGTCGCAGGCGTACGGCCACTCGACGCCGGACCAGCGCTGGCTCCAGGACGTGCACCAGCCCGTCGCCGGCGTCTTGGCGGAGACCGGCCCGCGCTCCAGGTCGAGCACGGTCGTCTCACCTCGGACCCGCAGGACGTACCGGGTGTCGCTGACCCGCAGGACGAAGTCGCCGCCCTGCCCTCGGGCAGCAGGGCCCGCTCCGGCCGCGTTGGTGAAAACCCAGGAGTCCCCGGCGTCCCAGGACCAGGTGGTCCGCCCGGTCTCGAGATCGAAGCCCTCCAGCGTGACGCCGAAGTTCGCGAAGGCCGCGTTCAGCCCCGCTGTCACGGTGCCGCGGAACACGCAGCGCACCGGGTGGGTGGGGTCGAACGCGATCCGTGGGCAGCCGAGCGTGGCGCCGGGCCGCGTCCAGAGCCGCTCCCCTGTCGTCGCGCTGATTCCCACCAGAGCGTTCAGGTCCGTCTCGGCGACCGGCGACAACGTGTCGGCGAGCAACCCGTTGAGGGGGCTGCCCACATACACGTCACCGCGGCGCACGGAGTCCATGCCGATGAACAGCACGCCGTCGGCCGTCGCGCCGAAGACGTTGGTAGCCGGCTCCTGCCAGAGCAGGTTCCCGCCGTCGGCGACGGCCGCCAGGGTCTCGTCGTCGCCCGACAAGATCAGATCGACGCCAACCTCGCGGGTATCGTCCCCAATCCCGAGCGGTTCCTCGACGCGAACCCGACCGCTCCGAGCGTCGAGGACGACCTTGGACGGCGGCCCGGCGTCATTATCAGCCGCGGCGACCAGGCAGATCGCGGACCCGTTCCCGCAGACCCGCGGGGCAGCGGCCACCGAGAGATCTTCCCCGTAGCTCCACCGCTGCTCCCCGGTGGCCGCGTCCGCGGCTACGACCGAGACCGTGTCATCGGCGCCTCCGGGCGCCAGCCACACCACGGTCGCCCCGTCGTCGACCACCAGCGGAGTGAACCGCCCGAGGTCCCCCTCAATCCGCGAGATGCTCGCCGGAGCCGTCCAACGCGCCCGCCCGGTTGCCGGGTCCAGGGCCGCGATCCTGTCGACGACCTTCTCGTCCGTCGACGAAAAGACGAGGACGGAGCCACGGGCCGCCACTGGCTTCCCGAGCGCGACCAGGTCGTTCGACCAGGCCTGCCTGACCGTCTCCGGCCCCCGGTCGTGGGTGGCGACGACGGCGACGCCGGCGCCGACCGCGGCCAGCTGGACCACCAACCCCGTGGTGGCGACCAGGGCCAGCCACGGCCGACGTCCCGACCGGCCTGCCGAGTTCGGAAGGTTCGGCGGGTTCGCTCCCCGCGTGGCCTGGATACCTGACGTCGGTCGCGTGGACTCGGCGGTGGGCGTGGCCTGCGTGCTTGCCGTCTCCAGGGTGGCCTGCGTGGTTGGCGTTGGGGGTGTGGCCTCCGTGGTTGGCGAACCCTGGGCTGCCTGCGTGGTCGGCGAGCCCAGAGTGGCCTGGACGCGCTGCGCGGCCTCGGCTTGGCCTACCCCCGTGGGTAAGTCGGCCGTGGGCGCGGCCCACGGCTGATCGGCGCCAGGCGTGGCGGCGGCCGCCGAGAACTCGGCATCCATGCTTCCCCCGTGATCTTGTGGCTGTCGGGACGGATCGCCATCATCCAGACAATCCCCCGCAGACGCCAGCCACTACGACAACCGGCCGGCCTGCGCTGGAAACCGCCGCGCGGCCCCCTGACCAGCGCGGCAGCCCTCGATCCCGCGCATCGTCCAACTCAAGGTCGTCGGCGCCGACGAGTGCCTCGTGGCCGACCACTTGGTGACCGGACGAGACGCCACGGCCTCGCGGACCCAAGCCTGTGGAGCCGCGGATGAGTTGGTCGACCGGCCGGGTGGGCCGTTGGGGCTGGATGGTTACCGGAGCTGACGGTGCTGGGCTACACGGTTGGCCGCATAACGATCAAAGCGGGCATCACATGAAGTGATACCCGCAGATCAGAGGTGGTGGAGACGGGGAGACTCGAACTCCCAACCCCTGCCTTGCAAAGGCAGTGCTCTGCCAGTTGAGCTACGCCCCCGTGGGTCGCGCCCGGCGTGACCGCTGGACGGGCGCTGCCGGCTGGGCGGCGCGCCTTCCAACTGTACGGCATCGCGGCGGGTGCGGCGGTGGCGTCTTTCCTGCGATCCTGCTGTCCTGGAGCCGGTCTGGCGTCGCCATCGCGGAGGTGTCAGCGCCGAGCTGATCTTCGCGGCGCGGAGGCGGTCGCGGTCGGGTCCACCATGATTGCTAGTTCGGCCCTCTACCGGTCGTAGCGGGGCTCTTATCGCGACCGGTAGAGGGCCGAAACGGCGATCACGGCTGAAGGGCGGGCGGCTGCGGTCGACCCGGACCGGGCGTCCGTCACGGGGTCAGCGGGAGGAGGGGCTAGCGCCGCCTCCGGCACGGTTCGCCCGTTTCCGGCGTCCCCATGATCGGCGTTTCGGCCCTCCAGTGGCTGTTACCGGGTCTGTTTCATAGCCACCGGAGGGTGAAAACGGCGATCAAGGTGACGGGCAAGACCTTGGCGGTCACGGCGTTAGCAGCCGCCCATGCGCTTGAGCAGCGTCGCGATGGCGGGGAAGTTCGTCCAGCAGTCGGACTTGGAGCTGCTGGTGGCGGGCGCCGGGGAGTTGGGGGCGGCCTCGCTGGTCGGGGCGGTCGGGGCTCCTGCGGGCGAGGTCGGCTGTGGCTGGTGGCTGCCCGGTGCGTTGGCGCTGGAGCCGCGCGGGCGCGCGTCGGCGCGGCCGACGGACTGCGCCTGCACGGCGTTCACGCCGGCCTGAGTGGGCGGCGCGGCCGTTGCCGGCGGCTCGATCACGGCGGGAAAGCTTGCGAAGTCGATCGTCGGCGCCTCGGTGTCGACGAACACGATCGCTTTGCCGGAGCCCGCGGGGGAGTTGCTGTTGGACAGCAGCAGTCCGGTCAGGCCGAAAAGGGTCAGTACGACGAGCACGACGGCGGCGGCGATCGTCATGCCGGACCGGGAGCGCAGGACATATCCGTGCCGGACGACGTGGATCCACTTCCGCGCGTCCCGCTGCGGGCGCTGCCCGGGGCGGAGGAACGCGGCCCCGCCGTCGGCCGCGCCGATCGCGGCCGCCCGGTCAACCTCGTTGATCTCCGCGGAGTCGTCGATCGGGAGCTGGGGACGCGGGTCTGGCAAGGCGCCGGACTCGAGGCCGACCACCGTGGCTTCGGGGTCGTCCTCGCCTGCGGCTTCGGGATCGCCGCTGTCGAGGTCGTTGGCGTCGAGGCCCGTCTGAGCAGACTCCGACACGGCCGCGGGAGCCTCGGGGGTCCCCACGGGGGTGTCAGCGGACCGGATCGTCTCGTCGCCGGGCGCCGGCGCTTCGAGGTCGCCCGTCGCCACGGTCCGATCGCCGTCGGCTGCCGGCGCAGGCGGCTCGGCCACCGTCACCCCGGTGGAGTCGGACGCGATGGGGCCGGGCTCTACGAGACCGGATGCGGTTAGTCCCGGATCGGTCGTCTCGGCGTCCGCGTCGGCTCCTGGTGACGCCTTGGGCCTGGCCACCGCCGGCTTGTCGGCCTTCGCGAGCGAGAGGGCTGCGGGCGCCGGCTTGGTGGTTTCGACCGAGGTCGCCTCGGGCGACGCGGCAGGCTCGGCCACAGCGACCTTGGCGCCGGCCGGTGTGCCCGTATTGTCCGGAATTGGGGAGTCGGTCGGCGTCGTGGTGGTGATGTGGTGAGTTCCCCGGTGACTGTTGTCGAGCGTGGCGCCGGGCTCAGCCGGCGGGACCGCCGGCTGGCTGGCCTGTTCCGCGCCCTCTGCCGGACCGGGCCGAAGTGTCTCGTCGGGGTCGACGGCGACGTAGGGGCGTGCCAGCCCAGACGCCGCGTCGGGGGTGTCTTCCCAGTCCCCGGCAGCGGTTTCGCTCATCGTGACCTGCCCCTGTCGCCTACTTCTCGCACCGGTCCGCGGGTACCACCGCGCCGCGGCGCGGCTGCGAACCACTGGCTTCCGAGGTCCCACGCTTCCACATAGCGGTAGAGGTCGTCTTGCAGGCGGGTCGACCGGGTGAAGGCCGACAACAGATCACCAATCCGCCATCAGCAGGGTATCGGCAGTCCGTGGCGCATCAGGTACTGGGCGATGGGCGAATCCCGGCAGGCAGTCGCCGCGGCAACCGCGCCGTCACGCCCGGCGCCGGTCGTGGCGGTCGGCTTCGGGCCACCGAACAGCCGCCGAGTGGTCGGAGCCGCGCTTTGGCGGGTGGCCAGGGCCGCCGAGGTGGTGGCTAGCGAGGCCGACACCGCGGCGGGCGTCGGGGCCGGGGTGGCCTCCCGCGCCGCCACCATCGACGCCGGGGTGGCGAGGCTGGTCTGTGGCTTCCCGGAGGCGACCGTGTGGGTCGTGTCCAGGGCCGGGTTGCGGGCGAACAGGACGACCGCCACCACGATGATGACGCCGGTCAGCGCGAAGCCGGCCAGCGCGGCCAGCGGGAATCGCGCGGCGGCCCCGGCCGCCGGCGCGTCCGCGCGGCGGCGCCACGTGAACCGGTCCGTGACATCTGCGGGTAAGCGATCGTGGCTGAGCGGAATCCTGGTGGGCATCGCTGTGGCGTCCGCCTTTGCTGTCTCGGTCACCTGGGCGTCTTGGAGGACCTGTCGGGGCTCGGGCCGCCTTACTGCCTCGTTCCGGCCGCGGAGACCGGCAGTCTGGGCAGGGTCGGGTCCAGGTAGCGCAGCCGCTCCCGGACGTTCACCGCCAGGTCGCGGAACTCCTGGTAGCACTTGCGCACGTAGGTCTGGGCACTGCCCAGTGCGCCGTCGCCGGAGCGCAGCTCGAACATCGGCTTGCGGGCGTCCTGGGCGAGCGGCATGAGGGTCTGGTAGTGCGGCAGGCTCGCGATCTCGAACGACTTGTCATAGGGGTCGGCGCGCTGTGTGCCGAGCACCGACGTGGCGTAGACCTCGGGAATCCGGTCGAGCCAGCGGTCGAAGGCCCGCGCGGGGCGGTCCCGGCCGGAAGCCGGCTGCATGATGACGTAGCCGATCGGCATCATCAACGCGCGCGGTGCGGCGATCCGGTCGGGCACCTTCGGCAGCACCATGCCCTGCCAGGTGGACCGCCAGTCCCGCAGGGTCGGGCCGAGGTTGCGCAGGCCGCGCAGCGAGAAGAGGTCGGCGCTCAGCGGCATGAGCACCGTGTCCGCGGACAGCAGGGCCGCGCGGTTGATCGCGCCGAGGTTCGGGCCGACGTCGATGAGCACGATCTCGGCCCGTACCGCCTTGCCGCTGTGGTCGACGACCCGGTGCAGGGCAGTCGTGGTCCGCAGCGCGGCGACGTCCTTGCCGAGGAAGCTGTTCGGCCAGGCGGCCGACAGCTTGTCCTCGAAGACGCTCAGGTCGACGTCCCCTGGCAGCAGCCACAAGTTGTCGTCGACCGACACCGGCTCGAACAGCGAGACGTCCCCGACGCCTTCCATGATCGGAGCGATGGCGGTGGCGATCGTGCCGGTGCCCTCGACGATCCGGGACCGCCGGCCGCCGAGGATGTCGTGGCGCGGCGCCGAGGATGCGGTCGACCCGCGGCCACCGGTCGAGGCACCGACGATCTGCTCCCGCCAGAGGGTCGCCAGGTCGTCCTCGTCGAGGAACTGGGCGGTCAGGTTCGCCTGCGGGTCGAGGTCGACGGCGAGTACCCGATGCCCCTGCCGGGCCAGCATGTGCGCGAGGTGGAAGGTGAGCGTGGTCTTGCCGACGCCACCCTTGTTGTTGAACAGTGCCATCGTGATCAAGAGTGGCCCCCCCGCGCCGCGCGGCAGGCCGGGGTCACGTCGGGGAGGTCGACGACGCGCGACCCGACGTCGCTCCGTCGCCCCTGGTCCCGAGGGCCAGGCAAACCGGTCATACCGGCATGGTGCGCACCCACCGGACCATTGTCTCCCTATGGCCAGCGACGAGCGCACCGCCACGGCACCAACGTCGTAACCGGGCCGGTGCCGGACGTTCGGACGCTGCCCAACTAGTGGGCAGCGAGGTCGGACGGATCCCATCGAGGCGCAGCGTGCGCGGCCGGGCTACCACCTCGACCCGGGCGTGACGGTCACCAGGACCGCTAGTGGGCAGCGTTCCCGACCGACGCTCGCCGGGCTGAGGAGCGCGGCCGGTGCCGAGCCGTGACGCTGCCCATCACGAGCCATGACGCTGCCCATCAGCGGACAGCGTGGGAGTCCGTCCCTGCTGGGGGCACCGTCATTCCCAGGAACACAGGTCCGGCCAGCCGCTGGGGGCCGCCGGGCGGGGGAGGCGTCCGAGCAGCCAGCGCAGCGTTTCGGCCGTGGAGGTCCGCACGACGGCCGGCCGCGGGCCGGCGCCGAACGCGCGCGACGGTCGATCGCCCGGAGCGAGCACGACGCTGACCCCGGGTGGCAACCGTTCCGGCAGCCGGGCGGTCGTCCAGTCCCATTCGGCGTCCACGTAGGGAGCGGGCAGGTCGGCCCAGCCAGGGCCGCCGCGGTCGGCGAGCCCCAGGTCCACCCCGTGGATCTCGACCTCGCGCCAGCGAAGGAACACCAGGTCCGCCAGGGTCACCGGGCCGTCGAGGCGTGAGCCGGCGGCCGGCTCGAGCCGGCACATCCCAAGACCGGTGCGCCAGACCTCGACGTGGGTCGCGTCCCAGGCGCGCTCCAGCCCGGCGATGGCCGCGGCCAGGTCATCGCGGAGGCGCTCGGCGGAATCGGCGCCCGGGTGGACCGTCGGGTCGTCAGCCGCCGAGTCGCCGGTAGGCAGCGGTACCGGGGCGGCGCCGGCACAGGCCGCCTGGACGAGGCTCGTGTGGTTGTGGGCACCGACGGTGAGATGACGCAGGATCTGCCCCACGGTCCAGCCGGGCAGCAGGGCGGGCCGGGCGACGGTCGCGTCGTCCAGCGCCGTGGCGAGGGCGAGCAGTCGCCGGTGCGACGCCGACACCCCGGCCAGCAGGTCGTGCGGAACCGGGGAGGGAAGGTAGCCGGTGCCGGCGGGCGTGGTGTGCGTCGCCCGTGCGGACGGCGGCAGGCCTGACTCCCGGACCCCGGCGCGCGTCTCGGTCGCCATCCGTCCACGATGCGCCGCCGTGTGCCCGCCCGCCAGCCGACCGCTCCGTCGGCACGCTGCCCATCGGTGGTCTGGCTGGTCCCCGGACACGAGAGACGGTGACCACCAGTGGGTAGCGCCATGACGATCGCCGCCGGTTGGAAGGGGCAGCGTCGCCGACGCCGGGTCGGGGCCGAACCTGAGCCGGCCGCCGGCCGCCGGCCGCCGGGTGTCGGCCGCAGGGTGTCGGGCGGCGAGGCTGGGTGTCGTGGACGGAGGGCACGCGTCCCACTCATGGGACCCGTCCTCTCACTAGCAGCCGGGCCGTCGACGGCAGCTAGTGCCGTGTCCGGCCAGGTCCGCCCGCTGGCTTGATCGCTGTTTCGGCCCTCGCATGGTCGCAAGAACGCTGCGGTTACAGCCATGCGAGGGCCGAAACAGCGATCTTGCTGGCCTCGGGGCGAGGCGAACCTTCAGATGCGGCGCTGGCTCGTCGGTGGAACCCGTGCCCTCAGCGGGACCCGTCCGCTGAGGGCATCTGGCGCGCCGCTGGGACCCGGCCCGCCGGTGAAAAGCGATGAAAGATCTAACGATGACCTCAGGCGGTCAGCGGCTTCAGCGGCTCGGTGCGTTCCGGCCCGGGTGGCGGCCCGCTCCGTGACGGTGACCATCGAGGGCAGGCGACCGGGACATTCCATTCGTCCGTGTGCAGACGGTGACCACATGGGAGCGGTGTTGGCCCAGGGTGGTCCTGACCTCACTGTTTGGTTCGGTGGGCCAGGCGGCCGAGCATCGACCGTAGGCTGACCACCATTGGGGCAGCGTTGCGCGGGCGGCCGCCTGGATGGTCCCCGTCCGTGCACAGACGCTTTCCATCCGCGAACGGCGAGTCGGTGGCCAACGCCATCGCATCAGTGTCGATGACCCCGCCTGGTGAGTGGATTCCCTAGCCGGCAAGCCGTCCTGGCTCTGATTCGGCTGGGAAATCGAACCTTTACGTCGGATCCCTTGTCCAGGGCACATGCCGCTGGCAGTCTGACTCGGCATCGGGGCGTGACTTCTACGGATTGCCCTAGATCTGTCGCGAAACATGGGAAGGCAGGTGCGGGTCTTGGCGGTGACCGCGGACGGGGTGTCGACGTCGGTGCCGACGGTCAGTACGCCGACGGTGCCCACGGGTGGAACGGGTGCGGTGCCGCCAGCGATCGAGCTGATCGGCGTCGCGAAGGACTACGCGTCGCGTCGCGGCGCCGTCACGGCCGTGGAGACCGTCGACCTCCAGATCGCCGAGGGCGAGTTCTTCTCGCTGCTGGGGCCGTCGGGCTGCGGGAAGACGACGACGCTGCGCATGATCGGTGGCTTCGAGGAGCCGAGCCGGGGCCAGATCCTGCTGCACGGCAACGACGTGACGGCTACCCCGCCGAACCGGCGGGACGTCAACCTGGTCTTCCAGAGCTACGCCCTCTTCCCGCATCTCGATGTCGCGGGCAACGTCGCCTTCGGCCTGAAGCGCAAGGGCATCCGCGGCCAGGCGATGCGCGAGCGGGTGACCAACATGCTTGAGCTGGTCGAGCTCGGCGCGCTGGCCGACCGCAAGCCCAAGGAGCTCTCCGGCGGCCAGCAGCAGCGGGTCGCGCTGGCCCGGGCACTGGTGAACGAGCCGCGGGCACTGCTGCTGGACGAGCCGCTCGGCGCGCTCGACCTGAAGCTGCGCGAGACCATGCAGATCGAGCTGAAGCGCATCCAGCGCGAGGTCGGCATCACGTTCGTCTACGTGACGCACGACCAGAGCGAGGCGCTGACCATGTCGGACCGCATCGCGGTCATGAACAAGGGCCGGATCGAGCAGCTGGCCGCCCCGCGCGACCTCTACGAGCGACCGCGCACCCGATTCGTCGCGGGCTTCATCGGCACCTCGAACGTGTTGCGCCGGACTGTGAAGACGGTGACCACGGATGGGACGGGTCCGGTCGCGATCCTTGATGCGGGCATCGACGAGCGGCTGATGGTGCCGATGCACGAGGACCTGGAGTCGGTGCGCACCGGTTCCGTCGTCGAGCTGACCGTGCGCCCGGAGAAGATCGGCATGACGGTCGACCGGCCGGACGGCGACGTCTGCATGCTGCGCGGCCGGGTCACCGAGGTCGTCTACCTGGGGACCAACACCACCTACACGGTGTTCACCCCGGGCGGCGACGAGATCACGGTCTTCTGGCAGAACAGCTCGGACTCGGCTGACATCGCTCGCCGTGGGGACGAGGTCTGGCTGTCCTGGCGGGAGGACCACTCATTCGCCCTCGCGCCCGGCACAGCGAGCTCCACCCCCGCCGCCGCCTGACGGTGGCCGCGGGGCACCGAAGAACGTCCTGGCCGGTCCTCGGGCCGACCCGGCAGGCCCTGAACCAACAGATCCCTGACAAGAAGCGCGTTCAGCTGACAGCACCTCGCGGAGGATCTCCCACGTGACGACGCACGACAGCACGGACCGTCCCGGCGCCCAGTCGCCGGCTCCCGCCGTCGACCCGGCCCTCCTGCGTGGCCTCACCCAGCCCCGCCTCGGCCGCCGGCAGTTCCTGCAGGCAGGCGGCGCCGCCGGCCTCGCCGCGTTCCTCGCCGCGTGCGGCGTCAAGGGGGAGAAGAAGGCGCCGGCGAGTGCCGACGACGTCGCCACGTTCTGGAGCGACAAGAAGAAGGCGGGCACGCTCGACTTCGCCAACTGGCCGCTCTACATGGACACCGACGACGACGGTAAGCACCCGTCGCTGGTCCAGTTCGAGAAGGACACCGGTATCCACGTCAACTACCGGGAGTCGATCCAGGACAACGGCGAGTACTTCGCGAAGGTGCAGCCGCAGCTCGCGGCGCACCAGTCGATCAGCGCCGACCTGATCGTCATCACCAACGGCGTCTACCTGGACAAGTTCATCGAGCTGGGCTTCCTCGCCCCGCTGGACCAGACGAAGCTGCCGACCTTCGCCAAGAACGCCGACCCGTCGGTGAAGAGCCCCTCCTACGACAAGGGCAACAAGTACACCGTCGCGTGGCAGTCCGGCCTGGTGGGGATCGGGTACGACCCCGAGAAGACCGGGCGCGAGATCACGAGCTACGAGGACCTGTTCGACCCGGCCTTCAAGGGCCACGTCGGCATGTTCGGCGACAACGAGGACCTGCCGAACTTCGCGATGGTCGGCATGGGAATCAAGCCGGAGACGTCGACCGAGGCGGACTGGAAGAACGCCGCCGCGAAGCTGACGAAGCAGCGCGACGACGGCATCGTGCGCAAGTACTACGACCAGGGCTACATCGATGCGCTGGCCTCCGGCGACCTGTGGCTGTCGATGGCCTGGTCCGGCGACGTCTACCAGCAGCAGGCCGGCGGCAAGAACCTCAAGTTCGTGGTCCCGAAGGAGGGTGGCCTCTTCTGGACGGACAACATGTGCATCCCGATCACCGCCACCCACCCGGTCGACGCGATCACCTACATGGACTACGTGTACAAGCCGGACGTCGCGGCGATGCTGACCGACTACATCAACTACATCACCCCGGTTCCGGCCGCGAAGTCGCTGGTCGACCCGGCGCTTTCCGGATCCCCGCTGATCTTCCCAACCGCGGACGACCTGAAGAAGACCTACCGGTACCGCGACCTCACCGCGGCCGAGGAGAAGACCTGGAACGGCATCTTCCAGCCCATCGTCCAGTCGTGATCGCCTGAACCGGAGCGAATCATGACCCAGACTGTGGCCGCCGCCCCGGCGAGCGGGGCGGCGGGCGGCCGCGGGAAGAAGCCGAAGCACTGGCGCTCGCCGTGGACCCCCTACCTGCTGTCCACCCCGGGCGGGCTCTACCTCGCGATCTTCTTCGTGGTGCCGATGCTCGTCATGCTCTCGGTCTCGCTGCAGACCGGGAACGTGACCGACGGCTTCGCCCAGACCTTCAACTTCGGGATCTACCCGCACGCGATCAGCGAGTACTCGACGCAGCTGATCCGGTCGTTCATCTACGGCGGCGCCTGCACGGTGCTGTCGATCGTGCTGGCGTATCCGATGGCGTACTGGATTGCCTTCTACGGCGGGAAGCGACGCGCGACCTACCTCTTCCTGGTCCTGCTCCCGTTCCTCGTCTCGTTCATCATCCGGACCGTCTCGTGGGAGTTCCTGCTCGCCGACGACGGCGTCATCCTCGGGAACCTCAAGCACATCGGGCTGCTGCCGGACGGCTTCCGGGTCATGGCGACCTCGGCGGCGGTGATCGGCGGCCTGACGTACAACTCGTTCCCGTTCATGCTGTTGCCGATCTACGTGGCCCTGGAGCGGATGGACCCGCGGCTGCTGGAAGCAGCGGGTGACCTGTACGCCAACAAGGCCGGTGTGTTCGGCCGGGTGGTGCTGCCGCTGTCCATGCCGGGCGTGTTCGCCGGCGTGCTGCTCACGTTCGTCCCGGCGACCTCGGACTACGTCAACGCGTCGATCCTCGGGGGCACCCACAACACGATGATCGGGAACATCATCCAGACGGCGTTCCTGACGAACGCGGACTATCCCCTCGCGTCGGCGCTGTCGTTCATCCTGATGGTGATCCTGCTGATCGGCATCCTCATCTACGCCCGGGTGCTCGGCACCCGGGACGTGTTCGAGATGGCGACCCGGTGAGCGTAGGAGGACGCGTGCGGAGGTCCCGTCCGGAGCGTGCGGAGGACGGGGCCGTAGCTCGCGGCGGACGGAGCGAACCAGAGACTCTGAGCGCGCCGACCGCGGTGACGACCGCCGAGGCGCGGCCGGCCGCGACGAGGCGGCGGCCGCGTATCCGTTGGGGCGCGCACCTGATGCACGCCTACACCTGGCTGATCCTGCTGTGGCTGGTCGCACCGATCATCTTCATGATCGTCTTCAGCTTCAATGACACGCACAGCCGCCAGAACACCCACTGGCAGGGCTTCACCTTCAAATGGTGGGGCCGGCTCGGGGCCTACCCGGACCTCACCAGCTCGCTGGTGAACTCCCTGACGATCGGCGTGCTGTCGACCCTGATCGCGACGGCTTTCGGCACGATGATCGGCATGGCGATCGGGAAACATGCGTTCCGCGGCCAGGGCGGCGTGAACCTGCTGCTTTTCGCGAACATCGCCGCGCCCGAGGTGGTGCTGGGCTCGTCGCTGCTCTCGCTGTTCATCACGATGAACATCCCGCGCGGGTACCTGACGATCCTGATCGCGCACGTCATGTTCAACCTGGCCTATGTCGCGGTGGTCGTCAGTACACGGCTGGCCAGTTTCGACATGAGTCTCGAAGAGGCGGCCCGCGATCTGGGTGCCGGCCCCTGGGCGACGTTCCGCCTGGTGACGCTCCCGATCATCCTGCCGGGCATCCTGTCCGGCGCGATGCTGGCGTTCTCGATGTCGATCGACGAGTACATCATCACGGCGTTCAACGCGGGCGGCACGCTCACGTTCCCGCTGTGGGTCATGGGCGCGACCAAGAACGGTGTCCCGCCGCAGGTCAACGTGATGGCGACGATCATCTTCGTCGGCGGCATTCTGCTGGCCGTCGGGGGTTTCGTCATCGGTCGCGGGGCGAAGGCCCGCGCGCCCGAGGAGGACCTGGGCGTCGTCCCCGTCTGAGGACTGCCGGGCAGACCTGGGCCGGGATGGATCCCCTGACGGGGCCCATCCCGGCCCGTCGGGCTAGTTGCCGCCCTGGTCGGCGGAGGTCGCCTCGTGCCACAGGTCAACCTGCTCGCTTTTGTCCTTGCGCCAGCGGGCGGCCAATGCGGCGGCGCTGGCGACCGCGGCGATCAACGCAAGCCTGCGCATCATCGGACGCCCTCCTTTGCCTGGGTTCCGGTGCCGGGGTTTTCGGCTTCGGGGTTCCGGGAAAGCAGCCTGCGGCCTGCCGGCCGTCGACTCATCCCGTCAACGTATCCCGGTTGGGCTGATCGTGGCGCGAGCCTCAGCGCTGGTAGGTGCCTCGAATGACCGCCCTGGCCAGCGTGTGGAACGCCAGGTTGAAGCCGACGACCGCGGGAGCGACGGCGTCGTTGATCTCCAGCTTTGGCACGTCGACCGCGTGCACGACGAAGACGTACCGGTGTGGGCGGTCGCCAGCCGGCGGCGCGGCGCCGCCGTAGCTCTTGGTGCCCCAGTCGCAGGCGACGTGGTACGCGCCGGACGGGAGGCCGGACAGATCGCCGGAGGCGGCACCGGTCGTGAGCTCGGTCACGGACGCCGGGATGTCGACGAGAACCCAGTGCCAGAAACCGGAGCCGGTTGGCGCGTCCGGGTCATAGCAGGTGACCACGAAGGACTTCGTCTCGCTGGGGAAGCCCGACCAGGACAGCTGCGGCGACAGGTCGCCGCCGCCGGCGCTGCCGTGCGCGTGCGCCAGGGGCAGCGGCGCGCCGTCGGCGAAGTCCGTACTGGTCACGGCGAAGGTCGGCGCGGGCGGGAGCAGGTCGATCGGGTCCGGTGCCGGAGCGCGGTCAGCCAGCGACATTTTCGTCGGTCCTCCAGAAGAGCCGGTGTGGGGCGCAGGACCCAGCCATCCGTCGGCTCTACGCTTTGGCGGGACGAAATACCGCAGTCCGAGCGCATGAGTGGGGCCTGGTCGTGAAGCTTGTCACCGCAATTCTCCGCCCGCACCGGGTGGCCGACGTGCGCGCCGCGCTGACCACGTTCGGTATCCATGGGATGACAATTAGCCAGGCGTCTGGTTACGGAAAGGAAGTGTCGCGCACCAGTTCGTACCGGGGGCGGCGCTTCCACGACGAGTCTGTCAGTAATGTCCGGATGGAGGTCCTCGTCGACGACGGGGACGCCGATGACATCGTGAACGTGATCCTTGGCTCGGCCGCGAGCACGGCCAGCGGGGCCGGGAAGATCTGGATCACCCCCGTCGTCTCGCTGACCAGGGTTCGGACCGGCGAACGGGGCATGGACGCCATCTAAAGTTCCAGCAGCTGAGGGTCCGGATGTTGTCCGTTGTTCTTCGGAGTGGCGACAAGGCCACGCCGAACCTGTAACGTATGGCTTGTCCCGGTCGGCGTACCCCTCGAATCCCCCCGTATCGATGGGTACGTCACCGGGACTCCTTATGCCCCGCTTCGCCGCCCGTCTGGCGCGTCGATCGGGGCCTTTTTGTTGCCCCGGGGATGCCGGGCTCGGTGGCCGGATCATCGCTCGTGCGCGGGCGAGGCGGTGGTCCGACCCGAATCCGGGTGCGGCGTGACCCACGTGAAACATCGAGGCGCCGGATGGGTGAATACGCTCAGAGTGTGGCGAGGCGGGCGAACCTGGGCGCACTGGGCCGAGGTCAGGCGCGCCGCGTCCTTGGCTGTCTCGTGGCGGCCCTGGCCTTCGCAGCGCCGCTGGCTGGCTGTTCGGCTGGCTCTTCCGCGGCGGCGGGCGGGGCGACGGCGCAGTCGCTGGCTCCAGGCGCCCCCGGCAGCCTGATCACGGCGACGCCGGTGGCCGGTGCACCGGCCGGCATCACGGCCTGGCGGGTGATCTACCACACCCGGGACCAGAACGGCGCCGACGTGGCGGCCTCCGGGCTGGTGCTCAGCCCGGCACCGGGGCACGGCGGCACGGTGCCGTCCGGTGGCCGGCGGGTGGTCGCCTTCGGTCATGGCACCACGGGCGTGGCGGACGCCTGCGCACCGTCACTGGCCCAGCCCGCGCTGACCGCCGTCGGCAGCACCTTCTCGCTGGTCCAGCAGGGTTACGTCGTCGCCGCCGCCGACTACATCGGCCTTGGCACCCCCGGCGACCACGCGATCTACGTGGCCAGGCCCGCGGCCCAGGCCCTGCTCGACGTGGTGCGGGCCGCCCGCGCGCTGCCGGCGGCGCATGCGGGTAGCGACATGATCATCTGGGGTTACTCGCAGGGCGGGCAGGCCGCGCTCGCCGCCGGGGTGATGACCGGCTACGCGCCTGAGCTCAGGGTGCGCGGTGTGGTCGCCATGGCGCCGCTCGCGGACCTGCCACGCTCGCTGGCGAGCCTGCGCGACGAGAACGACACGGGCGTCGCCTACATCCTGATGGCGGCCTATGGCGTCTCGGTGGCCTATCCCTCGGTGAACCTGTCGGCCGACCTGACCACACACGGGAAGCGGCTACTGTCGATCTTGCAGCACAAGTGTGCGGTCGACCTGGTGACAGCCAGTACCGGGCTCACCGAGGCCCAGGTGTTTCTGCATGACCCGCTGACCATCGAGCCCTACGTCTCCAGGTTCGCCGCGCAGCGCAAGGCGGTGATCGGCGCCATGCCACCGCTGTTGCTGCTGCAGGGCGATGCCGACAACGTCATCCGCCAGCCGATCACCGACGGGGTCGTGCGGGACCTGTGCGCGGCCGGAACCGCCGTCGACTACCACCGTTACCCGAACGCCGGCCACAGCACGGTCTTCAGCACGTCGTCCCGCGACATGTACACCTGGATCGCGAACCGGTTCCGCGCCGACCCGGCCCCGATGCACAGCATCTGCGGCCCGACGCTCTGAGGACCCCTGCGTCGGGCGGCGCCGGCTCAGCCGGCGCGCAGCCCGGCGAGCGCGGCCGTCCAGCGGGCAATCTCGTCGAACATCACCTTGGCGGCCGCGTCCATCGCCGCGTCGGCGACGAGCTGGCCGTCCGAGCCGATCTTCTGACCTACCATGGCGAGGGCGATCGCCGGCGTCACCGGGACCAGATCGAGCGCCGTGAGCACCGGCTTGATCGCCTGCACCGCGCGGGTACCGGCGGCGATACCGCCATAGCTGGCGAAACCGACCGGCTTGTATCGCCACTCCGCGGACAGGAAGTCGATCGCGTTCTTCAACGGCGCGGTGAACGAATGGTTGTACTCAGGCATCACGAAGACGAACGCGTCCGCCGCGGCCACGGTCGCGGCCCACTCTTTGGTGTGGTCATGGGCGTAGTCGCCCAACCGAGGGTGCCTCGGCTCGTTGAACATTGGAAGGTCGACCTCGGCGAGGTCGACGAGCTCCACGTCGAAGGCACCGTGCGCCGTCGCCTGCTCGGCGACCCATGTCCCGATCGAGGGCCCGATCCGGCCGGGACGGGTGCTCGCGATGATGATCACAAGTTTCGGCACGACGATGGCCCCACCTTCTGACGAGCAATGAAGATTGCGCACGCAACGAAATTCAGGCTAGCGACCGGGTCGGTGGGGAAACGGCCGGCCCGGTCATGGGGTTGACCACAGTCCTGCCGTCTGGACCTACTCTTCGGCGGGGCGGTGCAACCCGGCACCTGTGGGCCGCGTGGTGGCGGCCGGCAGGACAACCAGGCCGAACGCTGTTCGGTCCGAGCGCGGAAACGGAGAATGGCGCGGTGACTCAGGGCGGCCCCAAGGCCCGCACTTGGCCCCAGGAAGCGCAGGCCCGCACGTGGCCTCAAGATCCGCAGGCCCGCACCTGGCCTGAAGATCCACAGCCTCGCACCTGGCCTGATGATCTCCAGGCCGCTAGCTGGCCCCAGGACCGCACCGGGCCTCAGGAGGTGGAGCCCAGGTCCGCCACGGTCCTCGGTCTCGACCTCGGTGGGACCTCGATCAAGTGGGTGACGCTGGCGGACGGCCAGGTGACGCGCAAGGGCCGGGTCCCGACCCCGCACAGCGGGGTGGACGACGTGCTGCGCGCCCTGTCGGACGTCGCCGCGCAGGTTCCCGAGGCCCGCGCGATCGGGGTGGCCGCCGCCGGTGCGCTCGACCCGGTCGCCGGCCGGCTGCTCGTCGTCCCGAACATCGCGGGCGAGTGGGCGACTCGCGCCGTCGGCCCGGAGCTCGCCGACGCCACCGGCCGTCCGGTGAACCTCGCGAACGACGCCCGCGCGTTCGCCTACGGCCAGTTGCGGCACGGTGCCGCGGCGGGGGCCCGTGACGCGATCTTCGTCACCCTGGGGACCGGCATCGGCGGCGCCATCGCCTCCGACGGGCAGCTTCGGATGGGCCAGGCCCGCCGCGGCGGCGAGATCGGGCACATGCCCATCGAGCCGGTGGACGGTCGCAAGTGCGGCTGCGGCTCGGTCGGCTGCCTGGAGACGATCGCCGGCGGCCGCGCGCTGGCCGAGATGGGCGCGGACCTGGTGCGTGCCGGGGCCGCGCCGGGGGGGGGGGGGGGGGGGGGGCGAGCGGGGGCCGGGGGGGCCCGCGGCCGGGCCCGCCGCCGCCGCGGCGTTCGCCGCCGAGGGCGACCGGCTGATGGTCCACCCGTTCGACGATGCGGCCGTGATC
>NZ_JADWYX010000130.1 GCF_016786355.1 Frankia sp. AgB1.9
CCCCGGGGGGGGGCGCCCGCCCGGGGGCCCCCCCGGCCGGGCCCCCCCGCGGCCCCGCGCCGGCGGGGCGCCCGCTTTGTTTTCCCCGTCTTCAGGTGCGCCTATTAAGCGGCATCGCGGCATTTGGTTCCAGTACTGGCGGCCCGAACATGGGGGGCGCCGTGTCGGCGGCACGTCAGGGCGTTCCGGCACGTCGTGGCTGGAACCGGCCAACCGACCCGTTACGCTGATCGCCAACAATTGGCTATCGGGCGGCGCGGTCCTGACTACGGGGTGACCTTGACCGAGTTTCCGAACGGCCCCGCCTTCGACGCGGGAGCCGACGACATCGAGTTCAGTGAATCCGAGCTCGCTCGGCTGCGTACCATGCTCGCGCACCTTTACCAGGACCGTGGCGAGATTGCCCAGGTGCTGTGGGACTCGATTGGCCTGGCGCCGGCGCGGCTGCTGCAAGGAGTCATGGACCCAGACCTGCTCTGGGGTGACGTCCTGCAGAAACTCAAGAACGGCATCGCCTGCACACACAGGCTGCCCTTTCGAGACCTGCTGGAATGGGTGCTGGTCCGCTGGCCCAGAAACGAAGTCTTCAAGGAACTGGCGTGGCACCTTGCTGCACCGGAACAACCGTCGGCGCGGGTCTCAGAGCCCCCAGTGAAGCCGGGGCCGGAAACGGAAAAGACGGGGATCACCGAGAACCTTCGGCAGAACTCGCGCCAAATCTCCAGCGAAGGTGACCGTAAGCCGGATTCAGTGGCGAACCAGCGCAGGACGACCGTACTGGCTCCCCCGTCGCTGTCGTTCAAGTGGCCCCCGCTGCTGCCATCCGCCGGAGTCCTGACGGTGCTCGTCGTCCTGAGTGTCCTGGTCGTGGTTTATGTCGCCCCGGACAACCATGGCTGCTCAGCGCCCAAGGGCAGCCTCTCGTCGCTGGCCTGGGTAGGCGGCGAATGCGTCGGCTACAGCGACGGGTCGTTCCAGTTCGGCCGCGGCGCCGCCGGAACCGACCAGTCGGGGGCCGAGCTGGTCGGCGTCCAGAAGGACATCCAGCAGCAGAACGCCTGCGCCAAGGTGCTGCGGGGCCGCCATCCGTCGCGAACGTTCGTGACGCTGGTCTACTTCGCCGGCCTCGGCGCCCCGAAGACCGGGCCGGGGGGCAGCCGCCTGCCATGGGCCGCCGCCCAGGTGGCCGAGCTGCTCGGCCTGCTGACCTGGCAGCGCCAGGAGAACATCGTCGTGGACAGCCGCGACGGCTCACCGTGCCGTCCGGCACCCTCCGACCCGGTCACCGTCCCGGCCTCCTCCCCCCTCCACCTGGGCCAGGACCGCGGGCAGGACGGCCCGATCCTGCGCATCCTCATCGCCAGCGGCGGGCTGTACATGGACCAGGCCGACCGGGTGGCGCGCGACCAGCTGGTCCCCCTAGCGCGGGACCCCGACCAGGCCGTCGCCGCGATCGTCGGCATGGACCGCTCGCAGGCGACAACCATCCAGGCGATCACCGACTTCGGAAACCACAAGATCCTCACGCTCGGCACGACGCTGTCCGGTGACGGCCTCTCGGACTCCAGCTCGACCTATCTCCAGATGGAGCCGCAGAACTCGCGGGAGGCGCTGCTAGTCGCCGACTACGCGCTGCTGAACCACCGGCGGCGGATCGACATCCTCTACCCGAAGGGCAGCTGCGGCGGCGACGGGCAGGCCATGCCGGACGAGGCGGACCGCTACGTCTTCACGCTGGTCCGCGACATGGTCAACCAGGCGGTGCACTCCGGCCTGGAGACGACGCGGCACGGCTGGCAGGCGGGTGGCTGTCCCGGGGCGCCATCCGTCGACGACTGGATGCGCGTCGCGTGCCCACCGGCCAGCGGCACCACCGGGCCCGGGGTGGGTGCCGACGACCTCGTCTTCTACGCCGGACGCGCCGAGGACTTCGGCTCGCTGACGAGCGCGGGCTGCCTGGGCACCCGCCGCGGCGGCCCGCTCCTCGTCGCCGACGACTCCATCACCCAGTACGTCACCGAGTACACCCGCCAGGAGAGCTCGGTCTTCCCGGTCGTCTCGAAGGGCCCGGGCGCGGCCCTGTCCGGTACCTCCTGCGCGGACGGCAACCTCGGCGACATGACGACGCGGCTCGCGCCCGAGCTGCCGCAGTTCTGCACCCGGCTGCGGGCGATGTACGCGTACACCGCGCCGCCGGTCCCGCCCGGGCCACACTGGACCGACGAACGGACGGCGATCGCGTATGACGCGGCCAAGCTCGTGCTGGAGGCCGTTGACCACACCGCGCAGGCCAGTCCGTTCAACATCGACGTGCTGGTCAACTGGATCAGGCAGGCGCCCACGCCCACGAAGCCCGGAAACCTGGATCTGCTGCCCGAGGATGGCGGACTGGTCGACCCGCGCGCCGGTACGACCGGGTCCGTCGACTTCCACGCGTCCCAGGTCGCCGACTCGCGGCAGATGGCGATCCTGACCGCGGACCTCGCCGCGGCCGACCCGTATGGCGACGCCGCGAGGAATTGCCTCGTCCTGTCCGGGGAGCCGCCGGTCACGACCGACTGCTGGACCCGACCGGTCCCGCTCCCGGTGGCGGCTCAGGCGCAGTGACCCGTCGGACGCGGTCACCCGTCAGACGCCGTCACCGTCGGAGGCAGGGACCCCTCACGAGCCCTGGTGCGGTCCGGCCGGTCAGAGCGCGGTCTCAAACCGGCCCCGCAGGACGGCGCGGGCCTCGGCGAGAGACGGGCCGTACCAGGTGAGGTGGCGTCCGGAGACGCACACCGACGGGGCGGTGAACGCCTCCGGGCCGTCGGTCGGGCTGAACGCGTAGGGCTCGTCGGGGAGCACGACGAGGTCGTGCGCCGGCAGGTCGGCGATCGTGATCCGCGGGTAACGCTCGGCGTGGCCGGCGAGCACGTTGTCGACGCCCAGACGGGCGAGGACGTCGCCGGTGAACGTGTCCCGGCCGACTGCCATCCAGGGCCGGCGCCAGATCGGGATGACCGCGCGCCGGCGCGGCCCCGCTGGCTGCTCCCGCCAGGCCGTCACCGCCTCGTCCAGCCAGCCGGGCCTGGGCAGCCGGCAGGCGGCCACCAGCATCCGGTCGAGGCTCGCCAGCGCCGCCGGGACCGTCGTCGGCGCGGTCACCCAGACGGCGAGGCCGGCGGCGCGCAGGGCGGCCAGGTCCGGCTCCCGGTTCTCCTCCGCGTTGGCGACCACCAGGTCGGGCCCGAGCCGCACGATCGTCTCGACGTCCGGGTTCTTGGTGCCGCGGATCCGGGTGACGTCGAGGTCGCCCGGATGGGTGCACCAGTCCGTCGCGGCGACGAGCAGCCCGGGCGCGCTGACCGCGATCGACTCGGTCAGGCTGGGGACCAGCGAGACCACCCGCTCGACCCGCCGCGGCACGCGCACCGCGAGCCCCAGGTCGTCGCGGACCGAGTCGTCGCGGACCAGGTCGTCCGACGCGGTCACCCGCTCACGTCAGGCCGGCTCGACGTGCGGGACGTCGGTGATGCGGATGCCCGCATGCGCCTTGTAGCGGCGGTTCATGGAGATGAGGTTGGCCGTGAACGCCTCGACCTGACCGGCGTTGCGCAGCTTGCCCGCGTAGATGCCCCGCATGCCCGGGATGCGCTCGGCCAGCGCCTGGACGACGTCCGTGGCGGCCCGGTCGTCGCCGAGCACGAGGATGTCGGTGTCGACCTCGGCGATCGACTCGTCGGCGAGCAGCACCGCCGAGACGTGGTGGAACGCGGCCGTCACCGTGCTGTCTGGCAGCAGGGCCGCCGCCTGCTGTGCGGCGCTGCCCTCCTCGACCGGCAGCGGGTAGGCGCCGCCCTTGTCGAAGCCGAGCGGGTTCACGCAGTCGATCACGATCTTGTCTGCGAGCTCCTTGCGCAGACTCGCGAGCAGCTCGCCGTGGCCCTCCCACGGCACCGCGATGATCACGATGTCGGCCTGCTCGGCGGCGCCCGCGTTGTCGGTGCCTTCGACGGCCCGGCTCGGGGCGGACAGCTTGGCGGCCGCCTCCGCGCCACGCTCGGCGGACCGGGAGCCGATGACCACCTTGTGGCCGGCCGCGGCGAACCGGATCGCCAGCCCGCCGCCCTGCGGCCCGGAGCCGCCCAGGATGCCGATGGACAGAGAGGACACGTCTTCGGAAGCGCTCACCAGCCCATCGTGCCCGAACCGCGAGGTCGACGCGCGGACCGCCGACGAGGGCCACACCGGCTGGTGGGTAGCCGATTGCGCGTGCGTTGCGTGACCGAGGGCCCGCGAGCGCCGGCGCCGCCGCGCGGCCGACCGGTCACCGGCGTCCGGCGCGCCCCGACCCGGCTACCTGTGACAAAGTCACATGAGGGAACATAAGAGCATCAACACGACAGCTACGAAGTTGATCAGATGCAGAAGTTGATCAGGCACACGAGTTGATCAGGTACAGAAGTTGATCAGGTACAGAACCTGAACAGCCGTCTCCCGCGCGTCTCGGGCGCGTTCAGCCGCCATCGGCAGCCCGGCGCCGTCACGCAAAGGAGTGACATTCCGTGACGATCGGATATCCGTCGACGCGAACGACCGTCGGCAGCGCAGGGGTGACGATGCGTAACGTGCCGCGGATCGCACCCAACCCCCCGTACACCACGGGTGAGGATGGGCCGTACCGTTCGGGTCAACTAGCATCAACAGGATCTTCGGCGGCAAGATCTTCAGCAGCAGGATCTTTGGCGACAGGTGGGAGAGGTCGGGCAATGGCGGACGTTTCGGTTCGCTTCGCGATGACGAACGACAGCGAAGTAGTGCTCAACCTGTCGCTGCCGCAGGCGCTGCGACTGATGGAAGCGATCGCGCGCAAGGTCGGCGAGACGCTGGCCGAGCGCAGCGGCCCGCCCGGAGTGCCGGCGCCGCAGGGGTCCAACGGCATGCCGAGCCTCGGCCCGTACTCCCCCGCCTGAACGGACAGCCGCTGACCCTCGGGGTCGACTGACCCTCGGGGGTCGCCGTGCCGCGACGAGGATCCGGCCTGGTCGGATCGTCGTCGCACGCCAGCAGGCGCGGCTAGACCAGCTGGCCCGTCCCGAGCCGGTCCGGGCCTGGCTGCGGCGGCAGCGCGGGACGGGCGGCGTCGGGTGCCCGTCCCGTCGACAGGTTCCCGGCCGGTTCCAGCTCCCGCGGGTGGGCCGCCGCGTAGACCTCGCGGAGCTGGTCCGCCGGAACCAGCGTGTAGATCTGGGTCGTGCGCACCGACGCGTGCCCGAGCAGCTCCTGCACCACCCGGACGTCCGCGCCGCCGTCGAGCAGGTGCAGGGCGAACGAGTGGCGCAGCACATGCGGCGACACCCCCTCGATCCCGGCCGCCTCGGCCGCGGCCCGCAACGCCGACCAGGCACTCTGCCGGGACAGCCGGCCACCCCGCCGGGACAGGAACACGGCCGTGCCGGATCCCGGTGACTCCAGCACGGGCCGGCCCCGACTCAGGTAGAGCGACAGCGCCGCCACCGCGCACCGGCCGAGCGGCACCACCCGGTCACGCCCGCTGCCGCCGCGCAGCCGCACCGACGCGGTGACCTGGTCCAGGTCGAGGTCGTCGAGGTCGAGGCCGACCGCCTCCGAGATCCGCGCCCCGGTGCCGTAGAGCAGCTCCAGCAGCGCCGCGGACCGTAGCCGGCGGACGGCCTCAGCCCGCTCGGCCAGGCTCTCGGCGTCCGGCTCGTCGGTCGCCTCGGCCGGCTCGACTCGCTCGGCCGGCTGCGCGGCGGCGCGTTCGGCGCGAGGCGTGGCAGGTTCTGCGTCAGGTGCGGCACGTTCGGCGTCAGACCCGGCACGTTCGGCGTCAGGCGCGGCGCCACCGGCGGCGACGAGTACGGCCAGCACCTGGTCGACGGTCAGCGCCTTGGGTAGCCGCCGCGGTGGGGCCGGCGGGCGGACCGGCTGCGAGACGTCCTCGACGAGGGCGCCCTCCCGTTGGGCGAACCGATGCAGCGAGCGAACGGCGACGAGCATCCGGGCGACCGACGCGGCGGCCAGCGGCGGGTGCTCGCCGTCGCCGCCGCGCAGCGCGGCGGCGAACTCGCCCAAGGTCGCCTCATCGACGTCGGCCAGCGAGGTCAGCCCGCGGGCCGTCAGATACTCGTGATACCGGCGAAGGTCCCGCCCATAGGCCAGGACCGAGTTGTGAGCGAGGCCCCGCTCCCCCGCCAGATGGCCGAGATACCGCGCCACCAGCTCGCCGGGGTCCACCGCGCCTTGGGGATCCGACGCCACCGTGTCGTCCGGCGCTATGGCAGGTTCCCGCGCCGGGTCAGGCTTCCGCGCCGGGTCAGGGTCAGGCGCGGCGGTCACTTCGACCGCCGGGTCCTGCTGCACCCTGACGCGTGGCTGGGCGCGTGCCTCGGCGCGTTCATCATCAGCCTGAATAGTAGGACCTACCGCCGACAGTTCTTCGTGAAGCGCCGTCCACCGGAGGGCGCCGCGGAGCTATTCTGACAGCTTGTGCGGAACGGAGCCGCCTCGTCACGTTACGCCGCATACGTCCGATCCGCTACGGACGCCGCGACCTGGACAGTCCTGTCCGCGAGGGCAACCCGCGGGCGGAGCACGGCGTCTATCCGGGTCGAGAACCCTCCGCACCGCCCCGACGCGGGCCGCGCCCGACGAGGCGGTTCGACATGATCGCCAACCAGCCAGCTGGACCGGCCGCCGGCCGGCCTCGGCGCCCCGTGCCACCGGCCGGGGCACTGGTGACGGGCCTCGGGGTCTCGCTGGTGCTAGCGCTGACCGGCTGCGGGGGCGGCGAGCCAGCGGGGGCCGCCGCGCCGGCGGTCGCGGGCTCCGCCCCGGCCGCGAGCATCACTGGCCAACCGGCCGGCACCCCCAGCACCACACCGGGGGCCGGCACCACGGTGGGGTCCAGCACCACAGCGGGGGCCGGCGCCGTGGCGGGGGCGAGCGACTCGCCGGGCGCCGCGGCCGGGGTCGTCACCGCGTACTTCACCGAGATCGACGCCGCGAGCCGGGCCGGCCGGGTCGCTGACGTGGCGGCACTGGCGTTGCCGGGCTGCCAGGCGTGCGCCCTCGACGTCGGCGTCACCCGCGACCTGGCGCAGCGCGGCCTGCGCACCGACGCGGACCCCTACGCGGTCACGGCAGTCGACGCGCGGCCTCGGGCCGGCCTCGCGTGCGCGGTGACCTTCCTCGCCACGACCAGCTCCGTGGGGCTCGTCGACCCGGCCGGCCGCCGCGTCGACGAGGCGCCCGGCGTCCCCGTCCGGTCCGGCACCGCGGAGCTCGCCCTCACCGGGGCCGGCTGGCGCATCCAGACGATCCGCTACACCCGGAGGCAGCCGTGACAGCGTCGAGCAGGCCGGCCCCCGGCACGCACCGCGGGCCGCCGCGCGGCCCGCGCCGGGTCGGGAGCCGGATCGGGACAGCACTGTCAGTCAAGATCCTTCTCGTCGCCATGCTCGGCGCCCTGCTCGCGACGGCCGGGCCGGTCGGTGCCGCGTCCGCGGCGACGGTGCCGTGCGGCAGTGTCCTGTGGGCCACCTGCGACACCAGGACGACCGACAACGGCTACCAGTACCGCTACCAGGGCGGCGAGCTCATCCGGGTCCCGCTGGGGAGCGGTCCGGTGGCCGGCGGCACGGGCTGCGGCGCGACCTGCCCACCGGACCCGGCGGCGGTCTGCGACCTGCTGCTCGCGGTCGGCCCGAGCCCGAACATGACGGCGCAGGAGCTGGCCGACTACAACCAGGCGGTCGCCGGCTGCCAGGCCTGGCTCGCCGACCCGACGAACGGCATCCCGCTGGCGACCGTCCGGGCGCAGCTGGCCGACTACCTGAAGAACCAGCTGCTCCCGAAACCGACGCTGACGATTCAGCCCGGTGCCCACAGCTTCACCGGGCTGCAGACCATCGTGTACACCCAGATCCCGCCGGCCTTCGCGTTCAACGTCGACCAGCCGGTGCTCGCCACGATCACCGCCGTACCGACCTACCACTGGGACTTCGGTGACGGCGCCACCGGCCCGAACTCGCCCGGGCGGCCGTACGACGCGGCGATCTCACCCCGCGACTTCCCGGACGCCTACGTCGACCACGAGTACAAGCAGCCGGGCCCCTACCAGATCACCCTGACGGTCGTCTGGGACGGCACGTTCACCGTCCCCGGGGTCGCGCAGGCGTTCGCGCTGAACGCGGTGACGCTGGTGGCGACGGCCCCGGTCGTCGTCGACGAGGCGACCGGGGTCCTGACCGGGAACGGCTAGCCGGCGCGCCTCAGCCCTGGTTGGTCGGGCGGGCGGCCCAGGGGGCGTCGGCCGGGCGCAGGGTGGCGAAGCCGATGTCGCGGGCCCGCGCGGCGGCGAGGATGCCGACGACGGCCATCGCGTTCGAGATGTCACCGTCGAGCACCCGGGTGACGGCCTCGTCCAGCGGCACCCGGGCGACGGTCATCTCGGCCTCCTCGTGCACCGGGACGTACCGCTCGCCGACCGGGATCTCGGAGAGCCCACGGGCGAGGAACACCCGGAACGCCTCGTCGGTCATCCCCGGCGACGCCCAGACGTCGGCGAGCACCGACCAGCGCTCGGCGCGCAGCGCGGTCTCCTCGGCCAGCTCCCGGGCGGCCGCGACGGACGCCGGCTCGCCGGGCTCGTCGAGGATGCCGGCCGGCAGCTCCCACAGCGGCCGGCGGACCGGGTGCCGGTACTGGAAGACCATGACGACCCGCTCGGCGTCGTCGAGCGCCACGACGCCGACGGCACCCGGGTGGACGACGACGTCGCGCTGCGCCACATCGCCGTCCGGCATCCGGACCAGGTCGCGGCGGATCGCGATGATCCGCCCCTGGTACGGCGTGGTGCTCTCGGCGACCTCGTAGGTGTGGCTGGTCTGGGAGCCGGGCCCGGCGCCTGCCGAGGAGGTCTGCGGGGAGGTGTGGGTCACGAGGTCACCAGCGCCGCGTCGTCGCCGAGCGTGCCGGCGGCCGGTGTCGCCGGGGCGGCGTCGAGATCCACCGGCAGCACGCCCCGGCGGCGGTCCGCGTAGGCGACAGCGGCCGAGGCGAGGCCGCGGAACAGCGGGTGCGCCCGCGTCGGCCGGGACCGGAACTCGGGGTGCGCCTGGGTGCCGACGTAGAACGGGTGCACGTCCGGGCGCAGCTCGACGACCTCGACCAGCCGGCCGTCCGGTGACGTGCCGGAGAAGACCAGGCCGGCGGCGGTCAGGCGGTCGCGGTAGTCGTTGTTGACCTCGTAGCGGTGGCGGTGCCGTTCGGGGACCTCCGGCGCGCCGTACTCGCGGCGGGCGATCGTGCCCGGTCCGAGCTTGCAGGGGTAGAGCCCGAGCCGCATCGTGCCGCCCAGGTCGCGCTTGCCGGCGACGACGTCGCGCTGGTCGGCCATCGTGGAGATCACCGGGTGCGGGGTGTCCGCGTCGAACTCGGTGGAGTTGGCCTTGGCCAGGCCGCCGAGCCCGCGGGCCGCCTCGATCACCATGCACTGCAGGCCGAGGCAGATCCCCAGCGTCGGGATGCCGTGCTCGCGGGTGTGCCGCAGCGCGTTGATCTTGCCTTCGATGCCGCGGACACCGAAGCCGCCCGGGATGACCATCGCGTCGATCCCGTCGAGCAGTGCGGCGGTGACCTCGGGCGAGGAGCAGTCGTCGGAGGCGACCCAGCGGACGTCGACGCCCGCGTCCACAGCGAACCCGCCGGCCCGCACAGCTTCCGTGACCGAGAGGTAGGCGTCGGGCAGGTCGATGTACTTGCCGACCATCGCGACGGTGATCCGGTGCCTCGGCCGGGTGACCCGGCGCAGCAGAGTGTCCCACTCGGTCCAGTCGACGTCCCGGAACGACAGGCCGAGCCGGCGCACGACGTACGCGTCCAGCCCCTCCTGGTGCAGCACCTTCGGGATCATGTAGATGGACGAGGCGTCCGGCGCGCCGACGACGGCCTCGTCGTCGACGTCACACATTAGCGCGATCTTGCGCTTGAGCGCCTCCGACAGCGGCCGGTCGGACCGGCAGACCAGCGCGTCGGGCTGCAGGCCGATGCTGCGCAGCGCGGCGACGGAGTGCTGGGTCGGCTTGGTCTTCAGCTCGCCGGATGGGGCGAGGTAGGGCACCAGGCTGACGTGGACGGTCAGCGCGTTCTCCCGGCCGACCTCGTGGCGGACCTGGCGGATCGCCTCCAGGTACGGCAGCGACTCGATGTCGCCGACTGTGCCGCCGACCTCGGTGATGACGACGTCGACGTCGGGACTCGCCAGCCGGCGGATCCGGTCCTTGATCTCGTCGGTGATGTGCGGGACGACCTGCACGGTCTGGCCCTGGTAGTCGCCGCGCCGCTCGCGGGCAATGACGGCCGAGTACACCTGGCCGGTCGTGACGTTCGCGCTGCCGTCGAGCTCGACGTCCAGGAAGCGCTCATAGTGGCCGACGTCGAGGTCGGTCTCGGCACCGTCGCCGGTCACGTAGACCTCGCCGTGCTGGAACGGGTCCATCGTGCCGGGGTCGACGTTGAGATACGGGTCCAGCTTCTGCATGGTCACCCGCAGGCCCCGGGCCTTGAGCAACCGGCCGAGGCTGGAAGCCGTCAGCCCCTTGCCGAGGCTGGAAGCCACCCCACCGGTGACGAAGATGTGCTTACTGCTGCGTGCCTGCGCCACACACACTCCCGTGGTCCTGGGTGCCGGTGCTGAGTTAGCCGGTCTGGGTTCGCCGGTCTGAGCTGGCCGGTTAGGGTGCCCAAGCCTGCGCCTGGCCCACGGGACTTCACAGTAACATGTCGCCGCGCTATCCTCCGCGTCCCCGGACGTGGCCTCCGTCCCCCTCGGGTGGAGTCGTCCCGCGAGCGACGGACCTACGGGCCGGCCTTGTCGGCCGCGGCCGCGGCGAGCAGCTCCTCGGCGTGGCCGCGGGCGAGCGTCGAGTCCTCCTGGCCGGCCAGCATGCGGGACAGCTCACGGACCCGGCCCGCGTCGTCGAGCGCGGTGACACCGCTGCGGGTGACCGACCCGTCGGAGGCCTTCGAGACGACCAGATGCCGGTCGGCGAACGCCGCCACCTGCGGCAGGTGGGTGATGCAGATGACCTGGTGGGTCCGGGCGAGCTTCGCCAGCCGCCGGCCGATCTCGACCGCGGCCCGGCCGCCCACCCCGGCGTCGACCTCGTCGAACACCATCGTCACGCCGGCGTCGTCCGCGGCCAGCACGACCTCGATCGCGAGCATGACCCGGGACAGCTCACCGCCGGACGCGCCCTTGTGCACCGGCCGGGCCGGGGCGCCGGGATGCGGGACCAGCCGCAGCTCGACGTCGTCCACGCCGCCGGGGCCGAACGCGACCTTGCGCCCGAACATCGCCAGGCCGGCCGGGTCGTCCCGCTGGGAGACGACCGCGACCACCCGGGCCCGGGGCATGGCCAGACCGGCGAGCTCGGCGGCGACCCGCTCGCCGAACTCGTGCGCGGCCCGCGACCGGGCCGACGAGGCCTGCCCGGCGAGATCGGCCAGGTCGTCGAGCAACGCGTCCCGCTCGGCGACCAGTGCCTCGGCCGAGTCGGCGCCGCCGTCGAGCTCCAGCAGCCGGGTCCCGGCCTCCTCGGCCCAGGCGAGCACACCGTCGACGTCGGTCCCGTGCGCGCGGGTGAGCGCGGCGAGGTCGGCGCGGCGTTCCTGCGCGGCGGAGAGGCGCACCGGGTCGGCGTCGATGCCGGCGGCGTACGAGGCGAGGTCGGCGGCGACGTCGGCGAGCAGGACGCCGGCCTCGCGGATCCGGGTGCCGAGGTCGGCGAGTTCGGGGTCGAGGTCGCCCTCGGCCGAGACGACGCGGCGGGCCGCGGAGACCATGTCGACGGCGCCGGGCGAGCCGTCACCGGCCGCCGGGTCGGCGACCAGGGCCGCATGGGCCGTCTCAGCGGCCCGGACCAACGCCTCGGCGTGCTCCAGGCGGCGCAACTCGGTGTCGAGCGCGACGTCCTCGCCGGCGCTCGGCCCGATCCGCTCGATGTCGGCGAGCCGGGAACGCAGCGACTCCGCCTCGGCGGCCCGTTCCCGGGAGCGCTCGGTGATGTCGGCGAGCTTCGCGCGCACGGCGGCGAGCCGGGTGTACCGCTCGCCGTAGCGGGTCAGTGGCTTGGCGACGGCCTCGCCGGCGAACCGGTCGAGGGCGGCCCGCTGGGTCGACGTCTTCAGCAGCCGCTGCGCCTCGGACTGGCCGTGCACGGCGACGAGGTCCTCGGAGAGCTGGGCGAGCAGGCTCGCGGGGACCGCCCGGCCACCGACCTGGACCCGGGAGCGGCCATCGGAGATCAGCGTGCGGCCGATGACGAGCACGCCGCCCTCGTCGAGCTCGCCGCCGGCCTCACGGACCCGGGCCGCGGTCGGCGAGTCGGGCGAGATCACCAGCCGACCCTCGACGAAGGCGCGGTCGTAGCCGGGGCGGATCAGGCCATAGTCGGCCCGGCCGCCGGTCAGCAGACCGAGGCCTTGAACGATCATCGTCTTGCCTGCGCCGGTCTCACCTGTCACGACCGTGAGGCCCGCCGCGAGGTCGAGGACGGCATCATCGATGACCCCGAGGCCACGCAGCCGAATCTCCTCGAGCACGTCCCGAACTCTAGGGCATGGCTATGACAGCCGGAAGCAAGGGACATGTCGGGCGCGCGGCGCGGCGGATCACCCGCCCGGCGGTCACGCCCGCGGCGGCTCGTCGACGGTGAAGCCGCCGATCGGCTCGGCGAAGCCGTTCTCCCTGGCGGCACGGCCCCGCCAGCCCTCGACGGGCAGGTGGAACTTCGCCACCAGGCGGTCGGTGAACGCCCGGGGGTGCACCACGGCCAGCAACACGGGCCGCTTGCCCCGCGCGGCCTCGACCCTGGAGTGCGGCGCGACCGGGACCGCGCGCCGGCCGTCGCAGTACAGCACCGCCGGCACCGGCTCCAGCACCTCGATCGCGACTGTCGACGTCGGGGCGAGCACCAGCGGCCGGGCGAACAGCGCGTGCGCGCTGATCGGGGCTACCAGCAGAGCGTCCACCCCCGGCCACAGCACAGGGCCACCGACCGAGAAGGCGTAGGCGGTCGACCCGGTCGGCGTCGCGCAGATCACCCCGTCGCAGCCCCACCGCGACAGCGGCCGGCCGTCGATGCCGAGCACGCACTCCAGCATCTTGGCCCGCTCGGCCTTCTCCAGGGACATCTCGTTGAGAGCCCAACCGGTGTGCACGACCTGGCCGCCGAACCGGATCGTGATGTCGACCGTCATCCGTTCCTCGACGCGGTACTCCTTGCGGATCACGGCGTCGATCGTGGACTCCATCGCGTCCGGCTCCGCCTCGGCGAGGAAGCCGACGTGGCCGAGGTTGACGCCGAGCAACGGGATGTCGGCCGAGCGGGCGAGCTCCGCGCCGCGCAGCAGGGTGCCGTCGCCGCCGAGGACCAGGACCAGCTCGACGCCGACCGCCGCCTCGTCGTCGCGCGGGACCGTGTTCACCGCGGTCAGGCCGAGGATCTCCGCCTCGTCGGCCAGCATCCGCGGCGCGATCCCGGCGGCGGCGAGCCGGTCCAGCACCCAGCTGGCCCGCTCCGCCATCCCGTCCCGGCGCGGGTGGGTCAGCACCAGAACTTCCCTGCTCATCGCCGCCCCGCCTTTCCACCGGCTGAAGCCGTGTTGTCGATGGTCAGGGTCTCTGCGGCCTGGGTTTCCAGCGCCTGAGTCTCCAGCGCCTGGGGGTCCGGGGTCGCGTGGTCCGGAGCCTTGGCGGCCGGGGGTGCGCCGTCACCCGCCGGTCCCGCCGGTCCCGCCGGTCCCGCCGGTCCTGCCGCGATCGCGGCGGCCAGGTCGGCCGGGTCCAGCGGCGGCGCGCCGACCTTGAGCCACAGCAGGTACTCGACGTTGCCAGCCGGGCCCGGCAGTGGGCTCGCGACGATCCCGCGCACGCCGAGGCCCAGCTCGGCGGCCGCGCGGGCCACGTCCTCGACCGCCACGGCGTGCAACGCGACGTCACGGACGACACCGCCGGCACCGAGCCGCTCCCGGCCGACCTCGAACTGCGGCTTGACCAGCAGGACGAGATCGGCGCCGTCGGCCGCGCAGGTGACCAGGGCCGGCAGGACCAGTCGCAGCGAGATGAACGAGAGGTCGCCCACGACCAGGTCGACGGGAGCGCCCACCAGCTGCGGCGTCAGGGTGCGGGCGTTCGTGCGGTCCAGCACCCGGACCCGGGGGTCGGTGCGTAGCCGCCAGTCGAGCTGGCCGTATCCGACGTCCACGGCGACGACGCTCGCCGCCCCGGCCCGCAGCAGCACGTCCGTGAACCCTCCGGTCGACGCCCCGACATCCATCGCCCGCCGTCCGGCGACCCGCAGCGACGGACCACCTGCCGGACCCCCCGCCTCGGCCGGCCCCGCCACCCCATCCGCCGTCCGCGTCGCCGATGCCTCCGCGGGCTCGGCTGGGGCAGCGGGCTCAGTCGCTTGCTCGGCGCGGTCGCGCAGCGGCGGGACGCCGAAGGCGGCGAAGGCGCCCAGCAGCTTGTGAGCGCCGCGGGAGGCGTAGCCGGGGTCGTCGCCAGCCGTCAGCGCGATCGACGTGTCGAGGCCGACCACCGTCGCCGGCTTCGTCGCGACCCGGCCTGCGACCAGCACGCGACCGGCGGCGATCGTCTCGACGGCCTGCTCCCGCGACCGGGCAAGGCCACGCCGAACCAGCTCGCCGTCCAGACGCATCCTGCGTGTCGTCACGGCCGGCGCTCCGTGGGGCTCACCGTGGGCCGCCAGGTCCCGGCAGCGGCGGACCGGGCCGCGGGCCGCCTCCTGGGGCGCCACCGGGCCAGGGCCGTCCGGCCGGCTGGCCCGGCGCACCGGGCCGCGGCGGCTGGCCTGGCCGGTGTGGACCGGGCGGCCGAGCTCCGGCGGCGACAGCACCGCCGGGACCGGCACCCTCGACGCCCTCGGCCGCGTCCAGCTCGGCGAGGGTGCCGGACAGCAGCCGGTGCACCTCCTCGAAGACCGCGACGTGCTCGGCCACCGGCAGCCCCGGCAGCTCGCTCAGCCGGGCGCTCGCCGCCCGCAGGCCGTCCTCCCCCGCCGGCGGCGCCATACCGGCAGGCGCGGCACCGGCAGGGGCGGCACTGGCGGGCAGGTCGGCGGCGGGCTCGGCACCGCGCGGCGCCGAGCCCACGGGGCCCGCGCCGACGCCTCCTGGGCCGGTCGCCGGGCCCGGCTGCGGCATAGCCGGCTCGGTGGTCACCTGTCCTGCCTCCCGCGGTTGATGTCCGGGCGCACCAGCGCGCATCCTCGACGTCCAGCCGACGCTCTCGGATTGTCTGGCCGGTGTCCGGTCGTCCCTACGCTAGTGTCGCCCACAGCCGGCCAGAACTTGTGAAGACCCGGTGCTCGCCCGCGGCCACGGACCACCTGGACCCGTGGGCCGGCCCGAACCGGCCCGGCCACGCGGCAGGAATCGCCGTCCGGTCGGTACGTGACGGTTGCGGCCAGCCCGGCTCGTGCCGGATCCGCCCGCTCCGCGCGCGGGTGCCCTCCCCCTGGCGATCCGGGCGGGGCCCGCGGGCGCAGCGGCCACGGCAGGCCTCGCCGGGCGACGCGGGCCGTGAGCAGGTAGGACGGTGAAGGCGCGCGTCTCCCGCCGGCCCGGTGCGGCCCGAGGTCCGCGGCGTCGGCCGGCGTCCCCGCCGGCGGACGGCGGGCGGTGCGACCAGGCCGGCCGGATCGGGAAGCGCACACGCGGGAGGGCTGTCATCGTGGCGGACCGGGAGCAGTGCGAGGCCGCCCTGCGCGGGCTCGCCGACCGCCTCGATGCCTTGGGGAAGGCCGGGCGGCCGCCGAGCGCCCCGAATCGCACCCTGATGTGCCGGCTGCCCGATCTGGGCACCTCCTACGTCGCCGAGCTGCGCGACGGCAGCCTGCGCGACATCGCCGAAGGGGCGCGGTCCGCGCAGATCACCTTCACCCTCAGCAGCGACGACCTGATCGCCGTCACCTCGGGCCGGCTCGCGGTCACGTCCGCCTGGGCGACCGGCCGTCTCAAGGTCGACGCCAGCATCCGCGACCTGCTGCGCGTCCGCTCCCTGCTCTAGACCCCAAATCCCTGCTCCAGACCCCAAGGCGCTGCTCTGGACCGTGAGGCGGCGCGCTAGACCGTGAGGTCGGCGCAGGACGACGGCCGGTCGGCGGCGAGGCGGCGCACCGGGTGCCCGGCGTCGGCGGCGGTCCAGGCGGCCTGGCAGGCGGCTCGCAACGCGTCCAACCCGTCGTCCGCCGGCCCGTCATCGCTCCCGGCCCCGCTGGCCCCGTCCGGCCCGACAGTTGCCTGCTGCCAGCGCAGCGTGCCCTCGGCGTCGACGTCACAGGTCCAGGCGCCGCAGCGGGCCCTGCCGTCGGCCTGCGGTTCGGCGGCGGGGTGCGGGTACGACAGGCCGCGCAGGTCGGCGGCGAGCAGGGTCGGGCGGTGCACCGGACCGGCCGCGAGCAGCTCCGAGCCACCCGTCACCCCGGTGAGGACGAGCAGCGTCGGCGTTCCCGACCGGGTGCCGGCCTCGATGTCGGTGTCGAGCCGGTCGCCGACGATGATCGGCCGGTCCGCCCGGGAGCGGCGCACCGACTCGGCGTGCATCGCGGGCTCCGGCTTGCCGGCGACCAGCGGCTCGGCGCCGGTCGCCGCGCGGATCATCGCGACCAGCGAGCCGTTGCCCGGCGCGATGCCCCGCTCGGTCGGCACGGTCAGGTCGGCGTTGCTCACGACCCACCGCGCGCCGGCACGCACGGCCAGCGCACCCTCGGCCAGCCGGGCGTAGGTCAGCTCGGGGTCGAACCCCTGGACGACCGCCGCCGGCTCGTCGTCGGCCGAGGTCACCGCACGCAGCCCCTCGGCGGTGACGGCGGCCCGCAGCCCCTCGCCACCCAGGACGAGGACGGCGGCCCCGGCCGGCAGTTGCTCGCCGAGAACGTGTGCCGCGGCCTGCGCGGAGGTGATCACTTCGTCGGCCCGCACGGGGATCCCGAACCGGACCAGCCGGGCCGCGACCGCCTCCGGGGTCCGCAGGGCGTTGTTCGTGACGTAGGCGCTGCGCATCCCGCGCCGCCCGGCGGCCTCGATCGCCTCGGCGGCGTGTGCCACCGCGCTCTCGCCGCGGTAGACCACCCCGTCCAGGTCGAGCAGCGCGACGTCGAACCGCTCGGCCGGCGCCGCCGACGCTGCCAGCGGCGGCCCGTAGGCCGCGTGCACCGTGCCCGGCGCCGCCGGGGTTGCCAGGTCGAGGGTCACGCCGAGCGGGCCCGGTTGTTCTGCGCCCGGGCGCCGCGCAGCTCGCGGCCATAGTGCTGGATGTCGGGACGCATCGCCGCCGCCAGCGCGAGGTGCTCGATCGCGGTCGGCAGGTCGCCGGTCCGCCGGGCCGCCATGCCGAGGCCGAACTGCGCGTAGTCGTCGGTCGGGTCCTGGGCCACGATCCAGGCGAAGGTCTCCAGCGCGGCGTCGTACTGGCCGGCGTCGAACTGGGCCCGGGCCAGCGCCTCCCGCACGCTGCGTGACGCCGGCTCGGCGGCGGCGGCGTGCCCGAGCAGCTGCACCGCCGCGTTCGCGTCGCCATGACCATGGAGCGCGACCCCGCGGGTGTACCAGTCGTAGACCTCACCGGCGGGCGCCCCCGCTGCGTTCGGCCGCTCACCGCCCGCGCCGTTCTGCTCGGACATCAGCACCTCCCAAGGCGTCCCACGCCAACCCGGTCCACGCCAACCCGGCGGACCGTCATCCATCCCCGTAGACGCCCGAACGACCGCCGGCGACCCGCCGGAATCGGGAACGGGATACCGACCCGTCGTCCAGTGTCGCCGCAAAGACGTGCCGCGTACGTCCCTTCGCGCGTTCCGCTTAACCTCACCGGCCTACCCGGCCACGCCCCTGACCGACCGTCTCCGCTCGGTCGCCGACGTCACCAGGCCCCGAAGCGGCCCGGTCAGGCAGGCTCGACCGGCGCACGATCGCCCGTCGAGCCGGCCAGCCGTCCTACGATGCGGGCCATGGTTGACGCCGCCGCTGCCGCCGTTCCGACGCCTCCCGGCCTGGTCCTCGCGCCGTTTCGGGCGGTCCGGTTCACCCCCGCCGCCGGTGGGGACGCGAACCTCGCGGCGCTGACCTCACCGCCCTACGACGTGATCGACGACGCCGGCGTGACCGCGCTGGAGTCCGCCGACCCGCACAACGCGGTCCGGCTGATCCTGCCGCGGGACCGGGACGGCGAGCCGGGCAGCCGCTACGCCCAGGCTGCCGCCACGCTCGCCGACTGGCTGCGGTCCGGCGTCCTGGCCCGCGACGACGCACCAGCCCTCTACGTCTACGAGGAGGAGCAGGACGGCCACCGGCAGCGCGGCCTGGTCGGCGGGGTCGCGCTGGCCGACCCCGACGCGGGCATCATCCTGCCGCACGAGAACACCATGGCCGGCCCGGTCTCGGACCGGCTGTCCCTGCAGCAGGCGACGAAGGCCAACCTCGAACCGATCTTCCTGCTCTACGACGGCGGCGGCGACACCAGCCGGATCGTGGCCGCTACCGTGGCGACCCCGCCGCTGCTGGCCACCACCACCGACGATGGCGTCTCGCACCGGATCTGGGCGCTGACCGATCAGCCGACCCTCGACGCGATCGCCGCGGACCTGCTGGGACGCCGCGCGGTCATCGCGGACGGCCATCACCGGTACGCCACCTACCGGCACTACCAGGCGCAGCGGCGCGCGGCCGGCGACGGCGACGGCCCGTGGGACTTCGGCCTCACGTTCCTGGTCGACGCGACGGTGTCCGGCCCGCAGGTGCATCCGATCCACCGGGCCGTGCGCGGCCTGGGCGTGGTCGAGGCCGCCCGCCGCGCCGAGAGCGCGTTCACGGTCCGCCGGCTGACCGCGGCGGGGGCGGCGGACGTCGCGCCGCTGCTGGACGAGCTGGCCAGGGCGGGCCAGACCGGACACGCCTTCGTCATCACGGACGGGCGGGACGCCTACCTGCTGGCCGAGCCGAGTGCCGATGCGCTGGCCCGCAGCCTGCCGGCCGACCGTTCGGCGGCGTTCCGGCGCCTCGACGTGACGGTCGCGCACCTCACGCTGATCAGCGACGTCTGGGGGCTGGCGGACGAGGTCGGCGTCGTCGACTACTTCCACGACGCTCCCGCGGCGATCGCCGCGGCCGGAACCGACGGGACCGCCCTGCTGCTCAACCCGACCCCGGTCGCCGACGTGACCGCCGTCGCCGGCGCCGGCGAGCGCATGCCGCGAAAGTCGACCCTCTTCACCCCGAAGCCGCGTACCGGCCTGCTCATCCGCCTCCTCGACGAGGGCTGACCGGCAGCAGGGCCTTCGTCGTCAGGAGTCCTACTCGTCGGCCGAGTCGTCCTCGTCGTCGTCCAGGATGTCCACCACGTCGTCGTCGGCGGCCTCGACCTCCGGCGGTGCCACCGGGCGCCGCTCGGCGACCGGAACCTCACGCAGGCCCAGGTCGCTGAACAGGACGCTCAGGTCGGGCAGCGGCGCCGCTGCGGCCGCCTTCGCCCGTTCGGCCGCCTCGGCGGCGGCCTGCGCGAGCGACGCGCTGCCGTCGTCGAAGACGACCGGCAGGGACCCCTTGCCGACCTCGGGAGCGGGCAGGCCCCGCTCCGCCCCCGCCGGCGCGGCGGGCGCGGCCGAGGCGGCTGGGGTCTCCGGCGTCGCTGCGGTCTCCGACTTGGCTGGGGTCTCCGGCTTGGCTGGGGTCTCCGGCTTGGCCGGGGTCTCCGGCTTGGCCGGGGTCTCCGGCTTGGCCGGGGTCTCCGGCGTCGCCGAGGTCTGGGGCGTCGCCGCGGTGGTCGGCGCCGGGGCCTCCGGGGCCGAGGCCGTCGACGGCTCCGGCTCTTCGGGGAGCCGCGTGCTCAGGTCGTAGGCGCGTTCCTCGGCGTCGGTGTCCCCCTCCTCGTCGATCGCGGCGGCGGACTGGAAGGCCCGCACCGCCTCGGCCTCGCGGCCCGCGTCGAGCAGCGCCTCGGCGTAGGCGTAGCGCAGCCGCGCGGTCCACGGCCGGGGGGCACCCGGGCCGGTCGCCTCGTCCGCGAGCAGGACGACGGCGGCCTCGGGCTGGCCGAGGTCGCGCCTGGCCCCGGAGCCGACGATGAGCAGCTCGGCCTTGCCGGCCGCGTCCAGCCCGTCGGCGGCCGGGTCCGTCAGGTAGGCGACGGCCCGCTCCGGGCGCCCGAGACCGCGCTCCGAGTCGGCGATCATGGGCAGATAACGGGCGGAGCCGTCCATCCGCCGGGCGGCGCGCAGCTCGATCAGCGCGGTCGCGTACTCACCCGCGTGGTAGGCCGCGATCCCGGCGGCCTCCCGGGTCACGGGCAGCCGGGCTGCGAGGCTCGCGGCCGTGCGGCCATGGGCGAGCGCCTGCGCCGGGTCGTCGTCCAGCAGCATCGCGGCGGCGACGAGATGCCGCGCCACCACTTCGGCGAGGCCGGTCGGCAGGCCGCGCAGCTCCTTGCGGACGTCGTGGTCGAGCAGTTCGGGCTGCGCCTCCTCGGGCAGCGGCGGCGCCTCCACCTTGGGCCGGGTGGTCGGCACCGACCGCCGCTCGGGCGGTGCGGACCGCCGCTCGGCGGTCGTCCGGCCGGCACGACGCACCGACTGGCCACCTCCGCCCCGAGACCCGGCGCGCGGTCCGTCCGGCCGTCCCGGGCCGCCACTTCGCGGCCGGTCACCGAACCGGCCACCGCGGTCGCCTCGGGCTCCCCCGTCACCGTCCCGCGCGGGCCGGCCAGTCCCACCGGCTGCCGCCCAGCCCCCAGTGGAGCGGGGCGCCGAACCGTCGTCACTACCGTTCGAGGCGGGTCCGCTCGCCGCGGTCGACGTCGAGTCCGATCCCGTCACTGCAGACGTCGATGGCGCGCTGACCGGCGTCGCCGATGAACCGGCCTGGTCCGGGCCGGTCGCGCTGCCGGACGCGGCAGACTCTCGGGCCGCGGTGGCGTCGTGCGCGGGCGCTACGGACGGCTGCTGGTCCGCGGGCAGAGCCCACGCCGGCGGCCCGGCCGGGCGACGCGGCCCGGTCTCCCGGTCCGACCGGTAGCCACCGTCTCGCCGGCCACCGTCGTTCCTGCTGGAACCGTCACTCCTGCTGGCACCGTCAGTTCTGCCGGCACCGCCGCCCTGGCTGTCGCGCGGTCCGCGGTTGTCGTCGCGGCGGGGATACCCACCAGATGACTGGCCCCTGGAACTGTCCCTATTGCCCACCCGGCGATCCCCGCCGTAGGACGGCCGGCTCGCCGGGCGGTCGTCGCTGTCCCGCCGGCTACCACTGGGCCCGCTGCCACTGGTCCGGTCTCGGCCCTCGTAGCCACGAGTCGTGCCGCCACTCCCCCGGTCGCCGCGGAAGCCGCCGCCGGTCGGACGGCTGCCGGGACCACCTCGGTCCGGGCGCGCACCGCCGTCGCCGTCGTGCCGCCGTGGCGCGCCGTCCGAGGATGTCCGGAAGTTCCCACCCCGCTGGTCGTCCGGACGGGTGGACGGCCTCGGCCGCTCGAAGCGCTCCCGCGGCCCGTCGCCACGGTCCGGCCGTCCTGAACCGGCCGGCCGGCTACCCGTCCAGCCGCCCTGCGCGCCGTCGCGGCGCGGGCCGCCCTGGGGCCGGTCGCCGGGCCCGCGGTTGGGCCGCCCCGCGTTGTCACCGCCGCGGTCGAACTGACGTGGTCCGCCGTCCCGCGACTGCCGGAAGTTCCCACGATCGCCGCGGTCCTGCCACGGACGATCCGTGCCACCGCGCTCGGGACCGCCGCGGTTGAATCCACCGCGGTCCGCCGGCCCGCTGCGGTCCGCCGAGGCGCCCCGGTTGGGACCGCCGCCGGAACGGTTGAAGCCACCACGGTCCGCCGAGGCGCCGCGATCCGCCGAGCCGCCGCGGTTGAAGCCGCCGCGGTCCGTCGAGGCGCCGCGGTCGGGGCTCCAGCCCTCACGCCGCTCGCCGCCACTGGACCGCTGCTGCCAGCTCGGCCGGTCCTGGCCGCCCGGCCGCGCGCCGCGCGGCCCGCCGCCGGACTGACCGAAGCGACGGGGCCCGGCCGACGAGGAGGACGACCAACCGCCGCCGGTTCGGCTCTCGCCGGCCCGCTCGGGGCGCTGGTCGCCACCGTCAGTGCCGCCCTGCGGTCGGTAGCCGCCGACTGGGCGACCTCCCGGGCCCTGTCGGTCCTGGTCGCCACCGCGGCGGTCGAACCCACCGCCGGTCGGCCTGCCCCCCGGTCGGAAGCCTCCCTCGCGCCGGTCGCCGCCGGGGCCGGAGTAGGGACGGCGCTCGCCACCGCTACGCTCCGCGCCCGCGGCACGGTAGCCACCGCCGCCGCCCGGTCGAGAACCGCTGTCCGAGCCGCGCGGCCGACCGCCGTCGTTCCAGCGACCGCCCTGACCGCCGGCCCGGTCGCCACGGGAGTCCCCTGCGCCGGCCCGGTCCGGACGATCGGATGACCACGGGCGTCCCTCGCCGCGGGGCCGGTCGTCACGCGGACGGTCATCGCGGGGGCGATCGTCTCGACGGAACGTGCCGGCGCGGCTCGGCCCCTGCCCGCCGCCGGTCCCAGCCGGCCGGGGCGGCCCGCCGGCCCGGCGCGCGCCACCGGCACCGCCCGAGCGGAACCCGCCACCCTGACCAGCACCACCGGAACGGAACCCGCCGCCTTGACCCGCACCGCCACCGGAGCGGAACCCACCACCGTGACCTGCGCCGCCGCCAGAGCGCCCGCCGCCCTGACCCGCACCGCCACCGGAGCGGAACCCGCCGCCGTGCCCAGCGCTGCCGCCGGCTCGGCCGGCGCGCCTCGGGCCGGACGAGGTGGACCCGGAAGACGACCGATGGGTCGGCTCCCCACCTGTGGGAGAGGGAGGGACTGCAGAGCTCGACATGGTCTATCGCTTCCGATCAGCCCACACCATCGTGGGCGGTCCACTGTTGACTTCTGGCTGAACACCGGCCGATGCCGGTCACTGACGTCATCCCCGCAAGGCCGCGGGTGGCGCCCATCTCTGCTTCCGCCGGTCCACAACAGCGGAACGGCGGCACATATCCGTCGCGACGGCGGTCTGTCCCACGAGCGCTGGCCGACAGCCAGCGGTCGAGCCCGGTCCCGTCGCTCGAGACGCGCCGGGAAGACCCCGAAGGGTACTGATGCCGCGTCGGTCCCTGCTGACCGACGCGATACATCCCCTGCCAGGTCGGCGGCGTCCGCCGGCCGGCCCGACCAGGGCGGCCGCGATCAGGACGATCGTGGCCCGTTCACCTATTACGGTAACCCGCCGGGCCGGCAACCTGTCGGCCACGGGTCCCGAATGCCGGCCGTCACTGCCCGCGACACGCTCACGACATGCCGAGACCCGGGTCCGCGGCGGCTGTCGCGGCGGGCCCGGGTCTCGGCAGACATCAGGTCCGGACCGACCTTCGCGTCCCGGAACAGGCGAGGCCAGTGCCTCGCCAACCATGGTCGAGCGAGCAACCATGATCACCGGTCCGGCGGGAGTCCTACCTCAAGTCGTGCGCACGCATCTATCGATGATCACGAGAGGCGCCAGCCAGTGCCGTGTCCGGCCAGGTCCGCCCGCTGGCTTGATCGCCGTTTCGGCCCTCGCGTGGTCACGAAAACGCCGCGGTTACAGCCATGCGAGCGCGCAAACAGCGATCTTGCTGGCCTCGGGATGAGGCGAACCTGGTGCGATGCGGCGCTAGTTGGTCTCGAGGACGCCGGGCACCTGGCCGGCGTGTGACGCCGTGCGCGCACCGACGCCGAGGACCTGCAGGAATCCCTCGGAGTCCTTGTGGTCGAAGGCACCGACCCGGCTCATCGACGCGTTCTCCTCGCTGTAGAGCGAGTGCGGGATGTCCTTCGCGCCGGCGAAGTTCACCGTTCCCTTGTACAGCTCCAGGGTCACAGTGCCGGTTGCCAGCTCGGCGACCTCGTCGACGACCTTGCGGGCCATCCGCGAGCCGAGATCCTCGCCGTACGCCTGGTAGAGCTGCTCACCCAGGAAATCGGCCGCGAAGTGGAAGATCTTGCGGGCGCGCCGATCGAGGATCGTCTGCAGCAGGTACTCGTACGCGCTGCCGATCAGCTCCATGCCCGGCGCCTCGTAGACGCCACGCGACTTCACGCCGACGAACCGGTTCTCCACCAGGTGCAGGTTGATGCCGACGCTGTGCCGGCCGCCGATCGCGTTCGCCTTTTCCAGAATGTCCGCCGGGTCGGAGAACGCCTCACCGGCGATCGACACCGGACGGCCCTTCTCGAACACGACGGTCACCAGCTCCGGGGAGTCCGGAGCGTCGACCGGCCGCACGCCCATGATCGGGCTGACGAAGTTCGCGCCCGTCTCCAGGGATTCGAGCACGCCGGCCTCATGGGTGAGCCCCAACAGGTTCGCGTCCGTGGAGTAGGGAGACTTACGGGTCGCCCGGATCGGCAGGTTGTGCTTCTCGCAGTAGTCGATCATCTCCTCGCGGCCACCGAAGGCGTCGAGGAAAGTCTGGTCCCGCCAGGGCGCGTAGACCGAGATGCTGGGCGTCAGCATGTTCGGGACGAGCTGGAAGCGGGCCTGGTCATTGCCGCGGCCGGTCGCGCCGTGGCTGAGAATCTTGATGCCCCGCTCCAGCAGGTGTGGCAGCACGCCACGGATCGTGACGTACCGCCCGAGCGGCGTGGTATTCCAGTAGCGACCCTCGTAGCGGGTAAGTCCCTGGATCGCCTGGATGCCCGCCTCACCCATCTCGGTCCGCAGCGGGACGACAACCGCCTCGACCGCGCCACAGGCCTTCATCCGCTCGGCGACGACGTCGAGCCCCTCGGTCTCGTCCGGCTGCCCCAGATCCGCGGTGAAACAGATGACCTTCACGTCATGCGCGGCCATCCAGTGGGTCACCGTGCAGCTGTCGAGCCCACCCGACGCGAAGAACGCGACGCTCTCGCCCTTGAGCTCACTGATGTTCATGTGTGGTCCCCGCTCCCGTCCGAGCATCACGTCCGCGGCCCCGCAACCGGCCGGGGGCTGCAGATGTCCGAGTCTGCTGCACCTCGGCCCGCGCGCAGCCACAACCGCGCACCGAGCCTCGACGTAAGTCTATACAATCCTCCGCATGACCATCCAGTATCAGTCTGGTGACAGGGCCGACGTCCTGACCGCCGACGTTCTGACCCTTGGCCGCCGGTTGACGGACCCATCGGCCGCTGTACCTGATGCCCGCGCCTCCGGAGCCCTCTCCGGCCCCCCTCGCCGGCCCCATCAAGTTTCTGGGTGGCGCGCGTGCCGCGGAACGCCGAGGTCAAGTGTGGTCTGCGCTGTTGGGTGACTCGCGCGTTCCGCGGACCGCGAAGATCGCGTTCGTCCCGCAGGCCGCGCGCCAGCGCGTGAAGGGCGCGCGGCCTCGTGCCGTTCCGCGGGACGCGGAGATCGCGTGCCGCTCGCGGGCGTTGGGCCGTCTGGTGCCCGAGGCCGAGCGCGCCCCGGGCGTTCCGCGGGACGCGAAGATCGAGTGGACGGGCCGCCAGCAGGCGGCCGGCCGTGGTTCCGCGGGACGCCGGGGCTGGGATCCGTGTCGCCGTGTGGTGACTTCCCCGCCAGAAAGGTCTGGGAAATGTGG
>NZ_JADWYX010000131.1 GCF_016786355.1 Frankia sp. AgB1.9
GCCCTCGGTGGCCGGGGCGCCTACGGCGCGGACGGCCCGGCCGCGACGGGCGGCCGGGGCACGCCGGCGCGGCGCGCCCCCGGCGGCACCCGCGGCCAGCGTCCGGTACCGGCCCGCGGCGGCGGCTACCCGGCGGACGAGACCGGCGAGCTCCCGCCGGCGCGGCGCGACACCGGCGGCTACCCGCCCCGCCGCGACACCGGTGGGGCGGCCCCGCGCCGAGGGACCACCGGCGGCTCGGCGGCTCGGCGCGCCGCCACGGGAGGTGTGCCGGCGCGCGGAGCCCAGCCCGCTGCCCCCTACCAGGAGGCGGCCCAGGAAACCGGCGAGTACACCGCCGTCCCCGGCGGCTACCCGGCCGCGCGCGACGACGCGGGTGCCGCCCCGCGTGGCTACCGGTACGCCGACGACGGGTACGGCGACGACGGCCGGTACCCGGAGCGCGGGTACGGCGGCGCGCCGGCGGGCGGAGGCTACCCGGCGGACGGCTACGGCCAGGAGCCCGACCGGTACGGCCCGGCGGTCGAGGTGACCGGCGGCTACGAGCAGCCGAACGGCTACCACCCTCCCGAGGGCTACGACCAGCCGAACGGCTACGACGCGCCGAACGGTCACGGCGGCACCCGGCAGGGACGCGTGGCCGGCGGGTGGCGCGACGACGAGCCCGACGGCGACTACGAGGCCGGCGGCTACCCGACCGGCAGCTGGAGGTAGGCGATGCTGCGCGCCACGCTGCGCAGCCTGTTCGCGCGCAAGCTGCGGCTGCTGCTGTCCGCGCTGGCCGTCGTGCTGGGCGTCAGCTTCGTCGCCGGCACGCTGGTCCTCACGGACACCCTCAACGCGACGTTCAACTCGTCGTTCGCCGCGCAGACCAGGAACGTCGCGGTCGCCGTCCGCGGGATCAACCATGTCTCCACCGCCGACACGGACGACCGCGCCCTGCTGCCGGCCGCCCTGGAGACCGCGCTGCGGACGAAGGTGGACGGTGTGGCCGACGCCGTCGGCCAGGTCAGCGGGTCGGCGCGGCTGATCGGCCCGGACGGCAAGCTCATCCAGAACGGCACGGCCGCCCCGCAGGGGATCAACTGGACCGGTGACCGGCCGACGTCGACCGAGACGATCGCCGACGGCCGCGCGCCGAAGGCGACCGACGAGATCGCCGTCGACAAGGGCACCGCCGACCAGGCACGGCTGCGGGTCGGCGACCACCTCTACGTGATCACGACGGGGCAGCAGACCAGGGACCCGACCGAGCGGTTCACCCTCGTCGGCACGTTCCGCACCGGCGGGCAGGACAGCTCGTCGGGCGCGATGGTCACCGCGTTCTGGACGCCCGACGCGCAGCGGCTGCTGCTGACCCAGCCGGACACGTTCACCGCGATCTTCCTGGCCGCGAAGCCGGGGGTGACACAGCAGGCGCTGGCCGCGAAGGTGCAGGCGTCGGGGGTGCTGCCGCAGGGCGTCGAGGCGATCACCGGCACGGCCCTCGCCGCCGGGCACGAGGACACCGTGAAGCAGTCCCTGTCGTTCCTGTCGACGATGCTGCTGATCTTCGCGGGGATCTCGCTGTTCGTCGGCGCCTTCATCATCTTCAACACGTTCACGATGCTCGTCGCGCAGCGGGTCCGGGAGCTCGCGCTGCTGCGGGCGCTCGGAGCGAGCCGCGCCCAGGTGCGGGTCTCGGTGCAGGCGGAGGCCCTGCTGGTCGGCGTCGTCGGCTCGACGATCGGCCTGGTCGCCGGGGTGTCGCTCGCGCACCTGCTGCACGCGGCGATGGGGGCATTCGGCGTGATCCTGCCGCCGGGCGGGACGGTGTTCCGGGCCCGCACCGCCGTCGTCGCCTACGCCGTCGGGGTGCTGGTCACGTCGGCCGCGGCCGTCGTCCCGGCGTACAAGGCGGCGACGGTGCCGCCGATCGCGGCGCTGCGGGACACGTACACGATCCCGGCCCGGTCGCTGCGGACCCGCGCCGCGGCGGGGATGACGGGCGCGGCGCTGGGCGCCGCCATGGTCGTCTACGGACTGTCGAGGTCGGGCGGGGCCGGTCTGGTCGGCGGCGGCGCGGTGGCGATCTTCCTGGGAATCGCGGCGCTCTCGCCGGTGGTGGCCCGGCCGGTGACCCGGGTGATCGGGGCGGGCCTGCCCCGGCTGTTCGGGGTGACCGGCCGGATCGGCCTGCAGAACGCGATGCGCAACCCGCGGCGCACCTCGGCGACCGCGTCCGCGCTGATGGTCGGCCTGGCGCTGGTCAGCGCCTTCGCGATCTTCGGACAGTCGATCAAGGAGTCGGTGCACGACACCGTCTCGAACAGCCTGCGCGCCGACTACTTCCTCAACACCGTCAACACCGGCGACAAGATCAACGACTCGGTCGCCCAGACGATCGCCGGCCTGCCCGGGGTGGCCCCGAAGGGGGTCGTGCCGATCCGGGGCGGCCTGATCACGATCGAGGGGATCAAGGGCCCGGTGAGCGTGCTGGCCGCGGACCCCCAGGCCGTCGCGTCGGTGTTCGCGCTGCGGACGACCGCCGGGAAGCTCACGCTCGGCGACGGGCAGATCGCGATGGACGACGCCCAGGCGTCCAGGCTGCACCTGGCCGTCGGGCAGCCGGTGCACGTCAGCTTCGGCACGACGGGGGCGGCGACGCTGACCCTCGCCGCCACGTTCACCGGCAGCAGCACGCTGGTGAAGTTCCTGGTGTCGACGTCGGAGTGGGCCAAGCACACCCCGTCGACCGCGGACGCGATGGTGCTGGTGAAACGGGCGCCCGGCGCCGACCCCGCGACCGTCCTCGCGGCGCTGCAGAAGGTCGTCGAGCCCTTTCCGAACCTGCTGCTGACCGATCAGACCGGGTTCGTCGCCCAGCAGGAGAAGACCGTCGACCAGCTCATCGGCCTGGTGTACGTGCTGCTCGCCCTCGCTGTGATCATCGCGCTGTTCGGCATCGTGAACACGCTGGCCCTGTCGGTGATCGAGCGAACCAGGGAGATCGGGCTGCTGCGCGCGGTCGGGCTGCGCCGCGGCCAGATGTGGCTGGTGATCGTGCTGGAGTCGGTGGTGATCGCGATGTTCGGGGCGACGCTCGGCGTCGGCGTCGGCAGCTTCCTCGGCTGGGCCCTGGTCTCCGCGCTGAAGAGCCAGGGCATCACGACGTTCGCCTACCCGGTCACCACGATCGTCGGCGTCCTGATCCTCGGCGGCATCCTGGGTGTCGTCGCGGCGCTCGCCCCCGCCCTGCGGGCCGCCCGGATGAACGCCCTGCACCCCATCCCGACCCCCTTGGGCGGGTCGTCCGGACCGGGCGCTGCGCGCCCGCCGGCCGACCCGCCTGTCGGGCGCTGAGCGCCCTCCCAACGTGTGATGCCCGACAGCCGGAAATCCGGGTGTCGCGCTGGCATGGGGCCGGCACCTTCGTTGGTTCCGTTGCCGGGTTAACTTCCGGCAGAGCCCCGGCGGCGTAGGTAGCGTTCGAACTCGCGGGCTATGGCGTCGCCGGAGGCCTCGGGCAGCGCGGTCTCGGGCTCGCGGGACTCCAGCGAGCGGACGTACTCGGCGACCTCGGTGTCCCCAGCGGCCAGCTCGTCGACCTGGCGCTCCCACTGGCGGGCCCGCTCGGGCAGGTCCCCGAGCGGGATCTCCAGGTCGAGCAGGTCCTCGACCCGGCGCAGCAGCGCGAGCGTCGCCTTCGGGCACGGCGGGTTCGCGACGTAGTGCGGGACGGCCGCCCAGAACGAGACACTCGCGAGCTCCGCGCGGGCGCAGGCGTCCGAGAAGACACCGACGATGCCAGTTGGGCCTTCGTACCGGGACGCCTCCAGGCCGAGGCGGGCCGCGGTCGCCGGGTCGCCGGCGGTGCCACTGATCGGCACCGGGCGGGTGTGCGGCGAGTCCGCCAGCAGCGCCCCCAAGGTGACGACCATGTCGGCGCCGAGCGCGTGCACGGCCTCGATCAGCTCGTCGGTGAAGCCGCGCCACCGCATGTTCGGCTCCAGGCCGCGGATGAGCACGAGGTCGGTGTCCGACTTCGGCGGGCGGGCGACCGACAGCCGGGTCGTCGGCCAGGAGATCTTCCGCGCCATCCCCTCGACGCCGCTCACCGTCGGGCGGTTGACCTGGAAGTCGTAGTAGTCGTCCGGGTCGATGGCCCCGATGACTCTGGCACCGAAGATCGTCTCCAGATGCTCCACCGCCGCGGAACTCGCGTCGGCCGCGTCGTTCCACCCTTCAAAGGCGGCGACCACGACCGGCGACCGGAGCTGCCCGACCCCGGAGAACTCGATCACCTACCACCTCCCGCCGCCAGGCCGGCGGCTCTCGTGACAGAGCCACCGTACGTCTTCCCGGCTGATCTGCCCGAGGAGAGGTCAGTATCCCCCCGGATCGAACGAATGCGCCCGCTGGCGGGCGTTTCTGGCCGCGGCGCGCCGCGGTCTGGCCGGCGCCCCGGTCAAGTCTGCCGCGCCGGGCGCGGTCGCGCCGCACCGACAGCCCGGTATGGCTGGCTCGTCCCGGCCGCCCGCCCGAGAGGCCCGATTTGTCCCACCCTTCAAGCCCCGCTCCCCGCCCGGCGGTCGGTGGTGGGGCCCGTCCAGGCATGGGGCCGGTCACAGGGTGGCGGCGGGTGCCGTCGATAGGCTCGCGGGGTGCGCCCCACCCTGGCTGACGCCCTGTGACCGTTGCCGAGATGTCCGCTGCCGAGACGTCCGCCCGGCCGGCGGCGGTGCTGCTGGACATGGACGGGCTGCTGGTCGACACCGAGCATCTGTGGACGATCTCCGAGGAGGAGCTGGCCGCCCAGTACGGCCGGGAGTTCACGCCGCGGATGAAGCAGGCAATGGTCGGCCACGGCATCGACACCGCGGTGCCGCTGATGCTGTCGATGCTCGGGGTCGACGCGGACCCCGCCGACGCGGGCCGGTTCCTGGTGGAGCGCACCGTCGAGCTCTTCCGCACCCCCGGCCTGGTCGAGCGGCGGCCGGGGGCGACCGAACTGCTGGCCCGGCTGTCGGAGGCCGGAATGGCGACCGCGCTGGTGTCGTCGTCGTTCCGGTCGCTGATGGAACCGGTGCTCGACACGCTCGGCCGGGAGTTCTTCACCGTCACCGTGGCCGGTGACGAGGTGGCGCGGCGCAAGCCGTACCCCGACCCCTACCTGGTCGCCGCGGCCGCGCTCGGCGTCGACCCGGCCCGCTGCGTGGTGCTGGAGGACAGCACCACGGGAGCGCTCGCCGGCCTGCGGGCCGGCTGCGTGACGGTCCTGGTGCCGTCGATGCCGGACCTGCCGACCCTCGCCGAGGTCGCGGCTACCACCGAGTCCGCGCTGGCCGTCACGGCCCCGGTGGGGCCCGGGTACGCCGACACCGCCGAGCTGGCGGGCCTGCTGCTGCGCGCCGAGACGCTGCACGACGTGACGCTGGGGTTCCTCGCCGGCCTGGTGCCGGCCGCCGCGAGCTAGGCGGCCCGAGACCGCGGTCGACGGGCGGCCGTCAGGGAGCTGGATCGCCGTCGGCGACGATCTCGACGTCGATGATCTCCTGGTCCGCGGCGCGCGGCGGACCCGCCGGCGGGCTGACCGGTGTGGCCTCGACCGGGTACAGCTCGCCGTCCAGCACATCAGCGCCGGCCGCGAACGTGCCGTGCGGTACGCGTCGCCCGCCGCCGGATAACGGGCTGCCGGCGGCGGCGCGGCGCGCGGACCCGGCCCCCGTCGGCCCAGACGGCGCCGATCGCGGCGGCGGGGCGCCAGCGCCGGTGGGTCCCGCGCCAGCAGGCCCCTCTCCGGTCGCGCGCGAGCCGGCGGCGGAGTGCGAGCCGGCCGCCGGGTGCGGGCCGGCAGCGGGCCGCGGGCCGGAGCTCGCCGCGTCGGCGGCCCGCGGGTCGGCGCCGGAGCTGGCCAGCTGGGCCACCGTGCGCTCAAAGTCGCCGGAGCCGACCATGCCGCGCAGCCGCAGCAGCGCGCCGAGCAGCTCGCCCTGCTGGCGGCGCACCGCCTCCAGCGTCGCCGCCGCCTCGACGATCTTCGCCTCGAGGTCCTCGTGCCGTTCCTGGGCCAGCCGGCGGGACTCCGCGGCGGCCTCGGCGAGCAGCTTGTCGGCCTGTTTGCGGGCCTCCTGGACGATCGGGTGCGTCGCCCCGGCGTCGCGGACCGCGTCGTAGAGGGTCTGCTCGGCGGTCAGCCGGGCACCGCCGACGATCTCGTCGGACATCTGCTGGGCGATCGCGAGCATCCGCCCGATCCGGACGCCGGCCTGCGCCGGGTCGGTCAGGACGTCGGCGGAACGCCGGTCGCGCTCATGGCGCAGCGCGGCCTCCGCCGCGGCGACCCGCGCGGTCAGGTCGGCGCAGTAACGCCACAACGCCTTGATGTACCCGTCGACCTGTGCGGGGTCGTACCCACGGGCAACCAGGTCGAATTCGGCGCGCGGCGCGGCCGACCCGTCCCCGGGTGGGTCGCGGTGACCCTGCGCCATCGTCAGCTCCCGTTCGTGTCCACTTTTCCAAGGTCTACACCGAGCAGCGCATCGACGAGCATCCGGGTCAGCTCAGGCGCGGCCGTGTCGCCACCACCGGTGCCATCGAGCGCCGTCGCGGCCCAGCGGTCGACGGCGCCGAGCGCCGTCGGCGTGTCCAGGTCGGTGGCCACCGCGGCCCGCACCTCGGCGAGCAGCCCGGTGGCGTCCGGGCCGGCGGGCAGCTCGACGGCCGCGCGCCAGCGGCCCAGCCTGGCCTCGGCGGCGGCCAGCTCGGCCGGGGTCCACTCCCAGTCCTCGCGGTGGGAGTGGGCCAGCAGCGCCAGCCGGATCGCCGCCGGCGCGACACCGCGGGCGCGCAGCCGGGAGACGAGCTCCAGGTTGCCGCGCGACTTCGACATCTTGTGCCCGTCGAGACCGACCATGCCGGTATGGACGTACCGGCGGGCGAAAGGGTTGTGGCCGGTGGCGACCTCGGCGTGCGCCGAGGAGCACTCGTGGTGCGGGAACACCAGGTCCTCGCCGCCGCCCTGGACGTCGATGACGTCGCCCAGGTAGCGCCTGGCGATCGCCGAGCACTCGATGTGCCAGCCGGGCCGGCCCGGGCCGAACGGCGACGGCCAGCTCGGTTCGCCGGGCTGCTCGGCCCGCCACAGCGGCGGGTCGAGCGGGTCCTTCTTGCCGCGCCGGTCCGGGTCGCCGCCGCGCGCGGCGGACAGCGCGCGCATCGCGGCCGCGTCCAGGCCGGAGACATAGCCGAACCGGGGCGCGGCGGCGACCGAGAAGTAGACGTCGCCGTCGAGGGTGTACGTCGCACCGGCCGCGACCAGCTCGCCGACCATCTCGACGATCAGCGGGATGGCCTCGACGACGCCGACGTAGTGGTCCGGCGGCAGCACCCGCAGCGCGGTCATGTCGGCCCGGAACAGGTCGGTCTCGCGGGCGGCGACGTCGGTCCAGTCGACACCGTCGCGGGCGGCCCGCTCCAGCAGCGGGTCGTCGACGTCGGTGACGTTCTCGACGAACCGGACCTGGTAGCCGGCGTCACGCAGCGCCCGGTTCAGCAGGTCATAGGTGACGTAGGTGAACGCGTGGCCCAGGTGGGTCGCGTCGTACGGGGTGATCCCGCACACGTACATCGACACCGACGGCCGGTCGGTGCCTGCCGAGGCGGGCAGCTCGGGGCCGACCGGCTCCAGCCGGCCGCCCGAGGTGTCGAAAAGGCGTGGCCGCTGACCCCGTCCGGGCAGGGTGGGAAGGGGACAGGCTGGCCAGGACCGCATGTCAGCCAGCGTAGCCGGGGCCAGGAGGTGTCCGGGGCACTCCGGACACCCACGATCAAGTCGGTCTTCGGGTGGATTCCCCCGGTCCCGGCCCGGCGGCCCGCCGCGGCGCCCGGCGGGGCGGGGGACGCCCGGAACGGGCCCGGCCCGCGGACCCGGTCGGTACGGTGAGGTCCCCGGCCGGCCCGCGACCGGGGCGGACCGGACTCGGGAGGCACGCGGTGACGACAGTGCTGCTGGTACGGCATGGGCTCACCGCGCTGACGGGCAAGCTGCTGCTCGGCTGGACCCCCGGCGTGGGGCTGGACGAGCGCGGCCTGGCGCAGGCGAAGGCGGTCGCCGGCCGGCTGGCGAAGGTGCCGCTGGACGCGGTCGTCTCCAGCCCGCTGGACCGCTGCGCGCAGACCGCCGGCGAGATCGCCGCCGTCGGGCCTGACGGGGCGGCTCGCCCCACCGTCGCGCTGGACGACCGGATCGGCGAGTGCCACTACGGCGACTGGACCGGCCAGGAGCTGGCGGTCCTGGCGAAGGACCCGCTCTGGAAGGTCGTGCAGGCCCATCCGAGCGCCGTGACGTTCCCCGGTCCGAAGGGCGAGGCGCTGCGCGACACCCAGGCTCGCGGTGTCGCCGCCGTGCGCGACTGGAACGCCCGGCTCGGCCCGGACGCCACCTGGCTGCTGTGCTCGCACGGGGACGTCATCCGGGCGATCGTCACCGACGCGCTGGGCATGCACCTGGACATGTACCACCGGATCAACGTCGACCCCTGCTCGCTGACGGTGATCCGCTACACCGAGACCCGGCCCTTCGTGCTGCGGGTCAACGACCTCGGCGGCACCGTCGACGACCTGCTCCCGAAGCCCAAGGAGGCGGCCGCTCAGGGCGAGGCCGTCACCGAGGCGGCCGAGGGCGAGGCAAGCGAGTCGGTCGTCGGCGGCGGCGCGGGCGTCTTCACCCCGGCCTGAGCCATGAACCGCGGTGACGGCACGCGGAGTGCGTCTCGTCACAGCTGTGAAGATCCCCAGGCGGGGGCGGGAGACTAGGACGGTGGACCCAGCAGTGAGCGGCCCCACCTCCGCGGCCCACGGTGGCGGCGCCGGCCGCGCTCCTGACGAGACGGCCGCCCCGGGCCCGGTCCTGCCGGCCGCGCGGGGCGGTCCGGCCGGCCGGTCGTGCCTGGAGCCCAGCGACGCTGGGGGGCTGGACGCGGCCGGCGCGCTCGCGCTGCTGCGGACCGGGGAGATCTCGATCGAGGGCCGCCTGGTCGAGGCGAGCAACGCCACCCTGTTCTGCGCGATCAGCGGCGGCGGGGTCGAGGCCCGCTGCGTGTACAAGCCGGTGCGCGGCGAGCGGCCGCTGTGGGACTTCCCCGACGGGACCCTCGCCGCCCGGGAGGTCGCCGCCTACGCCCTGTCCGAGCAGCTCGGCGCCGGCCTGGTCCCGCCGACGGTGCTGCGCGACGGGCCGTTCGGCATCGGCATGGCCCAGCTGTGGATCGACGTCGACGAGACGGTCGACGTCGTCCGGCTGGTTCAGGGCGGCGACCGGCGGCTGCGCCGGATCGCGTTGTTCGACGCGGTCATCAACAACGCCGACCGCAAGGGCTGCCACCTGCTGCCCGCCCCGTCCGGCCGGGTCTACGCGATCGACCACGGCGTGACGTTCCACGGCGAGGACAAGCTGCGGACCGTGCTGTGGAACTGGCGGGGCAAGCGGTTCGACGCCGCCGAGCGGGCCCTGCTCGACGACCTGGCGGCGGCGTTGGCCGGCCCGTTCGGCGACCAGCTCGACGACCTGCTCACCCGCGCCGAGGTCGCCGCCCTGCGCGCCAGGATCGACCGGCTACGCGCCGGCGAGCGCTTCCCGCAGCCGTCCGACGACTGGCCCCCGATCCCCTGGCCGCCGTTCTAGCGGTCCTCCGGTGGGCCGCGTCGTCTCGCGGTCGTGGCTCAGATCGCCGCACAGTGTCGCTGGATACACAGTGTCGCTGGTTACGCTTCGGGCATGCCGGAGGCGTCCTCACCTGTCCCTGACCCGCTGTTCGCCGCGTTCTGCGCGGCGGGGCTGTGGCCGGGCCTCGGGCGGACCAGCGCGGAGCGGCTGCCCGCCGCCGGGATCCGCTCCCCCGCCGACGTCGACCTGGCCCGGCTGTCGGCCGTCGAGGGGATGACGGGGCCGCGGGCGCGCCGGCTGCTGGACGCGTTCCGCGCGTCGACGGGCCGCTACGAGGTCGCCGGCCTGCTCGCCGCCGCCAGCCTGCCGGTGCGGCTGGCCCGGGGGGTCAGCGACGAGCTCGGCGCCGCGGCGGCCGACGAGCTGCGCGCCGACCCGTGGGCGCTGCTCGCCGGCGGCGAGGCGGACCTCACCCACGCCGACCGGCTGGCCCGCTCGATGGGCCTCGCCCGGGACGACCCGCGGCGCGGGCCGGGGGTGCTCGTCCACCTGCTCACCCAGGCCGCGTCGCGGGCCGGTGACACGGCAGGGCCGGTCGAGGCGCTACTGACGGGCGCGGGCCGCGAGGGCGTGCCCGACCCGGCGGCGGCGCTGGAGAGCGCGGTCGAGGACGGGCGGCTGCTGCCCGTCGGCGACCGGGTCGGGCTGGAGCGCTACGCGATGGCCGAGCAGGCGGTCGCCGACGGCGTGGAGCGGCTGCTGGCCACCGCCGAGCCGATGCGTCCCGGCGAGCCACGGCGCCGACGGGCGAAGCCGACGGGCGTGGCCGCCCAGGCCGGCGCCGACGCGGCGGCCGACGACGACGACGAGAGCCACCAGGCCGCCGAGCTCGACTTCGGGCTAGGCGACGACCCCGACGACGGCGAGGCGGCCGGCGGGGAGGCGGGAGCGGGCGACGGGCCGGCGGCGCTGGCCGACCCCGCGCCCGCGCCAGGCGCCGACGACAGTGCGGACGCCGCCGTCGCGGGCCTCGACGAGGTTCAGCTGGCGGCGGCGCGGCTCGCGCTGGAGTCCGGCGTCAGCGTGCTGACCGGCGGACCGGGCACCGGGAAGAGCCGCACCGTCGCCGCCGTCGTCCGGCTCGCCCAGGCGGCCGGCGCCGAGGTCGCGCTGGCCGCGCCGACCGGCCGGGCCGCCAAACGTCTCGAGGAGCTGTGCGACACCCCGGCCAGCACGCTGCACCGGCTGCTGGGCGCCCAGGGCAAGGGCGGCGGGTTCGCCCGCGGCGAGCACTATCCGCTCGACGCCGAGCTGGTCGTCGTCGACGAGGCGTCGATGGTCGACGCGGAGCTCGCCGCCGCGCTGATCGAGGCGCTCGCCGACGGCACCCACCTGCTGGTCGTCGGCGACCCGGCGCAGCTGCCGAGCATCGGCCCCGGCCAGCTGCTCGCCGACCTGATCGAGTCCGGGGTCGTGCCGGTCACCGAGCTGGGCCGGCTCTACCGGCAGTCGGCCGGCGGGGCGATCGCGCAGCTCGCGACGGCGGTGCGCGGCGGCGAGCTGCCGCCGCCGGCCGGCGGGGAGGACCGGGAGGTGGTCGTCGTCGCCGCGCGGTCCGCCGCCGAGGCCGCGCACCGGGTCGTGCAGCTGGTCACCGACTCGATCCCGCGGGTGCTGGGGATCGTGCCGGCCGACGTGCAGGTCGTCACCCCGGTGCACGCCGGCCCGGCCGGCACGGTCGCGCTGAACACCGCCCTGAAGGACCGGCTGAACCCGGGCCCCGGCAAGGTCAGCGGCTTCGACGTCGGCGACCGGGTCGTGGCGACCGCCAACCACCTCGACGTCGGGTTCGCCAACGGCGAGATCGGCGTCGTCACGAAGCTCGCGGACCGGGGCGGTTTGCTCGTGACGTTCCCGGGCGGGACGCTGGAGGTGCCGGCGACCGCGCTCGGCGACCTGCGCCACGGCTGGGCCGTCACGGTGCACCGGGCGCAGGGCAGCGAGTGGCCGGCGGTCATCGCCGTTTTCCCACCGGAGGCCGGCCGGATGCTCAACCGCCCGTTGGTCTACACCGCGATCACCCGCGCCCGCGGCCACCTGTCGGTCGTGTGCGTGAACGGCCCCGCGCTGCGCCAGGCGGTGCGATCGGCGGGCGGCCGACGCCGGGTGACGTTGCTCGCGCCCCTGTTGGCCGGGGCCGAGCTGGGTGAGCCCGACGGCGACGACGACGAGCTGGACGCGGTGGCGGCGCCCCGCCGCGAGACCGAGCCGGTCGGGTGAGCGGCGACGCGAAGGCCGCCTCCCGGCCAACTGGACGCGGGCAGGGATGGCGGGAACGTTGGGGCCGGTGGGGCCTGGGTAGCGTGCCTGGGGTGACCATCGACCCTTCCACCCCCCCGGCCCTGTTCTCGTCGGGTGACGAGCCGGCGCTCGACCCGAACGCGCCACGCACGGCGACCGCCACGGTGCCCCGCCAGGCGGCGCCCGTCGACCCGGACCCGGGCACCGCACTGGCGCCGGTCCCGGCGCTGCCCGGCGAACTCGGCCTGGGCGATCCGGCGACCGACGCCCGCGTCGCACCACCGAGCGCGGACCCGGCCACCGGGGGGTGGCCGTGGGCGATCCCCGGCGCGCTGGCGCCGGTGGAACGGCTCGCCCGGCGGGTGGCGGCCAGCCCGCTGGCGGCGCGGGCCTGGCGGCACGCACCGGTCGTTCTCATCGGCCTCGCCGTGCTGGTGGGCGGGGTGCTGCGGTTCGCGACCCCGAGCCACCTGTGGCTCGACGAGGCGCTGACCGTCGAGATCGCGCGCCGGCCCGTCGGCGGGCTGCTCACCGCGCTGCGCCACGACGGGTCGCCGCCGCTGTACTACCTGCTGCTGCACGTCTGGATCAAGATCTTCGGTGACGGGGACGTCGCCGTGCGGGCGCTGTCCGGGGTGCTGTCGCTGGCGACGCTGCCGCTCGCCTGGGTCGCGGGCATCCGGGCGGGCGCGCTCGCGACGGCGCACGGCAACGGCGACGCCGGCACACCGCGGCGGGTGGCCCGGGCGACGCTGCTGCTGTTCGCCAGCTCCCCGTACGCGATCCGGTACGGCAGCGAGACCCGGATGTACTCGATGGTCGTCCTGCTGGCGCTGGCGTTCGGGCTGGCGGTGGTACGGGCGCTCGAGAAGTCGTCGGTGCGTCGCCTCGCGCTGGTGACGCTGGCGACCGCGGCGCTGGTCTACACCCACTACTGGACGTTCCTGCTGGTCTTCACCGTCGCGGCGTTCCTGCTGCTGCAGTCCCGGCGGCGCGCGGCCTACCAGCGCCCGACCCTGCGGGCGTTCGCCGCGATGGCCGCGTCCGCGATCCTGTTCGCGCCGTGGATGCCGTCGTTCCTGTTCCAGATGCTGCACACCGGCACCCCGTGGGCACCGCGGGTGCAGGCCCAGGTCCTGCTGGACACCGTGTTCGACTGGGCCGGCCCGCAGTCGACCGGGGCACTGCTCGGGCTGATCCTGCTCGGCGGGGCACTGCTGGGCCTGACCGCGCGGCCGAACGGCCGGGAGCTGGCGGTCAAGATCTCCGGGCGGATGCCGGGGCGCTACCTCGCGGCCGTGTGGCTGGTGCCGCTGACGCTGGCGTGGGTCGTGAACCTGTTCGGCGGCAGCGCCTACACCGAGCGCTACACCGGCATCTCGCTGCCGGCCTGCCTGATGCTCGCCGCGCTGGGGCTCTCGCTGCTGACCTCGCGGCGCTGGCGCAGCGGCGTCCTGGTCGTGGCGACGCTGTCGGGGCTGATCGGCGGGTTCCAGCTGTCGCGCGTGGAGCGGACCCAGGCCGGCGAGATCGCCGCGGCCATCGCCGCCCAGGCCCGGCCGGGTGACGTCGTCGCGTTCTGCCCGGACCAGCTCGGACCGGCCGTCTTCCGGGCGCTGAACCGGCTCGGCGAGACCGACCTGCGGGAGTATTCCTACGCCGACACGAGCGGCCCGGCACTGGTCGACTGGGTCGACTACGCCGCCCGGATGCAGCGCGCCAACGGCGCCGACTTCGCCCGCCAGATGAACACCGTCGCCGGCCCGGACCACGCCATCTTCCTGGTGAAGGCCGACGGCTACAAGTTCCTGGAAAGCTCGTGCAGCCTGGTCTCCGAGCAGCTCGGCGTCGTCAGGGACGGCAGCGTCCTGGTCACCAAGCTGCCCCTGTTCGAGGGCGCCGGCCTCGAACGCTTCTCCACGCTGCGCTGAGTGGGCCAGAACGGGCGCGGAGCGCCCGCTGGCCCACTCAGCCGGTTCGGGCGCTGAGCGCCCTCTCCAAGCTGAACCTGGCGGGAGGGGGATAGACGAGGCAGACGCGTATCCAGGGTCGGGACCTCTGGTCGCGGTGCGCTGTCGGGAGCCCTGGTCACCTCACGCTGCCGTCGCCCGGCTCCTGCGCGTCAGGGCGTCTGGTCCTGCGTCGCGGTTGCTTCTAATGGGTGAGCGGTGCGCTGGCGCACGAGTGAAGCCGATGTCCGGGCCGGGTCGTCGCCGGGGCCCAGGGTTGTCGCGGTGGCGAGGATGAGCAGGGCCATGGGCAGGGTGTAGTGGTTGAAGAAGGACTGCTTGTTCAGTTCGACGACCGTCAGCAGGACCAGCGCGCCGCCGGCCGCGAAACCGGTGGCGTCGCCGCGGGCCCGCCAGGCCAGCAGGTAGGCGACAGCCAGGGCCACGGCGGTCACCCCGAAGCCGACGTGGATGCCGTAGTGGTCCGCCCAGCCGGGCACCGACAGCGAATGGTCGAGCACCGGGTAGTCGAGGTTCGCCCGGACCGCGTCGTGGAAGAACGCGGCCGGGTCGTCGAGCACCCAGGGCGCGACGATCGCGAAGCCCAGGCCGCAGGCCGCCGCGGTCCGGCGCGGCCCGAACGCCGGCCACACCGCGGCCACCGGGACGAGCAGGGCCACGTGCTGCTTGGTCGCCAGCGCGACCGCGAACGCGACGACGGCGAGCAGGCCCCGGCCCGAGCAGACCGCCCACATCATCACCGCGAGACAGCCGACCAGCAGCGGCTCGGTCCAGGACTGCTCCAGCGAGTAGCAGTACGACGGGAAGATCAGCACGAGCAGCGGCAGCACCGGCATCCAGGGCGCCGAGGCCGCGCGGGGGGCCAGCGCCCGGGCCGCGCAGACGGCGACGACGAGCGCGGCGAGCAGGCCGTAGCGGACGTCGCCGAACAGCAGCCGGAACGGCGCCAGGAGGATCGACGTCGCCGGCAGGTACGGGTAGACGTCGGTCAGCCCGCCGTGCAGGTCACCGGGCCGGCCCGTGGCCCACACCTGGTGGTACATGTTGACGCCGTCGCCGAGACCCGCCGAGGACTCCTGCAGCAGGTGGAAGACGTCGATCTGCGGATCGGGCGCGGCGAGCACGGTCGCGATACCCGCGCCCGTGGCCAGCAGCAGCACCGCCGTGAACGCCCGCCGGCCGCGCAGCGCCGCCCACACCCACGCCGCCGCCGGGCTCGCCGGGCGGGACGGCCGGGCCAGCGCCGCCAGCACGCCGACGGCGGCGAGCAGACCGGCGGTGATCTGCAGCCACTTCGCGACGCCGACGAACGCACCGTGGCCGTAGTAGTGCGGGTGGCGCAGCGGCGGGCCCAGGCCGACGAGCAGGGCGACGGCGACCCAGGTGACCTGCCACGACAGCCACGGGGTCGGGCGGCCGAGCCGCCGGGCGGCGAGCCGCACCGGCCGGCCGAGGACGCTCGCGGCCGAGCCGTTGCCGGCGAGCAGGGCGACGGTGGCCGCGACGACGGCCCACCCGATGAGCACGGCCGCCATCGCGTAGCCGCCGTAACGGCCGTCCTTCGCCGCGATCCCGACCGAGAGCGCGGCCCAGCCGGCCAGCAGCCCGGCGACCCGCGCCGCCGTCGGCGCGGCCGGCCCGCCCACCGGCTCGGCCCGCTGCCCGGTTGGTTCGGCCACCGGCTCAGGTGGCTCGGCCGTCGCGCGCAGCGGCACGGCGCGCGCCTCGGGGACGGGAGTGGCCATGACGGCACCATGCCAGACCCGGGCGGACCCGGCCGCGACCGGGCGTCTCGCCATTCCGCCGCCGAGACCGGCACTGACACCGCGGCCGGCTGCTGCGCTGCCGCCGGCCGCCGGCCCGGTCGCGGTCGGCGGCCCTGCCGGACGCACCCGAGGCGACGGGACGATCACGACTGGTACGGAAGGACTGCGTGCCGCCCCGACCAGGCAGGGGCCGGCCGTGTCGTGTTGGCGACGCGTGCGAGACTGGGCCCGCACACCGGCCATTGCCGGTCGCGCCACCGTGCCCTGCCCCTCGGTCCCGACCTCGGCAGACGCGGCGGCGCGTCGGGGGGACGCGGGCCGTTGTGGGACGCCGTCGACACCAGCGACTCTGCGGGATTCAGTGACTCGGCGGGACCAGTGACTCGGCAGGACCAGCGGGTGGCGCACGCCCCCGACGGACAGGGACGGAGAGGACAGACCGTGACGGACGTCGCGGTCCGGCCGGCGGAGCGCATCCCCGAGCCGGTCGACACGCCGAACAGGCGCCCCACCCGGGCGGACCGGATCTTCCAGGCCGTGATGCTGGTCATCCTGGCCGCCGCCGTGCTCGTGCGGTTCTCCGCCAGTCAGGACCTGTGGCTCGACGAGGCGCAGAGCGTCGCGATCGCGAAGCTGCCGCTGACCGGCCACGGGCCAACGATGTTCACCGGCCTGCGCGAGGACGGCTCGCCGCCGCTCTACTACCTGTTCCTGCATTTCTGGGTCAGCGCGTTCGGGACCGGCAACGTTGCGGTGCGGACGCTGTCCGCGCTGTTCAACCTGGCCGCCGCCGGGCCGCTCTTCCTGCTCGGCCGCCGCCTCGTCGGGACCAGGGCCGCGCAGGTCTCGGTCGTGCTGTACATCACCTCGCCGTTCGCGCTGCGGTTCGCGACCGAGACCCGGATGTACAGCCTGATCGTGCTGCTGACGGCGCTCGGCGGCCTCGCCGTCGAGCGGGCGCTGCGCAGGCCGTCGCTGCTCTCCGCCGTGTACGTCTCGCTGTGTGCCGGTGGGCTGGCGCTCACCCACTACTGGTGTCTGTACCTGCTGCTCACCGTCGGCGGCTGGCTGGTCCTGCTGTGGTGGCGCCCGTCGTTCCTGTTCCGCGCGGCACTCGGCGCTCGCCGGCGCCGCCCGTGACGCCGCCGCCGGGCGCCGGCCGCGGTTCCCGGCCGGCGGCCGCCGCGGCGCGTTCACCGCGCTCGCCGGCATCGTCGGCGGCGCGATCGTCTTCTCGCCGTGGCTCGCGGAGTTCCGCTTCCAGTCGAAGCACACCGGCACGCCGTGGGGTGAGCCGGCGAGCTACGCGGCGATCTCGCACGCCTACGGGCAGTGGGCCGGCGGACCGTCGACGGTCGGCCGGATCCTGCTGCTGTTCGTCACCTGCCTGGTGGCGCTCGGCATCGCGGGGCGGGGGCTCGGCGGGCGGTTCGTGCTGTTCGACCTGAAGGGCTCCGAGCCGGCCCGGACGCTGTTCTTCCTCTCGACGGGCACCCTGTTCGTCGCGGTCACCGCCGGGCAGGTCGTCGGGAACGCCTGGGCCGACCGGTACACCGCGACGGCGTTCGTCCCGTTCCTGCTGGTGATCGGCCTGGGCGCGACGGTCGTGCGCAGCGAGCGGTTCTTCCGGGTCACCGTCGTGATCTGCGCGTTGGCCGGCGTCGTCGGCGGTTTCAGCGACGTCAGGATGCAGCGCACCCAGGCGAACGAGGCCGCCGCGCACCTGCGGATCGACGCCAAGCCGGGCGACGTGCTGCTGGTCTGCCCCGACCAGCTCGGCCCCGGCCTGGCCCGCACGATCCCGGCCGGGCTGAAGGCCCATCTGATCCCGACGTGGGCGCCGCCGGACCGGGTCAACTGGGTCGACTACGAGCAGCGCAACAAGGCCGCCGACCCGGTCGCCCTCGCGGAGCGGGCCGTCGCCGAGGCGGGCCCGGACCACCAGATCTTCCTCGCCGACTCGAACAGCTACCGGACCTACGAGACGCTGTGCGTGGACATCCAGGACAAGCTGCGCGACCTGCGGCCGAAGGCGACGCTGGAGATGGGGCAGGGCGAGCCGGCGAAGGTCTACGAGAACTACCAGCTCGTGCGGTACCAGCCGTAATGCCCGCGCTGCGGACCGGGCAGCCGGGCGCGCACCGGGCGGCCCGGCGGCCCGCTGACGACGCCGACACGGCCGTCGGCGCCGTCAGCGCACCGGCCGACCCGCCGGACGGCTCCGGCCCGCCGCTGCGCCAGGGCCTGACCGGTCCCGGGCCGGGCGGTGGCCTCGTGGACCGCTGGTACCTGCGGGAGGCGGCCGCGGCGTGGGTCGGCGGCCGGATCGTCGTCGCCGCCGCGCTCGGGCTGGTGCACTTCCTGGTCGGCTCGGTCGCCGACAACCACGGGGTGCTCAAGCACACCGGGCTGCTCGGCTGGGACGCGGGCTGGTACCAGGAGATCGCCACCCACGGCTACGGCGGCGCCGGTGAGGAGAGCCGCCGGTTCTTCCCGCTGCTGCCCATGACCGTGCGGGTGCTGGGAGCCGTCGTCGGGCACCAGGGCGCGATCCTGCTGGTCGTGGTGAACGCGCTCGCGTTCGTGTTCACCGTGCTGCTCGCGCGCCTCGCCAGCCAGGAGGGCTTCGACGACGCGACGGTCCGCCGGGTGATCTGGCTGTCGGCGCTGGCCCCGCCCGCGTTCGTGCTGGTGATGGGCTACGCCGAGGCGCTGGCGCTGACGCTGTCCGTCGGGGCGTTCCTCGCCGCTCGCAGCGGGCGGTTCGGGCTCGCCGCCGTGGCCGGTCTGCTGAGCGGGCTGTGCCGTCCGCTGGGTCTGCTGCTGGTCGCGCCGATGGCGATCGAGGCCGCCCGTGGCGCCCGTGGCGCCGGGCCGCGCGGCTGGCTCGCCCGGCTGGCCGCCGCGGTCGGGCCCGCGGCCGGCGCGGGGATCTACCTGGCCTGGTCGGCCGCCACCTACCATGACGGGCTCGCGCCGCTGACCATGCAGCGCGACGCCGCCCGCCACGGCGCGACCGGCAACCCGGTCTCCGTCGTCTGGCACGCCGCGACCGGTGCCCTGCACGGCAACGTCGGCACCTCGCTGCACGTGCCGTGGCTGCTGCTGGCGATCGCCGGCCTGGTGGTGATGGCGCGGCGGCTGCCGGTCAGCTACACGGCGTGGTGCGGGCTGATCCTGCTGACCGTGCTGACCGGCTCGAACCTGGACTCCACCGAGCGCTACCTGCTCGGCGCGTTCCCGTTCCTGTTCGTCGCGGCCCTCGTGGCCGGTCACCGCACCGTCTGGCCACTCGTCCTGACCGCGTCGACCGCGACGATGACCGTGTACGCGACCCTCGCCTTCACCCTGGCGTACGTGCCGTAGCGACCACCCTGGCGCACGTGCCGTCGCGACGGGCCGTGACGGGGCCGCCAGCCTGGGCGGACACCACACCGTGGGACGCGTCACCGGTTCGTCGAGTGCACCCGAAACACGCCCCGGCGGGCTACCCGGCCGTTACCGTGTCGACACCGACTTACCCCGCCGGTCCCGGTCAGCCCATGCGGGCCCGACGGCCGGCAAGGACGCGGCCTCACCTGGAGGCGTCCGTTCCCCTCGGAGGATGCGGATGGATTTGGAGTACCAGCGGCTGTATATGCCGGCGGGCACCGACCGCCGGACCGCGCAGCAGGTCCTGACCATGCATGCCGAGTTCGGTGACTGGGAGCTGCACCGGCTGCGACTGTTCCCCGACGGCTCCCGGCGCGTCGTGCTGCGCCGCCGCCGGCGCCCGGGCAGCCTCCCCGGCTACCTGCCGACCTAGGGGCCCAGCCCCCGGGCGGTCGTCCGGCCGAGGTCAGGCCGAGATGCGGGTCGCCACGTACTCCAAGGCGTCGGCGACGTCACCCGCATGGCCGCAGGCCGCGGCGATCTCGTCCAGGGAGATGCCGAGGACGGCGCCCAGCGCGGCGACCGTGAAGAACGCCGGGGTCGGGATCCGGCCCGACTCGATCTTGCGGATCGTCTCGGCCGACACGCCGGCCAGCTCCGCGACGCGCACCATGCTGCGCTCGCCTCTCGCCGCCCGCAGCAGAGCCCCGAGCCGTTCCCCGCGCGCCCGTTCGTGGCTGGTCAGCGGTGTCCGCACCATGCGAAGCATCCTAATCCCGTGGTAGTTATCCCGCCCCGCGCGCCGGTCCCGTTAACACCACCGTTGCATGGCGTTCCAGCGGCGACGGCTGACGGACCGCCGGGGCCCGGGGTCGTATACATGTCGCGTATACATGCGATGTATAGTTCGGCGCATGTCGATCGGACACACGCTGCTAGGGCTGCTGGAGACCGGGCCCCGGCACGGCTACGACCTGAAGCGCGGCTATGACGAACGGTTCGGCCACGACCGGCCGCTGCACTACGGCCAGGTCTACGCGACCCTGTCGCGGCTGCTGAAGAGCGGCCTCGTCGAGGTCGACGGCGTCACGCCCGGCGACGGGCCGGACCGCAAGCGGTACGCGATCACCGCCGCCGGCGTCACCGACGTCGAGCAGTGGCTCGCCCAGCCCGAGCGTCCGGAGCTCTACCTGCAGAGCGGGCTGTACACGAAGCTCGTCATCGCGCTGCTTACCAGCCGGCCGGCCGCCGACATCCTCGACCGGCAGCGCGCCGAGCACCTGACGGCGATGCGGGCCCTGACCCGGCGCAAGCTCGACGGCGACCTGGCAGACCAGCTGGTCTGCGACCACGCGCTGTTCCACCTGGAGGCGGACCTGCGCTTCCTGGAGACCGCCGCCGCCCGGCTGGACGCCCTCGCGGCCGAGATCAAGGAGGCGCGGTCATGACCGCCCAGGAGCACGCCCCCACCGCGACGCTCGCCGGGGCGCCCCCGGCCGGCCCGGACTCGCTGCTGGCCGCCGTCGAGGTACGCAAGGCGTTCGGCGCGACGACGGCCCTGGCCGGGGCGAGCCTGCGTGTCGACGCCGGCGAGGTCGTCGCGCTGATGGGGCCGAGCGGCTCCGGCAAGTCGACGCTGCTGCACTGCCTGGCCGGGATCGTGCGCCCGGACGCCGGCGAGGTCCACTACGGCCCGCACCGCCTCTCGGCGCTGTCCGAGTCGGCCCGCAGCGCCCTGCGCCGCGGCGACTTCGGCTTCGTCTTCCAGTTCGGCCAGCTCGTCCCCGAGCTGACCTGCGCCGAGAACGTGGCCCTGCCGCTGCGCCTGGCTGGAGTCGGCCGGCGGGCCGCCCGCGCGCGGGCGCTGGCGGCGCTGGGCCGACTCGGCGTCGAGGACGTCGCCGCGAAGCGGCCCGGCGAGGTCTCGGGCGGCCAGGGGCAGCGCGTCGCGGTCGCCCGGGCGCTGGTCACCGAGCCGAAGGTCGTCTTCGCCGACGAGCCGACCGGGGCGCTGGACTCGCTCAACGGCGAGCAGGTGATGCGGCTGCTCACCGCGGCCGCGCGGGAGACGTCCGCCGCGGTCGTGCTCGTCACCCACGAGGCCCGGGTCGCGGCCTACTCCGACCGGGAGGTCGTGCTGCGCGACGGCCGGACCACGGACACCGCCGGATGAGCACGACGACCGCCCCCACCAGGCCCGTCGGCGAGCTCGCCGGTTCGGGCCCGCGCGGCTGGCTGACCGAGCTGCTGCTCGGCGCGAGGCTGTCCCTCGCCGGCGGGCGGACAGCCTGGCTGCGCGCCGCGATGACCGGCCTGGGAGTCGGGCTCGGCGTCGCGCTGCTGCTCGTCGCCGCGGCGGCGCCGTCGATCCTCGCCGACCGGGACCACCGGCGTGACGCCCGCACCTGGATCTCGAACGCCGCCGCCCCGCGCACCGACGCCACCGCGCTGATCCGCGCGTACGAGACGCGGACCCACGGGCAGACCATCGACGGCGCCGTCGTCGCCGCCGACGGGGCGCACCCGCCGGTGCCGCCCGGCCTCGCCGCGCTGCCCGGGCCGGGACAGATGGCCGTCTCCCCCGCGCTGGCCCGGCTGCTGGACTCGCCGCGCGGCGCGCTGCTCGCCGAGCGGCTGCCCTACCAGCGGGTCGCCGAGATCGGCCGGACCGGCCTCGCCGGACCCAACGAGCTCTACGTCTACCTGGGCGCTGCCCGCGGCGCCCTGCCCGAGCCGAACCCGGCCGGCGAGACCGCCCGGATCGACCACTTCGGTACCCCGCCGGCCTCGCTGCCGGTGCCGCAGGCGCTGACGGTGCTCATCGTCGTGATCGCCGTGGCACTGCTGATGCCGATCGGGGCGTTCACCGCGACGGCCGTCCGGTTCGGCTCGGACGCCCGCGACCGCCAGCTCGCCGCCGTCCGCCTGGTCGGCGCCGACCCCTGGATGGCGCGGCGGATCGCGACCGGCGGAGCCCTAGTCGGGGCGTTCGCGGGCCTGCTGGCCGGCGCGGCGCTGTTCGCGGCCGCCCGGCCGCTGGCCGAGCACGTCATCCCGTTCAGCACCGGGGTCTACGCCGGCGACATCCGGCCGAGCCTCGTGCTGGCGGTGATCGCCGTCGCCGCGGTCCCGCTGGCCGCGGTGGCGGTCACGCTGTTCTCGCTGCGCCGGGTCGTCATCGAGCCGCTCGGCGTGGTGCACCGGGGCCGGCCGGCCCGCCGCCGGGTCGCGTGGCGGGTGCTGCTGCCACTGCTGGGCCTGGCGCTGCTGTGGCCGGTGCACGCGACCGGCACGAGCGCGCTGTCCGGCACGACGACGGCGCAGCTGGCCACGGGCGTCGTGCTCGTCCTCGCCGGGGTCGCGGTGCTGCTGCCGTGGGTCGTCGAGGCGGCGCTGCGCCGGCTCGGCGGCGGGCCGCCGGCCTGGCAGCTGGCCGTCCGGCGGCTGCAGCTCGACAACGCGACGACGGTCCGGGCGGTCGCCGCGATCTCGGTCGCGGTCTCCGGGGCGATCGCCCTGCAGATGGTCTTCACCGCGGCCGAGCACCGCTTCACCGCCCGCGCCGACACCGCGATTCCCACCGGCGCCGAGGCCGGCACCACGCGGCTGCTCATCCAGACGGAGACCCCGGGCTCGACCGCCACCCCGCTGGGCCAGCGGCTGGCCGGCGTGGCCGGCGTCGGTCGGGTGTGGTCCTTCGCGTCGGGGACCGTGAGCAGCGCCGAGCAGGCCGGCGGCGCCACGGACAACGGGCTGACCGGTGGCCTCGCCGTCGCCAGCTGCGCGACCCTGCGGACGCTGGCGACGCTGCCCTCGTGCGCCGACGGCGACGTCTTTCTCGCGGCCGAGCCGGTCGCCGGACCGCACGGAGCGATGCCCGGCGCTCCCCCGCTGAGCACCGACCCGACCGCCGCGGGCTGGCTCCCGGCGCCCGGCGGCGTGCTGCCCGGCCCGGGCACCCGGGTGACCCTGGGGACGCCCGGCGCCGAGTCGCTCGGCGCCTGGACGATCCCGGCCGGTGCCCGGACCGTGCCGGCGCTGCCCAGGAGCCCGAGCTACACCGCGGTGCTCGCGACCCCGGGCGCGCTCCCCTCTGGGGTGCTCGACGCCCTGACGGTGACCGCCTACGCGGACCTGCCGGACGACCTCCCCGACGGCCTCGACCGGGTCCAGAACGCCGTCGCCGCCGTCGACCCGTTCGCCACCGTGTACGGGCGGGACGCCGACCTGGTCCTCCCGCTGTTCGGGCAGGTCCGCATGGTGATGTACGTCGGGATCGTCGCCGTCCTGGCGCTGATCGGGGCGAGCCTGCTGGTGGGCATCGTCGAGCAGCTGCGCGAGCGACGCCGGGTGCTCGCCGTGCTCGTCGCGTTCGGGGCCCGCGGCCGGACGCTGGCGGCGTCGGTGCTGTGGCAGACGGCGGTGCCGATGGCGCTCGGGGTCACCGTCGCCGTCGGCGTCGGGATGGGGCTCGGGTCGGCGCTGCTGCGCCTGGTCGGGCTGCCGACCAGCTTCGACTGGGTGAACATCGCCACGGTCGCGGCAACCGCGGTCGGTGCGGTGCTGGTCACGACGGCGGCGAGCCTGCCGGTTCTGCGCCGGCTGATGCGTCCGGACGGGCTGCGCAGCGAGTGACGCCGAGGCCGGATCCGGCCGGCCAGCGCCCCGGGCCACCTGCCCCGGACGGACGGGCCGGACAGGCCTGAAGGTCACGCGGCTTGGCGGCCGGCGGGCGGGTATCACCCAGGCGGCCCGCCGGTACCCGGCGACGGCGCCAGGGACGCGGCCCGGACGGTCAGTGCCGCCGCGCCCGCCGCCGACCATCGCACCGGCCGCCGCCAGCCACTGCCCCCGACCCGGCCACTGGCGTCCGGCCGGAGCCGTCCAGCAGAGGAGCCACATGACCACCGCACGCGACATCATGCACCGGGACGCCACCTGCATCGGATCGACCCAGACGCTGCTCGACGCCGCCCGCAAGATGCGGGACCTCGGCGTCGGCGCACTGCCGATCTGCGGCGAGGACGACCGGCTCCAGGGCATCATCACCGACCGCGACATCGTCATCAGGTGCCTGGCCTCCGGGGGCGACCCGGGCACGACGCCGGCGAGCGCGCTCGCCCAGGGGACCCCGCTCTACGTCGACGCCGACGCCAACCTCGACCAGGTGCTGGCGCGGATGAGCGAGAAGCGGGTCAAGCGGGTGCCGGTGATCGACAACCACCGGCTCGTCGGCATGATCAGCGAGGCGGACCTCGCCTCCTGCGGCCAGCTGTCCGAGTCGCAGCTCGGCCAGCTCGTCGAGGCCGTCAAGTCCGGCCCGGCCGACCGCCCCCTCTGACCAGCGCGGCGGGGTCCGCCGTGACGGCCGCCCGCCGCCCGGGCGGCCTCGCCGTCCGGGGCCACCTCGACGTCTGGGGCCACCTCGACGTCTGGGGCCATCCCGACGTCTGGGGCCATCCCGACGTCTGGGGCCATGGCGGCGAAATCTCGGCGAGGTAGGGTCCGGCGCGTCATGGCCGATCTCCTGCTGCACTCCGCCGCCGCCGTGGTGACCATGGACGGCCCCACCGGGCCCGACGGCGGCTCCGGCATGCTCGACGGTGGCTGGGTCGCCGTCGACGGCGACCGGATCGCCGCCGTCGGCGGCCCCGGCGACCCCCGGCCCGACGCCCGCGAGGCCGTCGACCTGACCGGGCACGTCGTGCTGCCGGGGCTGGTCAGCGCGCACCAGCACTCGATGGACTACCTGCTGCGGGCGAGCACCGCCCGGCCGGCCGACTTCCCCGGCTGGCTGTTCGGCGTCTACTACCGCGGCGTCGCCGCGATGACACCGGACGACGCCCGCCTGGCCGCGACCCTGTCGGCGTTCGCCAGCCAGCGGGCCGGCGTCACGACCGTCTGCGACAACTGGGGGGTGGCCGGCGGGGCCGCGCCCGGCCACGTCCTGGACTGCGCCGACGCGACGCTCGACGCGTACCGCCAGGCCGGCGGCCGGGTCGTCCTCGCCCGGATGCTCGGCGACACCCTTCCGCCCGCGCTGGCCGAGGCGGCCGCCGCGCACGGCGTCGACCCGTCGGGCCTGGTCGCCCCCGCCGGCCGGGTGCTCGGCGAGCTGCGCGCGCTGATGGACCGGTTCCCGGCCGGCGGGCGGGTCGTCGTCTGCCCGGCCCCCGAGCTGCCGGAGATGGCGTCTCCCGGGCTGCGCCCGGCTGTCGTAGAGCTGGCCCGCAGCCGGCGGGTGCCGCTGTGCACCCATCTGGCCGCGTCGCCGCCGAGCGCGGCCGCGGCGCCGCTGGCCGAGCTGGACGCCGCCGGCCTGCTGGGGCCCTGGCTGCTCGGCGCGCACGCCGCAGCCGTCGACGCCGAGGGCGTCGCGCTGCTGGCCGGCCGCGACGTGCGGGTCGCGCACTGCCCGACGGCGTCCGCCGCGCTCGGCGGGCCGGTGACCCCGGTCG
>NZ_JADWYX010000132.1:0-9654 GCF_016786355.1 Frankia sp. AgB1.9
CCCCCCCCCCCCCCCCCCCCCCCCCCCCCCCCCCCCCCCCCCCCCCCCCCCCCCCCCCCCCCCCCCCCCCCCCCGCCGGCAATACTGCCCCCGGGGGAGGGGGCCCGCCCATGCAATCCAGCTACGTCGACGCCGGGAGCTCGGACCCGCGGGAGGTCCGCCGCCCGGTCCCGGAAGGCGTATTCCGGATGATGGCCGCCGGTGTCGGGCTGCTGATCGTGCTGGCCTTCGTGCCGCTGATGTTCGAGGGGCAGCACCGGCTGAACGTCCAGGCGGTGTCGGTGGCGGCGTCGAACCTCGCGGCGGTGGTCATCGCCGGCGTGGGCGTGCTCCGCACTCGCGGCGTCGACCGGCGCTGGCGGCTGCTGATCTGGGTGACGCTGGTCCTCGAGCTCGCCGGCGCCGCCGACTGGATCCGCCACTACCCGCTCCACCACGTCCAGCGGGTCGCGCTGGGCCTGGTGGACGTCCTGTACCTGGTGCCCTTCCTCGTCACGACCGTCGCGCTGCTCCTGATCCCGACGGAGCCGGACCGCGACGTGCGGGGCCTGCCCCGCGGTCCCGGCAGCCGCCCGCGCTACTCGAACGCCCTCGTCGCGCTGGACGGCCTGGTGATCGTGGTCTCGATGCTGTTCATCATCTGGACAACCACGCTGGGCGAGATCGTCGCGAGCGGCGTGCGCGGGATGGCCTTCTTCCTCGCGATGGCCCTCCCGTTGTGGGGGATGCTTCTCGTGGTGCTGGCGATGCTGCTGGCGACCTTCCGGCGGCCCCGCAACGGGCGGTCGATCGCGCTGCTCATCGCGGGGCTGGCCGCGGTGGTCGCCCCTGACACGGCTGTGGTCAGCCTGACCCTCGACGGGACCGAGAACCTGGCGCACACGGCGCCCTACTGGATTGGCCTGGCCGTCGGCCAGCCCCTGATCGCCCTCTCGCTCGTCGTCCCGGAGCGCCGCGGGCGGGCCGGTGACCAGGCGAACGCGTCGATGACGAGGCTGGGGAAAGGCCTGGTCTGGCCGTGGGCCCACGTCTACGTGCCCTATCTCCCGCTCGGCGCCGCCGCGCTGCTCATCGTCGGGCTGGCGGTCAGCGGAACTGCGCTGGGCGGCGCCTCGCTCTACCTGGCACTGCTGCTGGCGACGCTGGTCACGTTTCGCCAGCTCATCACGATGGCCGAGAACGTCCGGCTGCTCGCCACCCTGCAGTCAGCGCACAAACGGCTGCGCCACCAGGCCTTCCATGACGAGCTCACAGGCCTGCCGAACCGCGCGCTGTTCACCAGCGAGCTGGAGCGGGCGATCGAGAACCACCGCGCCGAGCGGCGGGCGGTGATCGTGCTGTTCTGCGACCTGGACAATTTCAAGAGCATCAACGACACCCTCGGGCACGCGGCCGGCGACGACCTGCTGCGCGCCGTCGCCGGCCGGCTGCGCGGCGCCGTGCGGGACAAGGACCTCGCGGCCCGGCTCGGCGGCGACGAGTTCGCCATCCTGCTCACCGACCTGGCCGGCGCCGGCGAGGCACGGATCACCGGCGAGCACACCGGGCAGCGGATCCTCGCCGTCATGCGCCAGCCGTTCACCGTCCGCGGGAGCCGGCGGTACGTGCGGGTCAGCATCGGCCTCGCGATCGCCGACGTCCAGGAGCCGGTGGACGACGCGGAGCAGCTGCTGCACCGGGCGGACACCGCGATGTACACCGCCAAGCACAGCCACAAGGGCGGACTCGTCCTCTCGCACGGCGGCGAGCCGGTGGCCACGAGCGTCGCGGCCACCGTCGGCCCGACTTTCACGCTCAAGCTGACGACCGACGGCACCACCGGTGACCTCGCCGTCTGCTACCAGCCGATCCGCGACCTCTCCGACGGCCAGGCCATCGGGGTCGAGGCGCTGCTCTGCTGGGTGCTGCCCACCGGTTACCCGATTCCGGCCGACGAGCTTCTCCGGGCCGCCGAGCGGGACGGCTCCATCGCCGAGCTGGAGACCCACCTGCTCGAACGGGCCTGCCGTGATCTGCCCACGATCCGCGACCGGCTGCGCGCGCCGGTCCGGATGCACGTCAACGTCTCCCCGGGCCGGGTGGGCGGCCGCGAGTTCGCCGACCACGTCGAGGGCGTGCTGCGCTGTCACGGCCTGGACGCCGGCGCGCTGGTCCTGGAGGTCGCCGGCACCGCCCACATCGCGGACCTGGCCGCCGCCGAGACGACGCTGCGCCGGCTGGTCAGCGCCGGAGTCGACGTCGCGCTCGACGACGTCGGCGGCGCCGACACGTCGCTCGCCGCGCTCTACCAGCTGCCGCTGCGCCTCCTGAAGCTGGACGCCATCCTCTCGGCCGACCTGGTGACCGCGCGGCGGGCGCCCTGGCCGAGCCTGCCCTCCGCCCGCGCCGCCGTCATCGACTTCGCCGCCGCGACCGGCCTGACGGTGGGCGCCGACGGCATCGAGACGTCAGCGCAGCTGGAGACCCTGCGCGCGGCCGGCTGCCGCTTCGGGCAGGGCAGCCTGCTCGGGCCGCCGCGGACGCTGGAGCTTCTGGGGGCCACGCCTGGCCGCGCTCCGCCGCGAAGCTGGCAGCCCATGACCGGTTGAGGCCACCTGCCCTGACCTGCGCACCTCCTCATAGACTGTCCCTGGCCACCAGAGACAGCGGGGGGTGTCGCCTGTGCGCCGGCTTGGTTCCCAGTACGTCCTGCACGCCCCGCTGGGCCGGGGCGCGAGCGGTGAGGTCTGGCGCGGCAGCCGCGAGGCGGACGGCAGCCCGGTCGCCGTCAAGATCCTGCGGGCCGAGCTCACCGAGGACCCAGAGGTCGTCGAACGCTTCCTGCGCGAGCGCCGGGTGCTGCTCGGCTTCGAACACCCGCACCTCGTCAGGGTGCGCGACCTGGTCGCCGAGGGCGACACCCTGGCGATCGTCATGGACCTGGTCGAGGGCACCGACCTGAGGCGCTACCTGCGCGCGTCCGGACCGCTCGACCCGACGGCCGCGGTCTCGCTGACCGACCAGGTTCTGGACGCCCTCACCGTCGTGCACGGCCAGGGTGTGGTCCACCGGGACGTCAAGCCGGAGAACATCCTCGTCGACACCACCGATCCCGGCCGCCCCCAGGCGATGCTCACCGACTTCGGGATCGCCCGGCTCACCTACGGCGCGGCGATCACCCGGCGGACCGGCCTCATCGGTACCCCGCGGTACATGGCGCCGGAGCTCTCCGGGCAGACGCGGGCGACCCCTGCCGCCGACCTGTACAGCCTCGGCATCGTCCTCTACGAGCTGCTCAGCGGCCGGGCGCCGTTCGACGCCGACCATCCGATCGCGATGCTGCGCGCGCACCTGGAGCAGTCGCCCGCGCCGCTCGACGGCCTGCCCGGAACGCTGTGGCCCACGCTTGCCCGGCTGCTCGCCAAGAGCCCGACCGACCGTCCCGCGACGGCTGGCGACGCCCGCGCCGAGCTCACGATCGCACTGACCGCCACGCCGTCTCCCACCCCGCTGCCCGGCCAGGCCTCCGACCCGCGCCGAGCCGCCGCCGTGGCCGGTGCAGCACCGCCCGAGCACGACGAGACCGTCCTGTCGCCCCGGCCAGACGGGTTCCCACCCCCGCTCGGCGAGCTGACGTCCGAGACCGCCCTCGCCGCGCTGGCATCCACGCCCGCCGCGGCGGGCGACACGGAAGTCGATCCCCCGCCCGCGCGGCCAGCAGGCGCGAAGCGCCCCGCGCGGCTGATCTGGGCGGCGATCCTCGCGGCGGCCGTCATCCTCACCGCCGGATCGTGGGCCCTCGCGGCGGCCGTCGGCGGCGATCACGGCACGGGCGGCGCCGCTCCCCTTGCCGCCACGCGCCCCGCCGCCACAGACCCACCGATGACGGCCGCCCCACCGATGACGGCCGCGACCGGCGACGTCCTCCCAACCGTCGGGCCGAGCACCTCGGCCGCCAGCGGTCCGGCCAGCCGACCCAACCACGCGCAGGCCGCCGACACCCCGGCCCCAGGCCAGGTCCAGCCGGCCGAGGACGACCACGCCACCGTGCCCGATGTGCGGAAACTGGCCCTCGACCAGGCCTCCGCCACCCTGAAGCAGGCCGGGTTCGGCAACATCCCCTACCTGTACGGCTGCTACGCGGACAGCCCCGTCGGCACCGTCGTCCGCCAGGACCCGCCGTCCCGGGGGCGCGCGGCGCCGCCCCCCCCCCCCCCCCCCGGCCCCGGGGGGCGCCCGGGCCGCCCCCGGTGGCGGGTAGGCGGCCGGTCCGGGTTGGCGTCAGGTTCTCGTCGGGTCCGTGTCGGATCGACGTCGGGTTGATGTCGGGTTTTCGTCGTGACGTCGGGTCCGTGTCGGATCGGTGTCGGAATTCCGTCGGGAATTCTCCTTAAACCCGTCGCGTTTCCGCGTTTTTCTACAATGAAAATGTAGAAATAGATCCTGTTCGGATTACGTGACATTTGTTTGCGGGACGGGCAGATTGGTCGTGGCGGCAGCACACCGGAGCTGGCCGCGAAACCATCACCCGCCTTTTCCCGCTGGAGTTTGTCATGCCTCGTTTCGTGTATCGGCCGTCCATGTTGTCGCGGCTGTTCCGCTGGTCGGCGGCCGTCGCTGCGCTCTATCTGGTCCTGTTGTTCTTCTCGTACGTGGCGGGTCACGTGTTGACGGTCGCCGGTCCGTTCCTAGCCGTGGCCGGTCTGGGTTACGCGGCGCTCGTCGTGATCCGGCGAGGCCGGGACCAATGAGAGTCGCGATCGGCATGAACCCTTTCTCCGGTGCCCCCGGTGCGGCCTCGCATTCGGCGCTCGTCCTGCTGTTCCCGGCGGCCGTGTGGTGGCTGTTGGAAACGGTCGTCGTGATGGGCCTGGTCTGGCACGGCATGAAACCGCGCCGCGTGTCGGTGGCCGTGTGGGTCGCGCTCGTGTGGCTGCTCGCGTCGGCGGCCCGCTTTACCCCGCTTGTTCTCGCGCTGGCCGTTCGCTAGCCGCTACTTCCCCGCATCTTCCCTGGAAGGAACCCTTTCATGTTCCGCACCGATGGCGACATTCCCGTGACCGGCTACGGGCCGCTGACCTTGAACGACCTCGCGGAACGGGCCGAGCGTGCCCGCGTCGAGCACATGGAGACCTACACCGCTACTGAGGTCATGCACCGCGCGTTGATGGCCGAGCCGGAATACGACGGGGAAACCGCCGAGCTGGTCGACGCCGCCGTTTCGTTCGTCAAGGAGTTCCGAAATAGGACCCGCGTGGAATGGCGCGCTACATACCGAAATTGGGCCACCGCGGCCGGGGTCGAAATCCTCCCGGAAGACGACAATGACGAGGACGTCGAGCTTTCCGACGCAGAGCTGGAGGTCTGAGCCATGCAGATCACCATCATCATTCTGCTGGGGATTCTCGCGCTTGTCGCGCTGATCGCTCCCCGCACGCGGACACGGAGCCTGGTACCGGTGGTGTGCATTCTGCTCGGCTGGTACTGGTCGTTCTACGGGTTCGTCCCGACCATTAAAGCCGTCGCCGCGCAGCTCGACGGATTCCTGCGCGCGGTGCTCGCTTCCTAACCCTTTCACGGTTCCCACCGGCCCGGGGGGGGGGCCCCCCCCCCCCCCCCCCGGGGGGGGCCGCCCCCCGCGCCCCCCCCCGCCGCGCCCCCCCGCCGGCCCGGCGGGGGCCCCCCCCCCGCGCCCGGCGACCCCCCGCTTTCCCTGTCTCGCGTGTTCTGGGAGTTTCCCGTGTCCGATAACCTGCCGGTGCCGGCCGAGCCTACGGGCTGGGTACCGGACATTCCCGCCGTCATCGCGGAAATCCGCCCCTACCTTCCCCCGGCGCGGGCCGCCGCGCTGGAACGCAGCTACGAAACCATCCTGGACGAACTCCCGGCCGCCGACCCCGTGCCGGTCGACCCGACCCCGGCCCCGGCCATGGCCGCCGGTGGAGTGCGGCGGCCGATCATCCCGCCGAGCCTCGCCCACGGGCAGCTCGCTGCGACCGCGCGACACACCGGAGCCCGGCGGGCGCACGTGATGGCCTACCACGCTGTGCGGGCACCCTGGTATCTCCTGCTCGTCGCCGGGGCCGCTGCGCTCGGCACGGGCCGCCTTGCCGGCCGGCTTGTCCGGTGGTGGTCGGTCGCGGAGTCCGCCCCCCTGCGGCGGGCGGCCGTGGAGACGGGCGACTCGGCGACGTGGCTCCGGCTAGACCGTGAGGCCCGGACCGGCCGCCGGTCCCGTTCCGTCCTGGTGTTCGTCGCCGGCGGGACCGGGTTGACCGCGCTGGCCATCCTGACGGGCGCGCTGGCCCGCCTCCCGTGGCCCGCGTCCGCGCTGGCCGTCGTCGCGGCCGTGGGTGTGCTGGCGCGGGCCGGACGGCCGTCGGGACGGCCGCTGATCGCGCCCGCGATCGTCACCCCCCGTTTCCGCAAGCTCAACGCCGACATCGTGTTGCGCGCCTACTACGCCGCACGGCTCGGCGCGGACAAAGATGACCAGCGGATCACGTTCGGTACGCCGATGGCCCGCGATGGCGACGGTTCCCGCGTCTCGGTAGACCTCCCGTACGGGAAAGGTTTCACCGACGCGGTGAAAGCCCATGGTGCGATTGCGTCGGGGCTCGACGTCGCGGTGACGCAGGTCTTTCTCACCCGCGATCCGACGTCGCACCGGCGGCACACGTTGTGGGTGGCCGACCGTGACCCGTTGGCGATTCCCGCCGGACGCACGCCACTCCTACGCGGCCACCCGACCGACATTTGGACTCCGGCCCCGTTCGGGCTGGATGAACGCGCCCGCCCGATCGCGATTGACCTTCTGTGGAACTCGATTCTCGTCGGGGCGCAGCCCCGGCAGGGAAAGACGTTCGCGCTCCGTTCCCTCGGTCTGTTCGCCGCGCTCGACCCCTACGTACGCATCACCGTGGCGGACGGGGGCGGGAAACCGGACTGGCGGAAATTCGATGCCATCGCCGACCGGACCGTGTTCGGGCTGGCCCCGACCCGCGAAGGTGACCCGACCGAAATTCTGATCGACACACTCCGCGAGATCCGCGCGGACGTGCAGGCCCGATACCTCGCACTGTCAGACCTCCCACCCGACCTGGTACCGGAAGGGAAACTCACCCGCGACATTGCCCGCGACCCGAAATATGGCATGCCCGTGCGGATGCTCCTGCTCGACGAGTTCCAAGAGTTCTTCGCGACCGGCAACTCGACGGCCGACACCGAAATAGCGACGCTCCTGGTCTACCTGATCCGGGTAGCCCCGGCGGCCGGCGTCATCATCGGCAGCGCCACCCAACGGCCCTCGGGCATCGGGTCCGGCGACGTCGCGAAGAAATTCACCGACTACCGCGACAACCACCTAGTCCGCTTCTCCCTACGCACCGGATCCTGGCAGGTCTCGGATCTGGTCCTCGGCGCGGGCGCGTTCAGCGAAGGACTCGACTCGTCAGTACTCGCGGCCGAGCACAAAGGCGCGGGCATCCTACGCGGAGCCAGCGAAGCCAACCCCACGGTCCGCACGTTCCTAGCCGACGCGGAGGATGCCGCGCACATTCTCACGATCGGCCGGAAACTCCGAGAACACGCCGGAACGCTGTCCGGGCAGGCAGCCGGACACATCGCCCAACGCGAACCGCGTGACGTGCTCGCCGACGCGCTGTCCGTGTTCGCCGACGGCGCCCCCGGGCTGCACTGGCCCGAACTGGCCGACCGGCTAGCGACCGCCTACCCGGCCCACTACCGCGACGCCACGGCCGACGCGATCAGCGCGCAACTTCGCGCGCTCGGGGTCGCCAGCGTCGATGTCCGCCGTGACGGCCAGGTGCGCAAGGGCGCCCGCGTGGACGCCCTGCGCGAGGCCCACCGGGCGCGCGTGGACGTGTAGCGGCAGGCGGGGGTGTAGCGGCAGCGCTACACCCCCCGCTACACCCCACACCCCGCCTGACCAGCACGTTTCGCCCGGTGTAGCGGGTAGCGGCAGCGCGCCCGGCAGGCCGAAAACCCGCACCAGAGGCCCGCGACGCCCGACACGGCCGCTACCCGCTACACCCACAAACCCGGCGACGCCGGGAGACAAGGCAGACTGGCGTGACCGCTCCCGCGCAGCGCCCGCCCGACCCACCTCTTCGCGGACCCGACCCGGACGCGGCCACGGCAGCGTCCCCCCAGACAGCCGACACCCCGGACGCTGAACCCGCCAACGACGACACCGAAGAATTCAACCGCTGGATGGCCGAAACCCTCGCCGAAGCCCCACCCGTCCCTCCAGCGGCCAGAGCCCGCATCGCCGGCATCCTCACCCGACAGAGACCACCAAACCGGCCCCCGACGTAGATCACTGAAAGCGCCGACGCGGTGTTGTGCAGCATGCGAGTGCTGATCGGACTACGGAGACGTCCCCAGCATGTCGCGGCGCGACGGGACGCCGATGGCGAGGTTCGGGGTGTAGCGGCAGCGCGAGACCCCCGCTACCCGCCACACCCCCACCCACGTCGACTTGTCTCACTCTGTAGCGGGGTGGCCACCTCGGAATTGTCAACGCATCCGGTATCGAACCCGAAGCATCCATTCAAGTGGCTGGGTCACGTTGATTGGGGAGATTCGTTGCGGCGGCTTGTCGGAAGCACCAAGGGGCCCAAGGGACGACACTCCAAAGGATGCGACCCATCTACATCTTGACCTCGCAACAGCCATGAGGCGACTCAGGTCTTCGTTGTCATTGAAGAGTTGGCTCGTGACGTGATTTATAAACTCGCCGTCGTTGCGATCGGGATCGGGATCGGGAAAGAGTCCGATGTCGCACTTCGTTAGGATTATTGCCACTGGAGATTCGAGAAGCTGCGATGGTCCTATATCCCTGGCCTCGCAAACCGTCTGCAAGACGAAGATTAGGTCATTTACCTGCTCGCTCAACGGAGGGGTAATTTGAGGCCCGATTCCAGTGGCAGCCGGAAAATCGATAACCAGGAATAGCGCTTCACTGTCGGTGGCGTAACTAAAGTATGAGGTCTTTGCTTGCCACTGAACCGATCCTGGTACCATTTCGCCAATTTGCTCTCCTGCAGCATCAGCGAATTCGAGTTCATATTCGGCAGGCCGGCCAGGAAAGAGACGAAGGAGGGCCTGAGGTGGCGCCATGAGTGAGATTTTCGCTGAATAGAGGTACAGGTAGTCGCGCGCAGTGCGTTGGATCCATTCGCCGCGCCTGAGACCATTAAGCGCATCGAAGACGCGGCCAAGCGTCTCAGAGGAAGGGGAGAACCGAAAACTCGGCTCTGGAACGGTCTGCAGCCGGTCGAAGAGACTTGTTACATACATTGTCTTTCCGACCCCCGGGGACCCAATTATGGCCACCCTAATCCGGTGGGGTATTGTTATCTTTACTAGTCTCGCCGTCGCGGCTCCGACTGCTGAAATGAGCGCACCGGCAACAGCGACGAAAATTGGCCAATACTTGTGCAAACTTGAAGAAAATAGTAGGCCGACGCCAACAGATGCCCCTAGGGCCCCGGCGGCGACGACGGCGGCCGAGATTGCCGCTCCTCTAGAAGTTTGCTGCGGAGAAGGCCTACTCATAGTCTTCTCCAAACCATCGATGCAAAGAACAAAAAGCAGAGAGATAGGATGATAGTACAGGCTTCCACAGATCCGAAGCGGTGGTCTTTATGCCCC
>NZ_JADWYX010000132.1:9664-25162 GCF_016786355.1 Frankia sp. AgB1.9
TTATGCACCTCTTCCACATTTTCAGATAGGTTGGCAGAATTACTCTCAAGCCTTAGTTTCTCTTGCAGGAGAGAAACCTCGGTCAAATTCTTGTTCTCGCCGACGCCAACGTATTGCTCGGCTTCCTGGAGCGATTTTGCTCCCTGAGTCGCTGCGACCTCAAGACTAGATTGACCGCTGTCCTCTTTCGTTGCAGCGACCCCAGAGATCGTCGAGAAGGCCATCGCGAAAAAGATGATCAAGATTAGCGGAGCTACGGGATCGTTCAAACGGTGGGTGCTTACTGCATCCAAGAGCTGAACAGCCAAAACTGCTGCCGCAGCCAGCATCGCTATGGAAAGATCGACCGGATTGAGAAGGTGCACGCTGATTCCGGAAGAGATCAAGCGCGCGATCACCAACCCGACGACGGGTACGAGCGATATGCCAAAGCTCTCGAACCATCGTCGTTGACGACTCTCGGTCAACGCGCCCGATCCCGTCAACGGGATTTTGCCTTGTGCCCTGTTTTGCTTTCCGGCCATGTATGCTGTCTTCCCCCGCTTGCCGTTGTTCGAGTCAGCAACAGCTCTTAGATGATCTCAGGACAGGATAGCGGACGGGACGCGGAGAGCTCAGAGGCGCCGCAAAACATCGACCAGGTGTCGAAGCCGAGAGAGGCTGATGGAGCGCCGCGACGCCGTATGACAGGTCCGCGCGCCGACTCGCAACTTCCGAGGCTGGCGTACTGACCTGGGTTCTGCGGCCCCGGTCGGCACTGGCCAAACCTAGTCGCCAGCCTGCTCATTATGTCCTGGAATGCGAAACAGCCCGCTTGCAAGGGCAAGCGGGCTGCAAGCGCAGCCCTGCCCTGGGCCACTCGCGTGGCGGTGCAGCACGCAGGCGTCCTGTGGCTCACACCGCATTCGATCCCGCCGCACGAGCAGCCAGAGCCCTCATCGCGGGATCTTCGCCCGACAGCCACCGCCAAACTCGGCGAGCAACGTAGATCACTTAGCATGCTAACTGTTGCAAGCGCTGGTCAGGCCCCGCAAACGAGCTTCGGAAGGTCGCGAGCGACGGGCGCGGACAGCAGGCTTGGGCGAAATTACACGTGCGCAACCCTGGGGTGGTAGTGGCGAAGGCGCTCCAAGCACGCGGGTAGCGGCCGGGCAGCCCGGCGAACTCGCCGGCGAGCCAGCCGGCCTCCCTGGCTCGCGGCCGCATGACGAGGAACGCGTGCAGCAGCTCCGTCATCACCTTGGTGATCGCGCGGATGTCGGCGTCGGCGAGGTGGCCGAGCGCGTGATCCCGCTCCACCAGGCTGTTGCGCACGACGACGACGACCGCCGAACGGACCGACAGGGGCGCGTCCAGCGGACGGTGATGGATCGCCTCCTCTACGAACGGGGTGATCAGCACGTCTCGCGCCGACGGGCCGCAGCGGGCGAAGGCTCGGCCGCGCGAGGCGATGTCCGCGCCGACCTCACGGGCGCAGCCCGGGTCGCATCCGGTCGTCGCGGCCATCGCCCGTGGGACCAGCTCGCGGCAGGCATGGTCCCACCAGGCGTCCTGCTCGGTCTCCCGGCCGGACATCATGTCGTGCCCGGTGCGGCGAACACGCCTTCGAGGTGGTCGTCGTCGACCGGGCAGGGGTGCAGCGCGAGGTACAGGCTCAGCGGCCAGGTCATCGCTCTGGTCAGCGCGACGACGTCCGTGCTCGTGAGCCGGCCGAGGGCGCGCTCCCGGCCGAGCAGTCCGTCGCGGACGACGGCGAGCACTGCCGCCCGCAGCCACAGTCGCGCGGCGGCCGGCTCGTGGCCGGCCGCCTCGTCGAGGAGCGGCGCCACCAGCCGGTCGCGGGCCGCGATGCCGCACGCGGCGAACTGCTGGCCGCGGGTCTCGATGTCCCGGCCGACCTCCTGGGCCCTGTCCCACGGCGTCCCGGCCGTGGCGAGCAAGGCGGGAACGATCGTGTTGCACAGCCAGCCCCACAGCTCGATCGGGTCGTAGCGCTGGGTCGGCTGGCCCGCTCCGGCGGCCTCGCCCGGTGGCGGGCGCAGCGGAAGCCCCCAGACGACCTGCTCCAGGTTGACCATGGTTCACGCTCCCGTGTCGGGTCAGTACGGCTGGCGCGCGAGGTCATGGTCACCGCGGGCGCCGCGCCTGTCGACCAGGGTCGCGATTGGAAGCTCGGTTTTCCGGCCAGCCAGGCGGATTCGCGTGTCCTTCCGGTAGCCCGTCGCTGCCGGGAGGTCCGCGGGCGGATGGGCTGTCGGTGCTGGCTGCTAGGTTGCCGGACATGTCGCCTGCGCCAGGGGACCGCGGGAACGGCCCACCGGGCAACGACTCGCCGGGACGGACGCCGACGAGCGTGGCCGGCCTGCGGCAGGCCGTGTCGAGCGCGACCTACGCTCGCGGCACGTCCTACGCGCTGCGAGGCAACGTCGACCAGGCGACCTGGAAGGACGAGCTCGGCGAGCTGCGCGGGAAGGTCCGGGGCAGCGGCGGCCAGCGGTACACCACGATCGCGCGGGTCCAGCAGGACGATCACACGGCCGGGGGCGCGTCCTGGCGGTTCGTCTCCGGCCGGTGCTCGTGCCCCGTCGGGGTCAACTGCAAGCACGTCGTCGCGCTGGTGCTCGCGGTCGCTGGCGGCGGGCTCGACGACGCGGACACGCCGGATCCGGCGGCGCGCGGCTCGGCGGCGCACGAGGCGGCGATGCACGCCCTGGAGCACGTGGCCGCGGCCGCCCGCCGGGCCGGACCGGTCGCGGTCGGCACGACGGCCCTGCGTGGCGGCCCCGGGCCCGGTCGCCGGGGCACGGCGAAGGCCGGGGCAAGCCCGTCGGCAGGGGCACTGGCGTTGGGGGGTCGGACACCATCGGCAGGCCCCCGAACGTTGGAGGGGGCCACGGCCGGGAGGCCCGCGGCCCCTGGCTGGGCACGGTCGCTGGGCGACCTGCTCGGCCCGGACGTCGACGGTGGGTTCGGCGATCTCGCGGAGCCGCGGGCCCGTGGCGGCGCGACACCGCTGGCCATCGAGCTGAGCCTGGAGGTCGACGGACCGCCAGGCGGGTCAGATCCTCGGGTGACCGCCCGGCTGGTCAGGCCGGGACGGACCGGCTGGGTCGGCGCGGTCGGCTGGGACCAGCTGACTGCCTGGCATCACGTGGTCGAGTTCGCCCCGGAGCAGGTACGGCTGCTGCGGGAGCTGTTCGCGCTCTACCGCGCCGGCCAGCAGGGCCACGGCTACGGCTACCAGGCCGGCGACAGCAGGCGGATCGACCTGACCGCGTTCGCCAGCCGGCACCTGTGGCCGATGTTGGCCGAGGCCGAGCAGCTCGGGGTGGGTCTCGTCCACGGCCGCAAGCGCCTGGGTGAGATCGCGCGGCCCCGCACGGCCGACCTCGTCCTGGACATCGCCCGCCGGGAGCAGGGGGACGACGGCGGGGCGAAGCTGACGATCGTTCCGGTCCTGCGGTTCGACGGCGTCCTGGCGCCGGACCTGGTGCCGGTCGCGTTCGTGGGCGCCGACGGCCACGGGGTCGTCTATGCCGGGCGCGCCCAGATCGATGGCCGCGTCCACCACCGCGACTGGCGGATCCGGCTGGCCAGCCTCACCGAGCCGGCGGCGCCGGCACTGCGCCGCCTCGCGGCGGACGGGCAGTCGCTGGCCGTCCCGGCCGAGGCGGAGGAGCGTTTCCGCCAGGAGTTCCTCCCCCGGCTGCGCCGGCTCGCGCCGGTCGTCTCCAGCGACGAGTCGTTCGACGTGCCGGAACCGGTCGCGCCAGCCCTGGTGCTCCGGGCCTCCTACGGTGACGTCCACGAGCTCGACCTGGCCTGGGAATGGGCCTACGAGATCGGCGGCGAATCCAGACGCGTCCCACTGCGGCAGGACGGCGGGGGCGAAAGCGCCGCGTGGCGGGATCCGCACGCCGAGCGGCAGGTGCTCGCCGCTCTGGATCTGCCGCCGGCCGTTGCCGACCTGCTGCATGCCGCCCGCGACGGCGCCGCCCTCCCCGCTCCGGCTGCCCACCCTGCTCCGACCACCCAGCCTGGTGACCAGCCCACCCTGCCAACCCCCGCGCCGTCCCGCTTCGAGGGCGCCGAGACCATGCGGGTCACGACCGAGGTGCTGCCGCTGCTGGTTGACCAGACCGGGCTGCGGGTCGAGGTCGCCGGGGCCGCGGCCGACTACCGCGAGGTCGGCGACTCGCTGCGGATCACGGTCACGACCGACCAGGTCGAGGGCGAGACCGACTGGTTCGACCTCGGTGTCACGGTCACGGTCGACGGGCGGGAGGTGCCGTTCCGCGATCTGTTCCTCGCGCTGGGCCGCGGTGAGGAGTACCTGCTGCTGCCCGACGGCGCGTACTTCAGCCTGGGCGCACCGGAGCTGGCGGCGCTGCGCAGGCTTATCGAGGAGGCTCGGGCCCTCACCGACCAGCCTGGCAGCGGGCTGCGGATCAGCCGGTTCCAGGCCGGGCTGTGGGCTGAGTTCGCCGCGCTCGGCGTCGTCGAACGGCAGGCCGAGGCCTGGCGGCGCCAGGTCGGCGGGCTGCTGGCGCTGACCACGCCGAACCCCGACCTGCGCCCGCCGGCGACGCTCGCCGCGGCGCTGCGCCCTTACCAGCTCGACGGTTTCCGCTGGCTCGCGTTCCTCTGGGAGAACCAGCTCGGCGGGATCCTGGCCGACGACATGGGCCTCGGGAAGACGTTGCAGGCCCTGGCCCTGATCTGCCACGCCAAGCAGTCCGCCACAGCCAACGGAGCCGCGACGGCCAGCGGAGCTGCCGGGACCGCAGGGACCGCCGAGGCCGGCGAGCACGACCGGCCCACCGCGGCGGCGGGCTCCGGATTCGCGCCGTTCCTCGTCGTCGCGCCGACGAGCGTGGTGTCGAACTGGGCGGCCGAGGCACACCGGTTCGCGCCCGGGCTGCGAACCGCCGCGATCGTCGACACCGAACGCCGCCGCGGAGTCGCGCTGCGCGACATCGCCGCCGGGGCGGACGTCGTCATCACGTCCTACACCCTGTTCCGACTGGAATTCGACGACTACGCCGCGCTCGCCTGGTCGGCGCTGGTCCTCGACGAGGCGCAGATGGTGAAGAACCACCTGTCCAAGGCCTACCAGTGCGCCCGGCTCCTGCCAGCCCCGTTCAAGCTGGCGATCACCGGCACCCCGATGGAGAACAACCTCATGGAGCTGTGGTCGCTGCTGTCGATCACAGCACCGGGCCTGTTCCCGAACCCGACGCGCTTCCGGGAGTACTACGCGCTCCCGATCGAACGACGCCACGACCGCGAGCTGCTCACCCGCCTGCGCGCCCGGATCCGTCCGCTGCTGCTGCGCCGCACCAAGGAGCAGGCGGCGCCCGAGCTGCCGCCGAAGCAGGAGCAGATCCTGGAGATCGAGCTGCACCCACGCCACCGCAAGCTCTACCAGACCCAGCTGCAGCGCGAGCGGCAGAAGGTGCTCGGCCTGGTCAGCGACCTCAACCGCAACCGGATGACGATCCTGCGGTCCCTCACGCTGCTGCGCCAGCTGAGCCTGCACGCCGGCCTCGTCGACGACGGTCAGGCGCAGCTGCCGTCAGCCAAGATCGACACGCTGCTGGAGCAGCTCACCCACGTCGTGGCCGGCGGCCACCGCGCCCTGGTCTTCAGCCAGTTCACCGGCTTTCTCGGCAAGGTCCGCGCCGAGCTCGACGACGCCGGCGTCGAGTACTGCTACCTGGACGGCCGGACCCGCGACCGGGCCGACGTCGTCGAGCGGTTCAGGTCCGGCAAGGCCAGCGTCTTCCTGATCAGCCTCAAGGCCGGCGGCTTCGGGCTGAACCTGACCGAGGCCGACTACTGCTTCCTGCTCGACCCGTGGTGGAACCCGGCCACCGAGGCGCAGGCCGTCGACCGGACGCACCGCATCGGCCAGACCCGCAACGTGCTGGTCTACCGGCTCGTCGCCCGCGACACCATCGAGGAGAAGGTGATGGCGCTGAAGGCCCGCAAGGCGCGGCTGTTCAGCGGCGTCATCGACGACGGCGACGCGTTCGGCTCGAGCCTGACCGCCGAGGACGTCCGCCACCTGTTCGCCTGACGCCCTGTTGACCTGACCGTCCTGTTGACCTGACCGTCCTGGTCGGCCGACGTCCGGTCGCCCGACGTCACCCTCGTCAGCCGACGACGGTCTCCGCGAACTCGATGACGTTGTAGGTGTGGAACAGCACCGCGGCGGTGCTGGCCCAGCACACCACTGCCGCAGCCCCGACCAGGACCCCCGCGCTGGCCTGCCGGCGCGGCGGCTCCAGGAGGTCCCGAATCCGATCGACGACGTCGTGCCCGGCGGCGCCGAGCCCGTGCGGCGACGGCGGACCGGCCAGCGCCGCCCGGCCGAGGGCGTGCGCCACCGTCGCCGGGTCACCGACCGCGCGGACCGCGACGGCGTCGGCCCATCGTTCGGCCGCCTGGTCGACGGCCCGGGCGACCGGCGTCAGCAGCGGGTTGGCCGCCGCGGCCAGCCAGGCGAGCCGCGTGTACCGGTGATGGTGATGACGCAGGTGGGCGTGTTCGTGCGCGAGCAGTGCCCGGCGCTGCGGCCCGGTCAACGACCGCAGCATCCCGGTCGAGACGACGACACGGCGGTGACGGCCCGCGACGGCGTACGCGTGCGGCGCCGGGTCGTCGACGACGGCCAGCTCGCCCACCGCAGGCAACGCCGCGACCGCGGCCGAGGCCCGACGCGCGCTCACGACGACCCGGACCAGGTGCAGGCCGGCCCGGCCGAGCAGACCGACGACCAGGGCTCCCGCGGCCAGCCCCGCGGCGCTCGGGACCGGGATCCTCGCCCGCAGCGTCCCGGCCGACCAGTCGCTGGGGTGCGCGAACGGAAAGAGCTCGACGGTGCCGAGGAAGGCCGCCAGGCACAGCATCATCCCGGTGGCGAGCGACACCGTCAGCGCGAACCCGGTCAGCAGCACCGTGGCCGCCGCCGGTGGGATCCGACGGGCCACCCGGGCGGCGGGCCGGCCACCCGTGGCCCCGACCAGCTGCGGGACCAGCGCCAGCGCGAGCAGGAGACCCAGAACGATCATGAGGACGCCTGGTCCCCGTCTCGGGGCGCGTCGCCTGTGGCCGGGTGGCGGGCGAGCAGCTCGCGCAGGATGCGTTCGGAGTCCTCGTCCAGGCTGTCGACGAACCGGGACAGGACGCTGGCCCGGTCGACGCCGGCGGCGAGCAGTTTCTGCATCTGCCGGGCGGTGAGACCGGCCTGTGCCTCGGCCTGGCTGCCGACCAGCTCGTAGGCGTAGGCCCGGCCCCGCGGGCTGCGGTTCAGCGCCCCCTTGGCGTGCAGCCGCGTCAGGGTGGTCAGCACCGTCGTGTAGGCGAGGTCGGCGCCGAGCTCGGCCTGGACCTGCGCCGCGGTCAACGGCTCGCCGGCCGCGGCCAGGCAGGCGACGACCTCGCCCTCCAGTCCACCGCTGGGGCGCGGGTGCAGCCGTCCGGCCATGTCGCCTCCCCCGCGCTCGCTCCGATGGCACCTGGCCTGTTCCCCACCTGGCCCCCTCCGCCAATTGTGGCAGCACTCCCGACTTGCGCTTGCCCTGCCCGTTAGGTATGCCTTACCTTCAACAAACTATCGTCCGATAGTAGATGAAGGCCGAGGAGCACCCGTGCTTGCCAACTACCTGATCGGCCTGCGCGAGGGCCTGGAGGCCGCGCTGGTCGTGAGCATCCTGGTCGCCTACCTGGTCAAGGCCGGCCGGCGCGACCGGCTGGTCGTCGTCTCGGGTGGAGTGGCTCTCGCGGTCGCGGTCAGCATCGCGTTCGGCGCGCTGCTGACGTACACGTCGACGAGCCTGCTGTCGGACTTCCGAAGCCAGGAGCTCTTCGGCGGCACGATGTCCGCGCTCGCGGTCGTGTTCGTCACCTGGATGGTGTTCTGGATGCGGCGCACCGCCCGGGGCATGCGGGCGGAGCTGGACGGGCGGATGGCCTCCGCGCTGCAGATGGGCGTCCTCGCCGTCGCCCTCACGGCCTTCCTCGCCGTCGCCCGCGAGGGCCTGGAGACGGCGTTGTTCTTCTGGTCGGCCGTGCAGGCCGCGGGCAGCACGACCGCGCCGGTCGTCGGGTTCTCGCTCGGCATTCTCACCGCCGTGGTGCTGGCCTGGCTGCTGTACCGCCGCTCGGTGAAGCTGAACCTCGCCCGGTTCTTCACCTGGACCGGCGCCGGCCTGATCGTGATCGCCGCGGGCGTGCTCGCCTACGCGGTTCACGACCTGCAGGAAGGCGGCGCGATCGGCGGCCTGAACACCCTCGCTTTCGACGTCAGCGACCAGATCTCGCTCGGTTCCTGGTACGGGGCGCTGCTCAAGGGCGTCTTCAACTTCACCCCGCAGACGACGGTCGTCCAGGCGGTCGCCTGGGCCGCCTACCTCGTCCCCGTCATGACGATCTTCTTCCTCGGCGGCCGGACGCGGACCAGCCAGCCGAGCGCGCCGCCCGTTCCCGCGAGAAACCCGGCAGCGGACGAAGCCCAGCAGTCGCCGGCCCGTTGACGCAACCCGCTTCGCCTCCCGCTTTGCCCCTCAGCCAACGCAGTTCGTGAACCATAGGAGAGAACCGGTGACCTCACCCGCCATCCGCATCTGGCGCCTGGCCTGCCCGGCCGTCGCGGCCGCGACGCTGATCGCCGGCTGCTCGTCGTCGGGCTCGAGTTCCAGCTCCGGGACGTCCGGGGCCGGCGGCGGCCCGGTCACGGTGCGGGCCGGCGACAAGAACTGCCAGGTGGCCCGTGTGTCGCTGCCAGCCGGCCGGCACACCTTCGAGATCACCAACACGGCCTCGCAGGTGACCGAGGTCTACGTCTACGCGACGGGCGACCGGATCATGGGCGAGGTCGAGAACATCGGCCCCTCGACGAAACGAAACCTGATCGTCGACCTGCCGGCCGGCGCCTACCAGGTCGCGTGCAAGCCCGGAATGGTCGGAAACGGCATCCGCACGACCCTGACTGTCACCGGCGCCGCGGCGCCAGCGCAGAGCCTCGACCAGAACCTGCGGACCGCGGTCACCTCCTACCGCACCTACGTCGAGACCGAGACCAAAGCCCTGGTCGACACCACCGCGACGTTCGTCGCGGCCGTCGACGCGGGCGACCTGGCCAAGGCCAAGGAGACCTACCCGAACGCGCGGCTGCACTACGAGCGCATCGAGCCGATCGCGGAATCCTTCGGCGACCTGGACCCGCTTATCGACATGCGCGCCGACGACGTCACCACGGACACCCCGTTCGTCGGCTTCCACGCCATCGAACAGCAGCTCTTCGAGAAGAACACCGTAGACGGAGCGAAGCCGCTGACGGCCGCGCTCACCACCAACGTCGGAAAGCTCAACACGCTCGTCACGACCGTGGACTTCACCCCGTTGATCATGGCGAACGGCGCGAAGTCACTGCTGGACGAGGTCGCCAAGTCCAAGGTCACCGGCGAGGAGGAGCGCTACTCCCGCATCGACCTGGTCGACTTCGCCGGCAACGTCGACGGCGCCAAGTACGTGTACACCGCGCTGCGCCCGGCCCTGCAGGAGAAGAATCCGCAGCTGGTGACGATGCTCGACCAGCGGTTCCCCGCGCTGATCAGCCTTCTGGACACCCATCTCGGCAAGCCCGGCGACGCCGGATACATCGCGGGCAGCCCCTACGTCTCCTACGACTCACTCACGCCCGAGCAGGTCAGGGCCCTCGCGGTCGAGGTCGACGCCATCTCCGAGCCGCTCGGCCAGCTGGCCGGAGCCGTGACCACCAAGTGAGCCGGCCCGACAGCCCCGATTCCCCGGTGACGGCCACCGAGGACGGTTCACCCAGCTCTGACGCCGCCAGCACGGCACGCGGCGTTGGCACCCTGAGCCGTCGACGCGTGTTCGGGCTGATCGGTGGCGCCGCGGCGCTCGGGGCGGCCGCCGGCGCCGGCGGGGCGGTCGCGGTCACCGCCGCCGTTGACTCCGACTCCGGGCCAGGAGGCTCGGGGTCGGGGCAGGCGGTGGCCTTCTTCGGCCCACACCAGGCCGGGATCGTGACGCCGGTGCAGGACCGGCTGCATTTCGCGGCGTTCGACCTCGGCCCGGCGGCCACCCGCGCGGACCTCGTCGCGCTGCTGACCGCCTGGACCAACGCGGCCTCTCACCTGACCGCCGGGCACGACGTCGGGACCGGCGCGGTCACGGGCCCGCCGGACTCGCCGCCCGACGACACCGGTGAGGCGCTCGGTCTGCAGGCCGCCCGGCTGACCCTCACGGTCGGCTTCGGCACCAGCCTGTTCACCGACGCCACGGGCAAGGACCGCTTCGGCCTTGCCAGGTCCCGGCCCGCGCGGCTCGCCGACCTGCCGACCTTCCCCGGCGACGCGCTCGACCCGGCGGCCAGCGGCGGTGACCTGTGCGTCCAGGCCTGTGCCGACGACCCGCAGGTGGCCGTGCACGCGATCCGCAACCTGGCCAGGCTCGCCCGCGGCACCGCCTCGGTGCGCTACTCCCAGCTCGGGTTCGGCCGGACCAGCTCGACCTCGGCGAGCCAGGCCACCGCGCGCAACATGATGGGTTTCAAGGACGGCACCAACAACATCAAGGCCGACGACCCGGCCGAGATGAACGCCCACGTCTGGGTCCAGCCCGGTGACGGGCCGGACTGGATGACCGGCGGAAGCTACCTCGTCAGCCGCCGCATCCGGATGCTGATCGAACCCTGGGACTCGACCCCGCTCACCGAGCAGGAACGGGTCATCGGCCGTTTCAAGGGAACGGGAGCCCCCCTTGGCCTGCGCGCCGAGTTCGATCCGCTCGACCTGACGGCGAAAGGCCCCGACGGCGAGCCGGTCATCGACGCCAAGGCCCACGTCCGCCTCGCCCATTCCTCCCACAACAACGGCGCCGTGCTCCTGCGCCGCGGCTACTCGTTCACCGACGGCACGGACGACCTGGGCCGACTCGAGGCGGGGCTCTTCTTCCTCGCCTACCAGCGCGACCCGCGTACCCAGTTCGTCACGATCCAACGGTCCCTGGCCGGCAAGGTCAACGACGCCCTCAACGAGTACATCCAGCACGTCGGCAGCGGCCTGTTCGCCTGCCCGCCGGGCGTCCAACCCGGCGAGTACTGGGGCCAACGCCTTTTCGAGTAGCGGTTTCCGCGAGCCGGCGCCGCCCGTCAGGCGGGACACCAGACGGGCGGCGCCATTCTCGCTCTTCGCATTCGCCGGCCCGGCCGAGGAACGCGCCGCGGCTTCAGTCGTTGTCGGACGTTTCCTGGCCCGCCTCGACGGCCGCCGGCTCGGCGGCAACGGGCTCGGACAGCGCCACACCGTCCGCCTCGGCAGCGGCCGGCTCGACAGGGGCGGCCTCCGCGATGACGGCCTCGACGGTGGCCGGCTCGACAGCGGCCGGCTCGACAGCGGCCGGTTCGACAGCGGTCCGCTCCGCCGGCCTGGACCAGGTCGTCGCCTCGTCGGCGGCCGGGGCCGGCCTCGTGGCGGCGTTCTTGCCCGGACCGGCCTCGCGCAGCTTGCCGCGGGTCAGCTGCAGCCGCCGCTGCGCCCGGCTGGCGACCTGGGAGTCGTGGGTGACGATCACCAGGGTCAGCCCCTGGTCGCGCCACAGGCCCTCCAGCAGCGCGACGATCTCATCGCGGGTCTCCTCGTCGAGGTTGCCGGTCGGCTCGTCGGCGAGCAGCACCTTCGGGCTCTTCACCAGGGCGCGGGCGATCGCGACGCGCTGCTGCTGGCCGCCGGACAGCTCCGCCGGCCGGTGGGCCGCCCGGTCGGCCAGCCCGACGGAGGCGAGCGCCGCGGCGGCGCGCTCCCGGCGCTGGGCCTTGCGGATGCCGAGCGGGACGAGGGCCGCCTCGACGTTCTCCTGCGCGGTCAGCGTCGGGATCAGGTTGAAGCCCTGGAACACGATGCCGACCTCGCTGGCGCGCAGCTTCGTCAGCCGCGCGGCGGAGGCTCTGGCCAGGTCCTGGTCGCCGAGCAGGACCGAGCCGGCCGTCGGCCGGTCCAGCGCGCCGAGCATCTGCAGCAGCGTCGACTTGCCGCCCCCGGTCGGGCCCTGGATCGCGACCAGCTGGCCGTCGTCGATGGTCAGGTCGACCTCCTGCAGGGCGTCGACCCGCTTCTTGCCGTTCGAGTAGGTCTTGCTGACCCCAGTGAGCTTGTACATGTCGTCTCTTCTCGCGTCCGGTGTCTGGCGGCGTCCGGTGGTCTGGCGGGGCCGACGTCAGTCGAGGCTGCGCAGCGCGGCCGCCGGGCGCAGGCGGGAGGCCCGCCAGCCGCCGAAGACGCCGGCGAGCAGGCCGCCGAGCACCGCGAGCCCGATGCCGAGCAGGATCACGCTCCAGTGGACGGGGGCGTGCAGGACGACGTCGACGGTGCTGCTCGCGGTCCGGCGGGCCGCGCCGCCGCCGCCTGTACCCGCGCCGGTCCCGGTACCCGTTCCGGTTCCCGTGCCGCCGGCCGCGAGGCCGTTCGCGGCGCCGCCGCCGAACGGGCCGCCGTAACCACCGCCGCCGCCACCGTTCCCGAACGCGGCCCGCCGGGCCGTGTTGGCCGCGCCGGCCGCGGAGCTGGCGGTCGTCCCGGCGAGCTTGATGTGCGACGAGTTGATCCACAGGATGCCGAGCAGCCCGATGCCAAGGCCGACGACCCCGCCGATCAGGCCCTGGAACAGCGACTCGGTGCCGACCTGGCGCACGATGCGCCCGTTGCTCCAGCCGATCGCCTTCAGCGTCCCGAAGTCACGGGTACGCCGCGTGACGCCCGAGATGGTGAACAGGATCGCGAGCACGAACGCGGCGATCAGCACGCCGATCGACAGCCAGGTGCCGAGGTTCTTCACCAGCGACGACGCGCTCGACAGCGAACCGGAGATGCCGCTGGCGAGGTCGGACTGGGTGTCGACCGTCGCGCTCGGCAGCGCTTTCTTAATCGCCGTAGCGGCGCTGTCGACGGAGCTGGAGGACGTCGCCTTCACGTAGACGTTGGTGACCTCGCCCGACAGGCCGGCCAGGTTCTGGGCGACGCCGAGCGGGATGTAGACGTCCGACAGCGTCGTGCCCGAGGTGGTGGCATCGAGCAGCCCGACGATCTTCATCGCGGTGCCCTTGACGGTGACCGTGCCGCCGACGGCGAGCTTGTTCGTGTCGGCGTAGCTCTTGGACAGCATCGCCACGTCGGCCTTGACGTCCTCGGCGGTGAAGCCGCGCCCGCCGCTGACCGCCGCGCCCGAGAGCGGGCCGAGCGCTGCCGCGCCGGGCTGGACACCCTCGACGGTGGTGCTGGCGATGTTGAAGTTGCCGCCGCCGAAGCCGGTGAACCCGCTGTTGCCGCTGACCTGTCCGCCGCGCTGGGCCCGGAACTGCCCCCGCAGGTCCTGCAGGCTCTGGCCGGCGAGCTGGCCGCTGAACGTGGTGTCGCGCAGCATCAGCGTCGCCGTCACGTCGGCGACGCCCGCCGTCCTGCTGATCGTGGTGACCGCGGTGTCCTTGATGGCGGCCGAGCCCGGCGCGACCCGCAGGTTGCCCGAGGAGACGTTCGTGGTGGAGCTCTGGGAGGTGCTGCCGGGAGCCTGGCCGGCGAACTGGAACTGCTGGTCGCTGCCCTGGCCGGGCTGGTCGGCCTGGGTCACCGTGATGTCGGTGCCGACCCCGTAGATCGCGCCGAGCACGTTCGACTGCGCGTTGCGCACCCCGGAGGACGCCGCCGTGACGGCCAGAATGAGAGCGACGGCCAGGGCGAGCCCGACCGCCACGATCACAGTCTGCCGCAGGCGCCCTCTCAGCTCGCGGCGGACATACGTCAACAGCATGGGTCTCCCTGGGAGGTGCGTGGTCCGGGGCGCCCCGCGGAGGACGGAGCGGTCCGGACATTAGGGAGACCGCCTGTGCGATGGCTTAAATGTGGTTTAGCCGCCGTTAAGGCGGGAAAACGTTGCCGTCGCGTTGGGCGATCACCTGCACCACAAGGGAAAAGCGGCCCGAGGGCGCGACGATGCCGGCTTCTACGACGGCGTCACCTTCTACTCGGATATGGACTTTCCCGCGCCGAGACTCATTCGGCAATGGTGATGGACTCGATCCGGGCCTCGCTGGCCGGCGGCCCCTCGCTCCCGCCACCCTCGACACCCTTGCCGACGAGGTGGTCGAGGACGTCGAGGCCGCCCGTGATCCGGCCGATGACCGTGTAGTGCGCGGCCACGGCGGCGAGGCCCGCCGGGGTCGGGTCGTCGTAGCTGATCAGGAACTGGGCACCGTTGGTGTCGGGCCGGCTGGTCGTGGCCATCGCCAGCGTTCCGGGGCCGAAGTCGGCGGTGGCGGTGTGCTCGGCGGCGTAGGCGAATCCGGGCGAGCCCGCGCCGCTGCCCGTCGGGTCACCGCACTGCAGGACCGAGACCATCGCCTCGGGGCCGATCGTCTCCCGCGGGCAGAAGCTGCCGTCGTAGTACCCGGCGGTCGCGAGGTGGTGCAGCGCGTAGACCGCGCAGGGGGCGGCGGCGGCGTCGAGCTCGGCGGACAGCGTCCCGTAGTTGGTCCGTATGACCATCGTCGAGGGCCCGGTCGGCACGCTCGTCGCGGACGGCGGCAGGCCAGGCGCCGGCCCGGCGGCGGCCGTCGCCCAGTAGCGGCAGCCGCCGGCCACCGTCGTCGCCGCGGACGCCGGCACCGTGGTGGCCTTGGCTCCGGTGCCGCCCGCCGTGGTCGGCACCGCGGCGCGGTCCGTGGCCGGTGGCTTGACGCTCGTCGGACCGGCCCCGGGCGCCCCCGACGAGTCGTCGCCACGCGTCACGAAACGGAAGACCAGCAGCGAGGTGGCGGCGAGGACCGCGACGAGGAGCACGACGCCGACGGTCAGGCTCGCGGCGGCGAGCCCGCCGTGGCGGGAACGCCAGCCGCCGCCGCTGGCCGGCGCGGCGGGCGCCCGGACGACGGCGAGTGGCCCGGTGTGGCCGGCCGGCACCGGGCCGCGCGCGGGCGGGGCCGCCGGGCCAACTGGTGGACCAACCGGCCCCCGCGGCCCGGCCGGGAGCCCCGCACCGCCAGCCCCCGGTGCCCGCACTGCTCCCGGCGGCAGGGAGGTCAGGGGTGGCCGCGACGTCACGGGCGCCATCGGGGGCGCGGCAGGCATGGACGAGGCGGCGGGCATGGAGGGGGCGGCTGGGTGTCGCAGGCCGGTCGGCATCGGCGCGGCCGGGCGTCCCAGGACCGGGAGCGTGCCCACTGGCGGGCCGGCCGGCGGCGGCCACTGCGGCGCGGGCCACGGCGCGGGAGCCAGCCCGCCTGGCGCGACGGGCGGCAACGGCGGCCGGGCCCCGGAGCCCGCGCCGGCCGGAGCCGACGGCATCGCCGCCGGCGCAAGGGGGGGCGCCGGCGGCCCGGGGGCGGGGCCGGCGGCGGCCGCCGTCGCCGACGAGCACCGCGTCGGCGCCAGCCTCCGCGTAGCCGAGCAGGTCACGCGGGCCGCGGATGCCGGACTCGGC
>NZ_JADWYX010000133.1 GCF_016786355.1 Frankia sp. AgB1.9
GCGCGATGTCCTGCACCCCGCCCCTAACGGTTTCACGACCGCCGTCCATTCCGGGCGGGCGCGGCCCCCGCCCCAGGGGGGGGCGTGCGCCCGCCCCCATTTTTTTCGTTTCGTTCTGGGAGTTTCGCGTGTCCGATAACCTGCCGGTGCCGGCCGAACCTTCGGGTTGGGTGCCGGACATTCCAGCCGTCATCGCGGAAATCCGCCCGCTCCTACCCCCCGAACGGTCCGCCGCACTCGAACGCCACTACGAATCAATCCTGGACGAACTCCCCGACGCGGCCCCGGTCCCCGTCGATCCGCCCCCGACCGCCGACACTGCGGCCGGGGGCGTGAGGCGGCCGATCATCCCGGCGAGCCTCAACCGAGACCAGCTCGCCGCGACCGCCCGGCACACCGGGGCCCGGTGGGCGCACGTGGCCGCGTACCACGCCGTGCGCACCCCTTGGTACGGCGTGCTCGTCGCCGGGGCCGCTGTGCTCGGCACGGGCCGGTTACTGGGCCGGCTCGTCCGGTGGTGGTCGGTCGCGGAGTCCGCCCCCCTACGCCGGGCGGCCGTGGAGACAGGCGACTCGGCGACGTGGCTACGGCTGGACCGTGAGGCCCGCACCGGCCGACGCTCTCGTACCGTCCTGGTGCTCGTCGCCGGCGGCACCGGGCTGACCGCGCTCGCGATCCTGACGGGCGCGCTGGCCCACCTGCCGTGGCCCGCGTCCGCGCTCGCCGTCATGGTCGCCGTGGGCGTCCTGGCACGGGCCGGACGCCCGTCGGGACGGCCCCTGATCGCGCCCGCGATCGTCACCCCCCGCTTCCGCAAACTCAACGCCGACATCGTGTTGCGCGCCTACTACGCGGCACGGCTCGGCGCGGACAAAGACGACCAACGGATCACGTTCGGTACGCCCATGGCCCGCGACGGCGACGGTTCCCGCGTCTCGGTCGATCTTCCCTACGGCCGGGGTTTTACCGACGCGGTGAAAGCCCATGGCGCTATCGCGTCCGGGCTCGACGTCGCGGTCACACAGGTCTTCCTCACACGCGATCCCACGTCCCACAGACGACACACGCTATGGGTCGCCGACCGTGACCCGCTGGCGATTCCCGCCGGACGGACCCCGCTCCTACGCGGGCATCCGACCGACATTTGGACACCAGCCCCGTTCGGGTTGGACGAACGCGCCCGCCCCGTCGGTATCGACCTTATGTGGAACTCGATTCTTGTCGGTGCCCAACCGAGGCAGGGAAAGACGTTCGCGCTCCGTTCCCTCGGTCTGTTCGCCGCGCTCGACCCCTACGTGCGGATCACTGTTGCGGACGGGGGCGGAAAGCCCGACTGGCGGAAATTCGAGGCCATCGCCGACCGGGCCGTGTTCGGGCTGGCACCTACCCGCGAAGGTGACCCGACCGAAATCCTCATCGACACGTTGCGGGAGATCCGCGCGGACGTCCAAGCACGCTACCTCGCACTGTCCGACCTCCCGCCCGACGTGGTACCGGAGGGGAAACTCACCCGCGAGATCGCCCGAAACCCGAAATACAACATGCCCGTGCGGATACTCCTGCTCGACGAGTTCCAGGAGTTCTTCGCGACCGGCAACCAGACCGCCGACGCTGAAATCGCGACGCTACTTGTCTACCTGATCCGGGTAGCCCCGGCGGCCGGGGTCATCATCGGCAGCGCCACCCAACGACCGTCGGGAATCGGGTCCGGCGACGTCGCGAAGAAGTTCACCGACTACCGCGACAACCACCTGATCCGCTTCTCACTGCGCACCGGATCCTGGCAGGTCTCCGATCTGGTCCTCGGCGCGGGCGCATTCAGCGAAGGACTCGACTCCTCGGTACTCGCGGCCGAACACAAAGGCGCGGGAATTCTACGCGGCGCGAGCGACGCCAACCCGACCGTGCGAACGTTCCTCGCGGACGCGGAAGACGCGGCGCACATTCTCACAATCGGCCGCAAACTCCGCGAACAACTCGGAACACTGTCCGGGCAGGCGGCCGGACAGATCGCCCAACGGGAACCGCGAGACGTACTCGCCGACGCGCTGTCGGTGTTCGCCACCGATAGCGCGCCGGGGCTGCACTGGCCCGATCTCGCGGCCCGGTTGGCCACTGCCTATCCGGAGCACTACCGCGACGCCACCGCCGACGCGATCAGCGCACAACTGCGCGCCCTCGGGGTCCCCAGCGTCGATGTCCGCCGTGACGGCCAGGTCCGCAAAGGTGCCCGCGTGGACGCCCTACGCGACGCGCACCGGGCGCGCGTCGACGTGTAGCGGCAGGCGGGGGGTGTAGCGGCAGCGCTACACCCCCCGCTACACCCCACACCCCGCCTGACCAGCACGTCTCGCCCGGTGTAGCGGGTAGCGGCCCCGGCTCCGAACGGCCCAAAACCCGCCCCAGAGCCCGTTTCCGGCCCGGCCCGGCCGCTACCCGCTACACCCCAGACCCCGGCTACGACCGGGAGAGAAGGCAGACCGGCGTGACCACCCCCGCGCAGCGCCCGCCCGACGCCCCGACCAGTCGCGGACCCCAACCGGACACGCCCACGGCAGCGTCCCCCCGCCCGGCCGACGCCCCGGACATTCTCAGCGCCGAGCCAGCCAACGAGGACACCGACGAGTTCAAGCGCTGGATCGCCGAAACCCTCGCCGAAGCGCCACCCGTCCCCCCGGCAGCACGCGCCCTCATCGCCGGGATCCTCACCCGGAACACATCGCCACACCGACCCCCGACCTAGATCACCCAGAGTGCTAACTTTTGTTAGCGGTGCGCAAGCGCTGGTCAGCGCGCTAGTACCAGCCACAGGAGGTGGCGACGCGACACAGCAGAGCACAAAATTCGGAGGTCATCGTCGCGTGTGCATCCCGGGAGTGGTACCGATCGTTCTCGTGTACGGCCGGGCCCTGCTGGACAGCTCCCCGGAGGGCCGCACCGCCTACCTGGAGGCGGACGTGCGCCGACCGGCGGACATCGTGACCAGCCCCGTCCTGGCAGAGACCCTCGACCTGACCAGGCCGGTAGCGCTCTCGCTCATCGCCGTCCTGCATTTCGTCCCCGACGCCGCGGATCCGGCCACGATCGTGCGCCAGCTGGTCGACGCGTTGCCGGCCGGCAGTTACCTGGTGACCAGCCACGGCACCGGCGACATCGCTCCGGAGGAGACCCAGCGGGTCGTGGACGTCTACAACCAGCGGGGAATTCCGTTCCAGACCCGAAGCCGGGCGGAACTCGAGGCGCTGGTCCCGGCCGGAATGGAGATCGTCGAGCCGGGAACGGCGGTGCTGCACCGCTGGCGGCCGGACACCGATCCCGACGAGTACGCCGACGCCGACGTCAGCGCGTACGGCCTGATCGCCCGCAAGCGCTGAGAGACGCAGGCCCGAAGACCGACCATCAGGCGCGGGACCGGCTAACCGATGTTCTTCAGGGCCTCGCGACGAGAAAGCGGCGACAGGGCGTCGCCGCGCGCGGTGACGAAGCGGCGGACCTCGGCCGGGTCCGTCCAGGCATACTGGCGCAGCGCCCAGCCGATCGCCTTGCGGATGAAGAAGTCCCGGTCGTCGAGGTTGGCGTCGATGCAGGCGTAGAGCAGCTCCAGGTCGGTCGCGGCCTTGAACGACAGCTGGCAGATGATCGACGTCCGGCGCCGCCAGAGGTCGCCGTCGCGGCTCCAGGCCAGCATCACGGGACGGATCACGGCGGGTTCGGCGGCGAGCAGCGGCCCGACCCGGCGAGAGGCGATCTCGTCCACGTAGTCCCACCACGCGCCGGCCGTGATCATCTCCTCGTACATACCCAGCGTGGTGGATCGCTGGTAGGCGCGGTAGGCACGGTGACCGGTCAGGTCAATGGCCGCATACCGCTCCTCCCGATACTCCGCCTGCCGCCACAGCGCGAGGACCGTGGCCCGCCAGTCGGCCGGGTCCGTAAGTGTCCAAGCGGTGAAAACGGGGCGAAGCGCGCGTTCCCGGATCGGCTTCGGCACGCCGAGGTACGGCATCGCCGACTTCATGTACGCCCGCATACCCGGCGCCTTCGCCTGATCGGCCGCGGCGGCGAGCGCCGTCCGGACCGCCGTCACCAGACCGTCGTCGACTGCCCCGTCGGCCATTTCGTCAACCGTCGTCTCCACAGCCGAGATGCTGCCCGCTCCCGGCCGGCAGGCCGTTCGCGGGGGTTGGGGGCTCGCCGGTAGCCGCTCCGGGCCTGGCCGCGCCCAGCCGACGGCCGGCAGGACACTCGTCACTCTTGGCCTTCCAACCGCCGACCGGCCGAATGCATGTGTAAAACTGCACTTGATCCGGATACAACCGTCGATGCTCCGTTGTTTCGATGGTTGCCAGACGTTGAGCGGGAGTTCTGTTGAGAGGGATCGCCGAGTTCGCCGTCCGTCGCCGATGGTTTGTCGTCGCCGGTTGGGTTCTCTTCGTCGTCGCAGTGCAGGGTATCGCCGGTGCGATGGGCGGGGCATCATACAAGGACACGTTCAGCCTGCCGCACACCGAGACCGCAGCAGTGGCGAACCTGCTGAAGGACGCGGGCCTGAACAACCAGAACGGCGCCTCGGGCACGGTCGTCCTCAAGGACCGGGCCGGAGCGTTCAACGCGGCACCCGCGCAGCTGCAGCCGGCCCTGATCAAGCTTTGTGGTTCAGGCAATCGTGTGGCTTTGATCGCGACGCCGTGGCAGTCGATCGACTGCTCGAAGGGCGCCGCGGTCGGTCCGGGAAGCCCGACCCTGCTCAACCACTCCCGCGGCTCCAACACGGCACTGGTCAGCATCACCTGGGAAAATGACCACTACGACGCCGCCCAGTTCAAGGGCGTCTACGACGAGCTGAAGACCCTGGGCAGCGGCCAGCTGCAGGTCGAGTTCACCGGTGACGCCTTCAACGGCATCGGCCAGAGCGCCGGTTCGGGCAGCTCGATCCTCATCGGCTTCCTCGCCGCGCTCATCATCCTGGCGATCGTCTTCCGTACCGTCGCCGCCACGGTGCTGCCACTGGCCAGCGCGGTGGTCGCACTGGTGAGCGGCCTCGGCGCGATCTACATCCTCAGCCACGCCATCAATGTGTCAAATATCACGCCATTCCTGGCTGAGTTGATGGTGATCGGCGTCGGGGTCGACTACGCGCTGTTCATCGTCACGCGGCATCGCCGCAACCTGCGGCGCGGAATGCCCGTGTCCGAGTCCATCGTGAATGCGATCAACACCTCCGGCCGTGCTGTGCTGTTCGCCGGCTCGACCGTGTGCATCGCGATCCTCGGTCTCATCGCGCTCGGCGTGAGCTTCTTCAACGGCATGGCAGTGGCAACCGCACTCGCGGTCGGGTTCACCATGGTCGCCTCGCTCACGCTGCTACCCGCGTTGCTCAGCCTGTTCGGGCTGAAGGTGCTGCCCAGGAAGCACCGGGCGGCCGCGCGCGCCGGCCAGTTCCTCGACGACAAGCCGGTGGGCTTCTGGGCCCGTTGGTCGCAGTTCGTCGCCCGCAACCGCATCGCCGTCGCGGTCGTCGCCGGCGCGGTGATGGTCGTCATCGCGCTGCCGTTCTTCTCGATCAACCTGGGCGCGAGCGACCAGGGCAGCGACCCGAAGGGCTCCACCACCCGGACCGGCTACGACCTGATCGCCGGCGATTTCGGCGTCGGCTACAACTCCACCCTGGAAGCCGTCGTGAGCGGCCCGGGCGCCTCGGACAAGGCCTACCTGGAGCGGGTCTCCAAGACGCTGGCTGCCGTGCCGGGAGTCGACCAAGGCAGTCTGGGCACGAGCCAGCTGACCAAGGGCGTCGCGTTCGTGACCTTCAAGACGACGACGTCACCGCAGTCGGAGAAGACCTACACGCTGGTCCGGCACCTGCGTTCGAGCGTGCTCCCGCCGCTGTACGACGGCACGGGCAACCGGATCTACGCGTACGGCGGCACGGCCGTGAACGTCGACTTCGCCACGGTGCTCGGGCGCAAGATGCCGCTGTTCATCACGGTCGTGGTCGGCCTGTCCTTCATCCTGCTGCTGCTCGCCTTCCGGAGCCTGGTCATCCCGGCGACCGCCGCCGTGATGAACCTGCTGGCCGCGGCCGGTTCCTTCGGCGTGGTGGTGGCGATCTTCCAGTTCGGCTGGCTCTCCGACAGCATGGGCGCCGGGCCAGGCGGGCCGATCGACGCCTGGATGCCGGTCATGCTGTTCGCGATCCTGTTCGGCCTGTCGATGGACTACCAGGTGTTCCTGGTCAGTCGCATGCACGAGGAATGGGTCCACACCCGCGACAACAGGCGTTCGGTGACGATCGGCCAGGGTGAGACCGGCGGCATCATCACCGCCGCCGCCCTGATCATGATCGCGGTTTTCCTGGGCTTCCTGCTGAGCCCAGGCCGGCCGATCAAGATGTTCGGCACCGGTCTCGCCTCGGCGGTGTTCCTCGACGCGTTCATCCTGCGGACGGCGCTCGTGCCGGCGCTGATGAACATCTTCGGCAGGTCCAACTGGTATCTCCCCCGGTGGCTCGACCGGATCACTCCGCAGTTCTCGGTGGAGCCGGCCGACGCGGCGGTCGCCTTGCCGTCGCAGGCCGGACCGGCTGACCGTGACCGGCCGGAGGACGAACGGGAACTCACCCGAACCGCGCGTTAGAAGGTCACCCGTACGAGGTAAGTGAGCTGCCAGCGAGTCCGGCAGCCGTGATGCGCGGTCGGTGCCACAGGCGGGCGCCGGCCGCGCATCGCTGTCAGTGCCCCCGGCCGCGGAGCGACGCTCCGTGGCTGGACGCCTACTCCGCTTGGCCGAGCACCTTCTTCTCGACCGCGTCCGACGCCAGGACCGTTCCGAGGATGCCGAGGTCCGCGCCGGCGCCGTGGGCGACCTCACGGACGACATTGACGTCCTTGAGCATCAGGGCGCCGATGCGCCCGGCTACGGCCTCGACCGAGCCGCCACCGGCGACGACGCTCAGACCGCGGCTGGCGCCGCTGCCGTGTTGCAGCGCCGCCAGGATCGCCGGCTCGTCGATGCCGAGTGAGCCCGCTAGACGCACGGCGTCGACGGCGAGCCCGACCTGGGCGACGAACAGGGCGTTGTTGACGAGCTTGACCCGCTGGCCGTTGCCGAGGCCGCCGACGAACATGACGGGCGCGGCGTAGGTGTCGAGCAACGCGCGAGTCCGGTCGAGCAACGCCTCGTCGCCGCCGACCCAGAGGGTGAGCCGCCCGGCGGCGATGTCGTGCGGACCGCCTGACAGGGCGGCGTCGAGTACCCCGACCCCACGCAGCGCCGCGGCGTCCGCGAGCAGCCCGGCGGTGGCGGGATGAGACGTCGTGTGCTGGACCAGCGTCGCGCCCGGCTTCATTGCGGCGAGGACACCCTCCGGCCCGAGGCAGACCGAACGAACCTGCTCGTCGGTCAACACGACGACGAACACGACGTCGGCCTCCTGGACCGTCTCCGCCAGTGTCGCGGCCCAGGTCAGCCCATCCGCCTGCGCCGCCGCCCTGGCCTCCGGGCGGCGCGCCAGGACCGTCACCTCATGGCCCGCGGCCCGCAGCCGGTCGACGATCGGGCGGCCCATCCGGCCCGCCCCGACAAATCCGATCTTCACTCGTCCTCCAGACGGATGCTGCCCGACGACAGGTTCACGGTTGCGTCCGAAGTGCGTTCGACGCCAACGGTGGGCAGCGGTGGCGGTGCGAGCATCTCGCGGTGTTCCGGGGTGCCGTCGAGGTTGGCGTTGACCCGCTCGCGGATCCGCCAGCCGCCGGTGGTGCGGACCCAGCGCCAGGTGTTCGCGGAGACGCGGGCCACCCAGAACCGGTCGGCCTCGGCGTCCCAGCGGATGTTGAGCGCGTAGCTGCGACCGGTCGCCTCGTCGCCGTCGACCACGATGTGCGGCACCGTGAGCACGTGGCCGCAGCCGTTGCGGATGAGGCTTTGATGACCACCGTTGACCATGTCGACGATGTCGGCGCGGCCCCGCATCCGCAGCTGCGGAACGGCGTCGAAGGTGCCGTCCTCGGTCCACAGCGCCGCCGCGGCCTGGGCCGACCCGCTGTCGACGGCGGGCCCGTACTGGGCGACCAGCTGCATGATCTCGACCTGGTCCTCCAGCGTGCGGACCCTGGTCGCGAGCTTCTCGACCACTTCCCGAAGGTCGTCGACCTCACTCATGCGGTAGTCCTTCCCTGGGCTGAGGGCGTGACGATGATGCGCACGGGTCCGTTGGCATCGCGCGCCGCGGCGAGCCCGTCGGCGACCTCGTCGAGCCCAATGGTCCGGCCCAGCAGCGGGGTGACGTCCAGGCTGCCCGAGCAGACCGCCTCGAACGCCTCGTCCCAGTGATCCATCGACGGGCCGCCGCCGAACTGGATGTTCAGCCCCTTGCGCTTCGCGGTCAGCGTGTGCAGGTGGTCGCCTTCCGGTGGGCCGCCGACGGAGTAGATCCGGGTGCCGCGCTCGCAGCCCTTGATGATCGAGTCCAGGACCCCGGGAATTCCGACGCACTCGAAGACGACGCAGCCCGGCAGTCCGGCGAGCGCCATCAGCTCCCGCATCGACTCGGCCGACCCATAGGCGACGTCCCGCCACGCCTGGAACGGCGAGATCTCGGCGGGATCGACGACCACGTCGGCTCCCATCGCCAGCGCGGTCGCCCGCCGCGACGCCACGAAGTCGACCGCGACGATCGGACCGACGCCCAGGCGCCGCAGCTGCGCGATCGCGGACAGCGCGATCGCGCCGCAGCCGATGACGAGCGGTACCTCGCTGGTCGTCACTTGGGCTCGGGAGGCAGCCGACCAGCCGACCGAGATCGCGTCGGCGACGCACACGACCTCACTCGGCAGGTCCGACGCCACGACCCTGGTGATCGCCTCGGTGATCAGGAAGTACTCGCCGAACCCACCGGGTGACTCCGGATTCTGTCCGATGATCTTACGGCCGGTGGGGGTGGCGAGGACCGGCAGCGAGCTGACCCGCGTGCCGACCGGGATTCGCCGCGCGGTGTCGGGGCCGTAGTCGACGACCTCGGCGCAGTACTCGTGGCCCATCACGATGTCGACGTCCGGGTCGTAGGTCGACATCCCGCTGTCGTCGTCCACGCCGGCGTCCAGATGGTCCATGAAGTGGAGGTCCGACGCGCAGATCCCGCACGCCAGCGACCGGACGAGCAGCTGCCCCGGCCCCGGCACCGGATCCGCTACGACGCGCGCCTCGACCGTCCCTCCCCGCAGCACAGCAGCCCGCATCAGCCTCTCCCTCACGCTCGCGTGCAGGACACCTTCCCGTCCCGCGACTGTAGCCACGGCACCCGAGTTATAGAAGACATCGTCCTGGAATTTTATAGAAGACCATGACCTGAAAAGTCGCGGCGGCGATGGCGAGTGAGACTCCGGGCCTTACGATCGTGAACATGGCAGAGCCCGCCCGCCGCCCGGGTCGACCGCGCGACACGAGCATCGACGAACGGGCGCTGGCGGCGACGCGCGAGCTGCTCGTCGAGCGGGGCTTCGAGGCGACGACGATCCAGGCCGTCGCCGCGCGCTCCGGCGTGCACGCCTCCGCCATCTACCGTCGCTGGAGCTCGCGGATCGAGCTGATCGAGGAAGCCACCTTCCCCGGTTTCAGCCCGCTGGCCGTCCAGCCGACCGGAGACCTCCGCCGCGACCTGCGCCGCTTCGTGCGCGCCTACGCCGCCGCCTTCGACGCCCCCGCGGCCCGCGCGGCCGGCGCCGGCCTGATCGCGCACCACCAGACCACCAACCAGCCGAACCCGCCCGAGCTCTACCTGCGAGTCTCCACCCGGCCCCAGTTCCAGGACATCCTGCGCGCCGCGCCACCCGGGAGCATCGACCCGGACATCGATCCCGACGACGTCTTCGACATGCTTCTCGGCGCCATCCTCGCCCGCACGGTGCTGTCCACCGTGACCACCCGCCTGCGCCCCCTCGAACGCACCGTCGAGATGATCCTGCGCCTTCTGCAGCCCCAGACCAGCAGCTGCGCCTCGGCTTGACCTTGACCCTGCGTCAGGGCTCCACCATGGCGGCATGGCAGCTACCACTCCCGCGATCGAGGTCGTCGGACTGACCAAGTCCTACGGCGACCACACCGTGTTGGCCGGCCTCGACCTGACCGTCCCGCAGGGCTCCGTCTACGCGCTCCTCGGGCCCAACGGCGCCGGCAAGACGACCACCGTCAACATCCTGTCGACCTTGCTGGCTCCCGGTGACGGCGAGATCCGCGTCGCCGGCTTCGACGTACGACGCGAGGCGGCCGGGGTGCGCGCCGCGATCGGTGTCACCGGGCAGTTCTCCGCGATCGACGAGCTGCTGACCGGCCGGGAGAACCTCCGGCTGATGGCCGACCTGGCGCACCTGGACCGGACGACCGCGGCGACCGCCGTGACCGCGATGCTGGCGCGCTTCGACCTCGTGGACGCCGCCGACCGACGGGCGCAGACCTACTCGGGCGGCATGAAGCGGCGGCTGGACCTCGCGATGACGCTCATCGCCCGGCCCCGGCTGATCTTCCTGGACGAGCCCACGGCGGGCCTCGACCCGCGTAGCCGTCGCGACCTCTGGGCGATCGTGCGCGAGCAGGTCGCCGACGGCGTGACGGTGCTGCTGACGACCCAGTACCTCGACGAGGCCGACCAGCTGGCCGACCGGATCGGGGTGCTCGACGGCGGCCGGCTGGTCGCTGAGGGCACGGCCGCCGAGCTGAAGCGGCGGGTACCCGGCGGGCACGTAACGGTGCAGTTCACCGACGCTGCAGGGTTGGCCACGGCCGCGGCGGCGTACCCGCGGGCCATCTCGAACGTCCCGGCGCTCACCCTCCAGGTGCCGAGCGACGGCAGCGTCGCCGCGCTGCGCCAGGTGCTCGACGGCCTCGACGACGACCGCGTCGTCGGTCTGACGGTCGAGTCCGCCGACCTCGACGACGTCTTTCTCGCACTCACCGGCCACGCGGCGCAGGCGCCCGTGGCGCAGGAGGTCTCCGCATGAGCACCACCTACACCGTCCGCGACTCGGCGACGATGCTGCGGCGCAACCTGCTACACATCCGCCGCTACCCGTCGCTGTCGATCATGCTGGTCGCGCAGCCGATCCTGTTCCTCCTGCTGTTCGTGTACGTGTTCGGCGGGACCCTGGGCGCCGGCCTGCCGGGCCACCAGGGCGGCGGAGACCGCGGCGACTACCTGGTCTTCATCACGCCCGGCATCCTGATCATGACCGTCGCCAGCGTCGCGCTCGGCACCGCGATCTCGACCGCGACCGACATGACCACCGGGATCATCTCCCGGTTCCGCACCATGAACATCGCCCGCGCGTCGGTGCTCACGGGCCACGTGCTGGGTGCCGTCCTCAAGACCGCCTTCGCCGTGGTGGTGGTGACGGCATTCGCGTTCCTGCTCGGGTTCCGCTCCAGCGCCAGTGCGCTCGACTGGCTCGGCGCCGTCGGACTGCTGGTCCTGATCGCGTTCTCACTGACCTGGCTGACGGTCGGCATGGGCCTGGCAGCGGACAGCGTCGAGACGGCCAGCAACACCCCGCTGTTCCTGGTGATGCTGCCGTTCATCAGCAGCGGTTTCGTGCCGACCGACGCGATGCCGGTCGGGCTGCGCCAGTTCGCCCAGCATCAGCCGTTCACACCGATGATCAACACTCTGCGCGCGCTCGTCACCGGCACTCCGACGGACGCCGACCTGTGGCTCGCGATCGGATGGTGCGCCTTGATCGCGCTGCTCGGGTACCTCTGGTCGCGTCGGCTGTTCCTGCGCGTGCCCGCGAAGTAGGAGACTGGCTCGGTGCTCACGATCAGCCAGCTGGCGTCGTACGCCGACGTCACCGTGCGCGCGGTGCGGCACTACCACGCCAAGGGTCTGCTGCCGGAGCCGGAGCGCGACCGCTCCGGCTACCGGCGCTACGACGCCCACGCCGTCGTCGAGCTCATCAAGATCCGTACGCTCGCCGAGGCCGGCGTCCCGCTCGCCCGGGTCCGCGAGCTGCTCTCCGCGGGCGACGAGGAGTTCAAGGCCGCCGTCGCCGACATCGACCGACGCCTGCGCGCGGAGATCAGGGAGCGACAGCGCCACCGCGAGCGGATCGCGCAGCTGGCGGCCGGCGACAGCCTGGCCCTGCCGCCGGAGGCCGTCGCCTACCTCGGCCGCTTACGGGAGCTCGGACTGCCGGAACTGATGATCGGAGGCGAGCGGGACTCCTGGATCCTGGTGGCCGCTCAGCTCCCGGAGCACATGCCGCTCTACATGAAGCTCAAACAGCAGCAGCTCGACGACCCGGCGACGCTCCAGCTCTACCGCGACCTCGCCGAGATGATCCACTGGGAGGTGAACGACCCCCGGGTGGCAGCCGTGGGTGACCAACTCGTCGCCGCCATCGAGGCCGACGCCGAGGGCTGGGACGACTACGACGCGATCATGCCCGACGATCTCGCGCAGCTCCTCGACTCGGTCTTTCTCGACTCGGTCCCGATCGCCCGCCGGCTGCTGGAGCGACTCGAGGAACGCGGCTGGCGCGGCTGGAGCAAACTCGAGCGGATCCCACCGCCGTAGTCGCCCGTCTCGATCCCCGGCGCGGTCGGCTCCCACCGGCGTCGTGACCTGAGCTCGCGGCGCGCCACCGACCGGCCGGCAGCAGCGCGACCGCACTCCTCCTGTCACCGGGTGTCACATCCGTGATACAGACCTTCGGTCAGGAGGCGGAGGAGGCGAGCCGTTTCGTCGGGGTTCCCTTCGGCGGCGATGGCCACGCCGTTGGTGAGGCGGAGCAACTCCCCCACGGTCAGGTCGGGACGAATGACGGCGTTCTCCTGAGCGTGGGCGAGAAGCGTCGCGGCCGCGGCCTGCATGCCCTTGCAGGAGGCGGAGAGTTCCGTCTCCGGGTCGCGCAGGACGGTCATGACCGAGGCGGCGAGGCCGCGGTACGTGGTCATGTGAGTGATGAAGGAACGCAGCCACGTGATCAGCGCGGCCCGTGGATCCCGGTCGGCGAGAAGTCGCTCGGCGGTCGCCCGAAGGTCGTCGTAGCGGTCGGTGAGCAACGCCTCGACGAGGTCCTCTCTGGTCGGGAAGTGCCGGTAGAGCGTCGCGTTGCCGATGCCGGCGTACCGGGCGACGTCGTCGAGCGCCGCGTTCGTCCCTTCCTTGGCGAACACCTCCGCCGCGGCCGTGAGCAGGCGCTCGTAGTTGCGCCGGGCGTCGGCACGCATCGGCCGATCGCTGGTCATGGCCCTCCTCCGATCCCGGCTCCAGCCGCGCTTGCCTAAGCGGGGAGTCTCCCCGTATCGTCCCCCACGATAACCAGGGAGATCCCCCACTTATGGGAGTCTAGATGTCCAGCTCCGCGCAGGCCCTTCCCCGGGCGGCCGAGGACGCGCGACCGACCGAGCGGCCCGGCGTCGCGCTGGCGATCATCGTCTCGTGTCAGCTCATGCTGATCGTGGACGCCTCGATCGTGAACGTGGCACTGCCCAGCATCCAGCGCGGCCTGCACTTCTCCCCCATCGGCCTGGCCTGGGTACCAAGCCTGTACACGCTTGTCTTCGGCGGGCTGTTGCTGGCCGGCGGCCGGATGGGTGACGTTCTTGGCCGGCGGCGGATGCTCGTCGCCGGCATCGCGCTGTTCACCGTCGCCTCGCTCGCGGGCGGGTTCGCCACCTCCAGCGGATGGCTGCTGACGACCCGGGCGTTCCAGGGTGCGGGCGCCGCGCTCGCCGCGCCCGGGACGCTGTCCCTGATCGCCGCCACCTTCCCGCCGGGACAGGCGCGCAACCGAGCACTCGGCGCCTTCTCCGCGGCGGCCGGCGCGGGCGTCACCATCGGGTACGTTCTCGGCGGCGTACTGACCGCCGAGCTGTCCTGGCGGTGGGTGATGTTCATCAACGTCCCGTTCGGGACCGCGATCCTCTTTCTCGCCCCACGATTCATCGCCGAGCCCGAGCGGCATCCCGGCCGCATCGACGTGCTCGGGGCGTGCACCGCAACCCTCGGTCTGGGCGCGCTCACCTACGCCTTCATCCGCGTCGCCGACACCGGATGGACAAACAGCCAGGCGCTCGGCGCGTTCGTCGCCGCCGCCGTGCTCCTCGCGGCCTTCCTCGGATGGCAGAGCCGCACCACACATCCGATCATGCCGCTGCGGCTGTTCACCGACCGCAACCGGGCGATCGGCCTCGCGAACATGTTCCTGCTCGGCGCCGCGTTGGCCGGCACGATCTACTTCCTCAGCCAGCTCCTCCAGGAGGCGCTCGGCATGGGCCCACTTCGCGCGGGCCTGGCCGTGCTCCCGATGGCGCTCACCCAGATCGCGAGCTCCCGCGCCGCGCCACGCCTCGTGTCGCGCATCGGCCCCAAGCCCAGCACGGTCACCGGCACCGTACTGATCGCCGCGGCCATGGCCTGGCTCAGTCGGATCTCCACCGAAAGCGGTTACGTCTCCGGCATCCTGGGACCGATGCTGCTGTTCGGCATCGGCATCGGCCTGTGCTTCATGCCGCTCAACATGATGATTCTCTCGGACGTGCCCCGCGAGGACTCCGGCGCCGCCTCGGGCCTGCTCCAGACCACGCAGCGGACCGGAAGCTCGGTAGGCGTCGCCGTCCTCGTCACCGCCTTCGGTGTCGCCTCACGGCACGCCGCCGCGCACCCCGCCACCGACGACAACTCCCGCCGCGCCCTCATCCATGGGATCGCCGCGGGATTCACCCTGGCCACGCTCTTCTGCGCCTGCGCGCTTCTCCTCGCCCTGGCCATCGTCCAGCCGCCACGGCGGTCCAGCGACACGTCAACCGGCGTCCGCTCGCGTTGATGCCGAGTCCGGTGAGCGTCAGGAGCTCGCGCGGCTGGGCTCGTACCGCAGAGCGACCGCCCCCGACCGGAACTCCTGGCGTCCGACGAGCTTCAGCTCGAGCCGCTCGCTCAACCCGGCGAACAACGTCGGCCCATGGCCCGCCACGATGGGCATCACGACGAACTCGTACTCGTCGATCAGTCCCAGATCGGCCAGGGCCAGCGGGAGGGTCACGCCTCCCACGAACAGGCCGCTGCCAGGCTCCTGCTTGAGCTGCGCGACGGCTTTCCCCAGATCACCCCGTACGAGTTCCGCGTTCCAGTCAACCCGGTCCAGCGTGCTCGACACGACGTACTTCTTCGCCGCGTCGATCGTCTGGGCGAAGGGGATCATCCAATCAGCCATCCAGTCAGGCCACGTTCCCGTCGCCGGCCGCCGCCACGCCTCCTCCATCATCTCGTAGGTCACCCGGCCGAAAAGAAGGGAATCTGCACGCTCCAGGCTCGCGGCCCAATAGCGATGCGACTCCTCGTCCGCGTTCCCCACCCGGTGGTCACAGCAGCCGTCGAGGGTGACGTTGATCGAATATCGAAGCGGTCTCATAGGTTGCTCACCCTCGCAGCGGTCGCAGACACCTGGCAGACCATAGTCAAGACCGCCGCCGCCACCGTTTCTCATCGGTCCCCCTCGACACGAGGACGGCGCCATAGACCAGCGAGCCGTCAGCCCTTCGAGAGCTGACGCGACATCCGCCCAGCAGGATGTGAGCGTTCTAGATCAACGGAGGCATGATCACCCACCTGGTGACTGGCCCACCAGTTCCCCTGCGCATCCGGTGATCAAGGACGTCCCACACTCCCACGGGGACTCCTTGATCACTCGTTGCGCAGGCAAAACGGTGTTCGCTACCCCAATTTGTCCGCTTTATCTCTGCGCAGTTCTTGATCATGGTGCTGCGGCTTGGCCAGCTCGCCTGATGATCGGCGTCTGCGCAGGCAAGTCGGCGCCTCGGATCAGCCGGGACGGCGGCAGTCAGTCCATATCCAGGGCGGCGCCCGGCGGCGCCACGTTCAAGATCAGCCAGTCTTGACGATCAATACGCGCGAGGCGCCGGCTCCGACACCTACCCGCTCAGGACCTACGCAGCGCGCGGAGGTATGAGTTCAGATACTTTGTCCGACATCGCCCGACAGTGCGACCTGAGGGTGTGAGCGCGCGGCCCGCCATGGACGCGGAGGGTGAGGGGCGATGACTCTGACGGTGCGCGTACGGCCGAACAGGTTATATCTGCTGATCATGGTGATGGGCGTGGTCGCCTTGGCGTGGAGTGTGGTGCAGGGCGGCCCGCTCGGCGTGGTGGGGGCGGCGTCCAGCGGCCTGGTGCTGGCCATACTCTCCTACCCGGTCCTGGTCAGCACGGTGTTTCGCGTACCGGTCATCGTGATCGGCGACGGTGGAATTCGCCTGCCGTTGATGGGCGTGAACCTGCCCTGGGAGGGGGTGTCCTCGACCGCGGTCGGAGCGCATCCGCGCCGCCTGGAGATCCCCCCGCTCCTGATCTTCCCCGTTGACACCGAGCACACCCTGAGGCAGGTCCGTCCGTGGCTGCGCCGGGAAGCACGGGGCGACATCGCCAGGTACGGCTCGCCGATCGCCCTTCTCGACCTGTCCCTCGACCACTCGGTCGATGACATCGCGGCCGCCATCGCACTCCGCCTCCACCCGGGAGCCGGGCGGTAACCGCCGCAGGTGATCAGGAGTGCCTCCTGCGGCCAGGTTCGCCCGGCCCCCGAGCGCCCGTTCCCGGTCAGGCGCCGAAGCAGGCCGCGGCGATCGCGGTCTTGTCCAGGGTCCAGCCGGCGACCAGACCGGCGTTCACGCGGGTGGCTGTCAGCACCGAGGTCGCCGGGTTGTAGGCGGTGTTCGCGCCGTCGCGGTTCAGTCCCGCCCAGTCACCCGGGTCCTGGGCCGCCTGCGCGGGTCCGGCGCCGCCTCCCACCAGGGCCGCAGCAAGCGCGGCCTCGCAGTGGACCCCGGTGTTCCGGGTCTTACCGGCGCAGGCCGCGACTCCCACGCCGCCGAACTTTCCCGGCTCGCTGTCGCTGTACCAGCAGGCGTTCCAGAGCTGGTCCGGCGAGATCGAGGTGGACGGCCTGTGGACGTCGGCGCCGGCGACCCCGGCCGAGGTCGTCACGCTGGCCAACTGGGCCCACGCCAACGGCTGGCGGATCCGGCCGCGGGGCGCCCGGCTGAACTGGTCACCGCTCGTCGTGCCCGACGGCACCCCCACCAACGTCCTGATCGTGGACACCACCGCCCACCTGACCGCGATCACGGTGCACGGCGGATCGCCGGCGTCCGTGACCGCGCAGCCCGGTGCCACGATGGATGCCCTGATGGCGGCGCTGGAACCGGCCGGTTACGGGTTGAACGCCGCCCCCGCGATCGGTGAGAACACCGTGGGCGGAGTGCTCGCCGTCGGCGCACGCGGCACCGGGGTCCTGGCCACCGGCGAGACCGCGCCCGCCGGGCAGACCTTCGGCTCGCTCAGCAACCTGATCGTCTCGCTGACCGCCGTGGTCTGGAACGCCACTCAGAACGCATACGTCCTTCAGACCTTCCAACGCACAGACCCGCAGATCCAGGCGTTGCTGGTGCATCTCGGCCGAGCCTTCGTCACCGAGGTGACGCTGCGGGTCGGCCCCAACAAACGGCTGCGCTGCCAGAGCTGGTTCAACATCGCCGCCAGCACGCTGTACGCGCCGCCGGCGACGGCCGGCCCACAGTCGTTCTCCAGCTTCGTGAACTCCAGCGGCCGGGTCGTGTCCATCTGGTTCCCGTTCACGGCCAACCCGTGGCTGCGGGTCTGGACGGTGAGCCCGACCAAGCCGGCGTTGTCCCGGCAGGTCAGCAGCCCGTACAACTACCCGTTCAACGACATCATCCCGCAGCAGATATCCGATCTGCTGACCCAGATCACCCTGGGAGACGTCGCGCAGACGCCGACGATGATGCAGACCCAGATCAGCCTCATCGGCGCCGGGCTGATCTCCACCGCGAGCTGGGACATCTGGGGCTGGTCCAAGAACCTGCTGTCGTACGTGAAGTCAAGCACGCTGCGGATCACGACCACCTGCTACGCGATTCACACCAACCGGTCGAACATCCAGCGGGTCGTCGCCGAGTTCTTCACCTGTTACAACGCCAGACTCACCGAGTACCAGAGCCGCGGCCAGTACCCGATGAACGGACCGGTGGAGATCCGGGTCACGGGGCTGGACAGCCTGACCGATGTGCAGGTGAACGGAGCCCAGCCGGCGGTGCTGTCGACACTGCGGCCGCGGCCCGACCACCCGGAATGGGACACCGTGGTCTGGGTGGACATCGTCAGCCTGCCCAACAGCCCATACCAGGACCAGTTCTACGGCGACCTGGAATCCTGGCTGAAGACCAACTACAGCGGCAGCTACGCCACCGTGCGCCCGGAATGGTCCAAGCGGTTCGGGCACACTTCGGCCGGCCCCTGGACCGATCCGACGATGATCGGCACGACCATCCCGGACATCTACCGGGCCGGCGTGCCGACCAGTTCCAACTGGGACTCCGCCCGGGCCACCCTGACCGCGCTCGACCCGTCCGGCGTCTTCAGCAGCGCCTTCCTCGACGCCCTGCTACCCAGCTGACCTAGCTCAGCCTCAGCGCTGGCTCAGGCGGCGGTGGTGACGAAGGAGGCGTCGGTGACGGCGACGGTGGTGAGCGGGCTGGTCTCATCGCCGACCAGGACGGTCCAGCGTCTGGTGGTCCGGTCGATGCCGCCGGTGGACGATCCCTGGGGCGCCCAGACGATGCCGTGCGAGCCACAGGAGTAGTAGCCGACATAGTCCGGATGCTGCCGCGGGGATCCCCAAGCGCCGCCGTCACGGAGCCGGCAGTGATCACCATTGGCCAGGCGCAGGCCGAGCGGGACGGGATCCTTGGGCGCGGAGACCTTGGCGACGAGCGCCTGAGCCGTCAGGGCGGTGAGGACGGACGAGTACGGGTCGCGCAGGCAGAGCATCTGGCGAGCCTGGGCTGTCGGCCAGCAGGCGTCGGCTTCGGCGGCGCTCGGCGAGCAGCTGTAGATGTCTCCACTGACGGCGGCAGGCGAGGCGTCTGCCTGGCTGGTGTCGCCGCAGTCGATCGGGGCGTTCGGATCATCGTCGCCGCGGTCGACGGACCAGCCACTGGTCGCGTCGCCTCGCTGGTCGACCGGGGCCAGGTTGACCACCCGAGTGGCCACCGCGGCTGCGCCCGAATGTGCCTCGGTGGGTGTCGCCGCAGCCGGACCTGTCGTCGCGGCGGCCGCCGCTGGCGTCGTCGTGGCCGCCTGGCCTCCTGGCAGCCCGCCGCTGGCGCAGCTCGCGAGCACCGTCACCGCCGCCGCCGCGAGGACGGCTGACCATGCGCGGATGCGTCGACCTGTTCTGCCTACCGACACGTCCGCCTCCCGGCCGGTTCCCGTCGCTTCCTCGCGTCAATCGCCGCAAGAACCGTAGTCGCCGGCCATCCTTTCCGTTCCCGCGATGTCCGATGAGCGACGGCCGCGTGCGACGCTCATCGCTCGGGCCGGGGGCGCTCGCGATACCGCCCGCGCGACATCGGAGATGTCGATCGGCGCACGGTCGACGCCGTCTCACCTCGGCGGCGCGGCAGCGACTGATTCCGGCACACGCCGTCCGCGGAACGGAGCGGCACCGGACTACGTGAGCGGCCGACAGGGGGCGCCGTCGGATGGCCTAGCCCTGCGCACCTGCCCGTCCCGCGACCTGAAGGTCGAACCCCAGAGATCACGAACGGCGATGGGCGGATGCGTAGGGTGTGAGTGCAGTGATCTATGCCGCCTGGCGTGTGGAGCGTGACGATCGATGGCTCGCCGGTTCCAGACCGCTGGTCCGTGCCGCGCCGGGACCGACTACATGGTTCCGGCGGTGGCTCGGCTACCGGAGGTCCCCGACCTGGTGGAGCAGGAAGGCTACTTCGTCGTCCACGCTCCCCGGCAGACCGGCAAGACCACCACGCTGACCGCGCTCGCCGACGAACTGACCGCCAAGGGCCGCTATGCCGCGTTGCTGTTCTCCTGCGAGGCAGGACGCGCCGCCCGCGACGACTACGGCGCGGCGACCCGCGACATTCTCGCGCGCCTGCGGGCGGCCGCGGACACGGCTCTGCCGCAGGACCTGCGCCCGCCGCCGTGGCCCGAGGCGTCCGAAGGCACACTTCTCGCCGCCGGCCTGTCGGCGTGGGCACGGGCCTGCCCTCGACCGCTGGTGCTGTTCTTCGACGAGATCGACGCACTGAGCGGGCAAAGCCTGATCAGTGTCCTCAGCCAGCTCCGGGACGGCTACCGCGACCGCCCCACCAGCTTCCCCGCTTCCATCGCCCTCTGCGGCCTCCGCGACGTCCGCGACTATAAGGCGGCCTCAGGCGGCGACCCGTCGCGCCTGGGAACGTCCAGCCCGTTCAACATCAAGCTGGAATCCCTGCGGCTGGGAGACTTCACCGCCGACGAGGTCGCCCACCTGTACGGGCAACACACCGCCGACACTGGACAGGAGTTCACCTCTGCGGCCGTGGCTCGAGCGTTCGAGCTGACCGCGGGACAACCCTGGCTGGTCAACGCCCTGGCTCGCGAGATCGTCGTGAAACTGGAGATCCCGGCCTCGCAACCGATCACCGTTGACCATGTGGAACAGGCAAAGGAACGGCTGGTCCTTGCCCGGGCAACGCACCTTGACTCGCTGGCGGCACGTCTGGCCGAACCGCGGGTCCGCCGCATCGTGCAGCCCCTGCTGGCCGGCGACCTGGTCCAGCTAGACCCCTACGACGACGATCTCGCCTACACCCGCGACCTCGGCCTGATCGCCACGAGCAACCCGGTCCGGATCGCCAACCCCATCTACCGAGAGGTCATCGTCCGCGTTCTGACCACCCAGGTAGAAGCCAACATCGCCACAGACCCCCGCGGCTTCGTCCTGCCGGACGGTCGTCTCGACGTCGCACTACTGCTACGGGAGTTCGCCGAGTTCTGGATCGAGCATGGCGATGTGCTCACCACAACCGAGCACTACCACGAGGTTGCCCCACAGCTCGTCCTCATGGGATTCCTCCAGCGCGTCGTGAATGGCGGCGGCTACGTGGACCGGGAATACGGCGTCGGCCGCGGCAGGATCGATCTGCTCATCCGTCGGCCCTACACCGACGACAACGGCAAACACCGCTGGCAGCGCGAAGCCCTCGAACTCAAGGTCTGGCATCCCGACAAGGCCAACCCGCTACGCCAGGGCCTCACCCAACTCGACCACTACCTCGGCCGCCTCGGCCTCGACACCGGCACCCTCATCATCTTCGACCGCCGCCCGGACGCCCCCGACCTGAGCGAACGCACCCAGTTCGACACCGCCACCACCCCAACCGGCCGCACAGTCACTGTCCTGCGAGCCTGACTCGAGAGCCAGGGTCGCGCTGCCCGCTGCTTGGCGGCCGCGTCAGCTGGTTCGGCGGTAGCGGATGTGGGTGGTCAGCGGTGAGTGAAGCGCCTCCGCGGGCTCGAAGCCGAAGGACTCAATCCCGTCGAAGATGCGCTCACCTGAACCGAGCAGGACGGGCGCGATGTCGAGGGTGAGCTCGTCGATCACGCCGACGGCCAACGCCTGGCGAACGGTGGAAGCCCCTCCGGCGATGTCCACGCCTTTGCCCCCGGCGGCCTCACGCGCCGCAGAGTAGGCCGCCTCGAAGCCGTCGGTGACGAAGTGGAACGTCGTCCCCCCGTCCAGCTGGATCGGATCGTGGCGGTGATGGGTCAGCACGAAAACCGGCGCGTGATAGGGCGGTTCGGGGCCCCACCAGCCAGACCAGTCCTCGTCCCAGTCGCCGCGGATCGGGCCGAACATGTTCCGCCCCATCACATACGCACCCCGGGGGCGCATGAGCCACTCGGTCGCGGTCTTGTCGGCGTCGTTGGCGCGCGGGTCGCCCATGTGCCAGCCGTGCAGCTCCCGACCCCGCTTCCCCAGCGGGTCCTCCCTGCTCTGATCCGGCCCGGCGACGAAGCCGTCCAGCGAGATCGACATGTGGCAGGTGGTATCCGACACCATGAGCCCCCAAGTGGCTGCGACTTCCAAGCAGACGTCCGGACGATAGCGCTCGGGCTGCGGGATCACCGCCGCGGGCGAAAAGGCATAACCTCCTTCACCGTGACAGAACGCCCAGATAGTTTGGGCCCGGTCCAGGGTCGGCCGAGCGTGATCCCGCTGGACATCTACTGGGGGCGACAGGCGGCGATCGAGCTCTACCCGGACCGGCTGCGGCTCCGGCTGCCGTTCTACCTCGGCGCGAGGCGCATCGAGATCGGCCTCCACCAAGTCGTCGCGGTGCCGGTGTACCCGACCGCCGAAAGGCCACGGTTCCCGGACTGGGCGGCCTACCCCCAGATCGCTGAGGACGGCCTCCTGATCCCCTACCTGGCGACCAGGATCTGCAGCTTTCCGCAGGGTGGCATCGACCCCGGGCCACCCACACTCATGCTGGCTTTCGCCAGGCCGGTCCGACTGCCACGCCTGCGCTTGCACACCGGGGACAGTCCGACGATCCTGCCCCCGCCGCTCGGCTCCATCGCGTCGCGTGCCCGCGACGGCGTCACCATCGACGGCGCCTTCCTGCGCGCCGTCCCCCAGGCGGAGGCTCTGCGGCGACTGAGCGCCGGCGGGGTGAGCGTCGGCGGCGACTGGCGCACCTGGCAACGCTCCCACCCGCGCGACGATACCGCTATCCAACGCAACCGCGTGGCCGCCGAGGAGCACTACTACGACGTGACCGGCAACCTCATTCTCGTGTGGGTTCTCCTCCTCGTTCTGGGCGCCGTCGCCATCATCATCGGCGTCAACCTCAACTGACCGCGGATGGGACCTGAGGAGAGCCCGCTGATGACGAAGCTCCTGGCAGGTGGGGCTCGTTCGAGGTCGTGAGCCTGCCCGCCAGGAGCTTCGCCGTTATGCGGTAGCGGACTTTCAGCAGGGGAAGGTGCCGCTGTAGAGGGCGTGTCCGGAGGAGGATGTGCCGGCGCCGAAGCCGTAGATGCCGTCGTCGGACCAGACCGCCTCGCGGAAACCGCTGACGCAGGTCGCGGTCGGCGCGAGCGCGAAGCCCTCAAGGTTGTCGATCGGCATGACGGCCGGGTTCGTGTAGGTCACGTCCGGGACGATCGCACCGCTGGCATTGACCTTCAGGAGGGTGTGCGTCTCGCCGCAGGTGTTGTCGCAGGTCGCGATGACACGCTGCGTTCCGGCGTCGAACAGCACGTCCATCACGGAGGCCTCGCCGGTCGCCACCGTGCCGAACGTGGTGAACGTGCCGTCGGAGTTCAGTCCGTACACGTGCAGTGTGCCGTCCCACTCGAGGCCGGCGAAGAACAGGCCCGAACCGTGCAGCGGGTAGTTCGCCGGGTTGTACGCGGCGCCGGTGAGCGGGTCCTTCCAGCCGTTTGTGGTCAGCCAGCTGTCCGGCACGTAGCCGACGCCCTCGAAGCCGAGGTTGGCGTCGTCCTTGTTGCCGGTGTTGAGCTGCGGGAACTGCGAGGTCATGTCCCACTGATTCAGCGGCGTCAGCGTCGAACCGGCAGCCGCCGGGTCGAACTCCATGATCGTGTCCTTGGGGACCGTGTTCGCGGCGTTGTCACGCTCGGACGTCACGTAGACGTGGCCGTTCGCGCCGACCGTCAGGCCCTCGGTGTCCGGCTGGCCGGAGCCGCCCAGGAAGTGCAGCTGCTTTCCGGTCGCGCTCCACGACGGGTCCGGAATCCACTTTCCGCTGCTCTTGACCAGCTTGAACAGCCAGTTCTTGTTCTTGGCCGCCCACAGCACGGAGGGGTTCGCCGAGTCGAACGCCAGCCCGCTCAGGTCGCGGCCCTCGGGGCCGGTCGACGTGGTGAACGCGCAGACGTTGTCGGCGATCGTGACGTCGAGGCCACCCGGCCAGGCCAGGGTGCCCGCCGGGTTGGATCCCGTGCCGGTGGGGGCTTCGGGGGTGCAGCCACTGGTGAGCGCGCCGCCGCCGCCCAGCAGCTGACCCGTACCGCCACCGGTACCACCGCCGGAGCCCGTGCAGGAGTTCGCGCCGCCGAGCGTCGCGGTCGTGGCGGTCTGGAACCAGCCTGAACCGTTCGCGCAGCGCTCATCGGACGGCTTCGCGCCGTCGGTCGCCCAGGTCACCGAGTCGATCGTGTTGCCGCTGCTGTCCAACAGGAACACCGAATCGTTGTCACCCAGGCCGATGGTCGAGTTGAACGTGGCGTAGCCGCCCGCGGGAATGCTGGTCGCGCTCGGCGAGGAGGACGAGATCGTCGCCGCGGAGTGGCTGGTGTCGCCGTCGACGTACTTCCACGACCCGACGCTGACGGCGCTCGTTCCACCGTTGAAAAGCTCCACGGTGTCGGAACCGTTCGAGGTGACCTCGTTGATCCGCACCCGGCTCGCCGCCGGGATGGACGAGGGGCAGCCGGCCGCGTTCGCGGCACCGAACGTGGCCGCCGTCGTCGTGGTCACCCACGCACCGGTGCCATCGCCGCCGCAGCGCGCCATCGCCGGCTTCGCCTTGTCGGTGGCCCACTCGACCCGGTCGACCACCGTGCCGCCGGACGTGTAGATCACCAGCTTGTCCGCGTCGCCGAGCCCCTTGGGCGAGTTGAACGTGACGAAGCCGCCGGCCGGGATCGTGCTGGCCGAGGGGCTGAACGACTGCGCCGAGAAGCTGTCGTCGGACATCTTCCAGCCACTGATACTCACCGAGGCCGAACCGGCGTTGTACAGCTCGACCGTGTCGTTGTTCGACGAGGTGACCTCGTTGATCCGGACGTTCTGATAACCGGCCGGGTCCGCGGCGGCCGCTGGCTGCGCGGCGAGCACCCCGGCGACGGCGAATCCCGAAAGGGTCAATACCCCGGCGCACACCGAGGCGACGCTGACACGCGGGCGAAAAATAGGCACGGGGCCGCACTCTGGCGGCAGAACCTCGGCGGCGGCATGTACTCCAGCGGAACGTCACCTACTGGCCACGGGAACGCCACGCGTACGTCAACCAATCGCGGCGGCGCCACGGCCGCAGGCGTTGGAAGGCCCCGTGCCTGCCCTCGCACGAGAGCGGCGTGCCCATCGAAAGCCGCCGGTCCGCCGCGACCGACGAAAAAGGACCTGCCCATACGACCGCCTGGCCTTGTCAAGATCGCAGGCACACCCGCTAGTGGCGTGTCTCTGAAGTGTGTTGACGGTTGGCTTTCGTGAGGATCTGGTCGGCGGTCTTGGTCCAGGTGAAGG
>NZ_JADWYX010000134.1 GCF_016786355.1 Frankia sp. AgB1.9
GGCCATCGGGTGCCTCCTCTACCTGCGCCTATGCACAGAGTGTCACAGTGGAGTTACACCGTTGTTCTTACAGTCCCACTGGCTGCAGTTGTCGCTGGTCGATGAGTTTTTCGATGGTGGCGAAGAGGCCGAGGATGGTCTGGTGGTTGGCGTGGCCGATCATGATCGTGCCGGGTTGTAGGTATTGGGTGGCCAGGCCGATCAGCTGGGCGGGGGTGATCAGGGTCGAGTCGCCGAAGCTGCCGTTCCACATGAGGATCTTGGTGTAGCCGAGCTCGCCGACGACGGCGTCGACGTGGTGGTTGTGGGAGCCGTAGGGCGGGCGGAACCAGGGCCGGCTGGTGATGCCGAACGTTCTCTCGATCCAGCTTTCGTTCTTCTCGACATCGGCCTGGATGTCGGCGTCGGTGCGGTGGGCGAGCAGGTCCTTGTGGCTGAAGGTGTGGTTGCCGATCTGTACCTGTCCGGCTTCGATCAACGGGCGCAGGGCGTCGGCGTGGCGGTCCCAGATCGCCCGGTAGCAGCCGTTCGGTGAGAACGTGATGGGGATCTTCGATCGCTGGGCGAACTCGACATAGCCAGCCACCGTGTCCGGGTCGTAGCCATCGTCGATGGTCAACGCGATACGCCGGGTCTGGTGGGGGTCGCGAGAGACGACCGTCGGCGCTCCGGGGTGCGGTGGCGGGATCGGCGGCAGCGGTAGCGCGCCGGCCGGCGACGGTTCGCTCGATCCGTCCCTGACGGCGACTGCCGCTGGGCGAACGGTCGCGCGCGGGTGATGCTCGGTCGCGCAGCCGACCAGCGCCTGCGCCGCGCCGACGCTGAGGAGCGACAGAAGCACTCGACGGTCCATATAAGTCACCCTATTCGGGCATTCAGACAGCTTTCGCCGTGCGGCTGTTGCAGGCGGCGGCGCTGGCAATGCTGAATCTGGTGGCCGTTACCGGCAACTCGGGATCTCCCAGGTGTGCCGTCAGCTGGTCGTGGCGAGGAGCGGGTGGGGACGGCCCAGCGCAGGCTGTCGCGCAGTGCCGGGCGCCAGACGCCGTAGTCGTGCCCACCGGGTCGCAGGCGCCGGTCGACGCCGAAACCGCCGCGACGGCTCAGGAGGCCGGCCATGGTGAGGGTCTCGCGTAGGCCTGACGGTCGCCGGGGACCGGTCGCGTTCCCCGCGCCTCATGCGCCCGAGGCCGCGGACGGTCAGCGACTGTCTGCCAACGTGAGGGCGGGAGATCGGACCGGATTGTCTCCCAGACTGGTCGAGTTGCCGAAAGCCGGGACGAAGGGTAACCAGGGAGAAGTGAGACTTCATCGCAGTCGGGGCACAGACCATGTACCCAGTGCGCCGTTCGCGCACGTCACCGCGGACTTTCGTACCGCGGCCGTCTGCGGGCTACTGGCGTGTGCCGCCATGGTGGCGGCCGGTGGGTTCGGAAACATCCACGGCCACACGCTGCATCAGAAGATCCTCGGAGCGGCCGGGGCGGCGGCGTTCCTGGTCCTCGCCCTGCTGACGGTCCGGGCGACGAGCAACGAGATCTACCGGGTCCTGCGACCCAGGACCGGCAACGGGCACGCCGCAGTCGTCCGCCTTCTGATCAACCTTGTCGGCTACACAGTGGTGCTGTTCTCGACGCTGGACCTGCTCACCATCCCGATCCAGCATCTGCTGCTGGGCGGCGCACTGACCGGCGTGTTCGTCGGCATCGCTTCGCAACAGGCGCTGGGCAACGTCTGCGCCGGGCTGGTCCTGCTGTTAGCCCGCCCCTTCAACATCGGCGACCACGTCCGCGTCCGCTCCGGTCCCCTCGGCGGAATTTTGACCGGGCAGGTCACCGGCATGGGACTGAGCTACGTCAACCTGCTCACCGATGACGGGCCGTTGTCCATCCCGAACAGTGCGATGCTGGCCGCAGGCGTCGGCCCGATATCCCCGCCCACCGCCGTACCCACCCAGTCAGCACCCGCCACCATCACCGATCCCAGTCCCGTCAACCCGTCTCCCCTCTGACCAAGACGCCTGGCCGGGTCGGCCGACGATGGCAGCGGGCAAGTCCGGCATGTTGCGACGTGTCTGCGTCGTTCCGGCGGCGCCCGACGCGGTATGGGCGCGGATGACCTCTCCTGAGGGCATCAACGACGAGCTCATGCCCGTGATGCGGATGAGCGTTCCTGTCGGGTTGCGTGGCAAGACCATTGATGACGTTCCGCTCGGCGAGCGCGTGTGCCGTAGCTGGCTGCTGCTTTTCGGGTTCGTTCCGTTCGAGTACGACGACATCGTCATCGCCGAGCGCGAACCTGGCCGCCGGTTCCGCGAGACGTCGACGATGTGGAGCGTGCGCCGCTGGGTCCACGAGCGGACGGTCGCGCCGCATGTCGACGGCTCGATCGTCGAGGACCAGATCACCTTCCGCCTGCGCTGTCCCGTCGGCGCGGTTCCCGGGTCGCACCGCCTTCTGGGTGCCGTGCTCACCCTCCTGTTCGCCCACCGCCATCGCAGGCTGCGCCGCCATTTCGCTCGGTCGGCACCGGCCGTCGAACTACCCGGTGACGCTCTTTGACCGTCCCGTCGCCGGAAGCGGTCATGGCGGCGGATCTGGCCACCGTCGGGCTGGTGCGGACGACCGGCCGGGCGCCGCGGTAGCAGTCGCGAGCGCGTCCAGCCGGTCCTGGTCACGCAGGCGAGAGAGCACGCCCGCGGTGAGCGAGACCGCGAGACCGCTGCCGGCGAGAGCCAGGGCGTGGCCGAGACCGGCGTGCTCGGCGATGAGCCCCCCGGCCGCGGCGCCGATGGGTTGGCCACCCCAGGCGATGATGCGCGCGGCGGTGTTGACCCGGGCCTGTAGGTCGTGGGGCGCGGTGGTCTGGCGCACGATGACGCCGTTGAGGCTGACGACGCTGTTGGCCGCCTGCCAACCGGCGAGGGCCAGCGCGGCCGTCGCCAGCGATCGGCTCGCCGTCCAGGCCGCGAGGAAGAACAGGCCGGCGGCCAGGCCGCCGAGGGTGACCCAGCCCACCGGAAGACGGCGCTGCAGCCAGACGACCGCGACGCTCGCGACCAGGCTGCCCGCGCCCGCGGCGGCGTAGAGCAGCCCGATCCGTCCGTCGTCGCTGGACAGTCCCAGCTGGCGTACGGCGACGACGACGACCAGCCCGGTGACGAACCCGGCGGTGAGGCTGTTGCCGATGCCGATGAGCGTGAGCGTGCGGACCAGCGGGTGGCGCCACACCCAGCGCAGTCCCTCACCGATGTCGCCGCGCAGCGACCGCCGAGGTGGCGGCGCGGCGATCGCCGGTATCGGTAGCCGCGCCATCATCAGCGCCGAGACGGCGAAGCTGACGGCGTCGAGGGCGATCGCCTGGCCGGCGCCGACGGTCGCGGCGAGCAGCCCGCCCATGGCCGGCCCCGCGAGGCTGACCACTGTGCTGACCGCGCTCAGGTTCCTTGTGGCCTGGCCCATCGCGCCGGCGGGGACCAGCGCGGCCAGCGCCCGGAAGCCGGCCGCGTCGGAGAAGGTCAGGGCGGCGGCGCTGCCCGTCGCCACGATCAGCAGCTGCGTGGTGGTCAGGCCGCCGAGCGTCGTCGTCAGTGGGATGCTGGCGAGCAGGACGGCGCTGACGACGCTGGAAGCCGCCAGCACCTGGCGGGGATCGAGACGGTCGGCCCACGCGCCGGCGGGCAGCCCGAGAACCAGGTAGGGCGCCGCTTCGAGGGCCGCAAGCAGCCCGGTCAGCGCGGGGCTGCCGCTGTGCTGGTAGACCAGCAGCGGCAGCGCGACCAGGGTGACGGCCGAACCGGTCCAGGAGATGGCGCGGGCCAGCAGGAACGCCCGATAGCCAGGGCGGTCCCGCGCTTTCTGGTCCCTTTCGGCCGCCAGCGACGTGTCGGCGGCCGCGGTCATGGGCGCAGCGCCGCGGCGAGGGACTCGACGCCCTGGACGCCGGCGAGGTTCGTCGAGTCCCACTGCGACAGGAAGATCATCCTGCCGGACTGGACGGCTCGGACCGTGGGCAGCGTCCGGGCCAGGAACGCGCGGGCGTCGGCCTCGTTCTCACCGCCGCTGAGCAGGTACACCAGCGTCGCCGGGTTGTTCTTGACGATGCTTTCCTTGGACAGCTCGGCGTAGTACTGGCCCGCAGGGAGGGTTCCGGCGTAGATGTTGCGGGCGCCGGCGCGCTGCGCGATGTCGGTGTAGACGCCGTCGTAGGTGTAGATCGAGTCGTTGTAGGTGCTGATCATCGCGACGGGAACGGCCGGCTGGCCGGTGACCTTCTTGGTCACCGCGGCCAGCCGGTTGTCGAGGTCCGCGCGCAGCCGGGCCGCGCTGGCCTCGACGCCGAAGATGCGCCCGAGGGTGGCCAGGTCCGTGTCGACGTCGGTGACCTTGGCCTTGGTCGCGTCGTCGGTGCAGAAGCCGCTGAGGATCAGGACCTGGGTTCCCTGCGCGGCCAGGTCGGCGATGGTGGGCAGCTGCTGGCCGTCGAACAGGTAGGAACCGTCGGCCCAGATCAGGTCCGGACGCGCGGCGAGCAGCTGCTCCTTCGTCGGGGGGCCTTCGCTGAGGACGGGGACGCGACCGGCCGCCGCCGCGTACGCCGGTGCCGGGGTGCCGTTGCTGGTGTTGTACTGCCCGACGACCAGCGTGCCGAGGCCGAGGGCCTCGAGCAGGTCGGTGTTGGTGGGCCATCCGGAGATGACCCGGGTCGGGGCATGGTCGAAGCGCAGGGTGCGCCCGCAGTTGGTCACGCTGACCGGGTAGGTGGCCTGGCCGGCGCCGTTGACGACGGTCTGGTTCGCCGCCGGCGCAGGCGGCTTCGCGGAAGCGCCGCAGCCGGCTATTGCCGCGGCCGCGGCCGCCAGGGCCACCATGGTTCTAAGGCTCCGACGGTCCGTCATGAGGTTCCTTTCACAGCAGGGAAGGGGTCTTGGACACGCTGGTGTGGCTCCGCGAGCAGGGGGGAGCATCCGTCGGCGGGCGGTGGTGCGCCCGGGAGTGACGGAGCCTCGGAGGTCAACGAGCTGAAGGCGAAGTGCGGCCTGCCGGTCACCGGGTGAAGGCCGCGGTGGGCGTGCACCCGGAAGACCTGCCGCAACAGGCCGGGCGTGAGGACCTCGGCGGGCGGCCCCGCGGCGACCACTTTTCCGTCGGCCAGGACGTGGACGAGGTCGCAGAACGCCGCGGCGAGGTCGAGGTCGTGCAACGCGGCCAGGACGGTGATCCCCAGCGATCGGATGAGTTCCAGCAGGTCCAGGCGCGAGCCGATGTCGAGGTGGTTGGTGGGCTCGTCGAGAACGAGCAGGCGGGGTTGGGCGGCGAGCGCGCGGGCCAGCAGGACCCGCTGTTTCTCTCCACCGGACAGGGAGGCGAAGGACCGGTGGGTCTTCTCGGTCATCCCGACGGTGCGCAGTGCCTCCGCGACGATCTCCCGGTCGAGGGTCGAGGTGCGGCTCCAGGTGTTCTGGTGCAGGAGGCGTCCGGTGGTGACGACGTCGCCCACGGACAGGTGAATGTCGCCGCTGTGTTCCTGCGTGAGCGCGGACACCTGCCGTGCCGCTGCTCGTGGTCCGAGGTCACGGTGCAGGTCGAGCCCGTCGAGCAGCACGGTCCCGGCTCGTGGCCGCAGGGCGTGGTAGACGGTCTTGAGCACGGTGGACTTGCCGCTGCCGTTCGGTCCGAGCAGGCCGACGAACCGGCCCGGCGGGCAGTCGACGGTCAGGTCCCGCACGATCGGGGTTCGGTCGACGTCGACCCCGAGGCCGTCCAGGCGTAGGCCGGTCACGGGGTGGCGCCCTGGCCGCCGCGTCGCAGCAGCACGAGGAAGAACGGAACGCCGACGACGGCGGTGACGATGGTCAGCGGCAGTTCGAGCGGCTTGGTGACCGTGCGGGCGGCCAGGTCTGCGAGCACGAGGAAGTTCCCGCCGAGCAGCGCGGCGAGCGGGAGCAGCCGGCGGTGGTCGGCGCCGACGAGCAGGCGGACGGCGTGGGGGGCGATGAGGCCGACGAACTGCACGCCGCCGGCGACGGCGATGACGGTGCCGGTGAGCAGCGCGGCGACGACCAGCAGCTCGGTGCGCAGCCTGCTGACCGCCACTCCGGACGACGCGGCCGCCTCGTCGCCGAGCAGCAGCGCGTTGAGCCCGCGTCCTCGCCCGATCAGCCAGCAGGTGCCGACGGCGACCACCGCGGCGGGCAGCCCCAGCTTGTGCCAGTCGGCGCCCGACACCATCCCCAGCAGCCAGAACAGCAGATGGGATAGCTGGTTGCTGCTCACCCGCAGCTGCAGGAAGCTCGTCGCGGCCTGTAGCAGGTAGCCCAGCGCGACACCGGCCAGCAGCAGCCGGCTTGGGTCGATCCGTCCGTGTCGGCGGCCCAGCGGGAGCACCATCGCGAGGGTGAGGACAGCGCCGGCGAAGGCGGCCCCGGGCACGCCCAGTGTGGCCAGCCATCCCGCGGCGCCCACGCCACCGAGCGTCAGCACGGCTACGGCGCCGAGAGCGGCTCCCGAGGAGACACCCAGGACGTACGGATCGGCGAGCGGATTGCCGACGACCGCCTGCAGCGCCGCGCCCGCGACGGCCAGGCCCGCGCCGACGACGAACGCCAACAGGACCCGCGGGGCACGTACCTGCCAGATGATCTCGTCGTCGATTCCTGGCCGGCCATGGACGCCGAACGCGGGCCCGACCGTGTGCGCCAGCAGGCTCGACCAGATCTCGTCCAGCGGGAGCCGCACCGCGCCCAGGCTCACCGCGGCGGCGAGGACGACCGGTGTCGCCGCCAGCAGCACGACGAGGGCCAGCGCGAACCGGGCCCGCTCCGGACCCCGGTCGGCCAGGGCGGCGTCGTCGGACGAGACTTCAGAGCTGAAACGATAACGATTTCGGATAGCCAGCGAGGAGGTGCTCAGTGTGGGCGGCATGCGCGGTGTCCTTGCTGGTCAGGTCGGAATGGGGGCGGCCCCTGGTCGAGGCGGGCCGGGCCCGGGGCGGCCGTGAGCGCGCGCGGCGCTCAGTGTGGGAGAGGCATGGTCGGCAGCACGGCCGTCCGTGGACGCGACCGTCCCGCCGGCAGCCGCTGCCCACCCAGGAACGGCAGGCCCGCCGGGGAGTTGCTGTAGAGGCCGGGGACGACGACCCGGGTGACGTACAGGCCGGCGCGGCGGACGTCGGGGGTCGTGACGTCGACGGCGACGGCGCGGTGGCCGTGGGCGGCGAGCCGGTCGACGAGTGCGGCCAGCCGTTCCCGAGGCGTCGCGGCGGGCCGGGTGGCGAGATCGGCCAGCCGCGTCTCGCCGACGGTCGCGGCGGTGAGCTCGCGGTGAAACGTCGCGCGCACGGCCGGATCGAGGTGGAGCTGGAGGTGGCAGCCGTAGTCGACGACGTCACCGAGGTCGCCGCGGTAGGACTGGGCGTAGCGCCGGTCGGCCCGCCAGGGCTTCAGTGGGCTGGCCGGGCTGGCGGCGAGCCGGGCGTAGGAGCCGGCGGGGTCGTCGTAGTCCGCGACGAACAGCTGCAGCTGCAGTGCCTCGCCGTAGGCCTTCAGCGTGGCGTCGATCGGGTCGTGGTGCACTCCCATGCCGAGTGTCAGGTAGCCGGTCTGGGCGTCGGTGACCAGGGCGCCGAGGACCGGCTCGGCGAACTCGTCGTCGAAGGCAAGCAGACGCACGTCGAGAGCGCCCCGTGGGCCCTGGCAGAAGTCGCGCAGCCACTGGGGTGTGACGACTTGGTGCACTCCCCGCCCGCCGGACCAGGACAGCGTCATGGCGTCGCGTTCGATCACCTCGAGCAGCGCCCCGGTCTCGGCGCTCGTCTGGTCGGCGCCGGCGGCGAGACCGGCCTGGATGACCGGATGGGTGTGCGGGACGTCATGCCGGGCGGCCGGGGCGTTCCAGGACACCCAGACCAGGGAGGCGGGGACGAGGACGGGCTGCCCGCTGCTCAGGTCGCGTCCGGGTGCCCAGCGCTGGACGAGGTCCGCGGTCATCGGGAGGAGGGGGAACCCGGGCCGGTCGTACTGGTCTGGGGAGTAGAGCGCGAGGGTGTCCGGGTCGAGGGCTTCGATGCCGGCGTTGACGAGCTTGGCGTGGCTGGCGGTGACGAGCCCGGGCGGGACGAGGTTGCCGCAGTACCGCTCGGCGGCCTCGCCGAGGGCCGCGGCGACGGCGCGTCCGGGAGCGGCGAAGCCGTGGCCGGCGCCCGTCGCGTCCGCCGGCCACCGGCCGAAGCGGGTCGGGTCGCACAGCCACGCATGGGTCAGCGTGAACGACGGCGGGAACCACGGCGGGACCGGCCGCGCTACCAGACGGCGCACGATCCCGGTACGTCCGTCGACGAGCAGTGGGTAGGGCAGCGCGGCTGCCGTCGGGCCGGCTGTCGCCGGTAGGTCGCGGGCCGCGTTCGTGGTGGTGATGGTCGTCTCCTCGGCCGTCAGCTCGTCGGCTCGTCTCAGGCAGGTCGGCGGGCTGGTCGTCATGCCAGCGGAAGAGGCTCGCGGACGAGGTCGTCCTCGGTCAGCGGCGCCGCGCTCCACCCCATCGACGCGGGCACGTCGTAGAGCCGCCGCCCGCCGCGCAGCGGGTAGGCCGGCGGCCCGTTGCCGATCAGTCCGGGCACGACCACGCGGACCACGTGCAGCCCGCAGCGGGCGACGTCAGCGGTGGTGAGGTCGACCGCGACGGCGCGCAGCCCGCGCGCGCGCAGGCGTTCCAGGTGAGCCTCTCGGACCGACGGAACGGGTCCGTCGATCCGGGGAAGCGCGTCAAGCGTCACGGTGCCGCGTGGGCGTAGCCGGTCGATGGCTCTTCGTTGCAGCGCCGGGTCGAGGTAGAGCTGGGCGATGGCCGGCAGATCGACCAGCTCCCGGTAGTCCGCGCTCACCGCCTGCCCGTAGCGGCGGTCGGCGCGAAACGGGAGGAAGACGTGCCCCTCGATGTCGCCCGCGGCGACGGACCGCCACACGTCGCTGCCCGGATCGGCGAGCTGGCGTCCGAGGACGAGCAGCTGCAGGGCCTCGACCAGTGCCTTGGCGGCGGCGGCCGACGGGTCGGCGCGGCAGGCGGCGCCGAAGGCGAGGATCCCGTCGGTCTCGTCGGTGAGGACGGCGCCGAGGACCGGCACGTCCAGCTCGGAGGGGACGGCGAGCAGCCGCACGGTCAGGGGGTGGTCCCGGTAGGGCCGCCCGAGCTGCCCGGTGACGACGCCGCCGTCGAGCACGGACCGTGCCGGGGCCCCGGACGCCCACCAGATCGTCGTCGCGTCCCGCTCGAAGACCTCCTCGAGCGCGGCGGTCTCGGCGTCGAGCAGGCTGGTGCCGGCGGCGATCCCTGAGTACATGAGCGCGTTGACCGGCGGTTCACCACGACGCGGGCCGTGGAAGTAGTCGAGGTAGACCAGCGAGGCGGGGACGAGCACGGCTGCGCCGCTGGCCAGGTCGGTCCCGTCCACCCAGGCGACCTCAAGATCACGGGTGAAGGGAACGAACGGGAAGCCCGGCGTGGCGTACTGCCGCGGGGAGTACAGCGCGAACGACAGCGGGTCGGTCGCCGCCAGGCCCCGCGCCCGCAGGGTGTCCCAGCTCGCCCTCGGCAGGTCCGGTGGCACGGCGTTGCCGCAGTAGCGTTCCACCGCCTCGCCGATCGCCGCACCGCGGGCCCGGCCCGCGTCTGCGAGGGTGGCGCCGAATCCGAACCCGTCGGCGCGCCGGGAGGCGAACCGGTCGGTGCGGCCCACCCGTGAGCTGCGCCCGAGCCAGCCCGACGGCGTGCCGGGCATCGGTGGCTGGTCGACCACCGCGGTCAGCAGCCCCAGCCGGCGGTCGACGAGGTCATCCATCGTCATGACGTCGCCCTCCCGCCGGCCGGCGCCGCCGGGACGACGGCACGGACCTCGGGCAGGGCGGCGGTGTCCGCGCCCGCCTCGGCTGTGCAGCCCGCGCCGGACCCCGCGTTCGCCTGGGCGGTCAGCAGGGTCAGGCGTGTTCCGACGTGCCCGGCGCCGGACCGGACCGCCTGTTCGCAGGCCCGAGAAAGAGTCGTCGTGTAGCGGTCCTGCCCGGTGCCGGGGTTGCGAGCGAGGGTGGGATGGTCGCTACTGGTGATTTCGAGGATGATCCGGGCACCGGCGGGGACCCGCTCCGCGGCGCCGGACAGCGCGACCGTCCCCGTGGCCGCTCCGTCAGGGCCGGCTGGCCAGGTGGCGCTGCCACATCCGATCTCGTAGACCGGGCCCGCCGGCAGCCAGGCGAGTACGCGCACGATCCAGTCCGCCTCGGCGGCGTCGGTGGTGACGGCCAGCTCCACCCGTCCCGGGCCCAACAGGGTCACCGGTTCGGCCAGCGGCCTGGTCAGGTAGCGCACGGCATCGGGCCGGCCGAGCAACGCCCGACGGTCGGCACCGGGGACGGCGGACGGGAACGGGTCGTCGGGGTCGTACCGGAAGGCGCGGACACCGCCCGGCCCCGGCCCGGCCGTCGACAGGGTGCCGTCCGCTCGCGCGTGCCAGACGTCCTCGGCCGCGTCGCCAGGCGGCCAGGCGGCCCCGCGGATCCACCTGTCGGCTCCCCGGACGAAGACCTCGACGCCGGATATCGCCCGGGTCGTACGGGTCGCCGACGCGGTGGACATGGCCGCCGACCCCGGTGTTCGCGCGGGCGAGCCGGGTCCGGCGAGCACCGCGCGCAGCCAGTCGACGCACGCCATCCCGAACTCGTAGCGTGAGCGCGCCCCGTGGTCGCGGTCGCCGACCCTCGTGGTCGAGCCGAAGGCGAGGTCGTGCCCCCACGCGCCGACGACCAGGCGGCGCGGCGGCCGGGGCGTCACGGCCGAGCCGACCAGGTCCCAGTGCTCCAGCGTCTCGGGAACCAGCAGGTCATACCAGCCGCCGAGGTGGAAGGCGGCGGCTCGAACCCGGGCCAGCTCGTCACAGGTCAACGCCTCAGGCCCCGGCTCGGGGCCGGTGCGCAGGATGTCGCCCCAATGCGGCAAGACCACGCCCAGCCGTTCTGGCAGTTCACTGACCGGCCGGTGGTCCAGAAGATCAGGTTGGCGTGCGTGCAGCAGCCGGCCCAGGCCGTCGCGGCTGGTGCGGGCGTCCGCTCGTTCCAGCCACCAGTAGGCGTGCTCGGCGAGCCGCAGGATGCCGCTGGGCTCGAACCTGGTGCGGTGCAGGCCCATCGACGGGCCGAGGCTGACCACCGCGCGGACCGCGCCGGGCCGTGCCACGGCGAGCGCCCAGGCGGTGTACCCGCTGTAGGAACCGCCGTAGGCCACCAGCCGGCCGTCGCACCAGGGCTGGGCGACGATCCAGTCCGCCAGGGCGGCGCCGTCGGCCCGCTCGTCGCGGTAGGGCCGCCAGGTGCCGTCGGAGTCATACCGGCCACGCACGTCCTGCACCACGTAGCCGAACCCGCGCGCGGCCCACCCCTGGCCCTCGACCAGGTGGGCGCTGCGTCCGTAGGGAGTTCGGGTGACGACCACCGGAACGGGCCAGTCCGCGGGCGGAGGCAGGTGGGCATCGGTCGCAAGCAGGGTGCCGTCATGCCCCGCCACCCGCAGATTCGCCCACGGCCCGGCAAGCCTCGTCATGCCCGCACCGCCGGCGCCGGCCCCGCAGCGACGCCGCCCTCGTCCGACCGGGCCGAATCCACCAGCACCGGCAGGGGCAGCACCGGGTGGCGGGTGACGGTGCCGTCGGAGCCGACCTCCAGCTGGACGTCGACCCGCGGGAGCTGTCCGGTGGCCCACCAGCGTTCGATCTCTGCCAGCAGGAGGCCGGCGGCTACCGCGACGACGCCGCGGCCGGGCCACGGAACCTCTGGATGGTCCTGGTCCGGCCGGTCCAGCCACGCCCAGAGGGCCAGCAGTTCGTCGGGCGCGTCGGCGGCAGCAAGGCGACGCCCGCGCAGGTCGGCGTAGCTGGCGGTCCGCCCCGCGACCGTGAGCGGACCGGCGAACAGCGCGAGGCCCTCCGCGTGGCAGCGGGTCCACGCCGTCCCGTGACGCGCGCACCACTGCTCCACCTGACGCCAGTGCCCGTCCGGCAGCCACCCCGCGCAGGCCATCAGAACATCGGCGTGCCGCACAGCCGCCTGATCGACCGGGCCGCGGCGAACCTGCGCCCAGCCGGCCGCGAGGGCGGCGGCGAGATGCGCGACCGGCCCGTCGCCGGCGACGTGCAGCACAGGCGGCGCGATCCCGCTGGGGACCGATGCGCCTGGGGCCGCCGCGTCGTCGTACAGAACTCCGCGGTCGCGCAGCGCCGACACGAGCTGTGCCAGCGGCGCGACCTGGCCGGCACCCGCGCCCGCAGGCTCCCAGCCCGCCCACCCGCTCGCCCGCAGCCGGTCCACCAGCTCGGCGACCGCATCCGACGGCCCCAGGATCCGCAGGAACGCATCCTCCGGTCCCACGGCGCGCCAACCCCCGTCCGGAACTGGGTAGAGGTGATGGCCAGCGGCCAATTTCATCGAGAACCCTCTCGTGGCTCAGAGTCGACGACAGCGAACCGAGCTCCGGCGGCCTCCCGCCGGAGCCCGATCCCTCGGTCAGCGCCCGACGACGAACGGGTTGTGGACCAGCGCGTTGGTGCCCGGACCCTGCGGCGCGGCCACCGGCGCCACCGCGACGAGCGGCTCGACCACAAACGGGCTGTGGACCAGCGCGTTGGTGCCCGGACCCTGCGGCGCAGCCACCAGCAACGACACCACCACCGGCTCGACCAGAACGTCGCTCACAACAACCTCTCCTTAATGAAATCGGAAACCATTTCCGATAGGACGACCTTAGGTGGCCCTCGATCCGCCAGCAAGGGGCGACTTCTGGTCACTTTTGGTAGTCGAATGACGACCGTGGGATCGGCGTCGGGTCCCGTCCGCACGACGCACCGGTCACACGAGACATGCACTAATGGAAATCGTTATCGTTAATAGCATGCGACGAGGATGTGACGGAGGGCCAGGCGCCCTGGCGGTGACGGTCGTGTGCACCATGTCGGCCCGGATGGAGCTGGCCGCCTCGACGCCGGACGGGACGTCAGACCGCGGTCTGGTGGGCGTCCTGACCTACCGTTGGCCCGGGGCGGCGAGCCCGGAGGAGCGGGTCATGACGAGGTTGTTCGACAACGGATCGGGCCGGGCGACGTCTCGGCGGTTCCTTGGCGACGCGGCCTCGCTCGCCCGGGCGGCCCGCAATGATCTGGCCGCCGCGGTGCGCGCGGTCGCGGCCGAGGGCCGCCACGAGGCGCTGGTGGTCGTGCCGCCGCCGGGTAGTCATCCCGCCGCCGTGGCCGCGGCCGTCACCGAGGCGGCCCCCACGGCGGTGGTGTCGCTGGTGGCACTGGTCGACGCCACGACAGTCCTCGACGATTTCGACGGGCGGTCCGGCGCGGTGATCGACCGGGGGTTCGCCGCAGGATGGTCAGGCGACGCCGGCCGGCTCGCGGCCGAGCAGATCGAGCGCGCCGAGCAGGTGGTGCTCGCGGCGACCGGCGAAGTCCATGTGTGCGACGCGCTCCAGCTCGACGTCCTGCTGCGTCGGCTCAATCCATCGGCGCACCATGTGACGGTGTCCGGCCACGTGGTGTCCGTCGCCGAGGTGTGGTCACGCGGGTGCAGTCTGGAGACTGATCGGCTGGGACGCGGATGGCCGCGGGGGTTGTTCGCCCTGCCGCCCCGGGAGGTCAGTTCCAGCGAGCTGGGCGTGACGGAGACGTTCTGTCGTGCTCGCAGGCCGCTGCACCCGGTCCGGCTGTTCCATGCTGTGGACGATCTCGTCGCGGGGGTGGTGCGTTCGCGGGGCTGGTTCTGGGTGGCGAGTTGCCCGGGCCAGCGGTTGTCGTGGGACCACGTCGGCGGCGCGGTTCGGGTCGCGCCGGACGGCCGCTGGCGAGCCGAGCTGCCCTCTTCCCCCCGGGAACGGCAAAGCCTGGTCAGCCCCGATCCGGCGGAGCCGTGGGACCCCTGCTACGGCGACCGGACCCAGGAACTGGCGTTGATCGGCCTGCACGCCGAACCGGCCAGAATCGTCGAGACCTTCGCCGGCTGCCTACTCACCGACGCCGAGCTGGCGCTGGGGCGAGACGTCTGGCGGACCTGGCCTGATCCGTTCACCCGGCACGCGGACGGGCCCCGTTTGCGGGCATAGCCGCGCTCACCGCGTCGGGGCCTTCGCGGCACACGAAGCGCAAGTGCCGAACAGCTCAAGAGTGTGCGAGATATCCGTGAAGCCCTCAGCGGCGGCGACTCGCGCGGTCCACCGTTCGATCTCGGGGCCCTCGACCTCGACGGTACGTCCGCAGCCGCGACAGACGAGGTGATGGTGGTGGGCCTCGTTGGCACATCGCCGGTAGCGGGTCTCCCCGTCATCGGTGCGTACGACGTCGACCTCGCCATGCTCGGCGAGTACCTGCAGATGACGGTAGATCGTGGTCAGACCGACGGGCATGCCACGGTCACGCAGCCGAGCATGCAGATCCTGGGCGCTGCTGAACGTGTCGGTCTCGCTGAGCGCCGCGAGCACCGCGTCGCCCTGGCGGGTGACACGCACCGTCGTACCGCGTCCGGCGAGACGACGGGACTGTCCGGTCATGTGAGCCACCCTGCCAGAGCCGTCGAGAACCCGCGAATTCTCGGTGGTCGTCCCAGCAGCGGAACCGCTCCGCGTGCGGCCCCCACCATGGATGCGTTCCTCAGGGACACGGCGGGGCGCGGTCATGCCGTCTCCTGGGCGTGGGTGAGGGCGTCACGCACGATGTGCGCGACGTGGTCGTCGCTGAGCCGGTAGGTGATCTCACGGCCCTGACGCGCCGTGGCCACCAGGCCGGCGCCCCGTAGCACCCGCAGGTGCTGGGAGACCAGTGACTGGCTGACGCCCGCGGCGGTGACGAGTTCGTGGACACAGCGCGGGCCATCGGCGAGTTCGGCGATCACGGCGAGCCGCACCGGAGCGGCCAGCGCCCGCAGCAGCTCGCTCGCCGCCTCCAGCGCGGTCGTGGGCAGCGCCTCTATCACATGCACACATTAGCACTTCTTCATGTTTGGGCAGGGATCGCCATCCGGCGTGGTCGTGCGGGCCCCACGGTCGCCCACGGACCTTCCAGCTATCGGTATTGACAACGGTTACCATATGGCAGATCGTTGCCATAATCCGTTGTGCTACTGGAGGTCTTCTCATGTCTTTGACCGTGCCCCCGCAGCTGCTGGAGCAGGCCGAGCGCGGAGCTGTCGACGACGAGGCGTTCCTTGCCTGCGTGCGCGCCTCGCTGCCGTACGCCTACGCGCTTGTCGAGGGGCTCGCTGCGGACCTGCCCGCGGCGGAGCGTGACTTCGTCGACAACCAGATCCCGCCGGCCGACCCGGCCGCGCAGGGGCAGCTGCTGCGGGCGATGGCGAGCACGTCCATCCGAGGCGCCCTGGAGCGTCATTTCGCAGTGACGATCGCGTTCCAGAACTGCCACCGTGTCGCCGTGTTCCGACCCGACACGGTCGAAGGCGACCAGTACCGCGCCTTCGTCTCGACCCGGAGCCAGGTTCTCAACCAGCAGCCAGGCTTCGTCAACTGCTGAGCGCCCGCGCCGTGCCGCACGGCGATCAATGACCACGCTCGGCCGGGTGAGGCGTCCCGGAGCGGACGCCTCACCCGACCCCTCCCGCCGGTGCAAATGACAATCGTTATCCTTTGGCTGCGTGCCGCTGGGGCACGCCAGGCTCGCGGCAGCGCCGCCGCGACCGAAGGATGACATTCCCGATGAAGATCGCCTTTGTGGGCAAGGGAGGCAGCGGCAAGACCACGCTGTCGTCGCTTTTCATCCGGCACCTCGCCGCCGCGGGGCGGCCGGTCCTGGCGATGGACGCCGACATCAACCAGCACCTCGCGGTCGCCCTGGGGATGGACGAACGAGAGGCCGCGGCGATTCCCACCCTGGGAGATCACCTCCCGGAGATCAAGGATTACCTCCGGGGGGACAACCCGCGGATCCCCAGCGGCGCGGTGATGGTCAAGACGACTCCGCCGGGCCGTGGGTCACGGCGGCTCCCGGTCACCGGCCCCGATCCGCTGCTGGACCGGCTGTCGGTCCGCATGCTCGGAGCCCGGTTGCTGGCCACGGGCGCGTTCACCGAGGAGGACCTCGGCGTCGCCTGCTACCACTCCAAGGTCGGCGCGGTGGAACTGCTGCTCAACCACCTTCTCGACGGGCCGGGCGAGTACGTCGTCGTCGACATGACCGCGGGCGCCGACGCGTTCGCCTCTGGCCTGTTCACCCGTTTCGACCGGACGTTCCTGGTCGTCGAGCCCACGCGTAAGGCGGTCGCCGTATACCGGCAGTACCGGGACTACGCCGCCACCTACGACATCCCGCTCTCGGTCATCGGCAACAAGATCACCGGGTCCGAGGATGTCGCGTACCTGCGGGACCAGATCGGCGACGACCTGCTCGTCTGCCTCGGACACTCGCCCGCCGTGCGCGCGATGGAACAGGGCCGGCCACTGAGCATCGATGACCTTGAAGCCTCGACCCGCACCGCACTGGACACGATCCATCACACGGTCGACGCCACCCCGCGCGACTGGGACCGCCTGACCCGCCAGATGGTCGACTTCCACCTCAAGAACGCGCGGGCCTGGGCGAACGAGGCGACCGGCACCGACCTCGCCGCGCAGGTCGACCCTGACTTCGTCCTCGGCCCCGACCTCCTCGCGTCGCGCTGACCAGCAGCCGGCGCGCACCCGCCGGCACGCGCGGCGGCGGCCGCCGGGCGCGACCTCACCCGCGTGACTCCCGCGGGACCGGAACGGGCGCATACCCATAATGACAACGATTACCGAAACCGTTATCGTTGTCGATGGTGGGGCGGACGGCGGTCTAGTCGGTCCTGCCAGCGCCCGTCCCACCACTGAAGGAGATGCTCCGGATGCACGCCTTCCGCCCGCGGCACCTTGCGCTGACCGCCCTCGCGGCCGTCGGCTCTGTGGCGCTCGCCGCCTGCGGTTCCAGCGGCGGGGGTGCCACGGCGCCCGCCGGCGGCACGGCCGCCGCCGGCACGCCGATCACCGTGGTCGCCGCGGAGAACTTCTGGGGCAACATCACCAGCCAGATCGGCGGTAGCCGTGTCGCGGTCACCTCGATCATCAGTGATCCGAACGCCGACCCGCACGAGTACGAGTCCGACCCGAAGGACGCCGCCGCGATCAGCAAGGCGGCGTTCGTGATCGAGAACGGGGTGGGCTACGACGACTTCGTGCACAAGCTCCTGGCCGCCAGCCCCAAATCCGGCCGCGAGGTGCTCTCGATCGAGAAGACCGTCGGCGTCGGCGGCGACAACCCGAACCCCCACCTGTGGTACAACCCGACCTACGTGATCGCCGCCGCGAAGGCCATCGAGGCCCAGCTGGAGAAGGAAGACCCAGCCGGCGCGACATCCTTCCAGGCCAACCTCGCGACGTTCCTCACCGGCGAGCAGGGTGTCGTGGCCGTCATCGACCAGATCAAGGCCAAGTACACCGGCACGCCCGTCGCCTACACCGAACGGGTCCCGGGCTACCTCGTCGAGGCCGCCGGTCTGAAGCTCGCCACCCCGGCGTCGTTCTCCCAGTCCATCGAGGACGGCAACGACCCCAGCCCGGGCGACACCACCGCGTTTGACACGGCCCTGAGCAGCCATGCGGTCAAGGTGCTCCTGTACAACAGCCAGGTCACCAGCCCGATCACCCAGAAGGCCCGTGCCCTGGCGACCACGAGCGGTATCCCCGTCGTCGGCGTCAGCGAGACCCTCCCGCTGGGCGAGAAGGACTTCCAGACCTGGCAGGCCGACCAGGCCAAGGCGATCCTCGCCGCCCTCGGGCAGTAACCCGCCCACCCCGCGAGAAAAAGGGACAACAGCACGTGACCACGCTCGACCATCCGTACCCCAAGCCCCCGCGCCGCGTCCCGCCGGAGGCGGTGGTCGAGCACGGCCAAGGCCCGGACGACGCCGCCGCGCCGTCCGGGCCGCCGACCGTCCGTCTCGCGGACGCGACGCTGCGATTCGGTGCCCGCGAACTGTGGACACGCCTGTCGGTGGACGTCGCCCCGGGCGAGTTCCTCGCGGTCCTCGGTCCCAACGGCGCGGGCAAGACGAGCCTCATCAAAGTCCTGCTCGGTCTCACGCCGCTGAGCGCGGGCTCGGTCACCGTCTGCGGACAGATCCCCCGCCGGGGCAGCACCCGGGTCGGCTACGTGCCCCAGCAGAAGGCCTTCGACCGTGACCTGCCGCTGCGGGGCCGCGACCTTGTCGCGCTCGGCCACGACGGTCACCGCCTCGGAACCGGCCTCCCCAGCCGCGCCAGGCGCGCCCGGGTCGACGCCGCCCTGGCCGCCGTCGGCGCCCTCGACTACGCCGACGCCCCCCTCGGCCTGCTCTCCGGCGGCGAACAGCAACGCCTACGCATCGCCCAGGCGCTACTCGGAGACCCCCAACTGCTCCTGTGCGACGAGCCGCTGCTCTCCCTCGACCTGCACCACCAGCGCGCCGTCACAAGCCTGATCGACGCCCGCAGGCGGGCCGCCGCCACCTCGATCCTCTTCGTCACCCACGAGGTCAACCCGATCCTGCCGCTGGTCGACCGCATCCTCTACCTCGTCGGCGGACGCTGGGCCATCGGCCACCCCGACGAGATCATGACCAGCGAACGGCTGTCCACCCTCTACCGCACCGACATCGACGTACTACGCGTACGCGGCCGCATCGTCGTCGTCGGCGCACCCGAGGGTGCCCTCGCGGCGCCTGGCGACGACGATCACCATCCCGCCGAGACCATCCCCACCTCCGCCGGGATCACGACGGGCAGGCGCTGATGGGACTCGCCGACTACCTGCACGAAACGTTCGTGCAGCACGCGCTGCTCGCGGCCACCCTGGTCGCCATCACCAGTGGCCTCATCGGCCCCTTCGTCGTCACCCGCAAAGCCGCGTTCGCCGTCCACGGCACCGCCGAACTGTCCTTCACCGGCGCGGCCGCCGGCCTGCTCATCGACGGCGACCCGGTCCTCGGGGCGCTGGTCGGCAGCCTCGTCGTCGCCACCGCCATCGGCCTACTCGGCGCCCGCGAACGCGAACGCGACTCCGCCATCGGCGTCATCCTCGCGTTCGGCCTCGGCGCCGGCGTCTACCTGCTCACCTTCTACCACGGGTTCGCCACCGAGGCGACGAACATCCTCTTCGGCCAGATCTTCGGCGTCAGCAACCAGCAGCTCCTCATCCTCATCGCCGTCGCCGTCGCCGTCCTCATCGCCATGGTCGCGCTCTACCGGCCGCTGCTGTTCGCCTCCGTCGACCCCGACGTCGCCGAAGCCCGCGGCATCCCGAACCGCGCCGTCGGACTGCTGTTCCTCTACGTCCTCGCCTTCACCGTCACCGAAGCGGCCCAGATCGTCGGAACCCTGCTCGTGCTCAGCCTCGCGATCACACCCGCCGCCGCCGCGCAACGCCTCTCCGCCCGACCCGCCATCGTCACCGCACTGTCCATCACCTTCGCCCTCATCGCCGCCGACGGCGGCCTGCTCACCAGCCTGCAGACCAACATCAAAGCCAGCGTCCTGGTCACCGCGATCAGCTTCGGCCTCTACCTCACCGCCCGCGGCCTCGGCACCGTGACCCGCTCCCAGCGCCGCCCGACCCCGACGACGGACCTCGCCGCGGACCCCAAGCACCCCGCGGCCCCAGACCGGACCGGCACCACCAAACCGCGCGGCGCCACCATCTCATGACAAGGCCCCCACCCTGCTAGAAAAGGTAGGACACGACCGCGTCGAGCCAAGACTTCCCGCAGCCATAAGAGGTCCGCATCGCCGCGCCCGATCCCGACATCGCCCGGTTGGTAGCCGGATGCTGCGCCGGCCCGGTTCTCGCCGTGCTCGGCGCCGTCGCCGCTGCCGCGACGCTTGCTGCCGTGTGGGTTCCCGCGCTGGCCGTCCTGGCGGTGGCCGCGTTGGTCGGGGCCGTCGTGGTCCGCCGTCGCCGCCCTGCTGCCTGCCGGGCCGTACCGGGCCCGGTCGACCTGGACGTGCCCGTCCCACGTAGCCATCGGGACCCTGCGAGGCGGACCTCACGGTGAGCCACGCCGCACCGCTGCCAGCGGTGTGTGATGCAGATCAGTGACCCGTGAGGATGAACGGGACGAACCGGGCAGGCGGACGTGTGGAGGGGCCGGACGGTGTCCCGGGACGCGGACGACCCGGCTGCGCGAGACGGTCTGGTCGCATGGATGGAACGCCGTCAGGTCGCGGTGTACCTCGTCGCCCTGGCTGTGGGTACGGTCGTCGGTCTCGCGACCCCGGGACTCGGACCGGGTCTGGAATACGCGATCAACCCGCTGCTGTACGTGACGTTCCGGCAGGTCCCTGCCGTCGAACTGGTCCGCTCCCTAGGTGACGGCCGGTTCCTCGCCACCGCGCTGGTGGTCAACTTCGCCGTCGTACCGGTCGTGGTCGCCGCGATGTTCACGTTCCTGCCCGGGGACCAGGCCGTCCGCCTCGGAGTGCTGCTGGTCCTGCTGTGTCCCGGAGGCTGGTCACCCGACTCCGCTCCGACACCCACGGCACCCTCGACGGCCGGGCGCCTGGGTGGGATGTCCTAGGTCCGATGCCGGCAGCTTGACAGGCAGGCCCATCCCGCCCGTATGAGCGCCGGGACTCCTGGGCGGATTGCATCGATGGGCGCTCGCCATGGCGGAGTGCCCAGTCCGCCCGACCTGCCGGTCGAGCAGCTTGAGGGACGGCCTCGCCGTGGTCTCCACGCGCAAACCATTCCGCCCGCTTGATCTGTGACGGTAGCGTCACGTGGCGTTCGAGTGCGGCCGTTGTGTCTCGCGAGGCACTGTGACGACGGCGAGGTTTGTCAGATGGCTGGTGTCGGTGGGAGTTCGCGCCGGGGGTGGCTCTGGTCGTGGGGAGCCGCCCGAGATGGTCTTCACCGTTGAGGTCGTGACGGGCCCGGTGGCCGTGCCTGGGTCGCCCAGCGGCGCGCCGCTGACCCGGCCCGGAGGCGGCGAACGACGCGCCGAGGCCCGCGGAACCAGACTGATCGGTTGATCGCGGGGAGGGATGGATCCGCGGACGGTGCTGGTTCGGATTTGTGGTCTTTCCGTCGGTCGTGTCGCCGCGGCCTCCATGGAGCGTGCGGAGATCGCTTCGGTCTACGGCGATCAGGCCAGGTTGACCTGTGATCCCCGGGGTGGTCCGGCGGCCTGGGCCGTGGTCGTTGACGGATCGGGTGCTCGTCGCGGCCTGACCTCCCGGTTCGGGTTAGGCGAAGGTGAACCTGACACGAAGGTCACAGCCGGGGGTGATGTTCGTGCGGGTGCGGTATGGGTGCGGCAGAGTGGGGCCCGTGCCTAGTCCCCTGACCTCGGCGTCCGCGCCTGTTTCGGCTGTGGACTATGCGTCCAGCCACCTCGTTCCAGACGCCGCGCGTGCGTGTTTCGGTTCGGTGCTGGGTGTCAACGCCGCGGTCTTCTACGAGCTCGACGAGCAGGAAGACGCTCGCCGGGAGCGGGACAGCGCTGCGGCGATCACGGATGTCGACGTACTTGATCTTCTTCTTTGCCTTCCGATCGGTGAGTCCGTCCGTATAGATGATCTTGGAGGGCGTAGGCGTCGCGCTCTCGCGAAGATCCCGACGGGATGTGTCGAGTTCGGCTGGGACACCGTCATCCGCCAGGCTCGTCCACCGCTGACGCCGTCGCTTGCGATCGTCGGCGGGAACGGCAGCTTCCGGCGGAAGCTGGAGCTGGCTGGCCGGTTCGCGCCGTTCTGTCCGAAGGCGATCGTGATCGACCGGGCGCCCCGCGATCTGACGGCCGCGTGTTTCGACGCGGACTTTTACGGCGTCGGGTTGATCGTGGCGTCGGGTGGTTCGGACGTCGAGGCGCTCGTCGCGCCGCAGGTGCATTGGCCGCGGCGGGTGGTGCCCAGGACGTGGTGGTTCACCGAGGAGATTTACCGGATGCACCTCACGTGCGGCGCGCCGGAGAGGACATAGCCGCAGGCTCGTGCGTGACGGACAGGTCGGCCCACCGCGCCAGGTCCTCCGGGATCTTGAAGGCGCCTGCCTGCCTGAGGCGCTCGTTCTCGGCGCCGATAGCCTCGCGGGCGTCGCTGGCGAGGCGATGCCACCACGCCTGGCGGCTGCCCAGATCGGTATAACGGAACACCGCGACCACCAGCTCGGTCCACACTGCGGCGTTGTGGCTGTCCGCGAGGGCGCGGATCTCGTTGTCGAAGCCGTCGAACCGGTCGAGCCTCGCGCCGTCGCAGGCGGAGCAGTCGCAGGTGGGGGCGTCGGTGTTCGCGTACACCTGGGCGAGGTCGGGGCCCTTCGAGAACCGTAGGAACTCGGGGAGCAGCACGGTGGCGGCCGGTGGCCCTCCGCGGTTCTTCGACTCGGCTGGCTGCCCGGGGGGCACGGTGTGCCGCAGGGAGCCGCTGAGGCCGAACGCGGCGAACAGCGCGCCGTGCCCGATCGCGTCGATCACCTGAAGGTCCGATCGCCAGAGGCCCACCCGTGGGTTGTCGATCAGCAGCCTTCGCAGGTTCGTGGTCGCTTTCTTGTACCTGTCGAAGGGGTTGAACTGGCCACCGACGGCGATGGCGACCGGGTGAGGAATGTTCTTGATCGCCCGGTCGAGCTTCTCGATCCAGTCGTCGCGCAGCCAGGCGGCGTCGATCGGCAGCATGACGGTGACGTCGGATCGCTGGAGTTCCTGGGCCGCGTGGACTATGGCCTTGAGTGCGTCCCAATCCGCCGCGCGGATGTAGCCGGTCGGCGTGATCGCGGCGATCGCGCGGCGCTCGACCTGGAGGTCGAGCTCTCGCTCCAGTCCTGACCCGTACATGTCGTCGGGCGGGACGATGAAGGGCTGGCCGCTGGTCGCGACCTGCTTCTCATAGTGTCCGGGGTCGAGGAGCAGAGGGCCCTGGTATCGGGCCAGCGCCAGCTGGCCGCCCTTCTGGAGGTCGTCGAATCGGCAGACCGCGAGCCCGCCGTGCTCGTGGTGCAGCTGCGGGCCGATGGTGGGGATGCTGGGGGTGCGGGGCGAGACGAACAGGAAGAGCCGCTCCGAGAGCAGCCGCTCCGTCTTGGTGGCGGCCTGTCGCGGCGCCGGGACGGGCGGGAGCAGAGCCTGGTCTGGCACGTGCTACCTCACGATGGTTCGACGGGGTCGGCGTCACCGCCGGGGGACAGGTAGAGATCATGGAACTCGTCGGGGAGTAAACCGATCCGGGCGGCGGCGGCCTGCGCCGAGCCGGTCGACGCGACGAGCTGCTGCGCGAGGTGGCGCACGAGGCGTGGGGGCTCGCTCGGTAGCGTGCCGGGTTCCCGGGTGCGGTAGCCGAGCGCGGACATCTCGATCATGATCTGGCGGTACTGCCAGTCGCTGATCGCGCCAAGGGTGAGAGCGCGCCGCACGAGCGCGGCCATCGACGCACCCCAGTAGTGCTTTAGCTCGATGAGAAGCGCCAGGTCGACGCTCCCGGAGAAGCTGCCGCGGATCTCGTCCGCAGGCAGGAGAAGCTCGGAGGCGAACTCGTCGGCCTCCTGCTCGATCTCCGGACCGCCACCGACCTCGCCGTGGAGGAAGACGTGGCCGATCTCGTGCGCGAGGCTGAACCGAAAACGATCAGTAGGCGCCTTCAGGTCAATGAGGAACAGCGGCGGCTCGTCGCCGGACCACTGGGTCACCGCGTCCAGGCCGTCCGCGTCCAGATCGCGCGCGACCACGAGACCTCCGGCTGCCTCGACCGCTCCGACCAGCGCGCCGATCGGCCCAGAGGGCAGGCCCCATTCCTTTCGCACGTGCTGGGCGATCTCCGTGGGAATGTCCATGGGCCCGCGATCTGCCCGGTAGAAGCGGTGCGGCGTCGGCCCGACGGCGGTCTGCAGGGCGCGCAGCTGGCTCCGCGTGAACATCAACTCGGCATGCACGCGGCGGAGCGCCTTCGCGCCCAGTGACGCCCTCCGGCGGTGGTAAACCAGGCCGAACCCCACGCCATGGACCTCGGGATCCGTGCATAGGACCTCGATTGGATAGTGCAGGGCCGCCGCGTACAGGTCCAGCCGGTCGCCGGAGACCGCGAGCCGACCGGCCTCGGCCTTGCTGACGAACGCCTGGGAGACGGCCTCCCCGGCCAGGTCGGTCATCGCGCCGGCGACATCTGCCTGCGTGAGGGCCCGCGACTCACGGGCAAGCGCGAGAACCGCCGCGTTCGCCACGAATTGCGCCACCTCGCCACCTCCCGTCGCCTACCAACGTCAGCGTAACACGCCGGCCACCGACGTCTACCTACGACAAAATATTCCTAGATCGCTCCGAGGTCCGGGACCTGAGGTGGCGAACGGCCACCGGCTCGGCTTGGTCGGGCGACGCGACCGCCGCCTTCGTCCCGCGCACGCCGACGAGCTGACCGCCCACCGGTGGCACCACCCGTCAGCGACTCCATCGTCACCACCTACCTACTGGACGGCACCTAACTACTCCGACCTCGAAGAACTCACCCTTTCTCCACTGCGGACACTCCTCCAGGGGCGCCGTGTGCTGGGGGCAACACACGGCGCCTGGATATCGTGTCGTTGTGGGTAACACGGGCGGTCTGGTTCCGGTATGTGTCGGAGTGTCGGACCCGGCAGTGGCCTCGCCGTCTGCCGCCGCGGCGCGCGTCAGTCCCTTGCTGCCTCGGCGGCGATCTCCCCTCGCCGACCCGAAGATCGAGTGGACGGCCCACCAGGTCGAGCCGTGGTGGCTGCGGGACCGTATCGCGGACCTGGGCGGCAGAGCGCCGGCCCGCGTCGGGTGGGCGGCCGGCGCGGATCGACTCTTGAGTGCAGCCGGGGGGGGGGGGGGGGGGGGGGGGGCGGGGCCGCCGCGACCTCGACGGCGTTCCGGCGGACCCATTCCACGAACGGCTGCAGCGACTCGATGAGGCCGCGGCCG
>NZ_JADWYX010000135.1 GCF_016786355.1 Frankia sp. AgB1.9
CCCCGTCGAACAGGTCGTCGCCGGCCGGCGCGGCATTCGCGCGGTCCAGCACCCGGCGGCCGGGCACCGCGGTGCCCGGGGGCGGGGGGGGGGGGGGGGGGGGGGCCGCCGCGACCGGCTGGTCGGCGGCGGGCGGCTCGGTGGTCTCCCGGGCCGGCGCCTCGACAAGCTCGGCCTGCTCGGGGCTGACGATGCCGCGGGTGACGCGCCGGCTCCTCGCCCGAGGCGCGGCAGGCTCCGCGGCCTGCTCCTCGGGCTCGGCGCCGGCGCCGTTCGCCATGGGCGCCAAGCCGTTCTGCACGTTCTGGATGGCGGCGATCAGCTGCCCCTTCCGGAGCCGGCCGGTGCCCTGAATCCCCAACGAACTCGCCATGGACTGCAGCTCCGGCAGGAGCATGGCCTGAAGGCCGGTACCGCTACGGCGACGGCGCGGAGTGGCCGAGCCTGGAGTCGCGTCGTCCGCCGGCACCTGGCCGGCCCCGTCCTCTACCAGCACCGGAGCAGCCGGCGCCGTCGGCGCAAGCGCGGCCGGCTGGCTGACGGGGAGCGGTGCGGGCGCCGCTGACTCACGTGCGCTCTCAGGCAGCACGTCGGTGGTGTCGCTCAAGGTTTTCCTTCCCTGAAGGAACCGGCTCCTCTCGAGCCGGGTGATGCGTATGGACCCCCGTCACCTGGCTCCACCGCCTACATGGCTTACAGGTACGGGAGATATCGCCGCTGGCCGGGCCGAATGACGCGCCCATCGGCGACACAGAGGCCGACGGCCGCGAACGAACCCGGAATCCCCGCGGGATCCGGGGGTCGTCGCCCCCGGGAGACATCGCGGGCCAACCCGGAAAACTGACCGAAGGTCAGCGACCAGGCTCACCCGCCACATCGCCGGTGTCGAGCCGAGGCAACGGCGGCGAGGCGCGAGGCACCGGAATCCTGTACCAGGACGGACTAGAGAAAGCTCCAGCCAGACCGGCGGGGCGAGCACGCGCCGCGGCGCGGCGGGTGCAGCCATCAGACTATCCAGACGGAGACACCTCGGCAACAACCTGGGGTTGTCCTAACGCCGAGGTTGCGATTTCGGCCATCGGCGGGCCGATGGCCGTCCCCTCGCGCCTCGGGTCACACAGCTCGTCCCGAAACCGCGGTTCTCGCCTCTTCACCGTACCCGCCGCCGTCGACGTCGACGCGATCGACCTCGAAGGTCACCCAGGTCACGCCGCAAAACAGGCCGGTTCGCCTCAATGTCCCCGAACAGCTGCCCGTCGCCGAGATCGTCGCCAGCTGCCGGTCAACTTGCCGTGCCGAGTCGCCGAGCCGGCGCGTGGGCGGCCATCACCGGCACTGCCAGAGACCGTCGCCAAGACGACAGCGCCCGCCACGGGCCGGCTATTCCCTGCCACGCCCGGCAACGGCTCGGCGGCCGACCGGCGGCGCCCCGCGCGGCCGGTGCAATGGCCGGCCGCGACAGCGACACCGGCGGCGACATCGGCCGCCGGCCCGGCCCGGCGCTCGGGCGCTCCCACCACGCGGGGCCGCACGACCGCCAGGCGCTATCGGCTCCCGGCCGAGGTGACCCGGAGGCCGTCACGGTCGACGGCCAGTGGGAGGACTGCGAAACCGGGGGCGGGTACGCCAACCGCGGTCGCGGCCTGCGTGCCACCTACGGCGAGAGCGAGGACGGTCGGGCCGGAGCCGGACAGCACGCTCGCCACCCCGGCCGCCCGCAGCCGCTCCACCAGGGCGGCCGACTCGGGCACGGCGGGCAGCCGGTAGGGCTGGTGCAGCCGATCCTCGGTGGCCGCCATCAGCAGCCGAGCCCGCGCGGCGACGGCGGCCGTCGCGTCAACCGGGACACCGTGGCTGCCGAGGACACCGTGACTGCCCGGCACAGCGAGGCCGCCGGGGCCGGATCGGCCACCGGGGGCACTTTGGCCACCGGGCGCACTGACGGGCAGCGTGAGCGCGAGAGCGAGCAGGCCGGCGCGCCCAGCCGAGAACGCCGCGTCCCCATGGGCCAGCAGCTCGGGCAGCCGGCCACGCGAGGCCGAGGTCGACGTCCGCGCGGACGGTACGAACGCGACCGGGCGCAGCTCGGCGATCGGCTCCGCACGGTGGACCGCCACGCCGTCGGGACCGGTCCAGGCGGCGGTGAAGCCGCCGAACAGCGCGGCGGCGACGTTGTCGGGGTGGCCCTCGATCGCGGTCGCCACCCGCAGCGCCCCGGACCGGTCGAATGCGTCGGCCCCACTGGAGAGGCCGGCGGGGACGCCCGAGCCGGCGTCACCGGCCGCGGCGGTCAGATAGCCGTCCGGGTCGAGTGCCCAGGCGGCGGCCACGCCGGCCACGATCGCCGCGGCGGACGAGCCGAGGCCGCGGCCGTGCGGGATCCGGTTGACGCAGCGCACGTCCAGGCCCGGCTGCGGCCGGCCCAGCTCGTCGAAGGTGGCGCGGATCGCGCGCACGACCAGGTTGTCCTCGCCGTCGGAGACCTGTTCGGCTCCCGTGACGCTGACCGAGAGGCCACGGCGCCGCAGGGTCACCTCGACGTCGTCGTAGTAGCCGAGGGCCAGCCCGTAGGCGTCGAAACCCGGCCCGAGGTTCGCGCTCGTGGCCGGCACTCGGACCCGGACGCCGACCCGGGGCCCGCCCTCGTCCGGCTCGGAGCCCGCCTGGCCGGCGCCGGACACCGCGTGGCCCAGGTCGGTCAAGCCACCAGCCGGGCCCGCCGCGGAGCTGACCGACGAGCGGCCGAAGACCCCCGTCAAGGCTGGGCCCTGTCCGTCGCGCTGACCGACCGGGCTGGCGGCGGCGGGGCCGGCGCGCGACGGGCAGGGCTCACTGCCGCAGCCCGAGCGCCTCGGCCGCGCCGGCGACGGTCGGCCGGATCGTCTCCGGCTTGGCCGCGCCGCTGATCGCCCAGTCCGGGTCCTTCAGACCGTTGCCGGTGACCGTGCAGACGATCCGCTGGCCCGGGTCGATCTTGCCGGCCTCGTGCGCGGCGAGCAGCCCGGCGACGCTCGCGGCGCTGGACGGCTCGACGAACACACCCTCGGTGCGGGCGAGCAGCCGGTAGGCGGCCAGGATCTGCCGGTCGTTCACCGCGTCGATCAGCCCGCCGGACGAGTCACGCGCGTCGACGGCGAAGTCCCAGGAGGCCGGGTTGCCGATCCGGATCGCGGTCGCGATCGTCTGCGGCGAGGTGACGACGCTGCCGCGCACGATCGGGGCCGCGCCGGCCGCCTGGAAGCCGAACATCCGCGGCCGGCCGGTGCCGGCCTCCTTGTCCGCCTCCAGGTAGCCGCGCCAGTAGGCGGTGATGTTGCCCGCGTTCCCGACCGGCAGGCAGTGGATGTCGGGGGCCGCACCGAGCGCCTCGACGATCTCGAACGAGGCGGTCTTCTGGCCCTCCAGCCGCAGCGGGTTGACCGAGTTGACCAGCGTCACCGGGTAGGCGTCGGCCAGCTCCCTGGCCACCCGCAGGCAGTCGTCGAACGAGCCGTCGAGCTGCAGCAGCCGGGACCCGTGCACGAGCGCCTGGGCCATCTTGCCCAGCGCGATCTTCCCGCTGGGGACCAGGACCGCGCAGATCATCCCGGCCCGGGCCGCGTAGGCCGCGGCGGAGGCGCTGGTGTTGCCGGTGGAGGCGCAGATGACGGCCTTCGAGCCCTCGCCGGCGGCGGCACTGATCGCCATCGTCATGCCGCGGTCCTTGAACGAGCCGGTCGGGTTCGCGCCCTCGACCTTCAGGTGCACGTCGCAGCCGATGACCTCGGACAGGTGGCCGGCGGGGACGAGCGGGGTGCCGCCCTCCAGCAGGGTGATGACCGGGGCGTCCGCGGGCAGCGGCAGCCGGTCGCGGTACTCCTCGATGATCCCGCGCCAGGTCCTGGGCGCGGCCCGGCCCGGCCCGACGAACGGGTTCGACGCACCCGTGATGTCCACTCCTGCGCTCCCGTTCGTGTGCCCGTCCACCGGCCGCGCCGATGACGTGGTCGTGGCTGACGTGGTCGTGGTGGTCATGGCTCACCTCCCTCGACCCGCAGCACCCCGGCCACCGCGCGCACGATGTCCAGACCCCGCAGGTCCTCAACTGTCGCCGCCAGCGCGGCATCCGCGGCGGCGTGGGTCACCAGCACAAGGCTCGCATCGTCACCCCGGCCGTCCTGGCGCACGCTGCGGATGGACACGCCGTGGTTGGCGAACGCGCCGGCCACGGTGGCCAGGACACCGGTCTTGTCCGTGACGTCGAGATTGACGTGGTAGCTGGTGATGGTCTCACCCATCGGCAGGACAGGCAGGTCGGCGTAGGCCGACTCCCCCGGGCCACGCCGGCCGGCGACCCGGTTGCGGGCGACCGCGACGAGGTCGCCGAGCACCGCCGACGCCGTCGGCGAGCCGCCGGCGCCCCGGCCGTAGAACATCAGCTGCCCCGCGGCCTCCGCCTCGACGAACACCGCGTTGAACGCCTCGCGCACGCTGGCCAGTGGGTGCGAGCGGGGCACCATCGCCGGGTGCACCCGGACGCTCACCCCGGGCCGCTCGGACGAGCGCTCGGCGATGGCCAGTGCCTTCACGGTGCAGCCCATCGCCTTGGCGCTGGCGATGTCGGCGGCGGTGACGGCGGCGATGCCCTCACGGTGCACGTCTGCGAGCGTGACCCGGGTGTGGAACGCGAGCTGGGCGAGGATCGCCGCCTTGGCCGCCGCGTCGTAGCCGTCGATGTCGGCCGTCGGGTCGGCCTCGGCGTAGCCGAGGGCGGTCGCCTCCTCCAGCGCGTCGGTGAACGACGCCCCGGTCTCGTCCATCCGGGTCAGGATGAAGTTCGTGGTGCCGTTGACGATGCCGAGCACCCGGCGGACCCTGTCCCCGGCGAGGCTCTCGCGCAGCGGCCGCAGCAGCGGGATCGCCCCGGCGACCGCGGCCTCGTAGTACAGGTCGACGTCGGCGGCCGTGGCCGCGTCATGCAGGGTCGAGCCGTCCGAGGCCAGCAGCGCCTTGTTGGCGCTGACGACCGACTTCCCCCCGCCGAGGGCCGCGAGCAGCCAGGAGCGGACCGGCTCGATGCCCCCGACGACCTCGACGACGATGTCCACGTCGTCACGGGAGACCAGCCCGGCGGCGTCGGTGGTGAACAGCTCCGGGCCGACCGGCACGTCCCGCTGGCGGTCGAGCCGCCGCACGGCGATGCCGGCGAGCTCCAGCGGCTCGCCGACCCGCGCGGTGAGGTCGGCGGCCTGCTCGACCAGCAGCCGCGCCACCTCGGAGCCGACGACGCCACAACCCAGCAGCGCGATCTTCATCGGCTGGCCTCCCCCGGTTTCGGCCCGGCGGCGTCCGCGCCGGCCGGATCGTCGACGTCAAGGCGCAGCAGGTCGTCCTCCGTCTCACGCCGGACGACGACCCGCGCGGCGCCGGCGCGGACGGCGACGACCGGCGGGCGGGCGACGTGGTTGTAGTTGCTGGCCATCGAGCGGTGGTAGGCGCCGGTGGCGGGGACGGCGACCAGGTCGCCGGGCGCGACATCCGCGGGCAGGGAGACGTCGTGCGCGACCACGTCGCCGGACTCGCAGTGCTTCCCGACGAGGGTGACGACGCGGTGCTCGGCCGCGCCAGGCCGGGAGACCAGCCGAGCGGTGTAGCGGGCGTCGTAGAGGGCGGTGCGGATGTTGTCGCTCATGCCGCCGTCCACGCTGACGTAGGTGCGCAGACCGGGCAGCTCCTTGACGGTGCCGACCCGGTAGAGGGTGATCGTGGTCGGGCCGACCATCGCCCGGCCGGGCTCGACCGCCAGCCGCGGCACCGCGAGCCCGGCGCTCGCGCACTCCTTGCCGACGATCGTGTGCAGCCGGTCGGCGACGTCCGCGACCGGCAGCGGCGCGTCCTCGCCGGTGTAGGCGATGCCCAGGCCGCCGCCGAGGTCGAGCTCGGGCAGTTCGACGCCGTGGGTGTCGCGGACGGTGGCGAGCAGGCCGACCATCCGGTGGGCGGCCAGGCCGAAACCGGCCGTGTCGAAGATCTGCGAGCCGATGTGGGCGTGCAGGCCGACGAGCTCCAGCGCGTCCGCGGCGGCCAGCACCCGGCCGATGGCGTCAAGCGCGGCGCCGCTGGCCAGCGAGAAGCCGAACTTCTGGTCCTCCTGGCCGGTGGCGATGTACTCGTGAGTGTGCGCCTCGACGCCCGGGGTGACGCGGATCAGCACCCGCTGGCGGACACCCGCGGCGCGGGCGACCGTGGCGAGCCGCTCGATCTCCGCGAAGGAGTCGACCACGACCCGGCCCACGCCGTGGGCGACCGCCCGGCGCAGCTCCTCGACGGACTTGTTGTTGCCGTGGAACAGCAGCCGGGCCGGCGGGAAGTCCACCGACGCGGCGACGGCGAGCTCGCCGCCGGTGCAGACGTCCAGGCTGAGCCCCTCGTCGGCGACCCAGCGGGCCACCGCCCGGCACAGGAAGGCCTTGCCGGCGTAGTACACGTCCCCGTCCGGGAAGCCGGCCCGCCACGCCTGGGCGCGGGCCCGGAAGTCGTCCTCGTCGAGGAAGAAGGCCGGCGTGCCGAACTCGTCGGCCAGCTCGTCGACCCGCAGGCCACCGATCCGCAGCACCCCGTCGGAGTCGAGCGCGGCCGTCGCCGGCCACACCTGTTCCTCCAGCGGCGCCACGGGTACCGCCACCGGCGTCGTCGCCGAGGCGCCCGAGGCTTGCGACATCACATTCACATCCATTCGGGCCCAGAAGTCACAGTTGGGCCTAGCTGTCACATTCGGGTCTAGCGCTTCGGGGTCACATGCGTTCCGGGGCCGAGACACCCAGCAGCCGCAGCCCGTTCGCGAGGACCACCTTGGTGGCCTCGACCAGCAGCAGCCGGGCACCGGTCAGCGGAGTCGGCTCCTCGTCCCCGCGCGGCAGGACCCGGCAGGCGGCGGTGTCGTTGAACCGGTGGTAGGTCCCGGCCAGCTCTTCCAGGTACCGGGCTACCCGGTGCGGCGCCCGCAACGACGCGGCCGACGCGACCACGGTCGGCAGCTCGCCGAGCGCCCGCAGCAGGTCACCCTCCCGGGGATGCGCCAGCAGCGACACGTCGATCCCGTCGAGGACCGCACCAGGTCCGTTCGCCGGGGTGATCCCGAGCGCGGCGGCGTTGCGCAGCAGCGACGCGATCCTGGCGTGCGCGTACTGCACGTAGATCACCGGGTTGTCGTTCGTCTGCCTCGCGATCAGGTCGAGGTCCAGGTCGAGCGACGAGTCGATCGACGAGCGGACCAGCGAGTACCGCGCCGCGTCCACGCCGACGACGTCGACCAGATCGGCCAGCGTGAGGAAGTTGCCGGCCCGCTTGGACATCTTCACCGGCTCGCCGCCGCGTGACAGCGTCACCAGCTGGCCGATGATCACGTCGAGGGACTCGTCCGGGTTGTCGCCGTAACAGGCCGCGAGGGCCTTGAGCCGGCCGACGTAACCGTGGTGGTCGGCGCCGAGCAGCATGACGATCTTCTCGAAGCCCCGGCGCCGCTTGTCCCGGTAGTACGCCGCGTCGGCCGTGAAATACGTGGGCTGACCGTCCGACTTGATCAGCGCCCGATCCTTGTCGTCGCCGAAGTCGGTGGTGCGCAGGAACACCGCGCCGTCCGCCTCGTAGACGTGGCCCTGGGCCCTCAGGTCGACGACCGCCGCCTCGAGCTCGCCGGCGTCGTGCATCGAGCGCTCGGACTTCCACACGTCGAAGTGGACGCCGAAGCCTTCGAGCGTGGCGGTGATCTCGGCCAGCATCAGGGCAAGCCCGTCACGGGTCGTGACGGCTAGCGCGGCCGCGTCGTCCCCGGCCAGGAGGTCGGGGTGCTCAGCCAGAACGCTCGCGGCGATCTCCGCGATGTACGCGCCGTGGTAGCCGTCCTCGGGCGTCGGCTCGCCCTTCGCGGCGGCCAGCACCGACGCGCCGAACCGGGCGATCTGCACGCCCGCGTCGTTTACGTAGTACTCGGCCGCCGTGTCGTAGCCAGCCGCGTCGAAGATGCGCACCAGCGCGTCGCCCACCGTGGCCCACCGGGTGGAGGCGAGGGTGACCGGGCCGGTCGGGTTCGCCGAGACGAACTCGACGTTCACCCGGGTGCCCCTGCGCTCGGGCGCCCGGCCGTAGGCCTCGCCGGCCCGCACGATGACGCGGGCCACCTCGCCGAGCGCGTCCGAGGCGAGCTTGATGTTCAGGAAGCCGGGGCCGGCCACGTCGACGGTCGCGATTCCCGGGTCCTTGCGCAGCCGGTCGGCGAGCAGTTCGGCGACCTCGCGCGGCGCGCGGCGGGCCGCCTTCGCGAGCTGGAGCGCCGCCGGGGAGGCGTAGTCGCCGTGCTCCGGGTTCTTCGGGCGCTCCACCGGAACCGTCGCGGGGACGGCGACGTCGATCGCACCGTCCATCACCGCGGCGCGGACGGCCGACACGATCACGTCGGCAAGGTCGGCGGGAGTCATGCCGCGATGCTATCGGCGCGGTCGGACAGTAGTCGCCGGCATAAATCCGCCTGGATCTCGAGTCTGCCCCGCCACCGACCCGCGACCGGGAGCCAGGAGCCGCACCGGGACCGCTTTCTGGATCTCCGTTGCGGCGCGTGGGCGCCCATGCTGCCCATCCATGATCGCTAGTTCGGCCCTGTGGTGGTCATGACTGAGCTCTGTTTACGACCACCCCAGGGCCCAAACGCCGATCAAGAGCGGGCGCTGTCGATGAACGACGGGCCAAGATCTACGAGAAGCGCGGGGCCTGCGGTTCGTCCCGCTGCCGGCTCAGCCCCGCGGGCCCGAGACCAGTGGGCTCAGACCCGCTGGCCCGAGACCAGTGGGCTCAGACCCGCTGGCCCGAGACCAGGCGCTGCACCACGCCGATCAGGTCGTCCGGGTCGAAGGGCTTGGTCAGGTAGTAGTCGACGCCGACCCGGGCGCCCCGGCGCATGTCCGCCTCGCGCGTGGCGGCGGTCAGCACGATGAGCTTGATGTCCGCGGTCGCGGGGTCCCCCCGTAGCCGGCTCGCGACCTCCCAGCCGTCGACCCGGGGCATCATGATGTCCAACGTCACCACGGCAGGAGCGATCTCGTGGATCCGCTCCAGACAGTCCTGACCGTCCACCGCCTCATGGACCTCGAAACCCTCCAGCTCCAGGTTCACGACCACGAGCTGGCGCAGAGTCGGGTCGTCGTCGACGACCAGGACACGCGGGGGTTCAAGGTGCACGGCGGAAGCTTACGGCGAGCCCGCTCCCCGGTCCGGCGATCGCACCTGGTACGGTATGCCTCGTTGCCAAGGCGATACGGCGGCGAGACGCATGTCCAAGCAGTCTCGGGCCAGTACGCCCCCGTAGCTCAGGGGATAGAGCACTGCCCTCCGGAGGCAGGTGCGCAGGTTCGAATCCTGCCGGGGGCACACGATCGGCATCCCCTGTTCGCAAACCCTTTGGGTTTGCTCCCGGGCTCCCGCGCCATGTTGCTCCGGGGCCGAGCCCCGGACCCCATGTCACAGCCAGGTGGATGCCGCATACGGCTCCCGGGGGCACCCGCGAAAGCAGGTCGCAAGGGCGGTGCTAGCGGCAGCTCCGCCAGCGTTCTAGATCTCGACCACCGCTTACCCACACTTGTGGTCAGCCTTGCGGGTCCGGGCAGCACGGTCGCCAACAGCCTGCGGAACACCGCCCAACCGGCGCCAGCGGACAGGGTGTATCCCGTGGATCTTCGACAGGTGCGGTGAAGGTCCGTCAGGTGCTGGCCTCGTCCTGAGTTGATCTCGTCGGAGATCGTCGCCGTGCGCGGCCTCGGCTGCCGGCGGTTGATCGCCGTTTTGGCCCTGGCATGGTCGTGACCTGGGCGTTTCCACGACCACTACAGGGCCGAAACGGCGATCACAGGCACCAACGTGTCGGCGAACGACCGACGCGGCCAAGATCGGCAGACATCCGGCCCAGGTGCCTCGGCTGGATGCGGCGCCGGACCTGAAGATCGACGAGGAACGGCCTAGCCCAGGCCTCATAGCGCACCCACGGCTCATGATCGCCGGGAAATGTAACTCGAAATGTAACCGTCGCAGTTACATTTGGCGTCTCGGCGCCGCTGGTCCTGCCGGGCGCGTAGCTATCACGCCGCAGCCTGCGTCGCTTCCGAGCGGGCAGTCCCCACCGCCGGCTGAACCGCTGCCGGAACGGCCAGCTCCCACACGATCAGCTCGTAGGTCAGGTCGTTCACGTCAGCCGTGACCTTGTCCTGAACGGCCGGTCGAGTTCGCCTCATGGGTGGGCGGACCCGGCAGGTGACCAGCGGTGGACCTCCCACCGGGCGACGCGCACCAAGAGCACGACCGACCGCGAACGCCGCTGCCGAAAGTTCGGGCGCGACGCCGAGCGGCCAGATCACGATCGTCTCGACCTGCGGGCACTCAGTCGCGAAGTGGAGCGCGAAGCGGATCAGGTACGACCGGTGCAGCCAGAGCAAGGCGATCGGCTTGGGTCCGCCCTCGTCCCGATCCTTCGTCCATGGGGACCTCGCCAGGACGACCCCGTCTCCTTCGAGGCGCGGCAATACCGGCACGTCGACCGTCACCGGCCGGAAGTCGCCTTGATCGCCCAAGGTGATCGTTATCGCTGTTGTCTTCGCCGTACGACCTCCACCGCCACGCTCGGGGAGCCCGGGCGGACGACTTACCGAGAGCGCACGCCCGGGATCCAGCGCGGATGGTAGGCGGGGCAGAACGCAGCGAGATGACGCACGAAGCGCACATGTCCGACGTGACTTCCCTGAGCACAGACGTGTGGATGACGATGGTCACTGCATGGCGATGGTCACCAGGACGGCTTGCGAGCATATGAGCGGTGCGCATATCGGCGCGAGGATCGCTGCCGAACGCAAGCTCCGAGGGCTGAACCAGCGCCACTCTCCGACCGGGCGCACGTGTCCCACAGCCTGTTGACGAAGGTCGAGCAGGGCAAGCGGCCCGCGTCCCCTGCGCTGATCAGCGCCGTCTCGCTTGACCTCGACCGTGGGCAGCTCACCGGCCAGCTGTTCCGGTCCAACGGACGTGGCGATCACGCCATCCATGATCTGGTCCCGCCACTTCGCAGAGAGATCCTCTCGGCGTTCCTAGCGCCGGAGACCGACCGGGCCGCGCTGAGCGTTGCCGAACTCCGGGCCGCCGTTGCCGAACTGTCCGGCCAAGCCGAGGCAGGCGACCTCGCCGCTGTCGGAGTCCAGTTGCCGGAAGTTCTGGCCGATCTCCGTCTGGCGTCCCATGTGTACACCGGGGCCCAACGCGAGCGGGTCATGCGCCTGTGGGCAGAGGCCATCGGCGCCGGCCGCGGCTTCACGCGGGGACTCGGCTACTTCGACCTCGCCCTGGTCCTGGCCGACCAGTACGACGTGATCGCACCTCAGTCTGCCGACCCCCTGCGCATGACCCTCGGAGTCACCAAGCGCGCCCAGGACTTCGTGGCCGTCGGAGATCTCGACACAGGCCTGGCCATGCTCCAACGCGCCCGCGATGACCTCGAATCCCTCGTTGCCGAAAACCAGCCCGAGGCCGTCTCGGTTTACGGCTACCTGCACCTCCGGTCCGCGGGGGCCACGGCACGGGCCGCAGACGCCGACCGCACCAATGAGCACTGGCCCTTGCCGAAAAGCGCTCGACCGAGACCCTGCGCGCCCTGGCCACCTGGATAGGCCTGGACCGGTAAGCCGCGAGAGCTACGTCGGCCGCTGGTTGCCGAATGGTTCTCTTTAGAGATCAAGAACCGCGCCGCGCGACGGCTGCGCGTGGCGCTGGCGCGCCATGCTCGCCGGCGAGTCACCGGTCTGGCGACCAGTCCTGGTCTGATCGTCGGCGTTCCCAGAGAACGGCAGGAATCGGCCGCGGTGTGTCCGACAAGCCTGGGCGCCTCTAGTCCCGGGCCCTGACCGGCAGAAGCCCCGCACGGCCTCCGGCGCCGACCTGCACGAACACGACAGCAGGATGGCCGGCCAGGGGCATGACGAGTGGTCAGGCGGGGTCGCCGAGGGGCACAGGAGGCGATCAGACGGCAGGTGCCTCCGGGTGGGAATCTGGCTAGTTCGGATCTTCGGTAAGCTTTCCGTCACATACTGCGGGCGGGGGCAATCATGTACGGTCACAACGGACCGGATGGGCGTGGGCCCGACGGCCCGGATTCGACGCGGTCCTGGGAACGATGGCTCGGGCCGGTAACCGGCATCTTGGCGATCGTCTCACTCTTCCTCCGAGGTCCTGTCGCCCACTTCTGACCGCTTCATTGTGGCCAGCACTCCGAAAGGTGCCGTGGCTTTCTCGCACGGGTCTGTAGCCGGCGACAACACGATGACTGCTACGGTCGTAGGCTGGGACCTGCCGTCCTGAGCGCTACACACCGAAAAGCTGGACAGGGAAGGCTGCGACCAAACGACGCCCACGCCACGCAGCTCGAACCCCGGTTGGAAGGTTCGCCGGTCGCTGGTCAAGGAGAATGCTGCCGCGCCGCTTCCGTTCTCGGCGCTGGCGCGCCTGCGGTACGGGTCGGCTTGCCAACGAAGATCTCGGAGAATCGAGAGTGAATGTCGTCAGCCCCGGATCCCAACAGACGGCTGGAAGATCTAGTTCGGGAGGCGCTCTCGGATCCGGATCTTCCAGAAGCTGCAGAGAAACTTCATGAACGTTTCATTGAGATAATCCGAGACAGTCAAACGATTCAAGGCCGCTCAATTCTTGCCCTCCTGTTAGCGACGGGATTCATGGAGCTGATGAATAGAGCAGCGGTCTCTGGAGTGCAGCTGGCCGGATTCACGGTGACAGATCTCTCTTCGATCCGCAAGGTTCTTCCGGCGATCGCGGCATATCTAATCTACGAAACCATAACGTGCGCAGTTCGGATAAAATATGCCAAACGGCTTGCCGTTGGCCTTGATCGCGCGTACCGTCCGTCATTCCATGCGAGCCGTCTCGGCAGATTCGTTACGCCTCGCGGTTCGGCTATATTCGGCCCGCTCTCATGGCACCAGTCTGATACTTGGTCTTATGGAATGATCAAATTCCTGGTCGCCACACTGCGCGCACTCTCGGCGATAATCCCGTTCGCACTTCTAGTGTATTGGTATATCGTTCTCGTTCGCGCATTCGGATTCATCGACCCAGTGCTGTGGATTAGTGCCGTCGTCGCCGGAGGATTCACAGCACTCGCGCTACTCCTAGTCATTGAAGGCTCTCGTAGTGACTTGGCAGTCGGCCTACTGTTCTGGCGAACCAACTACGAGTAGCCGTGACGGTGGAGAATACTGCGGTGAGATGCGCCGGGCGCCGGAGGAAGCTTGCGACTGGGCGACGACAGATTGCAGTCGAGCCAGATGGCGAACGGCGCAAAGAGATCAAGAGCCGGCAGCCAGGTTGGCAGCCAAGCCGGCGGACGACGATGGACGAGCGTGGACGTCGGTGGAGTCCAGACCGGCCGTGACCTGCACCAGCGGACATCAGCGGACGACTACAGACAAGCATCCGAAGATCTCATAATCCCTGGGTAGCCGGCGGCACGCGACGGGACGGGCTCGCCGCCTGGCCAGTGCGACGGCCGTCGACGCGGCGACCGAGCTGGCCTCGGCTCCGTTGACAGCGACGCTCTCGGGCCGGGATCTGGAACGATGGTTGGGTGCGCCGCCGTCCTGCTTGGCAGTTGTCCTCGTACAGCTACGTTGCCCGGGACTGGCACGAGATCCACAGCTTCTACCGAGAGCTTGCCGCCGCTTCTCCGGGCTTTCAGGGTCTGGCCGACATCGTCACGACTGTCATGGAGGGCGACCGTGCCGGCGCTCTGTCGGCCACGACCTCGATGCACGACCTGATCGTCGTTGAGACGCCGGTGCCGGAGCCGCCGTTCGGCGTCATCGCCGTCCGCGCTCCGGGATCTCTCCGGCCGCCACTGGACGGACACGTACTGATCGAGCATCTATCGGTCACGGGCTACGCCGAGGCCGTCGAACGTCCTCTGTCCGGTGCGGTGCCACTGTTCTGGCGATTCGTGATCGAGAAATTCGGAGTACAGCCGCCTGATCGCAAGATCGCAATCAGTCAAGCCAAGTAGGCCAGGATCGGCAGGGCGGAATCGTCCAGCTAAGACACAACGCGGACGGCCGCGGGGAGCCACGGCGGAGGTTACAGCCCTGTACCGGCTTAATCCGCCAATCGCGGAGTGGCCGTTCCCCGGCGGGGCGCCGGGGAACTGACGGGACACCGGCCGCGTCAAGGGCGCCCTTCGGGCGGTCCTTCGCACTGGCTGCGCCACCCTTGGCCCGACCGGCGACCCGCACAGGCATTGACGCCGAGCCGGAGAACGGAAGAAAAACGGGAGGCCCTGAGGCCCGCGTTAGACCGCCTTCCGCCCTTCCCGCAGGTACCGCTCCATCACTACCCGACCCTCGTCGTGTCGCTCCCGCATCAGGTGCGTGTAGACCTCGGCCGTCAGGTTCGGGGAGTGATGGCCGAGCCGCTGGGCGACCTCGAAGATGCTCAGGCCCGCGTCGAACATCAGCGACGCCGCCGTGTGCGGCAGGGACACCCAGGTGATTCGGCGGTGACCGAGCCCGGCCCGCGCGAGCGCCAGCTTCAGGACGTCTCCGGAGAAGTCGCCGCGCAGCGGGTGGGTGCCCTTGTGGGTGACGAACAGGAAGTCCTCGCGACCATTGCCCGGCCGGAGGACCTCGATGTGCGCCTGGAACGCATCCATCACCAACTGGACACCGGGACGGTCGGGCGTCCTCCGTCTTGGACAGCCTCTCGGTGGAGGTCCGGCTGCCGTTCTGGGTTACGACGACCCTGCCGAAAACCATCTCCCCGCGCAGCGGGTTCAGGTCGCAGACGCGGACGCCCAGGGCCTCGTTGAACCGAGGCCCGAGCCAGCAGCCCGTGAGGATCGTCGCCTGGTAGCGCCGGGTGATCCGAAGTGAGGCGTAGACGTGTCCAGGTCCGGCACGGCCGCGACCAGGCGCTCGACGCTGTGCCGGCGCGCGCCGATGCACCCGCATCCGGCATGTCCGTCCCCTTCCGCCGAGTCCGTCACCCTTCCAGACGCGACAGCCGGGGCCGCGGTGGACATCCGGTCTCCACGGCAGCCCGGGTGGCCTCAATAAAAACGATGCTTGCTGTGTAAACTCGGTCGGGGATGGCCGCCGATCGAGGAGTACGCCGTGACATATGTGATCGCTGAGCCGTGCATCGACGTCCTGGATCGGGCGTGTGTCGACGAGTGCCCGGTCGACTGCATCTACGAGGGTGGCCGCGCGCTCTACATCCAGCCCGACGAGTGCGTCGACTGCGGGGCGTGTGAGCCGGTCTGCCCGGTCGAGGCGATCGCCTACGAGGACGATGTCCCCGAGGCACGGCGGCCGTCCATCGCCGACAACGCCCGGTTCTTCGCCGAGCCGTTGCCCGGCCGGGACACCGCGCTGGGCTCGCCTGGTGGAGCGGGCAAGGTCGGCGTGGTCGGCGCCGACACCCCCCTGGTCGCCGACCACCCCGCGCGGGCATGACCAGCGGCCCCGGGCCGGCAGCCCCCGACGGGCGCCCTGCGCCGAACGGGGGCGGCCCGCGCGTCGCCTCGGAAGGCGATCCAGCGGCCGACCGCAGCCGCCGCCACGGTGCGCTGGCCGTGGCCAGCCGCCTGGACCTGCTTCGCCTCCTGCGCGCGGCCCCTGAGCCGCTCGACGCCCACCAGCTCGCCCAGGAAAGCGGCCTGGCTGTGTCGACGGTCCGCTTCCACCTGGACCGGCTGGCCGCCGCCGGCCTCGTCGTCTCCGAGCCACGGCCGCGTTCGACGCCCGGTCGCCCACGGGTCACCTACACATCCACCAGCCCAGGCGACGACCGAGGCGCCTACGAGCAGCTCGCCGGCGCGCTCGCGGCCAACCTGGCCGACAGCGCCGCTGACAAGGCCGCGCGGGCGGAGCGAGCCGGCCGAGCCTGGGCCGACGAGCGCTTCTCGGCGCGGTCACGCGACGTCGCCACGGCCGTCGCCAGGCCGCCGGGCCGCGAGCTTCGAGCGCTCGGCGACGTCATGCGGGAGGTCATGGCGTTGTTCACCGAGGTGGGCTTCGACCCCGAACTCGCCGGTGAACCCGGTGGCCAGCGCCTCCTGCTGCACGCCTGCCCGTTTCTTGGCGTCGCCAAGGCTCATCCCGACGTGGTCTGCACCCTGCACCTCGGACTCCTGCGCGGAGCGCTGGAACACCTCGGGGCGCCGCCTCTCGACACCCGGCTCGTGCCCTTCGCCGAGCCCGGCCTGTGCGTGGCACACCTGACGGCCCCGTCCGGACCGGCCCGCGGGAGATCCCGTGCGTGACACCGCGGCGGTCCTTCAGGTCGCCATCCCGTTCGTCTGGTTCGGGCTCGTGGCCGGGATCTCGTTTCTCGAGGCGCCGCTGAAGTTCCGCGCGCCCGGCATCACGATCCCGTTAGGCCTGGGCATCGGCCGGTTGGTGTTCCGCGCGGTCAACCGGCTGGAGGTCGGCCTGGCGGCAGTCCTTCTGGTCGCCCTGGCCCTGCACGCACCGGCTGCCCCGGCGTGGGGGGTGACCGCCGCGGTTTTCGGCGTTCTCGCCATCCAGCTGGCGGCCCTGCGCCCCGCGCTCGACCGGCGGGCCGAGCAGGTGATCGCGGGAAACCCGCCGCCGCCTTCCCACCGGCACGTCGCCTACATCGTCCTGGAGGCCCTCAAAGTGATCCTGTTGCCGACTCTCGGGGTCCTGCTCGCCCAGGCCCTCCTCCGGTGACCGCCGGCACGGAACACGCGCCGGTCCGGGACATCGCGGGCCGCGACGACATCGCCGCGCTCATCACCGCGTTCTACGGCAGGGCGTTCACCGACCCACTGCTCGGCCCGATCTTCGTCGACGTCGCGCGTCTCGACCTGGCCGCCCACCTGCCGATCATGTGCGATTTCTGGGAAACCGTGCTCTTTCAGGCCGGCGCCTACCATCGCAACGCGCTGCACGTCCACGCCGCGCTGCACGCAAAGGCCCCGCTGGGCCCGCAACATTTCGCCCGCTGGATCGAGCTGTGGACCGGCACGATCGACGATCTGTTCCAGGGCGAGCGCGCCGAACGGGCCAAGCTACAGGCCACCCGTATCGCGGGCTCGCTGCGCCGACGCCTCGCCGGCGAGCCGGCCAGCGAGCTCGTCACCATCGCGCGCCATCCCCACCAGACTGAGCACTCGTGACGGGCACCGCTCGGGTGGAATCAATGACGATTCCCCGCGCGCGTCAGGACCCAGCTCGGATCACTGGCGAACAACGAGGCCCGTCGACGCGGGCCGATCGGTCCCATGGTCCGCGGGCCGAACGCACCAGCGCGAGAGGCCGGGTGTTACCGGCCTGGGTAGGCCGACGGCTACGTCAGATCAGGGCCGGTCGCTCCTGATCGGGAGGCCCGCCGTGCTGAGAATCTTTCTCAGTAACGGCCGGTGCCACCGGCGGACCCAGAAGGCAGGGCATGATGCGTCGCAGAACATTCGATTTTCTGCTGTCGACGGGCGGGCTCGTCGTCGCGGTGGTGCTGTTCATCGCGGGTGGACTTCTGCTTTGGGGTCACAGTTTCGCGAACGACAACGTGCGCAACCAGCTGGCCGCCGAGCAGATCTATTTCCCAGCCAAGGGCAGTAAAGCACTGGCCGACCCTCGCATCGGGCCGTACCTGAACAAATACGCCGGCCAGCAGTTGGTCACCGGGCCGCAGGCCGAAGCCTATGCGGACCACTTCATCAAGGTTCACCTGAGCGAGGCCGCCGACGGTCAGACCTATGCGCAGGTCAGCCAGAAGGCCCAGGCCGACCCGAACAACGCCAAGCTCACCGGTCAGGTGGAGACGCTGTTCCGGGGCGAGACGCTGCGAGGCCTGTTGCTGGAGGCCTACGGGTTCTGGAAGCTCGGCCAGATCGCGCTCATCGCGGCGATCGCCAGCTTCGTGCTCGGTGGCGTGATGCTGCTGCTGACCGGCCTCGGTCTGCTGCACCTGCGACGCACCGGCCCGGCCGAGGAGCTCGCCTTCAGCCACAAGGCCGCTCCAGCGGCCGCTTCCTAGCGCCGCCTTCGACAGGGTTCGGCTGCTGGCGAGCAGCGGGCGGGCTCGACACGCGGAAGGCGACGCGCCGGAGGCGGGGCAACCCGGTCCTTGGGGGCGACGTCACATCCACCGTGAGACGCAGACGTCGCGCCGCCACCCTCGGCGCGCTCGTGGGCCTGGCGCTGGTCACCGTCGCCGCCTGCGAAAACGGGTCCGGCCGGCCGTGCGCCGCCGGAACCTCCCCCACCCGGTCCACCGGCCGGGTGCTCTCCCCCGGCCCGGTCGTCGCCGAGGCCTCGCCTGTCGCCCCGACACAGAGCGCCCCGACATCGAGCGCCCCGACATCGGGCGCCCCGGCGACCGAACCGCCGTCCCAGGTCGCGACCCCGACCGCCACTGCCCTGCCCGCGGCGATCGCGGCCAGGCCGTCGGTTTCCCTGCCAACGGTTTCCCTGCCGCCGGTTCCGCTGCCGCTACCGCGGGTCTCGCTGCCGCCGATCGGCCCGCCGCCGACGCCCGGCGCCGGCGTGCCGGGACGGCTGTTCGGGCGGGACTGGGACCGGATTCCCACGGACCGCAAGGTCGTCGCGCTCACCTTCGACGCCGGGGCGAACGCCGACGGCGTCGGGCTGATCCTCGCGACGTTGACGCGTGAACACGTGCCGGCGACGTTCTTTCTCACCGGGGACTTCGCCGACGACTATCCGGCGCAGGCGCGGAACATAGCGGTCGGCGGATTCCGGCTGGGCAACTACTCGGCCACCCACCCGTCCTTCACCACGCTGACCGACTCCGCGATCCGCGACCAGATCCTCGGCGCCGAACACGACATCCGGGTGGCGACCGGGGGTGACCCACGGCCGCTTTTCCGGTTCCCGTTCGGTGAACGCGACCAGCGGACCATCGCCGCCGTGAACACGCTCGGCTACGTCACGGTCCGCTGGACCGTCGACACCCTCGGGTGGCAGGGCACCTCGGGCGGGCGCAGCGCGGAGTCGGTCACCAGCCGGGTGGTGGCCGCGCTGACACCGGGCGAGATCGTCCTGCTGCACCTGGGCTCACACCCGCAGGACCACTCGACGCTCGACGCGGACGCGCTTCCGGAGATCATCGCGGCTCTACGCGACCGCGGCTACGGCTTCGTCACCCTCGCCAGCCTGCTGGCGTAGCGCCGTGACCGTCGACGTCTGCCCGCTGCCTTGATCGCTGTTTTCGCCCTCGGGTGGCTACGAAACGGCGCCAGATACGACCACCGGAGGGTCGAAACAGCGATCATGGGGAGGCCGAACCGGGCGAGCCTTGGGGGAGGTGGCTAGGTCGGCCTGCCTGCCGGGGACGCGCGGTCAGCGGGCGCCGCGCAGGAGGCGGCCGGGGCGGGCGCCGGTGTCCTTGCCGCCTCGGCGGGTGACGGTTCCGGCGACCATGGTGAGGTCGTAGCCCGAGGCGTCCTGGATGAGGCGGCGGCCGCCGGCGGGCAGGTCGTACGCCATTCGGGGGGTGTGCAGGGTCAGGCGGTCGAGGTCGACGACGTTCAGGTCGGCGCGCTTGCCGACCTCGACGACGCCACGGTCGCCGAGGCCGAACAGGGCGGCCGTGTCGGCGCTCTGCTTCTTGACCAGGAGCTCGAGCGGGAGACGCTCACCCCGGGTACGGTCGCGGGCCCAGTGGGTGAGCAGGAACGTCGGGTAGGAGGCGTCGCAGATCGTGCCGCAGTGGGCGCCGCCGTCCGAGAGGCCCGAGACGCCCGCCGGGTGGCTGAGCATCTCGCGGATGGCGTCGTGGTTGGCGTCCGAGTAGTTGAAGAACGGGATCATCAGCATGGACGTGGCCGGGTGATCGGTTCCGGCCGCGGATTCCAGCATCAGGTCGTAGAGGGCTTCCAGGCCCGTCACTCCGCGCTGCTCGGCGATGGCCGCGACTGTGCGCTCGCGGGTCGGCTCGTAGTCGGGCGGGTCACCGATCGCGTAGAGCCGGTCGAGGGCAACCGCGATCAGGTCCTTGATGCCGTCGAACTGCAGCGACCGGTCGACGGGCAGGTCCTGCTCGGCGAGGATCGCCGCCCGGACCGCGGGCCTGGCCAGCTCGAAGCCGCGCTCTCGTGGGGAGAGGTGGCTCAGCGACCGGAACGTCGGCCGATGGGAGAAGGCGTGCAGGCCGGCGAAACCGATCAGCAGGCCGAAGGGGCGCGCGGCCACCTGCGGGTAGAGCGGTGCCCCGGCCTCGAACGCGGCGGCGGATGTCTCCATGAGCTCACGCCACAGGTTGGGCGCGGCGTCCACCTGCAACAGGGCATACGAGACCGGCCGGTCGATCTCCTGGGCAAGCCGGCGCATCCAGTCCAGCTCCCGGGCCGGGGCGAGGATGTCCTCCCCCGCGGCGCCCGTCGGGGCGAGCTCGAACACCGCTCGGCCACCTCGGGCCATCGCCCGGCCGAGGCCGAAGAGCTCGTCCTCGGCGGCGAAGGTGCCCGGGACGGGCTCGCCACCGATGGCGCGGTGGGCGAGCGTCCGCGAGGTGGAGAAGCCGAGCGCCCCGGCCTCGACGGCCTCCTGGACGAGGCGCGCCATCGCCTCGATGTCGTCGGGCGTGGCCGGCTCGTTGCGGGCACCCCGGTCGCCCATGACGTAGGCCCGCAGCGGGCCGTGCCCGATCTGCACGCCGAAGTCGACGGCCAGCCCCCGGTCGGCGAGCCGGTCCAGGTAGCCGGGGAAGGACTCCCAGCCCCAGGTCATCCCCTCGGTGAGCGCCGTGCCGGGGATGTCCTCGACGCCCTCCATCAGCTTGATCAGCCATTCCTCGCGGCCGGGCGTCACCGGGGCGAAGCCGACGCCGCAGTTGCCGGAGACCACCGTCGTCACGCCATGGCCGCTGGACGGCTCAAGCAGGGTGTCCCAGGTGACCTGGCCGTCGTAGTGGGTGTGGATGTCGACGAAGCCCGGCAGGACGTGCTTCCCGGTCGCATCGATCGTCTCGACGGCTTCGGTCTCGATGCCGCCCGCGCCGGGTAACTCCCCGGCCCTGCGGACGTCGACGATCAGCCCGTCCTTGATGCCGACGTCGGCCCGGAACGGCGCGGCCCCGGTGCCATCCACGACCAGGCCGCCGACGATCTTCGAATCCAGCATCCGACATCCCTCATTCGGCCCGGTCGGCGACGCAGCGGCGTCACGGCGCGGATTTATACATTATCCACAGTATGACCCGCGTCGCAGGGTGAAGGGAAGTCATTCCGCGGCCGCGGCCCGACCTGTCGCGCCGGACAGCGGGGTGCGAACGCGACATAGGGTGTGCCGGCCCGCGGCGGGGAGCCCGAGACACGCCGAAGCGAGGCAGATCGGGCGTGCCTTCCAGCGAGCCGGATAATTCGGCCGGTGTGACCCGAGCAGGGTGTCACCAACGAGCACGGTGTCGCCAACGAGCAGGGTTTCCAGCTAGCAGGGTGGGGGTGCGGTCCCGGTGACGGTGACAGAGACCGGCGGTCGGGGCGGCGCCACGCCGAACGGGACCTCGCCCGGCGCCGCCGCGCCGGCCGGTCCCGACACGCTGACAAGCCCGCCGGTCGGGCGGGTGATGGGCACCGAGGAGGCCACCCCGCTGCTGTTCCACGTCGCGCTCGACGAGGACAGCTACCTGCAGCTCGACGACGTGGTCGTCACGGTCCGCCAGGTTCCCGGCATCGGGCCGGTGATGACGGCCGGCGTCGTGACCCAGGTGGAGGCCCGACACGAGGGGGCGACCTTCGACTCGGACGTCTTCCTGATCGCGGAGGGCGTGCTGCCCGCGCAGGTGCAGGAGATCGCCGAGGTGACGACGACCCGGGTCGAGCCGGAGATCTACGTCCCGCCGCGGCCGGGTGCCCTGGTGCGCCGCGCGACCGGTGACGAACGGGCCACCGCGCTGTACTTCGACCAGATGGACCGGCGCGTCCCCGTCGGCCTCGGCCGGGACGGCACGCCCATCTACGTCAACCTGGAGTTCCTCGACGGCACCCGCGGCGCGCACGTCTCGATCAGCGGGATCTCCGGCGTCGCGACGAAGACCAGCTTCGCGCTGTTCCTGCTCTACTCGATCTTCCGGTGCGGGGTGCTCGGCCGGGCAGCGGTGAACGCGAAGGCGCTGGTCTTCTCGGTCAAGGGCGAGGATCTGCTGTTCCTCGACCACGCCAACAACCGGCTGACCGACGAGATCCGCAATGTCTACGACCGGCTCGGGCTGCCGGCCGAGCCGTTCGCGTCCGCCGGCTTCTTCGCCCCGCCGCTGCCCGGGGACACGACCGGCCGGCCCAACGTCGCGAGCCGTACCTCGGGGGTGAGCGCCTTCTGGTGGACCCTGCTGGAGTTCTGCCAGGGCGAGCTGCTCCCCTACGTCTTCGCCGACGCGGAGGACGACCGCCAGCAGTACACGATGGTCGTCCACCAGGTGACGAACCGGCTGCGGCAGGACGTCGTCCCGTACGGCGTCGACGGCGCGGTCAAGCTGGAGGGCGAGGTCCTCAAGACGTACGAGAACCTCGTCGACTTCATCATCGAGCGTGTCAACGACGAGGACGCCCGGTCCCGTTGGGCCGGGCCGGCGACCGGCGCCGGAACGGTGAACGCGTTCGTGCGCCGCCTGCGCTCGTCGCTGCGGGCGCTGCGGCCGCTGATCCGGGCCGACATCCCGGACGCGCCGGGCCGGCGGGTGAGCACGGTCGACCACCAGGTGACGGTCGTCGACCTGCACAACCTGCCCGAACGGGCCCAGCGGTTCGTCGTCGGCGTCGTGCTGGCGGCGGAGACCCGGCGCAAGGAGGAGGCCGGGTCAGGCGGCCTGCTGTTCACGATGCTGGACGAGCTGAACAAGTACGCGCCACGCGACGGGACGAGCCCCATCAAGGAGGTGCTGCTCGACATCGCGGAACGCGGCCGGTCGCTCGGCATCATCCTGGTCGGCGCGCAGCAGACGGCGAGCGAGGTGGAGCGCCGGATCATCGCCAACAGCGCGATCCGGGTGGTCGGCCGGCTGGACCCGGCGGAGGCGTCCCGGCCGGAGTACGGGTTCCTGCCGCCCGGGCAGCGGGCCAGGGCGACACTGGCGAAACCTGGGACGATGTTCGTCACCCAGCCGGAGATCCCGGTGCCGCTGGCCGTGACCTTCCCCTTCCCCGCGTGGGCGACCCGGCCCTCGGAGAGCGCGGACGGTGGCGCCGCTGGCTCCCCTACGGCTGGCCCCGCGGCCGTCGCGGCCCCGGCCCGGCCTGACCCGTTCACGCTGCTGCCCGACCCCGACGACGACCCGCCGCCGTTCTGACCAGCACCGTTCTGACCAGCACCGTTCTGACCAGCACCGATCTGGCCAGCACCGTTCTGACCCGCGCCATGAAGGACCGGTCGCCATGAAGTTCCTGCACACCTCCGACTGGCATATCGGGAAGTCGCTCAAGGGCCGCAGCCGGCTCGACGACCAGGAGGCGGTGCTGCGCGAGGTCGTCGGCATCGCGAGGGACAACGAGGTCGACGCGGTCCTGGTCGCGGGCGACGTGTACGACTCGGCCGCGCCGTCGGCCGAGGCCCAGCGGCTCGCTGTCCAGACGCTGCTCGGTTTCCAGCGCACCGGCGCCGAGGTCATCGTGATCGCCGGGAACCACGACCATCCACGCTCGTTCGAGGCCTACCGACCGCTGATGGGGGCGGCCGGGATCACGATGGTCGGCACGCCCCGGCGGGCGGACAGGGGCGGCGTGATCGCGTTCAACGCCCGGGGCACCGGCGAACCTGTCCGGGTGGCGGTGCTGCCGTTCCTCTCGCAGCGCTTCGCGATCCGGGCCGCCGAACTGGTCACCCAGACGCCGGCCCAGAACGCGGCCCGCTACGACCAGGTGGTCCGCGACCTGCTCACCGCGCTGCGGTCCGGGTTCTCGGACGACGCCGTCAACCTGGTCCTCGCCCATCTGACCGTCACCGGCGGGCAGCTAGGCGGCGGCGAACGGCTGGCGCAGTCGATCTTCGACTACTACGTGCCGGCGACCGCGTTCCCCGCCGACGCGCACTACGTCGCGCTCGGCCACCTGCACCGCCGCCAGACGCTGCCGGCGCCCTGCCCGGTCGTGTACTGCGGCTCACCGCTCGCGGTCGACTTCGGCGAGCAGGACAACACCCCCGTCGTCCGCGTCGTCACCGCCTCGCCGGGCACGCCGGCGAGCGGCGTCGACATTCCGGTGACGACGGGCCGGCGGCTGCGGACCGTGCGCGGGACGGTGGCCGAGCTGGCCGACCGGGCCGCCGAGTACGGCGACGCCTACCTGCGGGTCTGGGTGCGTGAGCCGGCTCGGGCCGGGCTGCGCGAGCAGGTCCAGGAGGTACTTCCGAACGCACTCGAGGTCCGGATCGACCCCGAGTTCGCCGCCGCGGCGGCTGCCGCGGCCGGCGACCGGCCGAGCCGCCCGTCCACCGGCCAGCGCGGCCCGGGCGAGCTGCTCCACGAGTACCTGGGCAGCCAGAACGTGGCCGACGACCGGGTCGAGCGGCTGTTCGCGCGGCTGCACGACGAAATTGTCGGAGCCGAGCGGCAGTGTTGACTGTGTTGACTGGTTCGCGGCGTCCGGGCGCGGGCCTACGGCCCCCGGGGGGGGGGGGGGCCGCGCCCGCCCCCCCGCCCCCCGCCCCCCGGGGGGGGGGGGCCGCCCGCCCCCCCCCCCGCGACCGTCGGCAGGTAGCGCCGCTCGACCACGAGCGCCACCAGGTCGGCGTTGTCGGCCAGGTAACGCAGCTC
>NZ_JADWYX010000136.1 GCF_016786355.1 Frankia sp. AgB1.9
TCGCCGGTGGGCAGCGCGGGCGCGAGGCGCGGCGCGCCGGTCGCGAGGGCGCGCAGCCAGCCGTCCCGGGTCTCCCCCCCCACCCCCGCCCACCCCCCGCCGGCCCCCCGCCCCCCCCGGCCCCCGACCGTCGCCCCGCGAGCCAGCGCGACGGCGACGACGCCCGGCTGTTCGGCGGCGACGCCGAGTCTGAAAGACGCTCCCGCGAGTTCAGCGAGACCGGCGACCACCCGTCGGTGTGACCCAGACCAACGCCAGGCCGGCGAGCAGGACCAGGATCGCTGCCTCGGCGAGCACGCTGACCAGGGCCTGCGGGGACGGCTGCAGCCCCCGCTCCTCGAACCCGAACACGCCGACCGTGCGGGACAGCACGAACCCGACCAGCGCGCCGGCCGCCAGCCCGGCCGCGCCGAGCCGCAACACGGGCGACCCCGCCACGACGAGGCTGACCAGCAGCAGCGCGGCGACCGCGAACGAGCCCGCCGCCTGCACCGCGAACGCGACGCCGACGTCGTGGATCGACCGGTAGCCATGCCGGTAGAGGTCGAGGTGGACGTAACCGCTGACCACCAGCAGCCCCGCCGCGGCCACGTCGACGGCGCGGACCGCCCAGCCGCGGGCGGCCCCGGGCGTCACGCCAGCTCCAGGTCGGTGATCGCCGGCCGCGGGTCGCGGGGCAGGTAACTGACCTCGCGGATCCCCAGGGCGGCCGCCAGCTGGCCGGCCGGCAGGGTCTGGGGCGTCGGTGCCGGGCCGTCGCCGGGCCTGGGCAGCGGGTAGGCCGTGGTCGTCGCGCTGCGGAAGACCACGTTGCCCTCGGTCCGGCTGAACAGCTGGTGGACGTGGCCGTTGAGGCAGGTCACCGAGGAGAACCGGCGCAGGTAGCTCAGGGCCTGGACGGCGTCGTCGGTGCCCCAGCCCCAGGTCGGGTACATCGCGAAGAGCGGGATGTGGCTGAAGACCAGGATCGGGGTGTCGCTGGACAGGCCGGCCACGTCCTGGCGGATGAAGGCGAGCTGGTCGGTACCCAGGTGGCCGAGCTTCTCCAGGCTCAGGGTGTTCACCAGGGCGAGGACGTGGACGCCCTTGACGTCGAAGCTGTACCAGCCGTCGCCGCGGGAGCCGGCGCCGAAGGTCGCCCGGTAGGCCCGGCCGCCGTCGTCGACGGAGTCGTGCTCGCCCGGCACGGTGTGCACGCCGCCGGTCCGCAGGCCCTGCATCATCCGGCTGACCTGGTCGAACTGGGCCGGCGTGGACAGGTGGGTGAGGTCGCCGGTGTGCATGACGAAGTCCGGCCGGTCGGGCAGCGCGTTGACCTGGGCGATGGCCCGGGCGAACGAGCCGGTGACGTCGGGGTTGGCGGTCCCGTGGAAGCCGATGTGGCTGTCGCTGATCTGGGCGAAGCGCAGCGTCGCCTGGTCGGCCGCGGCCGCCTGGCCGGTGGCCCGGCCGTCCGAGACCTGGCTGATCACCTCGCCGCCGGCGACGGTCAGGGCCACCGCGGCCCCGAACCAGGCGCCGTGGCGGGCCAGCTGCCGGCGGGTCATGCCCGCCCGGGCGCCGGGCCCCGCCGGCTCGTCGTGGGTGCCGCCGGTGCGCTCGTTCCTCATGGCGTCACCACCACCGTGGCGAGCATGAACGGGTGGATGGAACACAGGTACGGGTAGGTCCCCGGCTTCGTGAACGTGTACTGGTAGGTCGCTCCGGTGTCCATTGTCGGCGAACGGAAACTGCCGTCCTTGGCGGTGACGGTGTGGGCGTCGGAATCGGTGTTGGTCCAGGTCACGGTCGTGCCGACCTTTACCGTCACGGCCTCCGGCGAGAAGGCGAAGTTCTGGATGGTGACCTTGCTGGTCGCCGTAGCCAGGCCGGCCGCCGAACCGCTGCCGGCTCCGGCCGACATCGTCATGCCCGGCATCGTCATACCCAGCATCGTCGCGCTGGGCGTGCCACCATCCCCACCAGCGGCGCTGGTCGCCGCCGGCGGAGTGGACACGCTGGCACCGGCCTGCGCCGCGGGTCCCGAGGAGCCGCCGCACGCGGCCAGCATGGGCAGCCCAGCCGCCAGCGCCACCAGCGCGACGAGCCGTCCAGCCCGTCCCGGACCGATAGGAATTCGCATTGCCGTGACCCGTCCGGCCCATTGTCAGGGGCCTTGTGTCGGGGGCCCACAGACGCCGGGCCCGCACATTTCCGTCCGCTTCTAGATAGCGGTCGGGGTTACACGGCGAGCGGCGGCGAAGAATATCCTGGTGTATTCCAGGGAAAGCGGGCGGCTCAGACCGGGTTCGGCGGGACGAAGACCTGCACGAGCCCGTCGATCTCGCGGACCCGCAGCTCCGGCAGGCGCCGAGGCTGCGGCCGCAGCTGGGAGCGCACGACCTCACCCGTCACCGCGAAGACGGTCCGGTGGCACGGGCAGTTCAGCCGCGCGACCGCCGGGTCCAGCACGAGCCGGCAGCCCTGATGGGTACAGGTACCGGTGACGCCGCGGACCTGCCCGTCGGCGCCGCGCTCCACGAAGCCGCTGACCGCGCCGGCGTCGAACGGATGGACCCCGCCCACCGGCAGGTCACGGGCGGTCGCGACGGTCCGCCAGACCCCGTTGTTCGGCGTCAGGACCGCCGTCTGGTCGACCGGCGGCGCCTCGTCGGCCGTGGCCGGCTGGCTGCCCGCCCGGCTGGCCAGCACCCGGTCGAGGCCAGCACCGACCGCGGCCGAGCCGGCCGCCAGCGAGGTGACCTGGACGACCCTGCGGCGGGTCGATCGCGCCGAGCCCTCAGGCCGGTAGCGACCGTCGGGCCCGCCGGCCTGGGCACCGCTCGCGGCCTCGGCGCCAGGGCCGGCCGCCGCCGCTTCCAGTTCGGCGGCCGCGAGCCGTCGGTGCAGCTGCTCGACGAAGTCGGGTCGCACAGCGCCGGCGCCGGGCCGGGCCGAGCTGAGCAGGATGGCCGTCCGGACCTGCTCGTCGTCCCCCGGCCGGGCCCGGAACGGCCTCGGTCGCCGCTGGTGGATCAGGTCCTCGATGAAGCGCCACGGGCCGCCCCGGCCGCGCGGCCCCCTCACAGCGCCATCCTCCTGGCCACCTCGGCCGCCTGGCGCAACGCCCGGTGCTGCAGGACCTTCGCGTTCGACACGGTGACGCCGAGCTCGGTGGCGGCGTCCCGTACCGAGCAGGCCTGCAGGAACCGCAGCCGCAGGATGCGCTCCTGGCGCGGCGGCAACGCGCGCAGGATCGCCTCCGCACGGGCGATCGCCTCCGCGTCGTCGTCCCGCTCGACGAACGCCGTCTCGACCCGCTCCTCGTCCAGCGTCGTGACGGGCAGACCGAGCGTGCGGCGCCAGTAGCCGGCGAGCACCGTGCGCGCGGTGGCGAGCAGGTACGCCCGGACCTCGCCGACGCTGGCCGACACCCGCAGCGGGCGCAGCGCCGTCATGAACACCTCGGCCGTGAGGTCCTCGGCGTCCGCCCGGTTGCCGACCTTCGCGAACATGATCCGGTACACCCGTTCGACGTTGTCGCGGTAGATCTCGTCCCAGCCCGCGTAGCCGGCGTCGGGCACCACCCGCAGGTGCGGCCCGGTCCCGGTACCCCGGCGGTCGGCCGGCGGACCGCCGTCCGGCCCGCGCCCGCCCGGCCGGTCAGCGGCGCGCCCCGGCCCACGGTCGTCGTCCGACGCACCCGCGGTCGGCTCCGCTGTACCCGGCCCGTCCCCGGCCGGCCGCGCCGAGTCCGGAGATCGTCGCCGCGCACCCCATCCACCCGCTGCCACCTACCACCGTCCGAAACCGATCGTCCCCGCTGACGCCGCCACCCATCAGATAGGGGCGGTGGTTACACGCGGGCCGGCGCCTCAAACCGGGCACCTCAGACCCGGGCACGTCAGGCCGGGCACCTCAGACCCGGGCACTTCAGGCCGGGCACCTCAGATCCGGGCGCCTCAGACCGGGCGCAGCCGGTGGGCGAGGGCCGTGCCGTAGCCGGCGGCCACGGCGAGGGCGGTCGCGCCTTCGACGAGCCACATGCCCCGTCCCCACAGGCCGGGGACGTAGAAGTTCCAGTAGGCCCCCAGCAGAAGTACCACGCCGGCGACGCCGAAGAGGGTGAGGCCCATCGCGGGGACGTAGTCCGGCGTCGCCGCCCGCGGCCGGCGTCGCAGCAGCGCCCAGGCGACGGCGAGCACCAGCAGGCCGAGGATCGCGCCGCCGACGCGGAACAGCAGCGTGTCGCCGGCGTTCTCGAGGCTCGCGGCCCGCGCGCAGTTCGTGGCCGCGGGCTGCGCGACCAGCCAGTGCGCGCAGCTCCCCGCCGGCACGGCGGCCCCGGCCGGCAGCCCGAAGACGAACGCCGTGCCGGCGAACACGGCGAGCAGCCGGGCCAGCAGGGCCGACAGCCCGACCGCGACCAGCCCGGCGGCGGCCATCCGGACGCCGGCGACCGCCAGCGCCGCGACGACGAAGGGCCGCCGGGCGCGGTGGGCCGCCCTGGCCACGGCGCGCGGGCTGCCGAACCGCTCGATGGCCCGCAGCTGGGCCGTGGCGGGGTCGAGTCCCGCCGCGATCTCCGCGTCGGCCGCGTCGCGCAGGTGCGCCTCGGTCTCGACCAGCAGGCGGCGGACCTCCCCCGCTGGGCCGGTCGACCGGGCCAGCAGCTCGTCCAGGTACTCCTCGATCGTCATCCGGCGACCCCCAGTACGGCGTTGACGCTGGCGGAGAAGCGCCGCCATTTGGTGGTGGCGGCGGCGAGCGCGGCCGCCCCCTGGGCCGTCAGCCGGTAGATCCGGCGGCGGCGGCCGTCATGCGTGTCCCAGTCGCTCTCCAGCAGGCCCTGTGTCTCCAGCCGGTGCAGCAACGGGTAGACCGTGCCCTCCGGCATGTCGAACGCTCCGTCGCTGCGGCGCCTCAACTGCGCGATCACCTCGTACCCGTGCCCCGGGCCCGCGCTGAGCACGGAAAGGATCAAGGTGTCGAGGTGCCCCTTGGCTCGATCAACTCCCATACCTAGATAGTCTAGGTGTCATCGCGAGCCAGGGGAAGGGAACACATGCGCAGATCGTGGATTCCGCCGGTAGCAGTACCACTCGGCGTCGCCGCCGGCTTCGTGGGCGCCCACCTCGTTCTCGTCGGCTCCGGCCTGATCCTGATCCCGTGGGGGCTCCTGGCCGCGGTCCTCGGCCTGGGAGCGCGCGGACGGCGTTCGGCCGCCGCCACCGGTGGACTCTTCGGCTTCGCCCTCGCGGTGACCTTCATGATCGCCGGCTACGACGGCGCCGCGCCGCTCACGTCGAGGCTCGCGCCCTTCGCCCTGCTCGGCCTGGTCGGCGCGGCCGGGGCCGTCATCCCATCCCTCGGGGCCAGACTCCTCGCGGGCCGGCTCGCCCGAGCGGTCTAGTGCCGTGTCCGGCCAGGTCCGCCCGCTGACATGATCGCCGTTTCGGCCCTCGCATGGTCACAAAAACGCCGCGGTTACAGCCACGCGAGGGCGAAAACCGCGATCTTGCCGGCCTCGGGACGAGGCGAACCTTGTCGGACCGAGGTCGGGCTGCCCACTCCTACGCACTGGGCGTGGCTTGTGGGGAGACGCTGGCGGAGAATCGCGGTGTCAGCTCGACCGGGCGAGGAGGCGCGATGGCCGACGGGGTCGATGCCGCGGACGTCGCCGGCACGGCTGGGGCGGACATCGCCGGCACGGCCGGGATGGACGCGGTCCGGGAGTTCGAGTGCCACCGCGGCCGGCTGCTGGCCGTCGCCTACCGGGTGCTCGGGCGGACCGGCGACGCCGAGGACGTGGTGCAGGACGCCTGGCTGCGCTGGAGCCTGGCCGACGTCGGGCAGGTCGCGGACCCCGAGGCGTACCTGGTCCGCACGACGACCCGGCTGGCGATCGACCGGCTGCGCAGCGCGCAGGCGCGCCATGAGTCCTACGTCGGGCCCTGGCTGCCCGAGCCGATGCTCACCAGCCCTGACGTGGCCGAGGACGTGGCACTGGCCGACTCGGTCTCGACCGCGCTGCTGCTGGTGCTGGAGACGCTGTCCCCGATCGAGCGGGCGGTGTTCGTGCTGCGGGAGGCGTTCGGCTACCCGTACGGCGAGATCGCCGAGATCGTCGGGCGGACCGAGGCGACCGCCCGCCAGACCGCGCGGCACGCCCGCGCGCACGTCGAGGCCCGGCGCACCCGCTACGACACCGATCTGGCCACCCGCACGGCCGCGACCGAACGGTTCCTGGCCGCGGCCGCCGGGGGCGACCTGGGCGCGCTGATGGCGGTGCTCGCGCCCGACGTCGAGCTGGTCAGCGACGGCGGCGGTCTCGCCCCGGCGCCGCGCAAGGCGATTCACGGCGCCGAGCTGGTGGCCCGGGCACTGGCGACCTTCGCTGGCCGGATGCCGCCGGAGCCGAGCGTCGAGCTGGTCACGCTCAACGCGGGCCCCGGCATCGTGATCCGGTCCGGCGGGACCGCGGTGGTGGCGATCACCCTGCATCTGGTGGACGGCCTGGTGCAGACCGTCCACCTGGTCAGCAACCCCGAGAAGCTGACCGCGCTGGGCCAGGCCTGAGTACCCGGGAGCCGGGTACCCGAGAGCCGTGTGCCCCGAAGCCGTGTGCCCGGGAGCCGAGCGCCCGGGAGCCGAGCGCCCGGGAGCCGAGCGCCCGGGAGCCGACGGCCGCGCGCCGGCCGCGCTCACCGGCCACGGCGGGCCCAGCGCGGCCCGGTGCCCGGCGCCAGCATCGTCATCGGGGCGCTGAACCACCGCGACAGCCGGTAGGTCCAGGGCGGGCTGCCGCTGACCAGCTCCTTGTAGGTCACGGCCGCCCGGCCCTTCAGGTACCAGCGCCGAGGGCTGTCGTCGCCGTGGGTGAACTGGATGACGGCGTCACGGCGCCCGAGGCTCACCGGCTGGTGGATGTAGCCAAACCGGAACGGCCTGGGAGCCCGGCCGCGCAGCTGGCGCCCGATGCTGTCGGCGGCGTGCGCGGCGGTCGGGAGCCCGCTCTGGCAGCTCCCGTGCAGGGTCCCCCAGGGCTGGCGCACCGCGGCAGCGTCGCCGATCACGTAGACCGCCGGGTCCGTCTCGGAGCGCAGCGCCTGGTCGACGACGACCCGGCCGTGGCCGTCCACCGCGAGGCCGGCCTCGGCGGCCAGCACCGGCGCGCGGAAGCCGGTGGTCCACACGACGGCGTCCGCCGCCAGCGGCGCCAGGTCGCCGTCGATCTCGACCGCGCCCGGCAGCACCTTCGTGACGTCCACGCCGGCGCGCACCTCGATCCCGAGCCGGTCGAGCGCCCGGTACAGGTAGGCGCGGGCCGCGGCACCCATCATGAGCCCCGGCTCGTCCCGGCTGAGCAGGACGACGCACAGGGCGGGAAACGTCTCGGCGATCTCGGCGGCCATCTCGATCCCGGTGAGCCCGGCACCGACGATCGCGACCCGCCCCGCCGCTGTGGCCTGGCCGGCTGGCGTCTCAGCGCCGGCTGACGTGCCAGCCCCGACGGTTACGTCCGCTCCGGCTCGAGCGAGCTCGGTCAGCCGGTCCGCCAGCCGGCCCGCCGCGGCCGGGCCGTTGAGGGTGTACGCGTGGTCGGCCGCGCCGGGCACCGAGCCGAGGTCGGCGGCGCTGCCCAGCGCGTAGACGAGGAGGTCGTACCCGAGCTGGCCGGGCCCGTCCGGGCCCTCGATGTCGACGGTGTGGGCAGCCCGGTCCAGCCGGACGGCCGAGCCCCGCACGAACGTGACGCCGGTGCCGGCGAGCAGCTGCGGGATGCGCAGGTCGGCCAGCTGCTGGCCGGTGGCGAGCTGGTGCAGGCGCAGGCGCTCGACGAACCGGTCGGACGGGTTCAGCAGGGTCACCTGGCCGCCCTGGCGCCGGGTCCGCCGGGCCACCCGGACCGCCGTCATCAGGCCGGTGTAGCCGCCGCCCAGGACCAGGATCCGGGTTCCTCCGCCGCTCGCGGCCGGGTTCTTCCGCACTGTCATGGGGTCCTCCTCGGTGGGTGGCGTCCCGTCTGGGCGCCGCTCACCCCGAGGACGAGACGGCCCCACCGAACCGTGAATCGACCCGGACGTGACCCGCATCACAGCCCCTGCGCCGCACCGCGGCCGGCCGCGTGACGGGCATCGACCGGCCGCGCGCAACAACCAATCCGCCATGGATCGATTGCCAGAAAATGGGCCAGAAAGCGACTTCGGTCCTGGCGATTCCCCGTCATCTCCGGTATTTCTGCAGGGCATTCGCCCCGCCGCGCCAGGCATTTAATCCGCCGGCAGCCAACCATTCGCCAACCGTTCGCCTGTGGCCAGGCATATTGCGAGCTTCTTGAACCGTCGGCTGAATGGCCGATATCGTGGCGGAATATCGACAGAAAGGGTGAGCGCGTGGACCAGGACGGCATCGCGGCGAAGAACGGCGTCCCAGCTGTCATCCGTCAGCGCGACGGGTCCGCCGACGACGGCGACCAGCCGACCCCGGAGGTGGCCCAGCGGATCGCCGACCTGCGGGTACTGCTGGACCAGGGCCTGGCCGACCAGATCGGCGTCGGCCACTCGCTCGGCATCCACCTGCGAGACCTGGAGGTCGGTCTTTCCGTCTGGACGCTTCAGCCCTCGCCGGCGGCCGCGAACGCCATGTTCATCGTGCACGGCGGAGTGATCGCCACCCTGATGGACACCGCGATGGGCAGCGCCGTCTACACGAGGCTGCCGGCCGACACCTTTTACACGACCCTGGAACTCAAGGTGAACTTCGTCCGCCCGGTCGGCCTGACCGCGGACATCCTGACGTGCGAGGCGCGGCCCGTCCACGTCGGGCGCCGCACGGCGACCGCGGAGGCCACCGTCACCACCGCCGACGGAAAGCTCGTCGCGCACGGCAGCTGCACCTGCCTGCTGACCACCGCCTGACAGTCCCGCAGGGACCTGACAGTCTCTCCGGGATCCGCCGTCGGGATCCGCCAGTCCGCGCCCGCCAGCGCGGCTCAGATCAGGTCCAGCCCGCGCAGGTCGCTGACGTACTTCCGGAGCAGCGCGGCCGAGATTCCGGGTGTGGCCGCCGCGGCGCCGAGCCCGGCCGCGCGCGCGGCGGCGAGGAAGCGGTCGGCGGGGGCACGGCCGGTCGGGGAATGGTCGGTCGGGGAATGGCCGGTCGGGAATCCGAGGCGGCCGACGGGGTCGCCGGACTGTCCGAACGCGGTGAGCAGGGGAAGCATCGAGTACCGCCGGCGCCTCTCGGGCAGCGCGCGCACGGCGGTCGCGAAACGCGCCAGCCACTGGGCGTAGTCGTCGATCCGCGTCAGGCGGCAGCCGGCCTCGACGAGCCCGTCGACGAGCGTGTCGAGGGAAGGTCCGTCGCCGGACGGCGGGAGCACGTTGAAGGTCTGGTAGCCCTGGTCCGGCCACGCGCCCAGCGTGGCGACGGCGGCCGCGGTGACGTCGACCGGCAGGCCGCCGACCAGCGCCCGCGCCCGGCCCCCGCCGGCGTCCTCGAAGGTCCGCGGCGCGAGGCTCGTGGCGACGAGACTGAGCAACAGCCTGGTGACGACGTCGGAGAGGTTCAGCTGCCCCGCGTAGCGACTGTGCGCGAGGATCAGGTCCGGCCGGAACACGGCCACCGGCAGGCCGCACCGTTCGTGCGCCGCCCTGAGCAGCACCTCCCCCGCCCATTTGCTCGTCGCGTAGCCGCTGGCGTATCGCCCGTCGAGCGCGCGGACCGGGCTCGTGAGGCGGATGTCGGCGTCCTCGGCGCAGGCGGCGGACTGGGCGGCGATCACGCCGACGGTGGACACGTAGGTGAACCGCTTGGTCCGCGCGGTGAGCGCCAGGCGGATCAGCCCGGCCGTGGCGACGACGTTGGGGCCGAACAGCTGCTCGTAGGGCAGCAGGTGGTTGACCAGGGCGGCCGAGTGGACAACGAGGTCGACGGTCTCGGCCAGGCGCCGCCAGGTCGCCTCGTCCAGGCCGAGGTCGGGTTCGCTGAGGTCGCCCGCGACGACCTCCAGGTGCCGGGCGGACAGCCGCTGGAACCGGGCGACCAGGTCGGGATCACCCGAGTCGAACGCCGCGGCGAGCCGGGCGCGCGCGGCCTCGGCGTCGCCGGCTCGCACGACGCAGATCAGCTGGCCGCCCGTCGGCGCCAGCCGCTCCAGCCATTCCAGGCACAGGAAACGGCCGAGGTAGCCGGTGGAGCCGGTCAGCAGCACGACGCGGGCCGGGCCGCTCGACCGCGGCGGTGCGCCGGGCGGGACGAGCGTCCGGACGTCGAGGAACCTGTCCAGGATGATGTCGGTGGCGCTGACCCGCGTGGCGCCGGCGCCGTGCACTGTCGCGAACGTCGGCCCGCTCGCCCCCGACCGCAGCGCCGTTTCGACGTGGCTCGCCACCTTCCGGAGGTCGTGGGCCGGGCTGGTGATGACGCCCACCGGCACGTCGACCGCGAAGATCTCGGCGAGCAGCGTGGCGAACGACAGCGCGGACAGCGAGTCGCCGCCGAGGTCGAGGAAGTGCGCGTCGGGGTGCGCCTCGCCGCTCGCGCCGCCGAGCAACGCCTGGGCGGCCCGCGTCACGGCGTCGAGCACCGGCTGGTCGCGGCCCGCGCGGCGCAGCGCGGCCAGCTCGTCGGCCTCCCGTTCGGCGAGCTCGGCGTACAGCCGCTCCAGCCGCTCGCCGTAGTGGCGCTCAAGGCTGGGGCGCAGCGGTTTGCGGACGTCCGAGAGCAGGCCGTTCTCGACGCTGAACGGCTCGGTCTCGATCAGGACGTCGCGGGGGATCTCGTAGGGGCTCAGGCCGGCGTCCCGCGCGGTTCGCCGCAGGGACGCGTGGATCAGCGATCTGAGCGTCGCGCTGTCCTCCCCGGCCCGGTCGAGGGCCGCCGCCGAGGGCACCGCCACCGCGAGCAGGTAGGCACGCTCGCTGTTGCCGTAGACGAAGACCTGGTGGACGAGCGGGCTGGTGGCGAACAGCGCCTCCAGCCGGGCGACGGCGACGAACTCGCCCTGGGACAGTTTCAGCAGGTTGGCGCGACGCTCTACGAAGACCAGCTCGTCCGGCCCGGTCTCGGCCATGATGTCGCCGGTCCGGTAGTAGCCGTCGTCGTCGACGAGCCGCGCGGTGAGCTTGGGGCGCCGGTAGTACCCGGGGATGAGGGCGGCCGTCCTGACCAGCAGTTCGCCGCGAGGGTGCGGCGAGTCGGCGCGGGAGTAGCCCAGCTCGGGGACGTCGTCGAGCCGGTAGTCCCGCACCGGGGGCCGGGACACCCTCCCGTCTACGAGCACGCGCCCGGCCTCGGTCGAGCCGTAGCCGTCGTGCGCCGGGAGCTGGGTGCACGACTCGATGAACGCGGCCATCTCGGCGGACAACGGAGCGGACCCGGAGCCGATCCAGGCCAGGCGGCCACCGAGAAGATCCTCGCGCAGCTCCTTCTTCACCTCCGCGTCTATCGCCGCCTGGTCCCCCGCGCCGGCCGACCGCCGGTCCAGCTCGCCGCGGTGGCGCTGGAACAGCAGGTCGCAGAGCCGGGGCACCAGGCGCAGCGCCGTCGGCCGGACCAGCGCGATGTCCTCGAACAGCGTCGACAGGTCGCTCGTCGCCGCGAAGTGGCAGGTCCCCCCGGCGGCCAGCGTCCCGGCGAGCGTGGCCCGCGCCGACACGTGGCTCATCGGCAGGCAGTTGTAGGAGATGACCGGCAGGTCGTCGGAGCTGGGCCAGAACCCGGCGCGCCAGGCCATCTTGACCAGGCCGTTGGGGTACATCGCGCCCTTCGGCGCGCCGGTGCTGCCGGAGGTGTAGATCACGGTGGCGAGCAGCGCGTCGTCCGGCGTGGCCGCCGACGCCGGCGGCTCCGGAAGGCGCGCGCCCCGCGCCAGCAGGGTGGCCAGCGAGTCCAGCGCTGCCGGGCGGGCGGACTCGGCCAGGCGGCGTCGGGCGGCGTCGAACGCCTGCCGGTGCGCGTCGGCCTCGGCGTGGTCGTCGAAGACCACCAGCCGGCGCACCGACGGGCTGGCCAGCGCGCACTCGACGGCGGTCGCCAGCAGGTCCACCGTGACGGCGAGGATCCGCGGCTGCGTCTCGGCCAGAATCGACGCCAGCTGGCTCGCCGCCGCGCCGGACTGCAACGGCACCGAGACGGCCCCGCCGCGGACACAGGCCAGCTCGATCGCGGTGTAGTCGGCGCCGGTGAAACCGAGGACGCCGACAAGATCTCCGGCCCGCAGCGGGGCGCCGGGATGGTGCAGCCACTCGGCGGCGATCGCGCCGGCCCGTGACCACAGCTCGCGGTAGCTGATCGTGTCGAACCTCGGCAGCAGGCGAAGCGTGCTCAGGCCGGTCTCGGGGTCGACGACCAGCTCCCGCGCGCGCTCGCCGAGCGCGGGCCGGTCCGCGTAGCCCGCCGTGATGATCGCCAGGATTCGCCCCAGCGACAGCCCCGGCTCCCGGAGCGCCGCGGTGACCGCCGCGAGCGGCCGGGCGGCGCGGACCTGCTGGTCGGTCGCGTACAGCTCGGCGACCCGGCGCCGGCTCCGCTCGTCGAGTCCAGGGCCGCCGAGTCCAGGGCTACCGAGTCCAGGGCTACCGAGTCCCGGACCACCGAGTCCAGGGCCGCCGGGCAGTGGGGCCGTCGCCATCGTCAGCCTCCCATGCGTCGCGGTCGAGCGGGCCGGTCTCTAGAACACGTACCGGCGCCTGAGCTCGGCCAGGGTGTCGACGAAGCCGTTCAGGTCCTTGTCGGCAATCCGGTCGTTCATCAGCAGCCGGATCACCGCCGCGTCCTTCTTCACCGCGGGGTAGCCGAACATCGGGACCAGGTACCCGCGGTCCAGGAACTCCTGGCGGACCCGCAGCCCGACGTCCCGGGAGCCGATCGCGATCGAGGTGACGTAGGTCGGGGTGGGGTTGATGGCGCAGCCGATCTCGAGCAGTCGCGCACGCAGCCCGTCGACCCGGTCGAGGTAGCGCTCCATCACCGACGGGTCCGCTCGCATCCTGCGCAGCACGTGCACGATGGCGCCGGCGGTCGGCGGCTGGATGTTGGTGGTGAACATCGAGGTGCCCGAGAGGTAGTGGAAGGCGTCGATCGCGTCGGCCGGTCCGGCGAGGGCTCCACCGCTCAGCCCGACTCCCTTGCCGAACGACACCATCAGGAAGGTCACCCGGCGCAGCGCCTCGTACTCGGCGGCGAACCGGTGGCCGCCGTTGCCGTAGACCATGAAGCCGTTGGCGTCGTCGGCGAAGCTGACCGCGCCGAACTCGTCGCACAGGTCGAGGATCGCGCCGATCGGCGCGATCGAGCCGTCCGCGGAGTACACGGTCTCGAACCCCACGATCACCCGCCGGCCGCGCAGCTGCTCCAGCAGCTCCCTGAGATGGGCGGTGTCGTTGTGGCGGAAGGCGAACAGATTGCGCCCCCGCTCGAACCCCTCGGTGCCCTTCCAGACGCTCCAGTGGCTGCGCCGGTCGAGCACGAGCACGGCGTCCGTGTTGTCCACGCCGATCCGGTCGTCGAACGAGAAGGCAGCGCTCATCGCGTTGACGAAGCCGACGTTGGCCAGCAGCCCGGTGGCGAAGGTGAGCGCCTTCTCCTTGCCGCTGATCTCGGCGACCAGCCGCTCCAGCTCCAGGTGCGGCCGGGACACCCCCTGGACCAGCCGGGAGCCACCGACGACCAGGCCGTACGTCGTCGCCGTCTCGGCGAAGACCCTGCGCACCTCGGAGTCGTGCTGCCAGCCCAGGATGCCGATGCCGGCAAAGTTGATCATCTTGCGGCCGTCGACGCTGATGACCGCGTCGTTCACGTCGTCGAGCTCGGGTGGCATCACGAAATCGCCGCCGCGGCGGGTGGCGTCCACCCACGCGGAGAATCCCCAGCGGTCAAGGGCCGGATCCGCGGACCTGGTGGTCACGATCGTTCCTCATCTCGTCCGTCGTGCCTGGTCTCCGTCGTACCTGGTCAGACGTCGTACCTGATCAGACGTCGCCCCTGATCAGACGTCGTGCCTGGTCAGAGCAGGGCTCCGAGCCGGGCGTCGGCCTCCTGGGCGCTGACGCCGAAGTCGGCGAGGTCGTAGCGGTGCGAACGCACCTGCGCGTCCTGGGCCAGCACGGCGGCCATCGCGGGGCGGGCGTCGTCGGTGAGCTCCCAGCCGAGGTGGCGGTAGATGCCGGCGACGACCGCGAGCGGGTCGGCCGTGAACTCCGCGAACTCGACGTCGTAGAACCTGGCGGGGTCGTGCCTGGCCCGGTCGGCGGCGAACCGCGCGAGCGTGCGCTCGGCGAGGTCGAGCAGGACGGGGCCGATCGCGGCGCCCTGGAAGGTCGACGACGTGCCGCCGGCGAGCCTGCTCGCCATGCTGCACGCCGACCCCAGCACCGCGCCGGCGGGCCGGCGATGGGTCTGGATGATCATGGCATCGGGGTAGGCCGCGAGCAGCGCGTCCAGGCACGGCAGGTGGCTGGAGGACTTGAGCACCCAGCGGCGGTCGGGGTCACGCAGCCCGATCAGCTGGAGGTTGCGCCGGTGCCGCAGGTACGCCTCGGTCCAGTCCTGGCCGGCCAGCCAGTCGGAGTAGCTCGGGACGTAGCCGGTGAACTCGAAGTACGCGGAGAGCATCGACTGGCGGGTCAGCAGCCAGCACTCCTCGACGCCGTCGGCCGTGCGGTCGTGAATCCCCCGGTAGTCGGGCTGCCGCGCGAAGAAGCCCTCGACGCCCTGCTCGACCGCCCGGAAGAGCGGGTCGCCCAGCCAGTCCGACCGCGGTGGCCGGGGCTGGGGGGCGTAGGTGAGCCACAGTTCGAGGCCCTGGTTGGCGACGTCGGCGGTCAGCAGCCGGTGCAGCGTGGTCGTGCCCGTGCGCGGCAGGCCGATGATGAAGACCGGTCGCTCGATCGGGGTCTGGGCGTAGTCCGGGTACTGGCGCCACCCGGCCTCGCTGAACAGGCGGGCGACCAGGATGGTGCACAGCTCGTCCCGGATCAGGCGGGCGCCGTCCGGGGTCAGGCCGGCTTCCTGCTCGTAGGCGGCCAGGACGACCGTGAGTCCCTCCAGGTAGTCCGGCGGCCCGAAGTCGGCCAGCCCGGTCAGGTCGCGGGCAGTGGCGTGGAGTTCCTCGACCGTTCCGATCGTGGTCACGGGCTGCGCTCCTCGAGTCCGTCAGCGGTAGGTCCTCGCGCCCGGACCGGGGCCGCCGGGGGCGGGGCCGCCCCGGTCCGGGTGCGAGCTCAGTCCGGCAGGGACGAGAACGCCTCGGCCAGCAGGCGCCGCTCGGTCACGGCGACCGAGATCGGCCGGCCGGCCGCGATGCCACCGTCGACGCCGAGGTCCTGGCCGGTGACGAACGACGAGGCGTCCGACGCGAGCCACAGCGCCGCGGCGGCCACGTCCTCGACCCGGCCCGCCCGCCGCAGTGACTGGTGGCTGGCCAGCGCCTCGACGAACAGCGGCTCCAGCGCCGCGGCCGTCCGGTCGGCCCGGTCGGCGTCGACGCCGGCGTTCTTGGCGAAGATGCCGGTCGGGATCGGGCCGGGCGAGATGCTGTTCACCCGGATCCCGCGCAGCCCCAGCTCGACCGCGGCCGAGCGGGTCAGCTGGTGCACCCCGGCCTTGGCCGTCGAGTAGCTGATGTCCGACCAGCCAGCCCGGTGCCCGCCGATGCTCGACATGTTGATGATGCTGCCCGCCCCGCGCGGGATCATGATCCGGGCCGCGTACTTGATGCCCAGGAACATGCCGCCCGCGTGCACGGCCAGCGTGTCGAGGAACGCCGCGTAGTCCGCCTCCGGGAGCGGCAGCGGCTTCGCCACGCCCACCCCGGCGTTGTTGACCAGCACGTCCAGGCCGCCGAACTCGTCGGCCGCCGTGGCCATCAGCGCCTCGACGTCGGCCTCGACGCGGACGTCGGCGGCGGTGAACCGGGCCCGGGGGCCCAGGTCGGCGGCGAGCGCCTCGCCCACGTCCTTGCGCCGGCCGCCGATGACGACCGACGCGCCCTCGGCCACGAACGTCGCCGCCGTGTGGGCCCCGATCCCGCTGGTGGCTCCGGTGATGACCGCGATCTTGCCGTCCAGCACGCCCATCTGGGTCTCCTCGCCGCTAGGCCTGGCTGGCCGCGGGCGTGCGGCAGGCGGCGACGAACCGGGTCAGCTCGTCGACCCGGTCGGTGCGGGCGTCGACCGCGCGGTTCACGACCCGGATGAGGTGCTCGTAGGCGTCGGTGTGGTCGTAGTGCGCGGCGTCGGCGATCTTCAGAGCCCACCGCCAGTAGCCGCGCAGCGTGTCGGCCAGCGGCATCCGGAACCCGGCGATGACGTCGCGGATCGGCTCGACCACCGCGTCGCCGTGCACCCGCAGGCTGCGCTCCACCAGGTCGGCGAAGAACGTGAAGTGGCGGGCCTCGTCGCGGCTCAGCCGGTTGAGCACCTCCACCAGCACGGGGTCGCCGACGACGGCGCGCAGCTGCTGGTAGTAGATCTGGGTCGCCTTCTCCTGGACGAGCGCGTAGGCGAACAGCGACACGCCGTGCTCAAGCGGCGAGGTGAAGGGCTTGCGCCCCTCGACGGCCAGCTCGGTGCGCAGCCTCGCCGGCTCGGACAGCCCGGACGCCACCTGGTAGGCGAACAGCGCCCGGGCGTGCACGTCCTCCTCCTCGGCCCAGCGGACCGTGAAGTGGTACAGCTCGCGGTTGTGGGTGAACGTGTCGACGTCGACCGACTCGTCGAGCGGGAACCGCCGGGAGTAGAGGCCGAAGTAGCCCGGCAGGTGGTCCTCGATGTAGGTGATGAACTGGACCGCCGAGCGCTGGCCCTCGGTGAGCTTGCCGGCGTCGGCCTGCGCCCAGGCGAAGGCCGACTCGACGTCCCAGCGTCGCTCGATCGGAGACGAGCGCATGAAGGTCCCGACGGCGTCGGCGACGTCGGTGGGGGGCAGCAGCGGCCCGGCGGCCTGGCCCACCGGCTCCGCTGCAGCCCTGAGGTTGCTGTCCAAACTCATGTCCGTCCTCCCGGAGCGGCGGTGGGCCTGGCCTGTCGGCGACCCGCGGGTGCGGTGACGCCTCGGCCGCGGGCCCCGGTGAGCGGCTCGGGCCTACCGGGACTTCTGGCAGACGAGCGCGTAGTGCTTGGTCGTGTAGCCCCAGCCGGCGTTGGCGACCTCCAGGTAGCGGCGCAGCGTCGCCGACATCCCCGGTGAGATCTCCTCGATGGCGTCGGCGTTGGCGTCGACGTTGCGGATCCACTCGTCGATCGTGAGGCGGTAGTCGTCGGTCAGGTCGTCGACGCTGACGACGGAGAACCCGGCGTCCTCGGCCGCCGCGACCAGGTCGGACAGCGGCCGCATGTCGCCCCAGCCGAAGATCGAGTTGCGGACGAACTCGAGCCCGACCGTGCGGTCGAACGTCTCGCGGGTGGCCGCGTTGCGGAAGCAGCTCTCCGAGACGTAGTAGCGGCCGCCCTTGCGCAGCATCGAGCGGGCCCTGCGCATCACGTGCACGAGGTCGGGCATGTGGACGATCGAGCCGAGCATCGTCACCGCGTCGAACGGCCCGTCGGGCAGGTCGGCCTGCTCGAAGTGACCCTGGACGGTCTGGACCCGGTCCGCGACGCCCAGCTCCGCGGCCCGCCCCGCGATGTAGGCGTGCTGGTTGCCCGCCGGGCTGATCCCGACGACCCGCGCCTTGTAGTGCTCGGCCATGAACAGGATCAGCGAGCCCCAGCCGCAGCCCACGTCGAGCAGCCGGTCGCCCTGGCGCAGGCCGAGGCGGTCGGCCACGAAGTGCAGCTTCTCGACCTGGGACTCGGCCAGCGTCAGGTCGGGCTTGCGGTAGTAGCCCGAGGAGTACTTGCGCATCGGGTCGAGGAACAGCCCGAAGATCCGCGGGTCGAGGTCGTAGTGCTGGTTGGTCTGCGCGGTCTCGGCGACAGCGTCTGTCCCGGCGGCAGAGTCTGTCCCGGCAGCCAGGTCCGTCCCGGCAGCCAGGTCCGTCACGGCGGTCATACGGCGGCCGTCTGGGCCAGCGCGTTCGCGAGCACCTCGGCGACCTCGCGGACCGTCGACGCGCCGAAGACCTCCTCGTCCTCGAGCTCGACGTCGTGGGCGCGCTCGATGCGGGCGATCACCCGCAGCACCTTGACCGAGTCGGCGCCCTCGACCGCCCGCAGGTCGGCGTCCGGCGAGACGGCCTCGGTGGAGATGCCGAGCTCCTCGGCCACGATGCCGGTGATCTCGGTGATGAGCTCGTCAGTCGACACTGACATGGGATTCCTCCGCGAGAGCGCTGGTGCTGGCAGGGTGGGGGCTGGCTGGGTGGCTGGTGGTGGCGGTCGCGACGGCGGCCGACAGCGCCTGGCGCAGGCGGTCGACCTCCGGGGCGTCCAGCGAGATCCGGCCGCGGGCCTCGTCGAGCGAGACAGTCTGGTAGCTGGCCGTGGCCGTGGCGACCAGGTCGCCACCCTCCTCGCGGATCTCCGCCTCGGTGTGGAGCAGCGGGCCCTTGCCCGGCCGGACGGTCGCGACGCACTCGTAGCCGCCGCCGACGATCACCGGCAGGACGTAGCGCACCCGCATGCCGGTGGTGAACGGGATCTGGCCGGTCCGCAGGACGATCAGGTTGCCCATGATCTCGTCGGCGATGACGCCGAGCAGCCCGCCGTGGACCACCCCGGGGTAGGACTCGTGCGCCCGCCCCAGCCGGAAGACGGTTCGCAGCCCGTCGCCGTGGTGGGTGAACCGCAGCTGGACCCCGCTCGGGTTGTGCGGCGAGCAGCCGAAGCACCGGTAGTCCGGCAGGACGTACCAGGGCAGCTCGATGTGGTCCGGCGAGGCGTGGTCGGCGCCGGCGTGGTCATGGCCTGCGTGCTCGTGGGTGGCGTGCTCGTGGGTGGCGTGCTCGTGCGTGCTGTGCTCGTGGGTGACCTGGTCCTCGACCGTCATGCGGCGAGGGCTTCCGCGAGCCGCCGGCGGACCCGGGCGTTGGAGCTGACGTCCATCCCGGTCAGCGAGGCGAACGCGCGGCGGATGTTGTCCTGGAGCTTCTCCAGCTCGCCGGTGGTGGCGACCTGCTCCAGGAACATCTCGAACGCGGTGTCGATCGTCTCGTGGTCCTTCAGGGCGACCAGCTCGCTCTTGAACACCCCGACTGGGTGCTTGATCCGCTGCTCGCCGGTGTAGACGTGCAGCGTCTCCAGCACCGACGGGAGCTCCTCCGGGTGCGCCTCCAGCCGCTTGCGGGCGAAGTGCAGGAACTCCCGGGCGTGCCCGGCCTCGTCGATGCTGGCGCTGCTCATGATCCCGCGCAGCACCGGCTCCTCGACCCAGGCCGCGACCGCGCGGTAGATGTGGTTCACGGTCAGCTCGGAGATGATGTTCGTCGCCAGCGTGGCGCACGGGGTGCTGCCGGGGTCGTACGGCTCGCGCATCGCCTCGACGGCCGCCGGCTTGACCTCGGCGCCGACCGCGTTCAGCCAGGTGCGGAACGCGAAGTGGTGCTGGAGCTCCTCGTAGCCCCAGATCGCCACGAACGCCGAGAAGTCGTAGTCGTCGAACTCGTTGAGGAAGCCGTGCTGCGCGGCGATCGAGTTCGCCTCGCCCATGACGGCGCTCTTGGCCATCGTGACGTACTCGGGCCGGACGAGGTCCTTGCGGACCTCGTGCCACGGGACGTCCGCCAGGCGCCAGTGCTTGCGTTCGTAGTGGTGGAAGACGTCGAAGCTGTGCATCCTGGGTCTCCTTCAGCGTTCGGGCTGGGGCTCGGGTGGGGCTCAGGCGTCCAGGCGGGCCGCCTCCCGGGTCAGCTCCCGGGCGGCGAGCCGCTGGAACTTCCCGCTGGAGGTGCGGGGCAGGTCGTCGGGGCCGACGAGGTGCACGGCCACGTCAGGCAGGCCGAGCGCGCCCGACACGGCGGCCCGCAGGTCGGCGGCGAGCCGGGCCCGGTCGGCCGGGTCCTCCAGCGCGCTCTCCCCCACGATGGTGATCAGCTCGCCACCGCCGTCGCCGGTGTCGGCGAACGCGACGCAGCGCCGGCGGTGCAGGCCGGGCGCGCCCCGGATCACGCTCTCGGCGTCCTCCGGGTAGAAGTTCACGCCACGCACGATGATCATTTCCTTGCGGCGGCCGGTCACGTACAGCTCGCCCGCGTGCTGGAACCCGAGGTCGCCGGTGCCGAGCCAGCCGTCCGCGTCGGGCTCAGGCGCGGGCGGCGCTCCCGGCGCGGTGAGGTAGCCGGACGTGACCGGCTCGCCGGCGATCTCGACCTCGCCGATCTCACGGTCCGCGACCGGCCGCCCGTGCTCGCCGACCACCCGGACCCGGACCCCGCGGACCGGCCCGCCGAGCGCGGGCAGCCCGCGGGCCCGCTGGTCGTCCGGGGCGACGAAGACCGCGCGGCCGTCCGCGGCCAGCCGGTCCCGGTCCACCCACAGCGCGGTCGGGACCCGGCCCAGCGGCGGGAAGGTGACCGCGAGCGTCGCCTCGGCCATTCCGTAGACCGGCAGCATCACCGTCGGCGCGAGGCCGGCCGGCGCGAAGTGCTCCAGGAAGCTCTCGATGCCGGCCATCGGGATCGGCTCGGCGCCGTTCAGCGCGACCCGCCAGCGGCTCAGGTCGAGCTGGGGCACCTCGTCGCGCGGCACGGCCTCGACGAGGGTCTCGTACCCGAAGCTCGGGGCCGGCGAGATCGTCCCGCCGCGGGCGGCGAACTCGCGCAGCCAGCGGGCCGGGTCCTTCACGAACGCCCCGGGGTTCCAGACCGTCATCGGGATGCCGGCGAACATGCCGGCCAGGGTGCCGAACAGGCCCATGTCGTGGAACATCGGCAGCCACAGGGCCCCGTGGTCCTCGCCCGGGCGGATGTCGATGCCCTCGGCGATCGCGGCGAGCCCGGCGAGGACGTTGCGGTGGGTCAGCCGCACCCCCTTCGGCGCCGCCGTGCTGCCCGAGGTGAACTGGACGACCGCGAGCTCGTCCGGTTTCACATCGGGCAGCCGCGGCGCGTCGCCGCCCGCGCCGCCGGCGGTGAGGCTGCCCAGCGGGATCAGCTCCACCCCGGCGAGCACCCCCGCGAGCCGGCTGGCCATCCCGCCGAGCTTGTCGTCGACGAGGATGCGCCGGATGCCGGCGGCCGCGACGATCCCCGACAGCCGGCTGGCGTAGCCGGACAGGTCACGGGCCGAGGTCGGCAGCGGCAGCGGGCAGGCGGCGGCGCCCACCCCCACGGCGGCGAACAGCGCGATGAGGAAGTCCGGGCTGTTGCGGCTGAGCACCCCGATCCGCTCGCGGCCCTCGACCCCGCGCCCGGCCAGCGCGCCGGCCGCGGTCTGGGAGACCGTCGCGAGTTCGCGGACGGTGAGGTCCCGGCCGGTGGAGGGAAAGGACACCGGGCATTCGGGATCGGCGGCGACGACCGCCGCCAGGGCGTCGGTGAGGTTGCCGGCGCTACCGGTGAGCATCTCTGTCTCCCTTGATGTTCACCAACAGGGACGCCGGCCCGCGCAGGGCCGCGTTCGGCCGGTACTCGACGTCCTCGGTCGCGAGCCGCAGCTCCCCAGCGCGGCTCAGCAGCGTCCCGATCGCGGCCTCGGCCTGAATGCGGGCGAGCGGCGCGCCGAGGCAGTAGTGCAGCCCGAGCGCGAAGCCGAGATGGCGGCGCGCGGGCGGGGACGCCGCGTACCGGGTGACGTCGAACCGGTCCGGGTCCGGGAACGCGGCCGGGTCGCGGTGCCCGGCGGCGCTGAGCACGACCACGCCGTCGCCGCGGCGGAAGCTCTGCCCGCCGACGGTGGTGTCGGTCAGCGCCACCCGGGTGACGAACTGGGACGGCGGGTCGTAGCGGAGCATCTCGTCGACCGCGGCGGGCATGAGCTCGGGCCGTTCGCGCAGCAGCGCCAGCTGGTCGGGGTGGCGCAGCAGCGCCAACACCCCGTTGGTGACCAGGTTCGCCGTCGTGTCGAGCCCCGCCGCCAGCAGCAGCGCGCAGAGCTCGACGATCTCCACCTCGGTCAGCACGTCCTGGTCCCGCTGGATCGCGACCAGCCGGCTGATCAGGTCGTCTCGTGGCGCGAGGCGCCGGACGGTGACCAGCTCGAACAGGTACCGGCCGAGGTCCCGGGCGCAGGCCGTGCGGACCACGATGTCCGCCGGGGAGAGCAGGTAGTCGGGGTCGGTGCCGCGGGCGATCCCCTGAATCCAGCCCAGGAAGGACGGCGCGTCGGCCGACGGGACGCCGAGCAGCCGGCACATCACGGCGACGGACAGCGGCCTGGCGAGGCCCGCGACGACGTCCAGGCCGCCTTCGTCGACCGCCGTCTCGACCAGGCGGTCGACGACCAGGCGGACGAACGGGGTCTCGGCGAGGCTCGCCCGCGGCGTGAAGGCCCGGCTGACCAGCGCGCGCAGCCGGGTGTGGTCGGGCGGGTCCATCCCGAGGAACGAGCCACCGGGAACCTCGCCGGGGGCGACGCCGGGCCGGAACGGGTTCAGCCCGTCGGCGTAGCCCCGGCCCCACTCGGCGCCCTGCAGCACCGCGGCGCAGCCCGCGTAGGTGGTCGCCACCGTCACCCGGGCCGCGCCGAGGCGGACCGGGCAGAACGGCGCCGTCTCCCGCAGCACCCGGTACCGGGGATACGGGTTGGCCCGGTGTTCGAGGTCGAAGGCGTCGAACTCGACGACATTCTCGACCACGGCATCGTTCACCATCGAGCCTTCGCTCCGATCTCGTCGACGGGTCGGTGCTCAGATCCTGAGGTGCTCAGATCTCGAATCGCACGGGCAGTTCCGCGATGCCGCGCACGACGATGTTCGGCCGGTAGGGCGGCGGGTCGGCCAGCAGCGTCATGACCGGGGCGCGGCGGGCGAGCTCCCGCAACATGCATTCCATTTCGAGGCGGACCAGCGGCGCGCCGATGCAGTAGTGATGTCCGACACCGAAACCGAGATGGCGAGGCACGGCCGTCGACTGGGCGTAACGGGTGAGGTCGAGCTTGTTCGGGTTCGGGAACGCACGCGGGTCACGATTGGCGGCGGCGAGCAGGATGAGAACGCCGGTGCCTTCCTTGAAGCTGTGGCCCGAGATCTCGACGTCCTGAACGGCCTTGCGGGTGGTCGCGTGCGACGGGCCGTCATAACGCATCAGCTCGTCGACGGCGGGCAGCGCGAGATCGGGATTGTTGCGCAGCACCTCGAACTGGTCGGGGTTGCGCGTCAGCGACAGCACGCCGTTGGCCAGCAGGTTCACGGTGGTCTCGTGACCGGCGATCAGCAGCACGGTGAGCGTGGCGATCATCTCGCCGGTGGTCAGCCGGTCGCCGCCGGCCTCGACCTGGGCCAGGGCGGTGATGAGGTCGTCCTTCGGCCGGGCCAGCCGCTCGGCGACCATCTTCTCGAAGTAGTCGCGGAAGTTCTGCGCGCCGTCGGCCCGGGCCTTCAGCTCCTCGGCGGTCAGCAGGGTGTCGGGGTCCAGGCCGCGGGCGACGCCGGCCGAGTTGGCCCGCACGAACGGCAGGTCCTCCGGGGGCACCCCGATCAGCTCGGCGATCATCGCGAGCGGCAGCGGGTAGGCGAGGTCCTCGACGACGTCGATCTCGCCCTTCTCGATCGCGTTGCCGACGACCTCGGCGGCGACCTTCTCGACCTGGGCGCGCAGCGTCTCCAGACCGCGAGCCGTGAAGGCCTTGCTGACCAGGCGGCGCAGCCGGGTGTGGTCCGGCGGCTCCATCCAGAGGAACGACGCGGGCAGGTCCGAGCCGTCGCTGTCCGGGTGCAGGAACTCGGGCTCCGCGGCGTGGCTCCACGCGTGGTCCTGCAGGACGGCGTCGGCCTCGGCGTACCGCGTGACGATCTGGAGGTTGAACGGGCCGGGCACGAACGGGCCCGTCTCCCGGAGCACGTCGTACGCGGGGTACGGGTCGTGCCGGGACTCCGGGACGAACGAGGCCAGGATCGCCTCCTCAACGGAGAGCGAGCCGGTCGCGGCGGGTGTCTCGGCCGGCGTCGCCATCGTCTGCGTTGTCGTGGGCTCCACGTGCGCTTCCTCTCGTGGGGATCAGCCGGTGGCGCGGTTTCGGCTGAGGCCAGGCGTTCATGCGCGGGCCGCTCGTCATCCATTTCGCGAGCGCATTGTTCGGGGACGGTTCACACCGTTGACGCGGGCCGGATTCGGGTGGCTTCGACAACGGACCGGCTGACTCTGGGGCGGCGGACAGAAAATGGGGGTCGGCGTCGGCGAAATTCCGCCGGGGATCGACTGGTCACGACGCGGTTTACGCGTGGCGCTGCGCTGTCCGGGTGACGGAGTGCTGTCCGTTGCTGGCTTGATATCCGTGTGCTGGCCGATATCCGCGGGCCTGTGTCGAGTTTCTGTCGCGGTCCGGTGCGCAGTCAAGGCCGGCCGGATCGATACAATCGATCTATCGCCATACCAACGCCACCCGGCCACCGCCGGGTAAAAGTAACAGTGAGGTAAAAGAAGACCGGCGGGCTCCAGCGCATACGGACGGTCGATGGCGAGCGCCGCGGGGCAACCCAATGTTTTCTGTCACGCCACCAGCTGGTCGAATTCTGGCGCGCAAATGTTCGCGGCCCGGGCGCCCCCCCCGGGGGGCCCCGGGCCCGGGACGTGCGGCCCCGCCCCCGGGAAACCCGGCTCCCGCCCCCCCCCCCAGAACCGGGG
>NZ_JADWYX010000137.1:0-13040 GCF_016786355.1 Frankia sp. AgB1.9
CTGGTGACGCGACCGGGCGCGACGCGGCCGGTCGCCGCCGCCCCGACGGGACCGGGCCGGACCGGTCCGCGGTCGGCCGGGTACGCCAGGACGCGCCGTCGGATGACCGGCTGTCCCGGCTGCTGGCGCTGGTCCCGTGGCTGCGGGCCCGGCCGGGTGTGTCCGTCGACGCGGCGGCCGCCGCATTCGGGATCACCGCCCGGCAGCTGCGCGACGACCTGGAGCTGCTGTTCCTGTGCGGCCTGCCCGGTGGCGCGCCCGGCGACCTGATCGACATCAGCTACGAGGGCGGGCAGATCACCGTCGTCGACCCGCAGACCCTCGACCGGCCGCTGCGGCTGACCGTCGACGAGGCGACCGCGCTGGTCGTCGCGGCCCGTGCGCTCGCCGACCTGCCGGGCCTCGCCGGCCGGGAGGCGCTGGAGCGGGCGGTGACCCGGATCGAGCGGGCGATCGGCAGCCGCCCCGCGGACCAGGTCGGCGTGCAGCTGGACCCGCCAAACGAGGTGCTGACCCTGCTGCAGCGGGCCCTGCGCGACGGGCGGCGGGTGCATCTGCGGTACCTGGTCTGGTCGCGTGACGAGCTCACCGAGCGCGACGTCGACCCGATGCGGCTGCTGTCGCTGGACGGGCACTGGTACCTGGAGGGCTGGTGCCACCGGGCCGAGGCGACCAGGATGTTCCGGCTCGACTCGATCGTCGGGGGCGCCGTGGGCGTCACGGTGCTCGCCGCCGCGGCGTCCCCGCCGCCGTCCGCGGCCGTCCGCGACCTCAGCTCCGGGGTGTTCACTCCTGGTCCCGGTGACCTGCTCGCCATCGTCGACCTGGCCGCCCCCGCCCGTTGGGCCGCCGACCACTACCCGGTGGAGACCGCCGAGGAGCTGCCCGGCGGCGGGCTGCGGGTGACGCTGTACGCGACGGGGACGGCGTGGCTGCGCCGGCTGCTGCTGGGCCTCGGCGGCGACGCCCGGGTCGTCGGCCCGCCGGCGCTGGTGACCGAGATCCACGCGGCGGCGGGCAAGGCGCTGGCCGGCTACGACGCCGCGCCCCCGCCGGTAGGCTGAGTGGTCATGCACTGGGGACTGGTCGACACCGCCGTGATCGTCGTGGCGCTGCTGGTGTTCGCGGCGCTGGCCGTCGGGCTGTGGCGGAAGGTCAAGACGGTGCGGGCCACCGCCAAGGAGCTGTCCGCGCGGGTCTCCGGCCTGTCCGCCGAGACGGCCGCGCTGTCGGCTCGCCTCGACTCCGCGGAGGTCATGGCCCGGGTCTCGGACCGCGCGAACTGAGCCGTTCATCCAGGTCCGGGCCGGTCCTCGTCCGACAATTCGCCTGGTGGAATCCGATGACGCGCGATGACGTCATCTGCGCGATACATGACCGACGTCTGTTCCGACCTATGCTCGCGACGTAGCATCAGGCTCGCACCGGTCGTGGTACCGGTCATCGACCACCGGAGGACGTCTGCCATGCCGAACCTGGGTACGCCAGAGCTGATCATCATCGCGGTCGTCGTGCTGGTGCTGTTCGGGTCGAAGAAGCTGCCCGAGGCGGCGCGTTCCGTTGGCCGGTCGCTGCGGATCCTCAAGTCGGAGACCAAGGGTCTGCGCGACGACGAGGCCACCCCGGCCCCCGCTGTCGCGCCCCCGGCGATCGCTCCCGCGCCCCCGGCCCAGACCTCGAACGGCGTCGCCCCCGTCAACGCCGAGAAGACCCTCTAGCCCTAACGCGCGCAACCGGGCCTCCCACGGTCCTCCGGCGGCCCCCTGCGGCGTCCGCCGGGAGATCGTTCGACCTTGACCAGGAGCCGTAGCCCCGTGCCACGCATTCCCTCGCCGCGGCGGGTCGCCGACAATGTCAACCAACGGCGCACCCGCACGGTGGAAGACAGCAGGATGCCGCTCACCGAGCATCTGCGGGAGCTGCGTAACCGGGTCGCGAAAGCGCTCATCGCGTTCGTCCTCGCGACGATCGTGTGCTTCTTCTTCGAGCAGCACATCCTGAACTTCCTGATGCACCCGTACTGCTCGCTGCCGGCGCACAAACGGGCCAGCTTCCAGGGCCAGACCTGCCAGCTGTACGTGTTCGGCATTCTGGACCCGTTCATGATCCGGCTGAAGATCTCGGCGATCGCCGGCGCGATCGCCTCGTCGCCGGTGTGGCTCTACCAGCTGTGGTCGTTCATCACCCCGGGCCTGCACCGGCACGAGCGGCGCTGGTCGCTGACGTTCGTGGCGCTTTCGCTGGGGCTGTTCGCGGTCGGCGCCTGCTTCGCCTACATCACGCTGCGGACCGGGCTGAACCTGCTGCTCGGTTTCAGCGGCGACGGGATCGTCTCCGTCCTCGACGCGAACAAGTACCTCAGCTACGTCATCGCGATGGTGTTGATCTTCGGGGCGTCGTTCGAGATACCGCTGCTGGTCTGTCTGCTCAACCTCGCCGGCGTCGTTCCGACGGCGAAGCTGCGGGCCTGGCGGCGTTCGGAGATCTTCCTGACGTTCCTGTTCGCCGCGATCGTTACGCCCAGCCAGGACCCGTTCACGATGCTCGCCCTCGGCCTGCCGATGATCGTCCTGTACGAGGTGGCGCTGTTCGTCGGCTGGCTGAACGACCGGCGCAAGAAGAACCGCGGTGACGGGTCCGCCTACGGCGACCTGGCCGACGACGAGGCCTCGCCGCTGGACTTCGACGACTCCGGTGAGACGGCGCGCCGCGCCGCGCTGGCGGCCCGCGCCGAGCAGGACGACCGGGCCGGCCGGAAGGCTCGTGCCCAGCTCGCCGCGATGGCCCAGGCCCAGTCCGGCGACGACGCGGGCGGCGCCGGCGGCTCGTCGGCGGACATCACCTGAGCGTCGCGGGTCACCGCGAACCCGGGCCGGGTGCGGCGGCCCCCCGTGAGCTCGGCGGCCTGTCGGACCGGCGCCGTAACCTGAACGCGTGACAGTCCGGGCCGGCCCAACCGTCCCCCTGGCCTACGACCACGGCCTTCGAACGCGGCCTACGAACGAGGTTGACAGATGACGGCGCCCGACCGTGACCCGGCCGCGGACGAGCTGAGCGATCCCGACGAGTTCGCCTTCTCCGGCGAGCTGGCCGACGTCGGCGCGGCCGGGCCGGCCGATGCCGCCGCGGACGACCTGGCGGAGGTCCTGGAGCCCGACGACGACGAGGGGCCGCCAGGGCTGGTTGTCCCGGACCCGGACGAGGCGCTCACCGCGTTCTCGGCCCGGTACGGCTTCGGGATGGACCCGTTCCAGGTCGGGGCGTGCGAGGCGCTCGCCGGCGGCGCCAGTGTGCTGGTGGCGGCGCCGACGGGGGCCGGCAAGACGATCGTCGGGGAGTTCGCCGCGTTCCTCGCGCTGCGCGCCGGGCGCCGCTGCTTCTACACCACGCCGATCAAGGCGCTGTCGAACCAGAAGTACGCGGACCTGGCCGCCGCCCACGGCGCGGCGAACGTCGGCCTGCTGACCGGCGACACGTCGCGCAACGGCGACGCCCCGGTGGTCGTGATGACCACCGAGGTGCTGCGCAACATGCTCTACGCGACCCCGGAGCACAGCCGTCGTCTCGACGACCTCGCCTACGTCGTGATGGACGAGGTGCACTACCTCGCCGACCGGCAGCGCGGCGCCGTCTGGGAAGAGGTGATCATCCACCTGCCGGCGCACGTGCAGGTGGTGTCGCTGTCGGCGACGGTGAGCAACGCCGAGGAGTTCGCCCAGTGGCTGGTCACCGTCCGCGGCCACACCAGGGTCATCGTCTCGGAGGACCGGCCGGTCCCGCTGTGGCAGCACGTCCTGGCCGACCGGACGCTCTACGACCTGTTCGTCGAGGACGCCGCGGCGCTGCCCGGCGGCCCGCTGGGCGTCGGGCGGGCGCTGGAGCCCGCCGACGAGCGGGGCACGGGCGGCGGGCGGTACACCCCGCCCGGCTGGGGCGCCGACCGGCCCGCCCGGCCGGGACGCGGGCCGGCGTCCGGCCGGCCGGGGCGAGACAACCGGTTCGCCGAGAAGGACGGCGGGAGGAACGGCAGGAGGGACGGCGGTGGCGAGGCCGCAGCTGCCCCGGCCTCCGCCAACGGCCGTCCGGTCAACCCGGAGCTGGTGCGCCTCGCGCGGCTGGAGAGCTCCGGCGGTGACTGGTCGGGCCCGCGCAGGCCGGGCGGGCGCCCCGGTGGCCGGCCGCGGCGGATGTGGGTGCCGAGCCGGCCGCAGGTCATCGAGCGCCTCGACCGTGAGGGCCTGCTGCCCGCGATCACGTTCGTGTTCAGCCGGGCCGGGTGTGACTCGGCGGTCGCGGCCTGTGTCGCGGCCGGCCTGCGGCTGACGACGTCGGAGCAGGCCCTGGAGATCCGCGCGCACGTGCGGGCCCGGACCGCCGAGCTGCCCGACGCCGACCTGCGGGTGCTGGGCTACTGGGAGTGGCTCGACGGGCTGGAGCGGGGCATCGCCGCGCACCACGCCGGGATGCTGCCCGCGTTCAAGGAGGTCGTCGAGGAGCTGTTCGTCCGCGGCCTGGTTCGGGCCGTGTTCGCGACCGAGACGCTGGCGCTCGGGATCAACATGCCGGCGCGGACCGTCGTCCTGGAACGGCTCTCGAAGTTCAACGGGGTCGAGCGGGCCGAGATCACGCCGGGGGAGTACACCCAGCTGACCGGCCGGGCGGGGCGCCGTGGCATCGACATCGAGGGCCACGCGGTGGTGATCTGGCAGCCGGGCCTGGACCCGCTGGCCGTCGCCGGCCTGGCGTCGGCGCGGACCTACCCGCTGAAGTCGTCGTTCCGGCCGTCCTACAACATGGCCGTCAACCTCGTCGGCCGGCTCGGTGGCGAGCGGGCCCGCACGGTCCTGGAGTCGTCGTTCGCGCAGTTCCAGGCCGACCGCAACGTCGTCGGGCTGGCCCGGCAGGTGCGGCGCAACCAGGCGGCGCTCGACGGGCTGACGGCCGAGGTCGAGTGCGACCGCGGCTCGGCGCTCGAGTACGACCAGCTGCGCCGCGAGATCCGGGACCGGGAGAAGCGGCTGTCCCGGGAGGGCGCGGCCCAGACCCGCGCCGACGCGGCCGCGGCGCTGGCCCGGCTGCGCACCGGGGACGTGGTCCGGGTTCCGGCCGGCCGGCGGATGGGCCTCGCGGTGGTGCTCAACGTGGACCTCGACCCGCAGGCCCGCGACGAGCCGCGCCCGGTGGTGCTGACCGCGGACCATCAGGTCAAGCGCCTGTCGATGATCGACTTTCCGGTCGCGGTCGAGCCGCTCGGGCGGGTGCGCGTGCCCCGGACGTTCAACCCGCGTGACGCCCGGTCCCGCCGGGAGCTGGCGTCGTCCCTGCACGCGGCCGAGCTGCGCGCCGAGCCCGGCCGCCGGGACAGGGCCCGCTCGGCCGCGGCCGACGACGTGGAGCTCGCCCGGCTGCGCCGCGCCCTGCGCGCCCACCCGGTGCACGACTGCCCCCGCCGCGAGGAGCACCTGCGCAAGGCCGAGCGGGCCGCCCGGCTCGGCCGGGAGACCGAGCAGCTCACCCGCAAGGTCGAGAGCCGGACGAACACCGTCGCACGCACGTTCGACCGGGTCCGCGGGGTCCTCGCCGAGCTCGACTATCTCGACGGCGACGAGGTCACCGCGAAGGGCCGCCGGCTGGCCCGGATCTACACCGAGCAGGACCTCCTCGTCGCGGTGTGCGTCGACGAGGAGGTCTGGGAGCCGCTGAGCGCGCCGGCGCTGGCCGCCGCCGTGTCCGCTCTGGTGTTCGAGCCGCGCGGGGACGACTCGGCGCTGCCGTCGCTGCCCGGCGACGAGGCGCTGCGCACGGCGCTGACCGCCACCCAGCAGGCCTACCTGACGCTGTCCGCGCTCGAGGAGCGTCACGGGCTCGGGTTCGTCCGGCCACCGGAGCTGGGGTTCGTCACCGCGGCGTTCGGGTGGGCCAACGGCCGGTCGCTCGAACGCATCCTCGGGGAGGACGCGACCGAGCTGACCGCCGGTGACTTCGTCCGCTGGATGCGCCAGCTGCTCGACCTGCTCGACCAGCTCGCCCAGGTCGCCGCCGCCGGCTCGCGGCTGCGCGCCACCGCCCGCGAGGCGATGGACGCGGTCCGCCGCGGCGTCGTCGCCTACTCGATGGACTGAGCCGGGCCCGTCGGGACCTCCGTGGCGCCCTAGCGGCTCGCGTGGCGGCGGAACAGCGCCGCCGCGGCGACGTAGCTGACCACGAGGATGCCGGCGCACCAGATGAGCGCGACCGCCGCCGTGCCACGGGACGCGCTGCCGTGCACGAGCAGCCCACGGACGGTGTCGATCACCGGGGTCAGCGGCTGGTGGTTGGCGAACGCCCGCAGCGCGCCGGGCATCGTGCTCGTCGGGACGAACCCGCTGCTCACGTACGGCAGGAACAGGATGAAGAACGTCATGCCGTTCGCGGCCTCGGGCCCGCCGGCGAGCAGGCCGAGGGTGACCGACAGCCAGGTGATCGCCAGCACGTAGAACGCGAGGACGCCGACGGCGCCGAGCCAGCCCGCGACCCCGGCGTGCGGGCGGAACCCGAGTGCGATCCCGATCCCGATGACCAGGGTGGTCGCGACGGCGTTCGCGGCCAGGCTCGCGACGACGTGGCCGGTGAGCACCGCCGGGCCGCGGACCGGCATCGATCGGAAACGGTCGACGATGCCGGTCGTCAGGTCGCTCGCCACGGCGACAGCGGTCGACGCGGCGCCCCAGCCGGAGGCCAGCACGACGATCCCGGGGACCACGTAGGTCAGGTAGGCGTGGCGTCCGCCGGTGTTGAGGGCGCCACCGAACACGTAGACGAACAGCAGCAGCAGCATCACCGGGAGCGCGACCGAGATGATCAGGGTGTCGGGCTGGCGGGGCAGCCGGCGCAGGCTGCGCCCGATCAGCGCCCGCGAGTCCGCGGCGAAGCGGCCGCGGGCGACGGGCCGCGGGTGGGGCAGGGAGGGGGCGGCGGTCGTCATGCCAGGTCCTTTCCGCTGGTGAGGGTGAGGAAGACGTCGTCGAGGGTCGGGTTGCGCAGCTCGACGCGGGTGACCTCGATGCCGGCGTCGGCCAGGTCGATGAGCAGCCGGCGCAGCGCGCCCGCGCTGCCGTCGGTCGGGACGCCGACCCGGCGGGCGGCCCGGTCCACGTCGAGCCCGGCGGGCGCCGTCGCGTCAGAAGGTGCCGGGGCGGCCGGGCGCTGCGCGGGCAGTGGGCCGCGCAGGTGGGCGAGGGCGCGGGTGTAGGCGTCGTCGTCGGGGAAGGTCAGCTCGGCGCGTTCGGTGCCGAGGCTGGCCTTCAGGTCGGCGGCGCTGCCCTCGGCGACGATCTGGCCGCCGTGCAGCACCGAGATCCTGTCCGCGAGCTCGTCGGCCTCCTGGAGGTACTGGGTGGTCAGCAGGACCGTCGCCCCGCTGTCGGCGAGCCGGGCGACGACGTCCCAGACGCCCTGGCGGCTGCGCGGGTCCAGCCCGGTCGTCGGCTCGTCGAGGAAGATGACCGCGGGGTCGGCGACCAGGCCCACGGCGAGGTCGAGGCGGCGGCGCTGGCCGCCGGAGTAGGTTCGCACCAGCCGGCCGCCGAAGCCGGCCAGGTCGAACGCCTCGATCAGCGCGTCGACCCGGCGGCGGGCGTCGGCGCGGGGCAGGCGGAACAGCCGCGCGGCCAGCCGCAGGTTCTCCACCCCGGTGAGCAGCTCGTCGACGGCGGCATGTTGGCCGGTCAGCGAGATGACCTCCCGGACCCGGCGGGGCTCGCGGCGCACGTCCCGGCCGGCGACGGTCACCGTGCCGGCGTCGGCGGGCAGCAGCGTGGCGAGGATCCGTACGAGCGTCGTCTTGCCGGCGCCGTTGGCACCGAGCAGCGCGTGCACGCTGCCGGCGGCGATGTCGAGGTCGACCCCGTCGAGCACGGTGACGTCCCCGAACGCCTTGCGCAGGCCGCGCGCCCGGATCGCGGCGTCGCCGAACGCGGCGGGGGACCGTGCCGGCGGCCGGCTGGGTGCCGGGTGAGCGGCGGTGGTGGTGGGCATGACGGGGACCTCCCGGGGTCGCGTCGCACTGGCGTCGGGATCGATCGTCGCGGCCTGTCGTCAGCTGGACACGGGCGCTGGGCCCCGAACCGGGGGTGGGGCTACACCCCCTTCCGCCGGCGGGATTTACCGACGGACGTGGGGAATCGCCGGTCGGGGCCGGTCCGGCGGGCCCGGACTGGTCGTCGTCGCGCACCGGGAAAGGCATGTTCGCGACAGCCCGTGGTCTTCTCACGGCGCAGAATGGGCAGGTGACGGGGGAGATGGCCCGGAATGCTCCGGGGTCAACGGGTTCGCGCCGGCCTATGGTGGCCGGAGCTGTGGCGGAGACGAGGCCGATGGCTGGCGGCGAGGTTCTGACCGAGGAGGAAGTGTTCATCGGCGGGCCGGAGAAACGGCGGATCGTGATCGCCGCGTACCGGCCCGAGTGGGTGGCGCGGTTCGCGTTCGAACGTGACCGGATCGTCGCGGCCCTCGGTTCCACGGCGGTGCGGGTCGAACACGTCGGGTCGACGTCGGTGCCGGGTCTCGGGGCGAAGCCGATCGTGGACATTCTGGTTGCCGTCCCCGACGTCGCGGACGACGAGGGATTCGTGCCGCGGCTGGTCGCCGCCGGTTATGTCGTCCGGGTGCGCGAGCGCGGTGAGCACTGGATGTTCCGCACGCCGGAGAAGGACGTGCACGTCCACCTTTGCGGCGCCGGCGGCGACTGGGAGCACCGCCACCTGCTGTTCCGTGACTGGCTGCGCCACGATCCGGCCGACCGGGCCGCCTACGAGGCGGCCAAGCGCGCCCTGGCGGTCGTCGACTGGCCCAGCACCCAGCACTACTCCGCGGCCAAGACGACCATCATCGCGGAGATCACCGCCCGGGCCCGGCCGTGGGCGGCAGGTACCGGCTGGACGGTCCCGCCGCCGCGGGCCTGACCGGTCCACCTACTCTCGGGCTCACGCCGTTGTCCACGCTGTTGACGGCCCCTCGACGTCGCTAAGGATCTTGAGTCCTGTCGGTCGCGGGAACCCGCGAGTGCCGACGCGCACGGCGTCCCGCCGGCGAGGGGGCCGGCCAATGCCGGGGCCTGGCGAGGTCGGCCCCCCGGCTTGATCGCGGTTTCGGCCCTCAGGTGGTCGCGAAACCGTCGTGGTTACAGCCAAGCGAGGGCGGAAGCGGCGATCTTGCTTTGTCGCGGGACGAGGGGCGAGGCCTACCTCGGGGGATGCGGCACTCATTTCCAGAGAATGGTCTGGTTGCGCTCGATACTCAGGAACTGCCGTCCGCGCGGACGGCTCTCCGGCGCTTTCGCGCTTGTCCGTGCCGTCCGGATTCATCGCCGGTGGCGCCGTCTCCGCCGCGATGTCGCAAATTCCGGCGCAAACTGCCGCTCGTGACCAGTGGGACCTGTGGCCCGGGGCCTACGGCGTGTCACGGCGCCGGTGGCGGCTCTACCTGCGGTTAAGGTTGCGTTCGTCGCCCGGCGTGCTCGTCGAAAGGCCGTGGCGTCCCCAGTCCCTGCATTTTTGCTGAGGCGGGACGGGGTGCCCGACGCACATCCGGAAAAACGGATGCCGGTCGGTGCAACGGCTACGGCGAATGACGCGGCACACTGAGAGGAAATCGACGGTGCGGGTGCGGACTGTACGAAATCCAAAGGCCGGCCTGGCGTTGTTGGCCGCGGCCGGGCTGGCGTTGCTGACCGCGGTACCCGCGGACGCGGCGACGACGACGGTCACCTTCACCCTCACCGGTGGGGCGCTCACGATCACCGCGCCGGCGACGGCGAACCTGGGTACGGCGGCGGTGGGTACGGCGACGCTGTCGGGTTCGCTGGGCGCGGTGACGGTGACGGACGCCCGCGGCGCGCTGCTCGGCACCTGGACGGCGAAGGTCTTCTCGACGAACTTCACCACCGGTGGTGGGACGGCCAACGAGACGATCGCCGCGTCGGCGGTGAACTACGCGTCGCTGACCGCGACGTCGACGACGGGTACCGCCGTGTTCACCCCCGGGCAGGCGACGCTGGGGCTCGCGGCCCCGCTGGGCACCACGGCGCCCGGCCTGACGGCGTTCTCGGCGACGGCCATCGTCGGTAACAACAGTGCGACGTGGAACCCGACGCTGGTCGTGAACATCCCCGCGGCCGCCGTCGCGGGTACCTACACGGGCACCGTCACGCACTCGGTTGCCTGACGGGTAGGCGGCGACCTTTCCATGACCACCGTGCTTCGGCCGTCGAAGGCCGCTGGCCATCGCGTCAGGGCTGTGGCGGCCGGAGTCGGTCGCGCCGCGCGTGCGATGCGGCCGCCTGAGGCGGACCGGCCTCCCGCGCGCCTCACCGGCCGGCCGCGTCACCCCGGTCGCGCCATCGTGATCGTTCTGGCGTTGCCCGCCGTTCTTGCCGCCAGCCCGGCTGCCGCCGCGGGCACGACTCGGCCTGGCGGCGGGCCGGTGGCCGGCACTCCGGCCGTACCCCCGGCCGGCCGACCGGCCGCTACCGCGACGGCGGTTGACACGCTCGCGCCGGCTCCGGCGGCCACGACCCCTGTGTCCATCCGGCCGGTGGCGCCGCCGCGGCGTGGACCGGGCGGCGTCGGGGTCCGGCTGCTGGACGCTCCCACTGACCGCGCCGACGACCCACGGGCGCACGTCTACATCGTCGACCACCTCGCCCCGGGCGCGACCATCGTCCGGCACGTCGAGGTCTCCAACACGACGATCGCCCCGCAGCGGGTGTCGATGTACGCGGCGGGCGCGCGGGTCGACGAGGACGGGTTCGACGTCGAGGCCGGGCGGACCGGCGACGAGCTGACGTCCTGGGTGCAGGTCGTGCCAGGCGTCGTCGAGCTGCCGGCGCGGACCGCGGCGACGGTCACGGTCACGGTCGCGGTGCCAAGGCGGGCCACGGCTGGGGAGCGTTTCGGCGTGGTGTGGGCCGAGCCCGTGCCGCCGGCGCTGCCCGGCCAGGTGACCGTCGTCAACCGGGTCGGGGTGCGCCTCTACCTGGACATCGGCCCCGGTGGCGAGCCGCCGACCGACTTCGCGATCTCGAATGTCGCCGCCGGCCGTGGGGTGGACGGCGGGCTGTACGTCGCCGCGACGGTCCGCAACACCGCCGAGCGGGCCCTCGACATGCTTGGCAGTCTGCGCCTCGTCAACGGTCCCGCCGGCCTCACGACCCCGGTCGTCGCCGTTCCGAGCGGTCGGACCATCGGCAAGGGGGAGTCGGCCCGGCTGGTCATCCCGGTGACCGCGAGCCTGCCCCTCGGCCCCTGGACCGCGCACCTGGAGCTCTCCAGCGGTCTGGTCCACCACACGGCGACGGTCAGGCTCCTGTTCCCGGCGAGCCCTGGTGAGCACCCTGGGCTGCGCCTCGGCCCGTCGGTGCTGCTCGTCGTCGTGTCGGCGGGCGGTGGGGCCGTTGTGGTGCTCGCCGGGTTCGTCCTGGTGGCCCGCCGTGGGCGCCGGCGGCGTCGCCGTCGAGGCTCCCACCGGGCCTGACCGGGGGAGAGTGCGCCGCCGTGGCGAAAACCTGTTGGTGGATCGCGGCGGCCGCTGCTAGCTTGCCAGTGGCCGTGCGAGAGGACGAGGAGGTGGTACCCGTGAACGCAGTATCGACATGGGTGCTCCTCTCCGGGGTCACGGTCGGGCGATAGGTCGTCCGGGAGCGCCGTTCAGGAGCGCTCCCGAAAGGCACGACCATGCGATTCACGTCCGAACAGCGCCTCGACGACGGCGTCCTCGAACGCGATTTCACCCTCAATGAGATCCCCGGCATCCTGTGGACGCCGGCATCCGTATCGGCGCCGGTGCCGCTGGTCCTGGTCGGCCACCCCGGCGGACTGGGCAAGATGTACCCCCGGCTGGTGTCCCGGGCCCGGGACTCCGTGGCGGAGGGCTTCGCCGCGGCCACCATCGAGCTCCCCGGAAGCGGTGACCGCCCCCGTTCGGCCGCCGCGGAGGAGGCCCGGGCCGGCCTGCGCCGGGCGCTGCGGGCCGGCGAGACGGTTGGCGACGAGATTGTCGACCGCCTTGTCCTCCCGCTGGTCGAAAGGGCGGTCCCGGAATGGCAGGCCGCCCTGGACGCGCTGCTTACGCTGCCCGAGATCGGCGGCCCGGTCGGGTTCTCGGGTGGGGTGATCGCCGTCGGCGTCCGGCTGGCGGTGGTCGAGCCACGGATCTCGGCCGCCCTGTTGTTCGCCGGCAGTTTCGTGCCTCGCGCCACGTTCGAGGAGGCCCGGCGGGTCACTATTCCGCTGCAGGTCCTGCTGCAGTGGGACGACGAGGGGAACGACCGGCAGGCGGCCCTGGACCTGTTCGACGCCTTCGGCTCACGGGAGAAGACCCTGCACGCCAATCTGGGTGGGCACACCGGTGTCCCGTGGTTCGAGGGGGAGGACGGGGCCCGGTTCTTCGCCCGGCACCTGAAGTGAGGCCGGACCGAATCTGGTCCATGCTTCATGATCTCTCGGCCTGTCTGGACTCCCCATGTCGACCGCGGCGGACTCCGGGGCGTGACCGCCCGGCGGCTGCTCCTGCTTGGCCCGGCCCGCGAAACGGATGACTGAACATGGATGACTAAGGAGTGGACGATGCCGATCGCCACGCTGCGCGGCGTGACCCTGGACTGCGCCGATCCCCGGGCTCTGGCCCGGTTCTACCAGGAGCTGACAGGCAGGCAGCTCGGCTATGACACTGACGGGTTCGTCGCCCTGACCGATGGTTCGGGTTGCGACCTAGGCTTCCAACGGGTCGACGGATACCGGGCCCCGCGGTGGCCCGGTCAGGACGTGCCGCAGCAGTTCCACCTGGATCTCAGGGTCGAGGACCTCGACGCGGCGGAGAAGGCGGCGCTGGGGCTCGGCGCGGTCAGGCCGGACCACCAGCCGGGCGGCGACCGGTGGCGGGTGCTGCTGGATCCGGCCGGTCACCCGTTCTGCCTGGTCGCCGGCTGACCGTTGGGGGGGGGGGGGGGGGGGGGGGGGGGGGGGGGGGGGCGGGGGGGGGGGGGGGGGGGGGGGGCGGGGCCG
>NZ_JADWYX010000137.1:13050-23366 GCF_016786355.1 Frankia sp. AgB1.9
CCCCCCGCCGGGGGGCGCGGGCGCGGCCGCCCCGCGCCGCCCCCCCCCGCCCCGGCCCCCCCCCCCCACTCCAACGTGATGGTCCAGGTGAAAGCCCGCTGCCCCGACCACAAGATAGTCAACGCTGTTGACGTGCCAAGACTCTCTTTTTGATCTTGGAGATCACAACAGGAACATAAGGACTGAAGGCAGCCCCAACAAACCGAGGTTTGGACTCGCCGTGCGGCCGGTCAGCGGGCGCGTAGCGCTTCGGTGAGGCGGACGCGGCTGCCGGTGCGGCGGACGGCGCCGGCGTAGACGCGGCCGGCGAGGCGGACGAGCACGACGATGCTGGCGACGTTGACGGTGACGGCGAGGGCGATGAGCCAGCCCGCGGCGGTGCCGGCGGCGATGAGCATCGGCATGATCAGTGGGGCGGTGAACGGGAGGACGGACAGGACGGCGAGCAGGCCGGAGTGCGGGTTGCCGGGCAGGATCGAGATCCCGATGACATACGGGATGATGATCATCATGACGAGTGGGGTGGTGACGCCGGCGGCGTCCTCCTGGCGGGAGACGAGCGCGCCGGTGGCGGCGAAGAGCAGGGCGTAGACGCCGAAGCCGAGCAGGAACCACAGCAGTGACCACAGCGCGGAGCTGGCGGCGATCGCGGCGGGCAGGTTGAGGACGCCGGTCCGCAGGCCGAACGGGACGCCGATGGCGGCGTAGAGGGCGAGCTGGAACAGGGCGACGGTGCCGATGCCGAGGACCTTGCCGGCCATGAGCTGCCAGGGTTTGACGGTGGCGAGCAGGAGCTCGACGACGCGGCTGGACTTCTCCTCGATGACGCCCTGGGCGACGGCCGGTCCGAAGATCAGCAGTGAGATGTAGATGAGGATGCCGGTGATGACGCCGAGGCCGATGCGGGAGCTCGCGTGCGGGTCGGTGGGTTCGAGGACGTCGAGGTGGATGCCGGCGGTGGCGACCGTGGTGTCGATCTGGGTGGGGTCGCCGCCGAGGGTGGTGATCTCGGCGCGCAGGGTCTGTTGGCGGGCGACGGCGGTGAACACGGCGGTGGACAGGTCGTCGAGGCTGTGGCGGACGACGACGCGCAGGCCGGTGGGGCTGGTGGCGGTGACGGCGGCGTCGAGGATGCCGGCGCGGACCTGGCGTTCGCCGTCGGCGGGGTCGGTGATGGTGACAGTGTGGACGTCGAGGCCGCCGGTCTGGCCGGTGGCGGTGAGGGCTGTGGCGGTGGGGCCGTCGGTGGCGAGGAGGCCGACGGTGGCGCGGGTCGGGCCGGTGTCGCTGAACAGGGCGTCGGCGCCGATGCCGAGCAGGAGGGCGACGACGAACAGCGGGGTCATGATCCGGAAGACGCGGGAACGGAACCGGGTGGTGACCTCGCGGCGGACGATGAGCCACAGCACCCGGGTGGACCCGGGCGGGATGACGGCGTCGGCGGTGGCGCGGGCGGCGGGCTGGTCGTCGTCGCGTTCGAGGGTGCCGCTCATGCGTGACCGTCCTCGGCGGGTGCCGGTCTGCCCGCGCCGCGGGCCAGCTGGGTGGGGATGGCTCGTCGCCGGCCGCGGGCGGGGGGTTCGGCTTCGGGGGGCTGATGGGTGACGACCTCGCGGAAGCGTTGGGCGAGGGTGGGGCGGCGGTGGGCGAACTCGCGGACGGGCCCGGTGGTGAGGGCGGCGCGCAGGATGGCCTGGTCGTCGGTGCCGGTGGCGAGGTGCAGCTCGGTGCGGCCGTGGTCGTCGCGGCGGGTGGCCTGGACGCCGGGGAGGGTGTCGGCCCAGCCGGTGGGGGCGTCGGGGGCGTCGACGACGAGGACGGACTCGCCGTCGGCGCGCAGCTCGTCGACGGAGCCGATGGCGACCATGGTGCCGGCGGAGACGATGCCGACGCGGTCGCAGAGCCGTTCGACGAGGTCGAGCTGGTGGGAGGAGAAGACGGTGGGGACGCCGGCGGCGGCGCGTTCGCGCAGCACGTCGCTCATGACGTCGACGGCGATCGGGTCGAGGCCGGAGAAGGGTTCGTCGAGGACGAGGACGGTCGGGTCGTGGACGAGGGCGGCGGCGAGCTGGGCGCGTTGCTGGTTGCCGAGGGAGAGGGCCTGGACGTCGTCGCCGAGGCGGTGGGCGATGGCGAGCCGCTCGGCCCAGGCGCGGGTGGCGGCGCGGGCGGCGGGGGCGGTCATGCCGTGGAGCTGGGCGAGGTACTCGAGCTGTTCGCCGACGCGCATCTTGGGGTAGAGGCCGCGTTCCTCGGGCATGTAGCCGATCCGGCGGCGGGTGTCGACGGTGAGGGGCTGGCCGTCGTAGCGGACTTCGCCGGCGTCGGCGGTCAGGACGCCGAGGACGATGCGCATGGTGGTGGTCTTGCCGGCGCCGTTGGAGCCGACGAAGCCGAACAGTTCGCCGGCGCGGACCTCGAAGGTCATATCTCGTAGCGCGGTGACGTGGCCGTACCGTTTGGAAAGCCCGTCGATCTGTAGCGCTCCGTCGCGCATCGCGGCGCCTCCAGGCTGTCTGTGCGGCCGGTGTGGTCGGTGCTGGCGGTCGGCGACCGGGGGCGTGCCCCATCCTGCCAGTGGTGGTCGGGGTTTCCTGGGCTGTCGGCGCACGGCGGTATGAAGTGTGTGGTGGCCGGCGGACGAGTCGTGGCCGGACATACTGCCCCTGTCGTGGTCGGGGGGCCGGGCCGATGGCCGGAGGGAGTGCCCTGTGCCGCTGGGACCGTTACAGGCGGGTGATCCGACGTGGGTGGGTGGCTATCGGCTGACCGCGCGTCTCGGGGCCGGGGCGATGGGGGTGGTGTTCCTCGGTGCGGCGGAGGACCCGGCGGCCGTGGACCCGGCAGCGACGGGGCTGGGGCCTGGCTCCTCGGGTGAGGCAGGCCGGCTGGTGGCGGTGAAGCTGGTTCACGCGCGGATCGCGACGTTGCCGGACTACCGGGCCCGGTTTCGCCGGGAGGTCGCCGCGGCCCGGGCGGTGGCGGGGACGTGTACGGCCCGGGTGCTGGCGGCGGATCCGGCGGCGGCGCGGCCGTGGCTGGCGATGGAGTATGTCGCCGGGCCGAGCCTGGCGGAGGTGGTGGAGCTGGGTGGCCCGTTGCCGGCGGCGTCGGTGGAGGCGTTGGCGGTGGGGCTGGCGGAGGCGTTGGTCGCGATGCACGCGGCCGGGGTGGTGCACCGGGATCTGAAGCCGGCGAACGTGCTGGTCACGGCGGCGGGGCCGAAGGTGATCGATTTCGGGATGGCGCGGCCGTTGCCGGGTGCGGGGGATGTGACGGCGGCGGAGGTGACGCGGGCGGGGGCGATGGTCGGCTCCCCTGGTTTCCTGGCGCCGGAGCAGGCCGATCTTGGGGGCCGGGTCGGGCCGGCGGCGGATGTGTGGGCGTGGGCGTTGACGGTGGCGTTCGCGGCGACGGGGCGGGCGCCGTTCGGGTCGGGTACGGCGGAGGCGTTGGTCTACCGGTCGATGTATGCGGCGCCGGATCTGGCTGGGGTGCCGGAGCGGCTGTTGCCGGTGTTGTGGGCGGCTTTGGACCGGGATCCGGGGCGGCGGCCGGCGGCGGGGGCGTTGTTGGCGGGTCTGGTCGGGGACGTGGTGGATCCGGTGGCGGCGACGGCCGGGGTGTTGGACCGGTTGTGGAGTCCCGCGGTGGCTCACCGTGCGGCCGCCGGGCCAGGGCCGTCGCTGTCGCCGTGGGCGGTGTCCGGGCCGGGTGGTGGGGTCGGGTGGGAGACGCCGGTGGTCACGCCGGTCGGGCCCTGGCCCGCGGGTGGTGGCTCTGATCCCGGGGTGTGGTCGGGGCCGGGTGTCGTGCCGGCGGGTGGGGGGCCGGGGCGGCGCCGGTCCTGGCAGGTGGCGGTGGCGGTCGTGGCGTTGCTGGTGGCCGGGCTGGTGGGTGCCGGGGTCACGGCGGTGGCGACCCGGGGTGGCGGTGGTTCGTCGCCGGGGTCGGGCGGGTCGCCGACGCCGGCGGTGGCGCTGCTCGCGGCGACGTCCGGCGCGCCAGCGGGGGCGTCGTTGCCGGCGAACCCCGGTGTCGCGGAACGGCTGGCGGGCCGTTGGACCGGTACCTATCGCTGCGCGCAGGGTGCCACCGTGTTGCAGTTGGACGTCCTGTCGGTGGTGGGGGCGCCGGGTCTGGTCACCGCGGTGTTCACGTTCAGCGCGCCGCCGGACAATCCGCGGGTGCAGCCGGGGGCGTACACGATGTCGGGCACGTTCGAGGGTGACCAGGTGGTGCTCGACGGGGAGGTGTGGCTGTCGCGGCCGTTCGGTTATCTGATGGTCGGTCTGACGGGCACCTACGCGACGTCGGCGGGTGGGGTTCAGCAGCTGGGCGGCCGGGTGCGGGGCGAGGGTTGCGGCACGTTCGCGCTGGAGAAGGCGAGCTGACGGGTGTGGGGCCGGCGGCTGGCGCGGGGTGGTGCGTGTGGGCCGGTCGGCGTGGTCGACTGGGAGGGTGGCCGAGCCCGAGGTGGGGTCCCGCGGTGAGCGGGCGTGCTGTTCGCTGTGTGGCCATGCGTGGTCGGCGCATTTCGGTGGCGGGCCGACGGCGGTGTGGGTGACCTGCTGTGCCGCCCCCGAGGGGGCCGAGGATGCGGCTGGGCCGGCCGGGCTGTCGGCTGATGGGGCGGCGTTGCCGGTGGTGGCCGGTCTGGCTGGTCCGGCGTTGGGCTGCTACTGCCGGCGTGGCGTCGAGGAGTTCCGCTCGGAGGCGCCGGCTGGCGGTGACGGGGTGGCGCTGTGTGTGACGTGCGGTGCGGCGCCGGCTGAGGACACGCAGTGCCGGGCCTGTCGGGAGGCCCGGCAGGAGGCGTCGCGGGCGCGTTTCGCGGCGCGGCAGGCTCAGCTTGGCCGGGGGGCGCGGCGCCGCTGAAGGGGCCGGTTGCCGGTGTGGTCCCGGGCTGGGCCGCGAGATGCGTTCGCCGGCCGGGCCACGCGGGTGGGCGTGGCCCGGCCGGCGCCAGGGGCCGAGGCGGGCTCGGTCCGGTCAGGCCGGTGGGCAGTCCGGTTCGATACCCATGGAGCTGGCCGTGTCGCAGAAGGTGTCTCTGCTGACCTGCCAGCCGGTGGAGGTGCGGACGATGATCGCGTTTCCGGCGTAGTGCGAGAGGTTGGCCGGGTTTGAGCTGTCCCCCGGTATGTGGAGGTCGTCGTACGCCAGGTTGAAGGCGGCGCTGACCGTGTCGGGGTCGATTTGCTCGATCCGCCAGGCCACGGCGTTCGTGGGGGGCTCGGGCGCGGGGCCGAACTGGGGGTTGTCTGCGAGGAGGGCCGTGTGGGTGGCGGTGAGCGCGTCGCCGCCCTGCACGGCCGCGGCGAACCGGTCCGCGCTGACACCGACGGCGAAGGCGTCGTGGACGGCGTCGAGCGCGGCGGTCGCGGTGGTGGCGTCCGGTGCTGCCGGTGTCGTCGGGTTCGGCGGCCGGGTGCCGAGTACGAGTCCGTCTGCGACGCGTTGCAGCGCGGCCAGGTCGGTGGGGGTGGCGGTGGCGGACTCGACGGTGAGCAGGGCGCCGGACGGGGTGGCCCAGGCGAGCAGCGCGTCGTGGTTGTAGGTCCCTTCGCTGGGGAGCCAGCCGCGCAGGCCCGGGTCGTCGATGGTGGCGAAGATCGCCGGGCGTCCGTTGACGGTCCGCGTGGAGGTGGTGATCCTGCCGCCGAACTGGTTGGAGCCGAACGGGTTTTTCATCGCGTCGGTGAGGTCGGCCAGGCCGGTGCCGTCCGGCGGTTCCCACGAGACGGTGATCCAGAGCAGGTCGGGCCCTGCCGGGGGGCGGGACGACGGGTGGGGCGTCGTTGTCGTGGGTGGTGGTGTGGCGGGTGGTCGGGCTCCGGTGAACTGGCTGAGGAATATGCCGGGGGCGAAGCGCAGACCTTGGATGGTCAGCGCCGGGGTGGTGACGTCGCGCCGGGAGAGCCGGAACTCGCCCGGCTGCGCGGACGGGTCCGGGACGACCGTGTTGTCGACGGTGTGGGTCACCCCGGCGGGCAGCCAGGTGGCGGTGACTCCGCCGTACGAGGCGACGGCGGAGGGCGCCGCGGAGGTCGACACGGCCGCCGCTGGGCTGGCTCTGGTGTCGCCTCGTGTGGTGGCGAGCAGGCCCAGGGGCACGCCGATGACGACGAGGGTGACGAGGAACGCGGTGGCGATCCGACTGTTGGTGCGGCGGCGGTGGGCGCCGTCGCGGATTCGGTCGGGGAAGGTGGGGCCGAAGCCCGGTGTGGGCTTCCCGTCGCCCAGGGCGCGCAGGTGGGAAAGCAGTTCGGGGTCGGTGAGGGTCGCGGCTGGTCGTCTGAGGGTCACAGCTGGTCTCCCTCGGGCTGGGGGGCGGCCGCGTAGTACGGGGTGGGCTGGCGGCGCCGGCCGTTGGTCAGGATGTCCGGGCCGGTGGGTGGTCGGCCGAGGGCGCGCAGGTGTTCGCTGTCGCGTAGCCGGGCCAGGCCGCGCGACGCCTGGGAGCGCACCGAGCCGACGGAGCAGCCGAGGGCGGCGGCGACGTCGGCTTCGGGCAGGTCGTCGACGTAGCGCAGGACGACGACGGCGCGCTGCCGCGGTGGCAGGGTGGCCAGTGCCCGGATGAGGCTGGCGCGTTGGGTGAGCTGGTCGGCGTGGTCGACGGCCGGGGCGGCGACGTCGAGGGTCCAGGGGCCGTCGTCCTGGAGGGGTACCTCGATGACGCGGGCGCGTAGCCGTCGCCAGCGGCTGGTCGCGCCGTTGACGAGGGCGCGGCGCAGGTAGGCCTCCTGGTGGCCGTCGGTGATTCGGGACCAGCGCAGGTAGGTCCGTTCGAAGGCTCCCTGGACGAGGTCCTCGGCGGCGGCGCGGTCGCCGCCGACGAGGAGGATCGCGCTCATCAGGAGCCGGTCGGCAACGGTGGCGACGAACCTCTCGAAGGTCTGTTCCTCATCTGCGTGCACCCCTCGCCTCCTCGGAATGTCAGAAATGCTCCTGTTCTGACGCGGCCGGGGCGGTGTGCGATGAGAGCGCCGGCGGGGGTTCTAGCCGCGGGGGGCGAACATGATGATCGCCATGCCGGCGAGGCAGACGGCGGCGCCGGCGAGGTCGAACCGGTCGGGCCGGTAGCCGTCGGCGAGCGCGCCCCACAGGATCGACCCGGCGACGAAGATGCCGCCGTAGGCGGCGAGGATGCGGCCGAAGTGGCCGTCGGGCTGCAGTGTCGCGAGGAAGCCGTAGAGCGCGAGGGAGGCGACGCCGGCGGCGGCGTAGCCCCAGCCGCGGTGCTCGCGGACGGTCTGCCAGATCAGCCAGGCCCCGCCGATCTCGAACACGGCGGCGACGGCGAAGAGGGCGGCGGAGCGGGCGACGTCCACGGCAGGCAGGCGGCTTCCTCGGCGGGCCGCCCGGTCGGGTGGCCTTCGGGCCAGACGCTACCCAGCGGTGACGCGGCCCCGCCGGGCGGTCTTACAGGAAGCCGGTGAGGCCGGTGGGCCGGTGCGGGCCGATCGCGAGGAGCTCGAAGAGGCCGTAGCCGACCTGGCCGTCGCGGGTGAACCGGGCGAGGCTGTCGGTGATCCCGACGAGGCGGCTGGCGACGGCGGGGTCGGTGAGGTCGACGGTCTCGCCGTCGACGGTCAGTGGCCCCTGGTACATGCCGTGCTTCCAGCCGGGGTCGAAGCCGTAGCCGGTGCCGACGCCGAGGTGGGCGGCGAGCTGGACCTCGGCGGTGATCTCGGGGATCTTGTCGTCGCGGCGGGTGAACCGGATCGTCGCGCTCCTGGGGACGCGGGTGCCGGGTTGGAACTCGATCGTGACGTCGGGGCGGCCGAGCTGTTCGGCGGGCCGGCCGGTCGCCTCGGGCCAGACGAGGAGTGCCTCCTCCAGGGCGCGGTTGCCGGCCTCGTCCTCCTGGAGGATCACGATGACCGAGTGGTCGGGGAACTGGATCGGCAGGTAGAGCCAGAACAGGGTGTGGAACTCTCCTGGCCGGCCGGGGGGTTCGGGTTCGCCGACGGGGCGGATGCCCCAGGAGCGGTCGCGGGTGCCCCACCAGGTGTCGGGGGTGACCTGGGTGGTCTGGCCGTCGACGGTGAAGGTGCCGGTCCAGCGGCCGGTCTGGGCGAGCCGGCAGGCGTCGATGATGATCCGGTTCGCGGCGCCGCGGATGATCTGGCGGGGTTCGAGGGTTGCGGGTATGGCGGCGTCGAACGTCAGGTCGGCGGACAGGCCCCAGTCGTTGGGTTCCAGGACGAACCGCAGTTTCTTCAGGCCTTCGACGACCTCGACGCGCAGCGGGCCGACGGTGGTGTCGAGCCGGTCGGCGCCGAGTTCGGCGGAGGCGCGCACGACGCGGTGCTCGTCGCCGCGGCGCAGCAGCGCGAACGCGTCGGCGGTGCCGAGGTTCGGGTACTGGCCGAGGCCGAAGACGAGGAACGTGTCGCCGGTGTGGGAGCCGCAGTTGAAGTAGTAGCGGTCGTAGAAGTTGCGGTCTGACGTGGCGACCTCGCGGATCGGCGCGGCGGTCTGGTGGACGGGGTAGTCGTCGAGCGGCGACAGCACGGGGCGCTCCTGGAGGTTCGTCTGCGGCTCGGGTGCGGCTGGCCCGGCGGGGGTCTCAGCCGGTGGCGGTGGGGGCGCCGGCGGGTGCGGTCCGCGGGGTGTCGCGGTCGGGTGGGGCGCCGGGGGCGGGCAGGTCGAGCAGTGTCGCGAGCATCCGGCTGACCGTGTTGTTGGTGATCATGTCGGTGGTGGGGTCCATCATCCCGAGCTCGACGAACATCACCAGGATTCGCAGCATGATCACGGCGAACCGGTAGGCGGCGAACACCTCGTAGTAGTCGAGGTGGCGGACGGGACGGCCGAGCAGCTGCTCGTAGCGGGCGACGGTGTCGGCGCGGGACGGGAAGCCGTCGAGGCGGGGGACGTCGCAGCCCTCGCAGTGGTGGCGGTCGAGGAAGAGGAACCAGGCGAAGTCGGTCTCGGGGGCGCCGAGCTCGGCCATCTCCCAGTCGAGGACCGCCGCGGCGCGGAACTCGTCGTCGAACAGGATGTTGCCGATCCGGGCGTCGCCCCACAGGAGCACGGGCGGGTCGGGTTCGTCGGGCTGGTGGGCGCGCAGCCAGTCCCGGGCGGAGGCGAGGGGTTCGGGTGGTGTGTCGAACGCCTTCGCGCCGGCCCAGGTGAGCATCTGCTCGTAGTAGGCGAGCTGCTGGTCGATCCCGGTGCGGCCCCGCTCGGGGTTGTCGAGGAAGCCCAGGCCGAGGGTGTGCGGGTCGAGGCGGTGGATGCGGGCGAGGACGTCGACGCCGGCCCACCACATCGCGGCCCGGTCGGCCGGGGTGACGTCGTGCAGCCAGCCGCCGACGTGGTAGGGCGGGTTGTCGTTGGGCGCGCGGCCGTCGACGGCGCCCATGACGAAGAACGGGGCGCCGAGCAGGGTGGCGTCGGGTTCGTAGCCGAACAGCTCGGGCACGGGCAGTCCCGGGTCGGCGCCGGTGAGGGCGGCCATCACCTGGTACTGCTCGGCGAACCGGGCTTCGAGGAACACCTGGTAGACGGTCGGGGCGATCCGCAGCACCAGCCGGCGGGTGGTGCGCGCGGTGCCGTGGCCCCAGGTGGCGTCGAACAGGTGGGTTTCGTTGGAGAAGCCGAGCCCTTCGGGGCTGGTCAGCGGGCCGACGTCGACGCCGCCGGCCCCGGCGGCGAGCCGGGGTTCGAGCCAGCGGGCGAGCCGGGTCCGGGTTAACTCAGGGTCGCGTTCCTGTGCCTGCACGCCGAGTCCCTTCCGCTGTGTCCGCCTCGGGGGTCCGCCGCGGGGCGGCCAGCCGTCCCGGTCGTGAGCCACGCCACAGAACTGAAACTGGTTCTAACTCCTGCCCGTTGCCGTGTCAATCGCCCCCGCGTGGGGGCCAGTGGGGGTGGCCGCTCATCGTGGCGGGGGTCGGGCGCGTTTCGACTGGGACAAGCCGGACAGGAGGGGGCGAGGGTGCGCGCCGATGAAGAACTGGCGTTCGAGGCGTTCGTGGCCGGGGCCGCCGACCGGCTGCTGCTGAGCGCGGTGCTGCTCGTCGGCGGGGACTGGGCCGCCGGTGAGGACCTGCTGCAGGGGGCGTTCGAGCGGACCTACCGGCACTGGGCGCGGATCGCCGACGGCAGTCCCGAGGCGTACGTCCGCCGGGCGCTGGTCAACGCGGCGACGAGCCGCTGGCGGCGGCTGCGGGCCCGGGTCGGCGAGGTGCCGCTGGTCGTGGGGGGGCCGGGGGGGGGGGCCCCCCCCGCCGCGGGCGACCCGGCCACCGGGGCGCCCGTACCCGGACCCGCGGCGGCGGTCGTGGCCGCGGGCCGGGGGGCGG
>NZ_JADWYX010000138.1 GCF_016786355.1 Frankia sp. AgB1.9
CCCCCGCGCCCCCCCCCCCGCGCCCCCCCCCCGCCCCCCCCCCCCCCCCCCGGCGGGGGCCCCCGGCGGGGGGGGGGGGGGGCCCCCCCCCCCCCGCGACGAGGACGCGCAGCGCCGCCCGCCGGGCGAGCGGCCAGAGCCCGACGACGACGCCGATGCCGAGTGCCACGACGGCGACCCGTAGCGCGACGGACCCGGGCGCGAACGCCCCGGTCAACGCGGAGGCCACCACCAGCGCGAGGGCCTTCACGCCCGCGAACGCGGCGAACGCCTGACGTCGGGGGAGCAGCACGAGGGCGAGGCCGGCGGCGACGACCACCATGGCCAGCGCTGTGCCGGTGGTCAGCGGAGTCGGGGCGACCTCGGCCAGTCCGCTGACGTGCAGCCCCGGAGCGGGCTGGACGAGCCGCGGCAGCCCGACGGCCGCGACCGCGAGGACCGCGACGACAGCCTGGACCGCCCGCAGCACCAACAGCGCCCCGCCGAGCTGGAGCAGCCGGGTGCCCCGTCCGCCGAGGCAGCGTGCACGGCCGTGCTGGTGTTCGTCGTCGCTGTCGTCGCTGTCGTCGCTGTCGTCGCTGTCGTCCGGGAGCGCCGGGTCGTCGCGTCGCGCGGTGTCGGTGCCGGGATGCCCCATGACGTCGAGCAGACCACCGGTTCATGCGGGTTCGATGTGAGCCGCACAGCAACGACGTGAAGGACTCGGCGGCAGTTCGGCCTGGGCCCGGCTACGGCGCCGGAAGCGAGATCCGCACCCTCAGGCCCTGTCCGGGCGGGCTGGTGGCCGTGACGCTGCCGCCGTGCGCCCCGACCACGGCCGCGACGATGGACATCCCGAGGCCGCTGCCGCCGCGCCCGCGGCCACGGTCGCGACCGTCCGCCGAACGGTAGAACCGGTCGAAGATCCGTTCGAGGTCCGCCGGGGCCATGCCGGGACCCTCGTCATGGACTACCAGGTGTATGTCGCCAGCGGCGGCCGTGCCGAGGCTGACCGTCGCGGGGGTGCCCGGCGGGGTGTGGACCCGGACGTTGGCCAGCAGGTTGCCGATCACCTGCCGCAGCGCGTCCGGATCGCCGACGACCGGGCACTCCGGCGGCACCCGGACCGCCAGGGGACGGTCCGGCTCGACGGCCGCGGCGTCGGCGGCGGCGTCTCGGACGATCGCGGCGAGATCGACGTCGGACAGCTCCAGCGGCCGGGCCTCGTCAAGGTGCGCCAGGTACAGCAGGTCGTCGACGAGGGTGGTCATGCGGCGGGTCTCGTCCTGGACCCGGCGCAGCGCGTCGTTCGTGCCCGACGGCGGCACGATGCCCTGGCGCAGCATGTCGACGTAGCCGCGCACCGAGGTCAGCGGCGTCCGGAGCTCATGAGACGCGTCGGCGACGAACTGGCGCAGGCGTTCCTCGGAGCGCCGGCGACCCTCGAAGGCGGCCTCGATCTGGGCCAGCATGATGTTGAGCGCGGCCGCGAGGCGGTCGGTCTCGGTGCGCGACCGGCCGTGCGGGACGCGGCGTTCCAGGTCGCCGGCGGCGATCGCGGCAGCGGTGCCGGTGATGTCGCGCAACGGGCGCAGACCCCGGCCGAGCAGGAACCAGGCCGCCACCCCGCCCACGGCGAGCACGACCGCCGCGGCCACGGCCTCGACCGCGACCAGCCGGCTGATCGTCGTCTCGACGGGCCGCAGCGGCAGCGCGACCAGATCGGTGATGCCACCCGGCAGCGCGCCGACCACCACCCGGTACCGGGTACCGGCCGCCACGAGGGTGAACGGCGCGCCCGCCGCGATCCGGCGGTTCAGATCGGGGACGGCGGCCAGCAGCCGGCCGCCGGTCGTGGGCTGGGCGGTGTCGCCCGCGAGCGTCACCGTCGAACCGTTCGCCTGGCGCAGCTCGACGACGAACTCGGTCGGGGTGATCACCCGTTGCGCGGCGGCGCCGCTGAGCAGGGGCACGACCCGGGTCAGCAGGGCGACGCCCCGGGTGTCGATCAGGTTCTGCGCTCCCTGCAGGCGGTCGTCGGTCTCCTGGGTCAGGTGGGACCGCAACGCCAGCGCGCTCGCCGTTCCGGCCGTCGCCAGGCAGATCGCCAGCAGGGCCAGCAGCCCGAGCATGAGGCGGACCCGCAGTGTCACGGCGCCTGCCCGGTCACGCCGGGCCGGGTCCGGGCTGCCCGTCGCGCAGCGCGTACCCGAAGCCCCGCTGGGTGTGGATGAGCGGCGGCCCGTAGGGCGCCAGTTTGCGCCGGAGATAACTGACGTACTGGTCGACGACGGTGGCGCCACCGCGGTAGTCCCCGCTCCACACGGCGTCGAGGATCTGCTCGCGGGACAGCACCCGGTTCGGGTTGACCAGCAGGTAGCGCAGCAGCCGGTACTCGGTCGGGGCCAGCTCGACGGGCTGGCCGGCCCGGGTGACGCTGTGGGTCGCCTCGTCCAGGGTGAGGTCGGCGAAGGTCAGTGGTGCCGTCCCGGTGTCGGGGGCCTGCTCCCGCCGGGTCCGGCGCAGCACCGCCCGGATCCGGGCGACCAGCTCGTCGATCGAGAACGGCTTCGTGACGTAGTCGTCGCCGCCGTAGGTCAGCCCGGCGATCTTGTCGGCGTGCCGGTCACGCGCGGTCAGGAACACGACGGGCACCTCGACGCCCTGCTCCCGCCACCGCCGGCACAGCTCCAGCCCGTCGCAGTCGGGCAGCATGATGTCCAGGATCAGCAGGTCGGGGCGCTGGGCGGTCACCTCGGCGGTGGCCTCGTGGCCCGACCGGGCGGTGACCACGTCGAAGCCGTGAAACCGCAGCGCCATCCGCAGCATGTCGAGGATGTTCGGCTCGTCGTCGACGACCAGCAGCCGTGGCCCGTCTCCCGCCATGCCGCCCCCGACCTCGCTTCTGGCCGCCGTGTCAGCGTTGCGGCCACCTCATCCGATGAACATATGAGTTCCGTTCGAACGATCCCCAGCGGGGCGGACCGCCGCCGCGCCCGGACGACCACCTGTCCTGCGCCTGGTCGCGGCGTCCAGGCGGGCGGAGCCGGCGAGTCCGCCGCGCCGCGTGGCGGTCGTGGCCCGGTGGCGTGACGATGGCTCGGCCGGTCGGGCGTGCCCCGGGCGCGCGCTCCCGCCGTCCGACTCGCGAAAGGCGCCGTATGCCCGCCAACCCGCACGGCCTCACCCTCGAGACCGCGGCGCAGGCCTTCGCGGAGGCCACCGGGAACCCGCCGTTCCTCTACCAGCTACCGCCCGCCGAGGGCCGCCGCGCGGTGGACGACGTCCAGAGCAGCGAGATCTTCAAGCCGCTGGTCGACGAGGAGTGGACCGAGATCGACAGCCCGGCCGGGCCGGTGCGGGTCCGGATTGTCCGGCCACCGCGGTCACAGGGGACATTGCCGGTCATCCTGTATGTCCACGGCGCTGGCTGGGTGTTCGGCGACGCGCACACCCACGACCGCCTCGTGCGCGACCTCTGCCTTGGGGCGCAGTCGGCCGTCGTCTTTCCCGAGTACGACCGCTCGCCCGAGGCGCGGTATCCCACGGCTGTCGAGCAGTGCTACGCGACAGCTGCCTGGATCGTCCGGGAGGGCGCGGCGAACAAGCTCGACGCCTCGCATCTCTCGGTGGCAGGTGACTCCGTCGGCGGCAACATGGCCGCCGCGCTCACTCTGCTGGCGAAGGAACGCGGGGACGTCCGCTTCGTCCGGCAGGTGCTCTTCTACCCGGTCACCAACGCGGCGTTCGACACCGGTTCGTACGAGCGGTTCGCCGAGGGCTACTTCCTGACCCGTGACGGCATGAAATGGTTCTGGGACCAGTACACCGTCGACGAGGCCGAGCGCGCACAGATCACTGCGTCCCCGCTGCGGGCAAGCCTGGAGCAGTTGACGGGCCTACCACCCGCGCTGGTCATCACCGCCGAGGCGGACGTACTGCGGGATGAAGGTGAGGCCTACGCCGCTCGGCCACGCGCCGCCGGCGTCCCGACCACCGCGGCCCGCTACGGCGGCGTCATCCACGACTTCGTCATGCTCAACGCCCTGCACGACACCACCCCCGCCATCGCGGCCGTCGCCCAGGCCAGCGCCTTCCTCGCCGCCGCCCGCGAGTAGGCGGACGTCCCTTCCGGTTTCCGCGTTGGTTCGGGCCGGATTGCATACCCAGCTGGAGATCTTCGGCCGTTCTCAGCCGGATCTCCGGTCATGATCGCCAGGCTGGTATGCATAAGTCGGGCAAACTGGGGCGCCGGTCGACCGTTTCCATACTCGACCCGCGATCATCCCTCACACCCTGCTGCGCAAGGCCACGTTGATCGCCAGGTAGGTATGGAATCCGCCTCGGACCCCCGCGGAAACCGAGCTGGACTGGGCGCGTAGCGAGCGCTGCCGCTGGTGGTAGGCGCGGCTGACCAGCGCGTTGGACCTTGCCTTCCAGTCGAGTTACGCTGCCAGTTCGGCGATCGGAGCCGAATCCGGAGGCCGGGCCCGGAGGTGCTTCACAGGTGGAACTCGAGCCCGAAGGTGCGAGGGAAAGACCTGCCGAGTCGACCGAAGAAGTCAACGGGTGCGCTGCGGTCAAGGTCGGTTCGCTACCTCGGCCGCGCCGGGATCGGATACTCGGCGCACTCTCGCTGTTGATGCTGATCGTGGGAGTGGTTCTGCTCCTCGTCTATGCGGGTCGGCATCCGCAGTCTTGTTCCGATGTGAGCCGCGAACAATACATCGTAACCTCGCCGACTGGCGGTTTCTTCTACTGCCGTTGAGTGACCGTCGGCCTACCGTTCGATTTACGCTGCTGATCAACCCAGAGTGGTGGTTTCCAGTCACCCCGGGGCCCGCTTCGGCGTGAACGGCCTTTCGGCACAGCCTGGCCGCGGGCGCGTGACCGACTGACGGACTGGCGGACGCGTGGCGCCGGCTCCCGCTATCGTCACCGAGGCGGTCGTTGATCGGACTCGGTCGGGCACGGGCTGCTGTGACGCGGCGAGGAGCATCGGGATGGTCGGACTACACCGACGGGTTTCGCGGAGACCGGTAGTCGGCGGGATAGCCACCCTCGGGCTCGTGCTGGTCGCCTCGTGCTCCGGTGCGTCGGCTTCCGGCACGCCGGCGCGGCCAGCGGCGACGAATTCGGTCGCTCAACAGGGATGCCTGCCAGCCGGCGACCCGGCCGCCTCGGTACGAGGCGGTTACGGCGTAGGCCAGACCGAGATCACCTTCGTCGACCACAGCCGGCCGACGGACGCTGCCCCGGACCGCAACCTGCCCGGCAAGCCCGACCGCACGATCCCGGTCGTCGTGACCTACCCGACCACCGCGGTGCCCGACGCGGCAACGGACGCGCCGGCCGTCGCGGGCGCCGGTCCAGCCCCGGGCCGGTTCCCCCTGGTCGTGCTGTCGCACGGGGTCACCGCGACGGGCGCCAACGTGGCAGCGGTCATCGCCGCGCCGCTGGTCCGCCAGGGCTATGTCGTCGCCTCGCCGACGTTCCCGCTTTCCAGCGGCCCGGGCGGGACCATCTTCGATCTGCCCAACCAGCCAGCCGACGTCAGCTTCGTCATCACGTCGTTGACAACGTGGACCGCGACCTCGGGCACGCCATTGGCCGGCCATGTCCAGGCGAACTGCCTGGCGATCGCCGGCCACTCCCTCGGCGCCGCCACCACCCTCGCGACGGCCTACCTCTCGTGCTGCCGTGACCCCCGAGTCAAAGCCGTCGTCTCGATGGCGGGAACTCTCGCCGCGTTCAAGGGAACCTTCGACGGCAACCCGCCCATACCGCTGCTCCTCCTGCACGGCGACCAGGACCAGACCGTTCCCGTCGCCAAGAGCACCGACATCTTCACGACGCTGCGCGGACCGCGCTACTTCCTCACCCTGCACGGCGCCAACCACGTGACAATCTTCTACGGCGCTGCCGGCCAGGCCCTCGTCCACTCCGAAGCCGCGTTCCTAGACGCCTACCTCAAGGGCGACTTCACCCCGCTGCACGCACTGCCGGACGAGGTCGGCGGTTCTGACCTCGCGACCTACCAAACGGCGACCTGAGGCACCGCAGGAGACTGACGGGCCGGGCGCAAGCTGTCGCCCAACATTCCGTTCCGTAGGTGTGGCTGACCAGGATGTTGAACGTCGCTGTCTAGCCGATTTAGGCCACCCTTTCGGCGGTCCGAGGCGCATTCGGAGGCCATGCCGGGGTGATTCGCAGGTGGAAATCCAGTCGGAAGGTGCTGGGGAACCGCTTGCTGAGCCGGTCGACTGCGCCGATGGTCGGCGTCAACAATACATGGCGACCTCGCCGGTCGGCGGCTTCTTCTACTGCCCGTGAAGCGACAGTGGCTGGTGGCGCGATGCTCATGGGGCGACTCTGCCTGTATGGTTTCCTCGCGGGTCTGCGGTGGTGGGTGATGTCAGCTCATCACGCGAAGGCTTCTCCACGGGACCTCAAGTCTTTGCTCGGACAGCTTCGCGGCCACCGCGAGATCTTCGAAGAAGCGGAAGGTGCCAACCTTCTGCTCCCGGTTTCTCTCCTGGTAGATGAATGGCGCGAGAGCGTCCCAGGCTTGGATGATATGAATCCGGACGCTGGCAAGGATTATCTCCTCGTCAACCACTCTGAACGAGGCGAGGTACGCCAGGGTCTGGAAGTGCATGACGACCCGCAGAACTCGGTCGCGCGTCTCCTGCGGAAGGCCAGATATTCCGAGCGAGCCGTTATGCTCGTGCACGAGAGTGAACTCGACGTATAGAAGGTCGTCGATGAAATCTCCGGAACTGAACTTGCCGAATACCTCCAGAAGGAACGGAATGCGATTGGCGCCGTCGGCCGCCTTTGTCTGGCGATTTGCAGCAAGCGTTGACACGATCAGGGCGGCGATCGACGCTGACAGCGCCGCAATATTGAAGGCGATGCTGGCTGTATCCATGATGCCCCGTTCTTGAACGGTCGGGTGGCAGGGGTCCCGCCGCACAACGCGTCAGCGCCTCCCGGACGTGGCCCGACTTGAACGGGCTGCCACCCGCTCTTTGTCGCAGCGTGCGGTCATCCGAAGTCTCCGCCCTTCGGCGAGGACCAAGCACAGCGTAAGCCAGCCTGATCTCTTGGACCCGGAAATGCTAGGAATCCTCCGATCGCGGGCTGCGGACGTCCGTCGATCGCGCACGGTTCGCAGGGATGCACCTGCCAGCCCGTGGCAGCTTTCGTCCGCCGGAGCGCGGGTCGGCCCTCCCCGCCGATGGGACGGGCCCAGCCGCGGTCGACGGCGCACGACCGTGCCAATCGCCCTCGGCCAAGCTCCAGCAGGCGTCGCGATGCCTAGCCGTGGCGCGGTCCGGACTCTGCCGTGGGAACTGGCTGGCCAGCCGTCCCGATCGCCTCGATCCGGATCACGGTGGTGGATGAAGCTGACAGACTACTGTCCTATGGGAACGGCGATCGCACCCTTGATAATTTCGTCAGCGGCAACCCTGGCTGGCGTTTCTATTGCCGGGATACTTGCGGAGTACAGGGAGCGCCGAAGAACTGCGGTTGATGAGCGGCGTGCCGAGCGGCAGAACCGACAAGACCACTACAAGTGGCTGCGGCAAGAACGTCGTTTGTTGTACTCCGCGACTGTGTTAAATCTGGAAAAGGCTGCGGATCAGTACAGTCGTCTGTTGGATGACCTGCTTGCCGACAGCTACACAAGGACGAACGATCCGACTCGAGAACAAAGAGCGCTCATGGAGGATCTGACTGTTGTCTCTCGTGAAGTCGCACGGCAGGTGATTGAGATTCAGCTCGTGGGCTCAGATTTGGCTGCGGCAGCAGCAAAATCTGGCAGCGACTGTCTCGACGCCGTGACCAGCCTGTTGCGTCACATGGGTGAGGCAACGGTCAGTGTAGAGGCAGATGCATTCATTCGCACGTCACAGGTCTGGAACGACCTGCGACGCTCTCTTCAAAAAATGATCGATGCGGTACGCGTCGACATCGGTTCTCCGTCGGAGCCTCTTGGACCCTAGGTTGAACCGCGCGATCAGATGATCGGCCCGCATCGCCCGGTGATATCTACGGGCGTCCGCCTACGTCCGTTGATCGTTCTTCGCATTGTTGATACCTCGGTCTGTCCGGAGCCTCAGGCTGGATGCGCTGCCCACTGGTCGAGTGCCCAGGCCATGTGAACGCGGAGATAGTCACTTCGCGGTCGCAGGTGGGGAGGGATGGCCAGCGGCGCGCCATCGAGCTTGGCTAGATCGGGAAAGTCCCCCGTTAGGGAGGGTGCGACACGCACCGTCCAGGTCTCAGCGTCGATGGTCACCTGAAAGTGATCGAAGAGGGCGTGCAGGTCCCGTCGGAGCAACAATCCGCCGCTCAGATCGTGGACTGGCGTGTCACTATATCGGTAGAGATGGGCGGCCTCGATAGCGTCCGGCGGCTGGAGGCCTGTGATCGCACAGACGTCGCCGAAACGCTGACGCAGAGCCGCACGAAACCTTGTCTGGCCGATGCGCACCTTGCCGATGACCATGCCGTGGCCACCAGGCACGTGAGCCGGAATCGCGTCCGTCCACCAGCGCTCGCCCAAACCGGCGGACGCGGAGATGATCGGTTGGAGTCTTGCGAAGTTGAGCGGGCGGATTGACTGCTGCTTGCTCCGGTTCAGGTAGACAAGTTCAAGAGACGCTACCGTTAGGCTCTCGGCCGGCCGCCATGTCCGTCCGTAGTCCGCCACGTAGACCGTGACGTTGATCTGCTCCTCACTGGGAGTATTGAATGTGGTTCCGCAAGGCGAACACTTGTATCTGGGCGTGACGGTGTGCCGCGTCTTGAAGGAGGTAGCACCGCAGGAGGGGCAGCGACGGCGGATCTTGGTCGATGTCGTCGTGCCCACCTCGTCAATCCAACCGGTACCGAGCACCATGCGGTTATCGCGCAAAACCGCCAAGCTCCCGGCTTGGACGGCCCGGTGGTTGGCCACAGTGCTGTCCCAGACGTAGGTGCTGCCTAGCACGTCGGCGTAACCAAGGTTGCCGGAAAACTGCCGCTCGGACTCGTCGATTGTGAGCAGGCTCCACGCACGGTCCTCACCGTCCGAGACCACAGGCGCAGGCGCGTCGTGCCGTTGCGCGAGATCTGCGGTCAGAGGCCGGGACTGCTCGACGACTTCTCGGAGCGCCGTGACAAACCGTTCGCGCGACTGACCGTCGCGCAGGAGCTCAAAGGCGGGCGCGGAGAGACCAAACGCGGGATCCTCGCGGTCCAGCCAGCGGCGCGGCTGCGAACTATGCGCAGGAGGCGGCGGTGAGTTGGCTTCGATCTCCCACAGAGGCGAGTGACGTAGCGCGACGACAGGATACTCCGGCGCTGCCCGTCCTTGGTCCTGGTCGCTGTTCGTCGCGAGCATCGCGGCCAGGTCGGCACGGGCGTGCGACCACCGGGTCAGTCGAGTGTCCTCTGTGGCGGCGCGCTCTGCCGCCCACAGCAGGACTAGCGGTTGATACGGCAGCTGCGCACCCTGTCGAGACGCCATCCGGAGCATCGCCAGCGCATCGATGGCGTCGTCGAGATCCACCACCTAACGGTACGGCGGACGTCGCGGAAGCCTGATGTGGGAGATTCCGCGCTGCATCCGTCGACTCTCGCGGAAGATGGTTCGACGGCGGTCAGCGCGGGCCGGAATCGTCGTCGTGGCCGGTGATGTCGGCCCATCCGATTGGGCCCGGTGCCGCGAATCACCAAACCGCCGTGGTGGATGGTGGCGTGGTGGAGGCCAGGGACCGCCGTGCCAGCGAGATGGCCCCTGCACCGGGTTGCCGCCACGCCCAGTCCACCACCACAGAAGTTGGGCCAAGTCAAACTATGGCCACGGAACCGCAGCTCTCATAGCATGCCGCCATGCTGTTTGGCCTGCACTTTGACTTTCGCAACCCGGACTTCGCCCAGACCGCGATGGCGGACCGGTACGCCGCGGCGCTGGACATGGTGCAGTGGGCGGACGAGCTGGGCTGCGTGAACATCACGGTCGCGGAGCACCACGGCTCGGCGGACGGGTACTTACCGAGCCCGGTCCCGATGCTCGCCGCGATGGCGGCCCGGACGACGAACGTGCGCTTCGCGATCACCGCGCTGATCGCGCCGTTCTATGACCCGTTGCGGCTGGCCGAGGACCTGGTCGTGCTGGACAACCTGAGCAGGGGGCGGGTCGATCTCATCGTGGCGGGCGGGTATGTGCGCGAGGAGTTCGCGATGTACGGCGTCTCGATGAAGGAGCGGCCTCGGCGGGTCACCGAGCTGGTCACGACGTTGAAAGCGGCGTTCACCGGGGAGCCGTTTGAGTACCGCGGTCGTCAGGTGCAGGTGACCCCGGCGCCGTTCCGGGCTGGTGGGCCTTCGATCAAGCTTGGCGGGAGCAGTGAGCCGGCGGCGCGGCGGGCGGCGCGGATCGCCGACGGGTTCGTGCCGACCGATCCGGGGGTCTGGGAGTTCTACCGGGACGAGGTGCGGCTGCTGGGGCGGCCGGACCCGGGGCCGAGCCCGACCGGCTCGTCCCAGACCGTGGCGCTCGCGGAGGACGCCGACCGGGGCTGGGAGCGGATGGGGCCGTACTTTCTGCATCACACGAACGCCTACGGGGCGTGGCAGGCGCAGGACGACCTCGCGAGCCCGTACCGGACGGTGTCCGACCTTGAGGCCCTGCGGGCGGCGGGGCGGCTGCGGGTGCTGACGCCGGAGCAGTACGTCGGCGAGCTGGCGGCGGCGCCGGTGCCGTTCGCGCATTTCCACCCGTTCTGTGGTGGGATGCCGATCGACCTTGCCTGGTCGAGCCTGCGGCTGTTCGAGCGCGAGGTCCTGCCCGCGTTCGCCTGAGCGAACCCGCCGAACGGCCGGCGCGCGCTGGCCATGGTCGCGGCGTCGGGGCTGAGACGGTTGCGTTCAGCCTCGAACGCGGCCGTCCGGGCGCGCAAATAGTGATCAAGGAACGAGGGGTCGTCGCCGGGGTCGGCGGCGGCCCCTCTGCCTTGGCCTGAGTTCGGGGCGAACGGCTCGAACGCGCGGCCAGGTTCGCCTCGGGCGCTGCGGATACGGCCTGGGCCGGCGCTAATCGTGCTGATCGCGTCGTGTGGGACGCGTCCTAAGCCGCCCGCGAATCACGCGAGATGAGAATCGTATTCTCGCGTCAAAGATAGTGACCGCTCACCCCATCTTGGCTCAATCGGCACGGCTGGACGGGCTCCGGCGACATCCCTACGATAGCTGAGGATGAACTCATGTTTCAGATTGTCTAACGGCGGTGTCAGTCGCGCTGTGATCGCGCGGTGAACCCCGGCGCGGCCGTTGGGCGGCGAATCAACAATGGCCCAACAGTTGGAGGTAGACCTGTGGGGAAAGCGCGTGGTGGCCGAGGCCCGCGTCGCCGGTCGGAACCGGTCCGGTCCCAGGCGAGCGGTGACTCCGTCCCGGCCTTACCGGCCACGCGCCCGGGACGGCGCGCCGTCGTCCTCGGTGCCTCGCTGGCGGCGGTGGTCGCCGCGGGGTGCGCGGCGGGGCCGGGGAGCGCGACCCAGGCCAGGGCCGCGGACTGCACAACTCCGGGCGTCAGCGGTGACACGATCAAGGTGGGGCTGATCTACCCGGACACCGGCTCCCTGACCGAGGCGTTCAAATCGGCGCGTAGCGCCGTGGAAGGCCGCATCGGTCTCGCCAACGCCAATGGGGGCGTCGACGGGCGCCAGATTCAGCTCGAATGGCGCGACGACGCGGGAACCCCGAGCGTCAACGCCTCGGCTGCCGAGGACCTGGTCGAGAACCAGGGAGTTCTCGGGCTCATCGAGCTGAGCACGGCCGTCTCCGGGTCCGCGGGATATCTGGACCAGCACGGAATTCCGGTGACCGGCCTGACGGCTGAGTCGCTCTGGAACGACCACGCCAATATGTTCTCGTTCTCCTATCTGTTCGTCTCCGGCTCCCTGGTCAGCACCTTCGGCGAATACGCGAAGGCCCAGGGCGGGACAAAGGCCGCGGTACTCCAGGACGGCGCCGGCGCCTCGGCGGGGATCGCCGACCAGCTGGTGGCGAGCCTGGCCAGCCAGGGAATCACGACCGTGAAGCGGGTCGGGTTCACGACCGGGCAGAGCAGCGCCGCCCGCGCCGCCGACGAGATCATCGCCAGCAAGGCGGACGTCATCGTCGGCACCGTCGCGATGAGCAGCATCGCCGAGACGCTCGCCGCCGTGCGGGCCCGTGGCGGCAACCCGAAGGTCGTGCTGAGCCCGACCGGTTACGACCCGCAGCTCGTGCGCCAGCAGGGCCCCTCGATCGCCGGACTGACGATCTGGCTCAACTACACGCCCTTCGAGGCGAAGTCACCGGCCATCGCCAACTACGAGAGCGCGATGGCGCAGTTCGCCCCTGAGCTGGCGGAGCCCGACCAGGAGGTCGCCGTCGCGTCCTACATCAGCACGGACCTGTTCGTGCGGGGCCTGGAGGCGGCCGGCCCGTGCCCGACCCGCGCGGCCTTCATCAAGAACCTGCGGGCCGTGCGCGACTACGACGCCGGCGGCCTCGTCCCCGGCGCGATCGACCTCTCCGACAACCGCGGCAAGGCCAGCACCTGCTACGCCTTCGTGCGCGTCAACGCGGCGGCGACGGGCTTCGACGTCGTCAAGAAGCCCGACGGGTCGGCGCAGTGGTGCGGCCAGCGACTGGTCCCGGGCACGGCCTCGGCCTCGGGCGGCGCGGGCTAGCCGGGCCGGGCCGCGGCGGACTCCCGGGCGAGCTCGCGGGTGTAGCCGGCGAGCACCGTCCGGACCTCGTCGAGGTGCCGGTCGAGCGCCGGACCGGCACTGACGGCGGACAGGATGAGCGCGGCGGTGATCGTCAGGTAGGCATGGGTGGCCGTGGCCCGGCGCTCGGCGGGCAGGTTCGGGGCGTAGTGGGCGATGTAGCCGTCGAGGTAGGTGATCCACGGGCCCGTCTCGCCGGGAGGCTCGCGCAGGGTGGTCGCCAGCAGGCCCTTCGCGCCGGGCAGCTCGTCGAGCACCTGGCGCAGGGCGGTGACGAACCGTTCGACCGACTTGTCGATGCCGGCCATCGGGTCGGCGTCATCGGCGCCGGTGCCGTCCGCCCCGGCCGGCGGCGGCGCGTGGCGGCCGGCGCGCAGGCCCGCGGCCGGGGTCGCGTCCCCGATCGGGTGCGGCTCGACGGCCTGCCGGAGGTGGTCCGCCCACCGGGCGGACAGCGTCGTCTTCAGCGCGGTCTTGTTCTCGAAGAACCGGTAGACCGAGCCGATCGACACGCCGGCCCGGTCGGCGATCGCGTCCATGGTCGTGGCGTCCACGCCCACCTCGTCGAACAGCCCGCCGGCCGCCTCGAGGATCCGCTCGAGCGTGGCGGCACTACGCGCCTGCCGCGCGTGTACCCGCACTCCGACGTCACGCGGCATCTACGGTCTCCTGATCGAGGTCGACGTCCTGAAAGATGAGGATATCCTCAGCTATCTCGCGGGGCGGTCGTCGCGCGGCGCCACGCGTCCGTGGTTGCGCGCGGCCGGCTCCGGGCCGGGGCGTGCGTCTCGACCGCCCGTCCTGCTGCTTACCACGACCGACAGGGGCGTACGCGCGCTGGGCACTGACGGGCCGCGCGGCTCCGGCCAGGGCCGGCGACTTCCAGCACGGCCGGGTCACGCCAGCGAACCTGGCCACCCTCGCGCGGCCTCGCGCCGCTCCGGCTCGACTCGGCTCACGGGTCCTGGCCAGTTGAGCGCGATCTGTGGCCGAACGGGCGGAGACGCGGGCGACTTTCTGCCTGTACACATCAGGTCATGAGCGAAACACCGCGCGCCGATCGGGGCGGCCCATCAGTCGAGCCCGCCGGAGACAACCACGACGTGACGGTGCGCCGTTCCTTCGACCAGCAGACGAAGCTGTTCACCGGGAATGACGCCGTCTTCGCCGCCCCGCTGTCACCGGCGCCGCCGTGGCTCGGGGCATTACGCCCGGACATGATTGTGCTCGACGTCGCATGCGGTGCCGGTCATCTCGCCGAACAGGTGGCCCCGCATGTTCGCCAGGTCATCGGGCTGGATCTCACGGGCACCCTGTTGGGGCTGGCCGCGGACCGGCTCGGCGCGGCCGGCATCACCAATGTCCTGCTGCAGGAGGGCAACGCCGCGCGGCTGCCGTTCGTCGACGGATCCTTTGACCTGGTGTTCTCCCGGTCGGCGCTGCATCATTTTCCGCGGCCGGGGGAGCCGGTCGCGGAAATGGTCCGGGTGTGCCGGCCGGGCGGGTCCGTGGCGATCTCCGACATGGTCGCGCCGAGCCCTGACCTGCGCGAACCGTTCGACGCGCTGCATCGCAAGCTCGACCCCTCGCACGCCCGCGCGCTGCTCTATCCGGAACTGGAGGAGCAGTTGCGCTCGCGGCTCGGACCGCTGGCGGCCAGCGCACTGGGCCAGCGCGGAACACTTCCCCTCGACCGTATCCTGACTCCCGCCGCCGACCGGGACGCCGTTGCCGCCGACCTGCGCGCCGAGCTTTCCGGCGGCCCGAGAACCGGATTCGGCCCCGAGCTCTCCGACGGCCAGCTGATGGTCTCCTTCACGACAGCTTCCGTCCGCGCGGTCCGGGCCGTACCAGTTCCGGGCGTGTGATCGCGAGTTTGGCCCTGGAGCGGTCGCGGAAAGTCGCCGGTCACGACCACTTCAGGGCCAAGACGGCGATCACCGAAAGGTGACGGAACCGTTCCGGCGAAATCGATCGGCGCGGACCATTGTCGAGCAGCGGAATTGCCGTTTGCCGGAAGCCGGGCGCCGGGGCCGCGGGACGCTGCGCCGGAAATGCCGGGACGACGGCTAGTGCCCGACCGCCAGGGTCGGCCCGTCGCCTTGATCGCCGTTTCCGCCCTCTGGTGGCTACGAAACAGGCCTGGCAGCGACCACCGGAAGGCTGAAACGGCGATCATGGGGACGCCGGAACGGGCGAACCTTGCCGGAGGCGGACTGGCCACCGATTTCGGCGATGGTCCGGCGGAAAGACGAGTGCCGGGTCAGTCGGTGACCGCGACCGGCTGACTGCCGAGCGGGCTGGTCCCGGCCGGTGCGACGGCCACCGCGCCGGCCCCGCCCCCCGCGCCCCCGACGCCACTGGCGCCCCCGATGACCCCGGCGCCCGGCCCGCCCCTAGCGGTGCCAGGCTGCGCGCCCACCGGGAACGGCACCGGGATGAACACGAGCGACGGCCAGGGGACGGTACGAGTCAGGATCGTGACCGACACCGGTGTCGAGTTGACGGCCGGCCCGGTCGGCGGCTGGCCGGTCGCGGTGGCGACGTTCGTGACGCCGCCGGCCGCGACATCGGCCTGGGTCGTCGTATAGGTCGCCACGCACACCGTCGACGCACCGGGCGCGAGGGTCGTCCCGTCGCAGTGGACGGAGGCGCCAGCCAGCGAGCTGCGCAGCGTGACGCCGGTCAACGGCACGGCACCGGTGTTGGTCACGGTGTACCGGAAGTGCAGGACGACGCCGGCCGAGGCGAACGACGACTCCAGCTGGGGCAGCGCCGCCAGGCCGATGCTCGCCGCGTCGGCCCGCGTGAGCGTGAAGCTCGCCCCGGTCGAGGCGGCCGCGTCCTGGCCGGGGGCCGGGCTGTCCACTGCCCCGGCCGACGACGGCGCCCACAGGCCTGTCGCCGTCAGCCCGACCGCCACCGCCAGCAGCCCGAGGCGCCGGGCGAGGACCCCGCGCGGCAGCCGGCGACCCCCCGCCATCCGCACCACGGGCCGAGTGTTACACAGAGTAACCAAGGCCCGGCGCGGGGCCGCCGCGGCGTGTCGCGGCCCCGGCGCCGGCCGGCCCGGGGGCCGATTCGCCCAGATCGGGCCGGCGTGAGCCCGCTCGGGACGGCCGTCGGATGACCGGCCGCCCCAAGCGGCGGGCTACCGCCCGGCCCGGCGAGATCGGCCCGGTGGCTTGATCGCCGTTTTGGCCCTCCCGTGGTCACAAAAACGCCGCGGCTACAGCCACGCGAGGGCCAAAACAGAGATCTTGCTGGTCACGGGACGAGGCGAACCGGCCCTAGCCGTGGGGGTGGACGATGGTCTGCGTCTCCAGGTAGGCCGCGATGCCCTCCGCGCCCATCTCGCGGCCGATGCCGGACTGCTTGAACCCGCCGAACGGGTTCTTCAGCTCGACGACCGTGCCCGAGTTGATCGCCATGACGCCCGTCCGGACCCGCCTGCCGACGGCAGCCCCGTGCTCGGGGTCGCCGGTCCACACCGAGCCGGACAGGCCGTAGTTCGAGTCGTTGGCGATGCGGACGGCGTCGTCCTCGGTGTCGTACGGGATCACCGACAGGACCGGCCCGAAGATCTCCTCCTGGGCGATCCGCATGCCGTTGTCGACGTCGGCGAACAGGGTCGGCTCGACGTACCAGCCCCGGTCGAGCGCGGGCCGGCCGCCGCCGCGGATCAGCCTGGCGCCCTCGTCGACGCCGGTGTGGATGTAGCCCTCGACCCGGTCGCGCTGGCGTTCGGCGACGAGCGGGCCGACGACCGTCTCCGGGTTGGCGGGGTCGCCGACCCGGGTCTCGGCGACGAGGTCCGCCAGGCCGTCGACGATCTCGGTGTAGCGGGAACGCGGGGCCAGGATCCGGGTCTGGGCGGCGCAGACCTGGCCGGTGTTCATGAAGACGGCGGGCATCAGCGCGGGCAGCGCGGTCGCGACGTCGGCGTCGTCGAGGATGATGGCCGCCGACTTGCCCCCGAGCTCCAGGGTGCAGCGCTTGAGCTGCTCGCCGCAGATCCCGCCGATCCTGCGACCGACCGCGGAGCTGCCGGTGAAGGAGACCTTGTCGATTCCCGGGTGGCGGACCAGCAGCTCGCTGTTCTCCCGGCCGGAGGTGATGATGTTGATGACGCCGGGCGGGAGCCCGACCGACTGGAGCACCTCGGCGAGCAGGTAGCCGGTCAGCGGGGTCTCCGGTGCCGACTTGATGACCATCGTCGAGCCGGAGGCGAGGCTGGCGCCGATCTTCGTCGCGATGAGGAAGAGCGGCACATTCCACGGGACGATGCCGGCGCAGACGCCGACCGGGGCCTTGACTACGGTGACCGGCGCGAGCAGGCCCGGACGCTCCTCCTCGAACGGGAAAGTGTCGAGGACGCTGGCGTAGCCGTCCAGGACCATGGCCGCGGCCAGGGTGTTGCCGAACAGGGCGAAGGTCGACGGCGCGCCCATCTCGGCGGTGACCGTGTCGGCGAACTCCTGTGCGCGGGCCTGGATCGCGGCGCCGATCGCCCGGATCATCGCCGCCCGCTCGGCCGGGGAGGTCCGCGGCCACGGGCCGTCGTCGAAGGCCGTGCGGGCGGCCGCCACCGCCCGGTCGATGTCGGCGCCGTTCGCGTCGGAGACGGTCGCGATGACCTGCTCCGTGTGTGGCGAGATCACGTCGATCGTGCCGGTTCCCGCCGGCGCGACCCATTCTCCGCCGACGAACAGGCGGTCCTTGACGATGACGGACGAGGTCTGCGGTGGCGCTATGGACATGGCTACAGCTCCGCGCGAAAGGGAGGTCGACACGACGGCGTCGGATTACGCCGCGAGAATCCGGCTGCGGATCTCTCCGAGCCACGTTCGCCACCGCCGGCGACCGGCCCGGGCGGGCCCGGCCCACCTGGGGCCTTGCCGCACCACCCGCTCCGATCGCGTGACGAACCTGACGAGCAGCGTGTCATGACAAACAGGGCGAAGCAACAACAGCATTGCGAGTGCGATGCGCGGTGCGCGAGCGGCCGTGGCCGGCTGTCAGAGGGTGGCGACGCCGGCGAGAAAGAGGTCGACGCCGGCGAGGAACTGCGCGCGGTCGTCGTGCTCGGCCAGTTGCGTCGCCACCTGGCGCAGGAACGGGAAGCGCGCGGGGTCGAGCCGCTCCCAGCTCGCGGAGACCGTCCCCAGGAAAACCGATCGGTCAGTGCCGGGCACGACCCGGCGGGCGTTCGCGGCGTTCTGTCCGGCCACGCCGACGATGTAGCTGACGAGCGCGGTCACGGCGTCGAACTGCGCTCGTTCGGGTACCCCGAGCGCCTGTAGCTGCCGGCCGACGCTCTCGAAGATCTGCATCATCGCGGGTGGCCACGGCGCGCGGGAGAACTGGGCACCCACCCACGGGTGCGCGTCGATCGCGTCGAAGATCCCGAGGGCGATCGCCCGGATCGCCTCCCGCGGCTGGGCGTCGTTGACCCCGTCCGTCATGACCCGGGCGATGACGTCGTCCGTGGTCGCCGCGAGCAGGTCGTCCTTGTTGGCGACGTGCCAGTAGATCGCTCCGCTCCCGGTCGCCAGGCGGGTCGAGAGCGCACGGAAGGTCAGCGCGCTCTCGCCGTCGGTGTCGAGGATCTCGGTGGCGGCCTCGACGATGCGCTCCTTCGACAGCGCGTCCGCGCGCCGTTCGGTCCGCCGCGCACTGGTCGCCATGGGGACCATCTTGACACGACTGGAACGCCGTTCCAGAGTATGCCGATGGAACAGCGTTCCAGTCGGCCGTGTGAAGAACCCGAGGACGACCCCGGTCCCGATCGTCCGTGCGGGTCTGCGCGGCCCCGACCCGACGGAGAAGGAGTGGGAATGACGCAGGCTCTGACGCTTGACGCCTCTCGCGCGCCACGATCCCTGCGCGCGGTGTGGCCCGCGATGGTGGGGCTCTCGGCGGTCTTCCTGGTGGAGATGCTGGACAACACGCTCCTGAACGTCGCGCTGCCGACGATCGGGCAGGACCTGCGCGCGTCCACCACGCAGCTGCAATGGGTGACCGGTTCTTACACGGTCGTCTTCGGCGGTCTGATGTTGTTCTTCGGCGCCGTGGCGGACCGGTTCGGGCGCCGCAGGGTGATGTTCGTCGGTCTGGCCCTGCTGGCCCTGGCGAGTTTCGGCACCCTGTTCGTGCGGACCGCCGACGAGCTGATCGCCGTTCGCCTGGTGATGGGAACCGCGGCCGCGATGACCGCGCCCGGCTCGATGGCGCTCTCGTTTCGGCTGTTCGAGGAGGACGCGCTGCGCATGCGGGCGAGCGCCGTCATCTCCTCGGTCGGCCTGGTCGGCGTCGCCGTCGGTCCGACCGTCGCGGGCCTGCTGCTCGCGGTCACCCCGTGGCAGGTCCTGCTGGTGGTCAACGCGCCGGTCGCCGTTCTCGCGGCCATCGGCATCCGCGCCGGCATTCCGGCCGACACGGCCGAGGACCTGCACCGAGACCCGGTCGACGTTCCGGGCGCGATGCTCGGCACGCTGACGATCGCGCTCGCGCTGGTCGCCCCGACCCTGTTCGTGCAGATCGGCGCGGGCTCCCGGCTGCCCTGGGCCTGCGCCGCCGGAGCGGTCGTCAGCGCCGGGTGCTTCATGCTGCGCGAGCGCGCGGCCCGCCATCCTCTCGTGGACCTGCGCCTCGTCGCCCGCCCGCTGGTCGCGAGCGGGCTCGCCTACCAGTCGGCGCTCGGCCTCGCGACGGCTGGTCTCACCTACACCGTCACGCTGCAGCTGCAGCTGGCCTGGGGATGGTCGCCGGCCCTGGCCGCGGTGGGCATGTTCCCGCTGGTCATCACGATGATCGTGCTCGGCCCGTTCGTCGACCGGATCGTGGACGGGCTCGGCGCGGGCCGCGCCACGACCCTCGGTGCCACCGCCGTGGTCGCCGGGCTCGTCACCTACGGGTTGCTGGGCCGGTTCGGCTACGGGTGGATCGCCGTCGCCCTGGTGCTCGTCTCCGCTGGCATGCGGGTCGTCATGATCACCTCGGCGGTGAACGTCCTGCGGGGTCTGCCGACGGAGCGGACCTCGCTCGGCGCCGCGCTCAGCGACACCGCGCAGGAGGTCAGCAACGCCGTCGGAGTCGCCGTCAGCGGGACGGTCCTCGCCGCGGTCTTCGTGGGCGACATCGCCAGCCCGCACTGGACGAACGCCCAGGTCTCGCAGTTCGAGAACGCCGTGACGATCGCCATCCTGGCGCTCGCCGCCGTGGCGGCGGCGCTCGTGATCGGGGCACCGCTGCGTGCTCGCGCCTCGAAGGCCACGGCGGCCGCGGCGTCGGAGGCCTGATCGGGAGCGCGGCCGCACGCGTCCGGCCAAATCTGACGGCCCGCGCGGCCGGCTGCTTTAATGCGGCTGCCTGGCTTTGGGGTTGGTCATTCCCGGACGGTCGGAGGGTTCGTGACTGGTAGTGCGCGCTGGGGGATGACGATTCCCGTCGACGGGGTGCCACTGCACCGCCAGGCGGAGGTGGCCCGGGAGCTGGAGGGCCTCGGCTACACCGATCTGTGGACGGGCGAGGGCACCTCGACGGACGGTTTCACCCCGCTGGCGGTCGCCGCGGCCGTCACCCAGCACGTGCACCTCGGGATCGCGATCGCCCCGGTGTTCACCCGCGGCCCGGCCCTGCTCGCGCAGACGGCGGCGACCCTGGCGGCGACGGCCCCCGGGCGGTTCTCGCTAGGCCTCGGGTCCTCGTCCGACGTGATCGTGGAACGGTGGAACGCCGTCCCCTTCACCCGGCCGCTGGCCCGGACCCGGGACCTCCTGCGGTTCCTGCGCCGGGCGCTGGCCGGCGAGCGGATCGACGAGCAGTTCGACACGTTCGCCGTGCGCGGCTTCCGGTCGGCGATCATCCCCGACCCGGCGCCAGGGCTCCTGGTCGCCGCGCTGCGGCCGAAGATGCTCGCGCTCGCCGGCGCGGAGGCGGACGGCGCGATCCTCAACTGGCTGTCCGCGCCCGACGTCGCCCGGGTCGCCCCGACGGTGCTCGGCCAGCCCGGAGTGACCCCGGCGGGGCGGCGCGAGATCGTCGCCCGGCTCATGGTCGTGCCCACGGCCGACGCCGACGCCGCCCGCCGGGTCGGGCGCCGCGCGATCGCCGCCTACCTGAACGTCGGCGTCTACAAGGCGTTCCACCAGGACCTCGGTCGGGACGCGCTGGAGCCGATGTGGAAGCTGTGGGCCGCGGGTGACCGGGCCGGCGCGCTGGCTGCGATCCCGGACCACGTCGTCGACGAACTGATCGTGCACGGCCCGCCGGAGGCCTGCCGCGAGCACGTCGCCCAGTACGTGGCCAACGGCGTGACGGTTCCCGTGATCTTCGTCCTGCCCGCCGAGGGCGTCGACTCCCTCCAGGCCTGCCGCGACCTCGCCCCTCGCTGACCCCGCCCGACGCGACCCCGGCCCGCCGCGAGCCCGGCCCCGCGGCGCCGGGTGCCGCGCCCGGCCGTTGCCGGCCGTGCACGCCTGGTCGCGCCTTGGCCGCTGCTGCCGCTTTTGTCGCGTTTGTCGCGCGCTCGGACCGCCGCGACGGGGCTGATGGACGCCGCGCCGCCAAGAAGCGGTAAATAGCGGCCGATCTCTTGACTGGTGCCGGCGCATTGTAGATCCTGCCAGCGGCGCATGAATGTACGGTTCGTCACATTCTCGAGCTGCAAGACCTGAGCCGGCCTGCGCGCGGGCAGGCGACGCCGCCGTCGCGCGCGAGAAGAGGGAGCAACAGTTGTCCAGCGACACCTCGGTCAGGAGCGATCAGCCGACCGCCGACGACGGCTTACCCAAAGTCAAGGGCGGTATCTGGGGCCGGCAGCTCGCGCACTACCCCGCCACCGCGCCACGCGCGTTCTACCTGGCGATCGTGGTCCTCACGACGATCGTCCTGTACTACGAGCTGTACATCCAGGGCGCGGTCGCGACGTCGATCATCAACCGCTTCGACATGTCGTTCACGTACTTCGTGTACATCTCCGTGGCCGGCGGCGTGACCGGCGCGCTCGCGTCGGTCACGGCCGGGCTCGCCGACCGCTGGGGCCGGGCCAACCTGGTCACCTACGGCGTCCTGCTGACCGGCGTGCTGATGGTCGTCGGCCTGCCCAACGCGGGCAGCAAGCTCGTCTACCTGATCCTGTTCGCGGCGCTCAGCGCCGTCGAGGGCGTCATCCTCGTCGCGACGCCGGCGCTGGTCCGGGACTACTCGCCGCAGCTCGGCCGGGCGTCGGCGATGGGGTTCTGGACGCTCGGGCCGGTCGTCGGCAGCCTCGTCGTCACCGAGGTCTCCAGCCACACCTTCCACGGCAACCACTGGGAACAGCAGATCAGGTACTCCGGCTACGCCGCGCTGGCGGTCGGGGTGATCGCGTTCATCGGGCTGCGGGAGCTGTCGCCCCGGCTGCGCGACCAGCTCATGGTCACACTGCGCGACCGGGTGCTGATCGAGGCCAAGGCTCGTGGCGTCGACCCGGAGCAGGCACTGCAGGGCAGCTGGCGTCAGATGCTCAAGCTGGACGTCGTCGGGTCGGCGCTGGCGGTCAGCCTGATGCTGATCTTCTACTACACGGCCGTCGGGTTCATCGTCACCTACTTCGCGACGAACTTCGGCTACTCGCTGAACCGGGCGAACAGCCTGGCCAACTGGTACTGGATCACGAACGCGCTGGCGCTGATCATCGCGGGCGTGGTCTCGGACTGGCTGAAGGTCCGCAAGCCCTTCATGGTGTTCGGTGGCGTGATCGCCGCCGTCGGCATCGCGCTGTTCGCGGTCAAGGCGCATGACGCCTCGACCAGCTACTACACGTTCGCGGTCATCTTCATCATCATCTCGGCCGGCGGGGGCATCGCCTATGCCACCTGGATGGCGTCGTTCACCGAGACCGTCGAGCGGCACAACCCGGCCGCGACGGCGACCGGCCTCGCGGTCTGGGGCGGCGTGCTGCGCACGGTCGTCGCCATCGTCCTGACGATCCTCGCGGTGACGCAGACGGCGACCTCCGTCCTGGTCGACAAGGGCCCGGCGACGCAGTCGATCCTCGCCAAGTACCCGCAGCAGATCGCGACCGCGCAGCTGATCGACCCGGCGACGTCGGCCGCGCTGAGCAAGAACCCGAACGACACCGCGGCCGGGCTGAAGGCGGCCGGCGAGGTTCAGAAGGGCGCGAACGTCGACCTCACCGAGGCGATCAAGCGCCTGCTCGCGCTGAAGGCGGTGCCGAAGGCCGACCTCGCGTACATCCAGACGAACGGGCCCAAGGTGCTGCAGGCCCAGAAGGACTCGCCGAACCAGTGGCGGACCTGGTGGTGGCTCTGCTTCGCCGGCCAGATCCTCTTCCTGCCGTTCATCTTCCTGATGGCCGGCCGCTGGAGCCCACGCAAGGCGCGCGAGGACCTGGCCGAGCACGAGGAGCGCGTGCAGCAGGAGCTGGCGGCGCTGACCCCGCAGGAAGGCTGAGCCAGCGCGGCGGCCGCCGCGCACACCCGTGAGCGCCCCCCCGGGGGGGGGCCCCCCCCGGGGCCCGGGGGGCCCCGGCCCGGGGGGCGGGCGGGCGGCCCC
>NZ_JADWYX010000139.1 GCF_016786355.1 Frankia sp. AgB1.9
CACCCACAGACGGGGTTTTATGGCACTGACTTCTATGGCACGCTGTTGAGTTCTCAAGGAGCGGACGCATGAACCGGCTTGACACTCTGTTGGAGTGTTTCACCGGCGCGTTCCGGTTTGTACCGGACTCACGCTACCACTTTGCCGGCCGAGGCCGGCGAGGTGTTTTCGACTTTACCGGAACCGGTTACCCGGGCCGCTGTGTCGATCGCACCTTACGGAGCTTCGCGAGAGCTTGTCAAATCCCGCCGCTGGCTGGATTTGGTGCCGCTTTCGCCGTGTCCGAGAACCTACCAGATGGCCTTTCGCGCTGGTCTTGCGACCTGCGGCGAGCCATTTCCAGATGTGTCCTCGAAACGAGATCCCGTGTCGGTTCTCTCCGACTTGCGCCGGTGAACCGCCACCTGGTGGACCTGAAGAACCGTACCCCATCCCCTTTTTGCCGGTCTCATCGGGGCCCGATGTCACGGTGCGCCTGCGATGTCGCCAGCCCGGTTGGCCGGGACTGATCCCGGCCGGTGAGGCGAGACGTAACGTTACACCCAGGCAAACCCGGTATGACGGGCGGCTGCTGTGACGGTCCGCACCCGGCCCTTCCGGCCTGGCCGGGCCCCCGCTCCGGGGCACCGGGCCGGCTGGTCCGGGGCACGACGCCGAAGCAGCACGCCGACACGCCGCGAGGCTCGGAACGGCGCGACCGGTCTCCCCTGGCCCGCTCCCGCCAGTGGCAGGACGACTGGCACACCGCGGACCAGCCACTCGGACGGCTCCGGCGTTTCCCGGGTACCCAGGACGGATCGACGTGAACCGGTCGCCTAGAGTCGAGCCTCCCGGGCTCGTGACCACCGCCGACGAGCGGACCGGCCGGCTCACGCCGTGACGGCGACCCGTCCGGCGCCGTCGACGGCCGCCGCCCGGCGCTACGAACGGTCAACGCTGACCGGATGGCGACGAGCGAACGGACCAGGATTCCCGATGAGCGACGGCGTGACCTCCTACGTACGCACCAACCGGGCGCGCTGGAACGAGATCTCCGACGACTACCAGCGTTTCAACGCACCGCGGATACGAGGCCAGGCATTCACCGGCGACGTGGCGTGGGGCCTCTGGGGACTGCCCGAGTCGGAGCTCGACATCTTCGGCGAGGTTGCCGGTCTCGACGTTCTGGAGATGGGCTGCGGCGGGAGCCAGTGGTCGACGGCACTCGCCCGCCGCGGCGCGAACGCCGTGGGTCTGGACCTGTCCGAGCGCCAGCTGACCCACAGCCGTGAGCTGCAGCAGGAGACCGGGCTGACCTTCCCGCTCGTGCAGGCGAGCGCCGAGGAGGTCCCGTTCGCCGACCGTTCCTTTCACATCGTCTTCGCCGACCACGGCGCTTTCTCCTTCGCCGATCCGACCAGGGCGATTCCCGAGGCGGCGCGCATTCTTCGGCCGGGTGGGCTGCTGGCGTTCAGCCACATCAGCCCGCTCTACGAGATCACCGTCGCGCAGGGCGGTGACCACGCGAGCCGCGGGCTGGTGCGTGACTACTTCAACCTGCGCCTTTTCACCGACGCCGACGGTCTCGTCAGCGCGAACCTCCCCTACGGCGAGTGGATCCGGCTGTTCCGGTCCTGTGGCCTGCTCGTCGAGGACCTGCTGGAGACGCGGCCGAAGGCGGACCCGAGCCTGACCGGACGTCAACGCGCCGACAACGAGTGGGCCCGCCGCTGGCCGTCGGAGTGCATCTGGCGGCTGCGCCGCTCCGCCTTCTGACCATCGGGGACCCAACCGCCCGCCGTCGGCCTCTTCGGGGCGGTTCAGGCTGCCGCCGGCTCAGGCGAAGACGATCGTCGTGTTGCTGTGCACGATGACCCGGTCCTCCAGGTGCCAGCCGACGGCCCGGGCGAGCACCGCGCGCTCCACATGACGGCCGATCCGGCGTAGGTCCGCGACCTGATGGCGATGGTCCACCCGCTCGATGTCCTGCTCGATGATCGGCCCTGCGTCCAGGTCGGCGGTGACGTAGTGCGCCGTCGCCCCGATGAGCTTCACTCCGCGCCTGGCCGCGGCGCCGTACGGGTCGGCGCCCACGAAGGCCGGCAGGAAGCTGTGGTGGATGTTGATGACCCGGTCGGGGTACGCGGCGAGGAACCGGGGCGTGAGGATCTGCATGTACCGGGCAAGCACCACCAGGTCCACCTCGCCGTCGAGCAACGCCAAAGCCCGAGACTCGGCCTCATCACGGGTGGTCGACGTCACCGGCACGTGATGGAACGGGATGCCCCAGTCCGTCGCGACTGGTCGCAGGTCGTCGTGGTTGGAGACGACCATCCGGACGTCCATCGCCAGCTCGCCCGCCTGGGTGCGCCAGAGCAGTTCCTGCAGCGCGTGGTCGGCCTTCGACACGAAGATCGCGACCCGGTGTCGGGCGGCCGGAGTGGTCACCCTCCACCGCATCCCGCCACCCATCGGGGGTTCGGCGGCGATGGTGGCGAGCCCGTCCTCGATCGCGGCCAGGCCGGTCCTGAGGTCCTCGCGGTGGAACTCGATCCGCAGGAAGAAGGTGCCGCCGAGCGGGTCGGTCGAGTACTGCTGCAGCTCCGTGATGTTCGCGCCGTGCCGGAAGAGCAGGCCCGAGATGGCCGCGACGATCCCGGGCCGGTCCGGGCAGGTGACGAGCACCCGTCCGACGTCCCGGTAGCGCTCGGCATGCGCCGCCACCGCGGCCGCCGGCACCAGCAGTCGAGCCGGCCCGCGCGGGCCATCACCGTCGGTCACCGGACGATGATGTCCCGGACCGGCCCGGCGAGGCGAGCGCACCACCGGCCGGCGCGTCGAGCGCCCCGGCCCACGCGGTCCAAGATTGGGACGGCCGGCGGGTCAGCGCCCGGGACGCGGCGCGACGAGCAGGGACTGCGCGCCGATCGCGACCGGTCCGGACCGGTCGGAGAGCACCGAGGTCGCCAGTCCGGCGCCACCAGGCGTGATCGTGGTCGTGGCGTCGAGGCAGATCCACTCGCCGGCCGGCTCGCGGTGGATGTGCACCGTCAGCTCCGGGTTGATGAAGTACGTCGACGCGAAGTCCGTCTCGCTGGAGATCCCGTTGCCGTTGTCGGCGAGCGCGAGCAGGCGCTGTACCGGGCTGAGGTCCTCGCCGGCGACGAGCGGCACGCGCAGCCGGCCCCACAGCGCGGCCGGGCCTGGGACGGTCATCCGGCCCCGGCCGGCGGACCGCCACTCGATCGCGCTCGGGAAGCCGGGGATCACTCCGGACGGCGGGATCCGCGCCGGACCCTCCGGGAACGGCGGCGGTGCCGGGTGGCGCGGCGGTACGGCTGCGCCGGTGGCGCGCCGGACCCGCCAGGCGGTGCCGCGGGCGACATCCCGGCCGCCGGCCGTCAGCACCGCCTCGACCAGCTCCACGCTGCGCCCCGGTCTGGTGACCTCGCTGCGCAAGGTCAGCTCGCCCACGGGGACCGGCCCGAGCAGCTCGGTGGTGAAGCGGGCGATCACCATCTCCGGCCGCGGCGCGGTGTGCTCGACGGCGCGCACCAGCAGCGCGCTCGGCGGGCCGCCGTGCTGGGCGCTCGGGTCCCAGGGGCCGGCGGTATGAGCGGTCGCGAGCCACCGACCCCCGCCGAGCTCGACGTAGAGGCCTTCGGCCTCGCCGGCCGGCCCGTCGGGCCTGTCGGCCTGCCCGTCCGGACTGTCGACGGCCTGTTCCACCGTCCGCGCACTGCTTTCGCCCACAGACCGACCGTACACAGGCCGTTCGGCCCATGGGTCGTGAGGCGAACAGGCCGAGGTCGTGGGATCGCTGGTAGCGGTTTCGGAACCGGCTACGCGGGTTAGCTGGTTCTTGAGGGGACACCGACGCCCCCGGACCAGGAGGAATGGCCATGAGCACTGGCGGCGAGGCGCGGCGGATTGTCGTCGGGATCGACGGGTCGGCGCAGGCGTTGGAGGCGCTGCGCTGGGCGGCCCGGGAGGCGGAGCTGCGCGGCGCCGACCTGTTGGTGGTGCTGGCGTGGCAGGTGCCGGTCGGCAGCCCGTACGTGCCGACCGTGCCGCTGGACGCGCAGACCCTGGAGGACAGCGCCAAGCAGACGCTCGAGCACGCACTCAGCGAGGTGTTCGGCGCGAAGCTGCCGGACGGGGTGAGCGCCGAGATCCGTCAGGGGCCGGCGTCGGCCGTACTGATCGAGGCCGGTAAGGAGGCCGACCTGCTGATCGTCGGCTCGCGCGGGCACGGCGGTCTCGTCGGGGCGCTGCTGGGTTCGGTGAGCACGGCGATCGTGCACCACGCTCACTGCCCGGTGCTCGTCGTCCGCGAGCCGCACCGCGAGGGCTGATCGGTCCTGGGCCGACATTCCCCAGCGGGCGTGTCGGCCCGGCACACCCCTGGTCACCTGCGCCGTCGCGCGCCGCGGCAGCTGTGCGACGGCGCTACCGTCCCGCTACGCCCGCCACGGTCCGGACAATCACTGTCCCATCGCGTGGTTGGCCGATTACGGTTGCACCGTCCAGAACCGGAGATCGGCCGCGGGGTGATGGCGCATGACGTCGAACGAAAAGGCCGGGCAGGGCCCGAGCAAGCCGGCCGGGCCGGCGGTCGGCATCGACTTCGGGACGACCAACTCGGCCGTCGGCATCTTCCAGGACGGCCGGGTCCGGCTGGTGCCGAACGCCGAGGGCACGCTGGCCACCCCCAGCGTGGTCGCCTTCACGGCGGACGGGCCGCCGCTGATCGGCGCAGCCGCGGTGCGCCAGGCGGTCACCAACCCGGAGCACACGATCCGGTCCGTGAAGCTCAGGCTGGGCACCGACTGGTCCCACGAGCACGACGGCACCCGCTACTCGGCCGAGGAGATCGCGGCCCTGCTCCTGAAGCGGCTACACGCGGACGTGCAGGAATACACCGGAAGCGCGATCGGCAGCGCCGTCCTGACGGTTCCGGCCTACTTCAGCCACGTGCAGCGCCGCGCCTTGGAAGAGGCCGCGCGGATGGCCGGCATCGAGGTGGCCCTGATCGTCAGCGAGCCGACGGCCACCGCCATCGCCCACGGCCTGCACCGGGCACAGGAAGAACGCAGCCTGGTCTTCGACCTCGGCGGCGGCACCTTCGACGTCTCCCTGGTGGAGATCGGCGCCGGCGTGTGCGAGGTGAAGGCCACAGCGGGCGACAACCACCTGGGTGGCGACAACTGGGACCTGGCCCTCGTCGACCATCTCGTCCAGCGGATCCGGGACGACCACGGCGTGGACGTGAGCGGCGACCCGAAGGCGCTGGCCCGGCTGCGGGAGGCGGCCGAGACGGCCAGGATCGACCTGTCCGCCGCGACGACGGCGCACGTCTTCCTGCCCTACCTGGCCGGAGCCGGCGGCGACGCCGTGCACCTGGACCTGACGCTCGGCCGGGACGAGCTCGAGACGATCACCCAGTCGATCCTCGAGCGCTGCCGTGATCCCTTCGAACGGGTCTTACGCGACGGCGCGATGCGGACCATCGAGATCGACCACGTGATCCTGGTGGGCGGCGCGGCCCGGATGCCCGCGGTCGGCGCCTTCGTCCAGAAGCTCGCCGGGCAGCCGCCGCACCGAACCATCTCCGAGGGCGTGGTGACCGGTGCGGCCCTGCAGGCCGCCGGCCTCGTCGGGCAGGTCAAGAACCTGCGGCTGCACGACGTCATCCCGGCCTCGGTCGGTGTCGAGCAGGTGGGCGGGCTCTACCTGCCGATCATCGTGCGCAACACCACCATCCCCACCCGTCGCCGCCAGATCCTGACGACGACCGTCGACAACCAGCGCACCGTGACCGTGCTGGTCGTGGAGTCCGAGGAGGACCGGGCCGGCCGCGACGACGCCCTCGCGCTCGCCCGGCTCGACGTGACCGGCCTGGCGCCGGCACCCGCGTTCGCGCACCGGATCGACGTCCTGTTCGACGTCGACGCCGGTGGCACCCTGCGGGTGACCGCGACCGACCTGGGCACCGGCCGGACCGAGACCAGGGTCATCGACCGGGCCAGCGCGCGCGAGGCCGGCCGGTCGCGTCGACCGGCCGCGATCGACGGCGGCCGCGACCTGGACGACCTCCCGATCGTCACCAGCAACGTCTCCTACCCGCTGGGCATCGAGATCTCCGGCGGCCGGTTCCACGAGATCATCACGGCGAACCAGTCCGTCCCGGTCCGGGAGTCGGTCCTCGTGACGAATGCCTCGACCGGCCAGCGGGCGATCACCGTGCACGTCGTGGAGAACGGCGGCCGGTTCGTGCCCGGCGGCACCTTCCGGCGAGTCCGGCGCTTCGAGCTGACCGGCCTCGCGGCGACGGACCCCCGGACGGCCCGCGTCGAGGTCGTCCTGGCCGTCGACCGGCGCCGCCAGCTCACCATCCACGCCCGCGACCTCGCCTCCGGCAGCGACCACACCGAACGCGTCGACCTCGCGCAGACCTTCCAGGAGCCGGTCAGCCTCACCGGCTCGGCCTCCGGCCTCCCACTGGTCTTCTAGCGCCGGGCCCGACAGGGTCGGCCCGCTGGCTTGATCGCTGTTTTGGCCCTCCCGTGGTCACAAAACCGCGGCGATTTCAGCCACCCGAAGGCCAAGACAGCGATCTTGCCGGCCGCGGGGCGGGGCGGGGCCAGACCGGTCAGGTGCGGGGCTAGACGACCGGCAGCGGGGGCAACGGGAGCGGGAGTGCCGGCAGGCCGTCGATGCTCTCGCCGTTGAAGTCCTTCCGCGCGCAGTAGGCGGCGAACTCGTCGTCGCTCTTGCGGCCGAAGTACTCGGTGTGGGTCGAGCGGTCGCCGGCGTACTCCAGGTTCGGCACCTTGTACCCGCAGCTGTCGCTGACCTGCTCCGCGGCCACCACCACGACGGCCCGCACGCTCGGCTGGCCGGGATTCGGGAACCGGGCCAGCAGTTCGGGGAACCGCGGGTCGTCCCGGAACACCGGTTCGCCGTGCCCGTGCACCCGCACGATCTTCGGCGGCCCGGAGAACGCGCACCACATCAGGGTGATCCGCCCGTTCTCCCGCAGGTGCGCGATCGTCTCCGCGTGGCTGCCACCGAGATCGAGGTAGGCCACCGTGTGCTCGTCGAACACTGCGAACGTGTCGGCCCCGCCCTTGGGCGACAGGTTCACCCGCCCGTCCCCGCTCAACGGCGCGGTCGCCACGAAGAACACCGGCTGCGTCTCGACGAACTCCCGCAGCCGCCCGTCGATCCCGTCATAGACCTTGCCCATGCCCCGAGTGTCCGCCAACCGGAGCGGCCGGTCACTCAGGTTTGCGCCACAGGGGTCTCGTCACCGGGCATCCCTGACGTCGGCATCACCTGGGCGTCCCACAACTCCCGGGCTGCCGGCGGAAGCAGGTCCACGAGCCTGTCGACATTCTTCCCGGTGACCCTGCGAAGGTCATGGACGTCGTCCACGAAATCGCGCACGTCGACCGACGACGGCTGATCCTGGAACGTTGCCGCGGCTCGTTCCACTGCCTCGTCCACGCGGCCGAGCGCTTGCAGGTAGACCGCGATGTTGAATGAGGCCCGCGCTTCTCCCGGTTGCTCCGCAAGCTCCGCCATGTCAGCCTCGAGCGCCCGTAGGAAGCTGCCAGCCGCGCCTTCTGAATCGCCCATGTCATACTGGACGAGCCCCATCATGTATGACGCAAAGCCATCGGTGGGGTCTAGCTCAAACGACCTGGCCAGGTCGGTGAGCGCCTCGCCGTGTCGCCCGAGAGCCCAATAGGTCTGACCACGCTTGTACACGGCATAGTCGTCTTCGCCTTCGAGCTCGATCGCACGGTCAAAATCAGCGAGTGCCTCCAGGTAGCTGCCAGCAACACGATACGTCTCGCCACGCTGCGCCGAGATAGAGCCACTGTCCGGCTCCAGCACCAGCGCACGGTCAAAATCGGCGACAGCCTCGCCAAAGCGCTCGAGATTCCTGTACACCCGGCCCCGGCGTCCAATTGCCCAGGCATATTCAGGATCAATATCGATCGCACGGTCAAAATCGGCGAGAGCGTCCGCGTAGCTACCGGCAAGACGATGCGCCTCACCACGCTGCGCCAACTGCCAATCACTGTCCGGCTCCAGCTCCAGCGCCCGGTTGAAATCGGCGAGAGCTTCGTCCAGTTTTCCGATCTCTCGGTAGGAAAGTCCCCTCTCGTTAATGATCCACAGTATCTCAGCGTCGACCGCGAGCGCTCGGTCATAGTCGGCTATGGCTTTTTCATGACTGCCCATCTCCTGGTGCACCTGCCCGCGGCTTCCGATTATCCAAGCCGCATCAGGAGTGCGTTCAAGGGCACGGTTGAAGTCGGTCAGCGCGTCACCGTAATTGCCATTGAGACGATTCGCCTCGCCACGAAGGGCTATCGCCGAAGGATAGTCTTCATCGATTTCCGGAACGCGGTCGAAGTCGAGGACCGCACCCTCGTAGTCTTCGGCGGACAGCAGCGCAAGACCTCTTTTGTACACGGCCCAGATGTATCGCGAGTTGAGATCGACGGCGCGGCTGAGATCAGCCACGGCCTCGTCGAGACGCCCGGCCTGGCGGTGCGCCTCTCCTCGGATGGCCCAGGCCCGCACGAGGTCCGGTTTAAGCTCGGCCGCAGCCGTGGCGTCTTCCACCGCACGGTCCAGGTCATTTTTCACCACCTGGCACCACCCTCGGTCGGACAGGAGCCGAGCACGCCGTTTCGCGTCGCAGGCGACGTCCGCGATCAGTCCGTCGAGAAAAACGATCTCATTGAAGTCGTCGGCTCTCAGCAACGCGAGAAGTGTGCCGCCGCGGTCGAGCGGAACGGGAAGAGCCGCGTCGACGCCAGCCGCCGTCATGGCCTCGACACAGCGCCGCGCCGCCTCAGGAGTCGTCCAGTGGTACGCGTCCATGACGCAGTGCATCGCGTTCGCCAGTGCGCCCGGCTCATTGGCGCAGAGGCGATGGTATGCCTCCTCGCTCCGGTTGGCGCGCCAGGAGTCCTCGCGCCATCCTTCGCCTCCGGACAAGCCCGTCAGTTCAACTCGGCGCCCGTACAGGTCGGCGAGGCGCAGATGCGCGGCGCGCCACGCGTTCGGGGAGTTCCGGCGGACCTGACGCAGCATCGGACCGCGGACCACGTCGTGATACTGGAAGCCCTCGGTATGGGATGACACGAACGGCAGGGTGCGTAGCCAGCCGAAGGTCGCGCCGGCACTGTCGCCGTCGGTTCCGAGAGCCGCCGCTAGGATGTCCGCGTCCAGTCTGCGTGGCAGGGCGGCAAGGAGCGCCGCCTGCCTTCGCGCGTCGTCCTCCTCCCAGCGCAGGAAGCGTTCGACCGCGTCTCCGCTCGGGTCACCAACCTCCTCGGGGCTCGCTGGGCGGCTCTCGGCGAGCATTGCCAACAGCACTGGCAGCCGGCCGGACAAGGTCAGCATCACGTCGGTGACCCGCGGGTCGGTGACACCGCGGGCGGCGAGTAGCTCGCTTGCCTCGTCGTCAGTGAAGACGCGCAGCGGAATGTCCGCCCGCAGGCCGTAGAACTCGGCCCAGCGGTTCACGTCCAGTGGGTGCTGGCCGGCGACCGTGAGCACGAGACGCTCCGGCAGGTCCCCGTACCGTCCACCGAGCATGTCGAGCAACCAGCGATCGAGGAAGGTGCTGGTGCGCTCGTAGGTGTCGACGAAGAGCGCTACCGGCGCGTGTTCGGCCGCCACTCCCAGGTCCGCGAGAAAGGCGGGCATGAGGGCCTCGACCGGCGACATCACAAGCCGCTGGTCGTCGTTGTTGCGGAACTTGGCGGCGATGAAGCGCCGGAACCGGTCGACCTGGTCGGCCGCCGCGTCGGCGTCGATGGCCTCCGTCACCGCGCCCGCGAACGGCACGTCGCCGGCAGCGTGCAGGCCGACCCGCACCGCCGTCCTCGTCAGCAGCGTCGCCAGCCCGTCGGGCGCGTTGGGGTCGGAGGCCAGCTCGCCGCGGCGCTGCTGGTAGGACGCGTGCCGGTCCGCGTAGTCCTTGCAGCGGGCGCCCGCGCTGGTGAGTTGCGCGACGATAGAAGCCATCGTCTCCGGGACGTCGGCGACGGCGTGGTCGACGTAGGCGGTCAGCCAGCCCTTCTCCCGGGCGACGCGGGCGAGCTGACGGACCAGGAAGGTCTTGCCGATCCCCGCGTCGCCGTAGACGCTGAACAGGAAGCGCTGGCGCGGGTCGTCCAGTGGTAGCCCGAGGTTCTCCTCGAACTGGCGCAGCTGTTCCTGGCGGCCGACGAACACGTGCGCCTGCCGGGCCCGGATTCGGTCCTGCAGGCTGCGCGGCCGGTCGTTGCGGTCGGTCACCGGAAGCCCCCGTGCGCCTCGCGATCTGTGAGCCGAAATCATCGCATCAAGTGCGCCCGTATCAACCAGTAACGCGCGTCTTCCCGGGGCGGCGCCCGACCGGGCCGGCGACGCGGGCGACGCGGTGTCGGCTACGCGATGTTCGTCGGGGATCGTTTGGGGGGAAAGAGATCCTGGCGGACCGAAGTTCCGTGGTGTGCGCGTGACCCGAGCGCTGACTGTCGGGCAGAGCAGAAAGGGATTCGAGCGTGGATCACAGCTTGGGCACCGTGGCACTGGTGATCCTCATCGGGCTCGGCCTTGTCGTGCTCGCGATGGTCGTCAGTGGCGCGTTCGTGCTGGTGAAGTACCGGGTGCCGCTACGCGGGGTCGTCGCCGCCGTGGGCGCCCTCGCCTATCTGGTCTCCCCCGTCGACGCCATCCCTGAGATCATCTTCGGGCCGTTCGGCTACATCGACGACGGCGGGATTCTGGTCGCCGCCGCCTTCTACATCTCCCGGCTGGTCGCGGCCCGCCGCGCCGCCGTCTCGGGGCACCCGGAGATCGAGGCACCCCCCAGCCGCCGCCGGCGCCGCGGCTAGGCCGGTCTCCTGGATCGGCCGAGGGCTCAGCGGCCGGATCTGCCGTCGCGGGTGGCGAGGCCGGCGAGGTAGGCGTTGTACTGGTCGAACTCGTCGTCGTCGCCGCTGTCCATCCGGGCGTCCTTCGCGCGGGCGCGCCGTTCGTCGGTGCGGGCCCACTGGAAGACCAGCACGGCGATGACGGCGACGCCGGGCAGCTCGCCGAAGCTCCACGCCATGCCGCCGCCGAGGTGCTGGTCGGTCAGCGACGAGGCGCCCCAGCTCCGGGTCAGCAGCGAGTAGTACGAGTCACCGATCACGCTGCCGGACATCATCAGGATGATCCCGAAGAACGTGTGCACCGCCGACGCCGTGAACAGCAGGATGATCCGGGCCGGGTGGCTCGGCCGCTTCGGGCCTGGGTCGACGCCGATCAGGACCCAGAAGAACAGGTACCCGACGACCAGGAAGTGGACCATCATCGCCAGATGCGCGAGGTGGTTGCGCAGCACCCAGCCGAACAGCGGCGTCAGGTACAGCACGTAGAGCGACACCGAGTACAGCGTCCAAGCGACCAGCGGGTTGCCGATGAACGCCAGCCAGCGGCTGTTCACCATGCGCAGCAGCCAGGCCCGGGCGCTGCGGGTCGTCCCGGTCACGCCGGTCGGCAGCGCGCGCAGCGCCAGCGTCACGGGCGCGCCCAGGTTCAGCAGGATCGGAGCGAGCATCATCAGCAGCAGGTGCTGGACCATGTGGACGCTGAACAGCACCCGGCCGTAGCGACCCAGGCCACTGCTCGTCGCGAACGCGATGACGGCCATCCCGCACACCCAGCTCACCGTCCGGCCGATCGGCCAGGGCGCGCCAGCGCGGCGCTGCCGGACCGCGCCGACGAGGTAGAACCAGGTCCCGAGCAGGACGATCGTGCCGAAGAGAAGGTCGGGCCTGGCCTCCGTGAAGATCCGGGCGATGCTGATCGCCGGTGGCATCGGGTAGCCGAGGATCGCGACGACCGGGTTGTCCGAGGTGGCGCCGTCGGCGGCGGCCGGCGTCGCCGTGCGGGACAGGCCAGCGCCGAGCGCGATCGCGACCCCCATCAGCGTGACCTCGGCGGCGCCGAGACGCAGGAAGGGCCGGCGCGCGGCGACCAGGTTGGCCCGATCCACCAGGGCGACTATGTCCCCCGGAGCGGCTGCGTTCCCGGAGGCGGTTCGGCTCGCCGGTGCGGCCGTTCCGGCCGCCAGCCGGCGGATCGTGAACTGGCGGTGGGCGGCCCCGCAGCCCGCGAGCAGCACCAGCGCGACCGTCTTCGCGATCACCAGGTTGCCGTACCGGCTGTCGAACAGGGCGTCGAACGCGACAACCCGCACGTAGGCGTTGACGAGGCCGCTGATCGTGACGACGACCAGGCACAGCCCCGCGATCCCGCTGTACCGGCGGACGGCGGTCAGCAGCTCGGGCCCGGCGAGGGACCGACCGCCGAGCAGCAGCGCGGCGAGCCCGCCGACCCAGGCGGACACCGACAGGACGTGCAGGCCGCCGCTGACCGTCGCGAGGTCGTGGCCGCCGGAGCCGTGCGCGTGCCCGGTCATCGCGACCGGCAGCAGCGCGAACAGCGCGACCGCGGTCAGCCAGGCGCAGGTGTCGAGCTTGCGTGCCACCCCGGCACCGACGGCGATCGCGAACGCGATCGCGGCGACGATGAGCAGCGCCCGCGGCTGCGGCACCGCGTCGATCACGTTGCCGACGTCGTGTGCCGTGAGGGCCGCCGGCAGCGGCTTGCCGATCAGGTCCGAGACGGTGAAGGCGAACTGGGCCAGCGACGCGACGCACCACACCCAGGCGGTGACGGACGCCCAGCGCAGCATCCGCCGTCCCGCCGCGCCCGGCTTGCCGCCGGCGGCGGGGAACAGGAACGCGGCGGCCAGCAGTGCGCCGACGGTGCCGACCCCGGCCGCGTCGCACAGCAGCCGGCTGACCGGCAGCCCCCACCCGGTGACCATCCCCGGATCGGCCCCGGCCAGGTCCGCCGGCAGCCGCTTCGGCGCCGCGCCACCGAACTCCAGGACGATGACCAGGGTCGCCAGCATCGCGACCCCGCCCGCGACCACTCCGGCGATGACCGGCCACCGTCCACGGGAACTGGCGCCAGGCAGCCCTGATGCGGTGGCCTCATGCCGCGTGGCCTGGTCCGGCACGTCTGGCGTGTCGGTGGTCGGCACGGACCCTGCCGTGGGTGAGACGACCGTCGCCGCGGCGGGCCGAGCACCGTCGGCCGCCGGCGTGGACACGACGGTCGACGCGTGGTCAGGCTCCATCGGTGCCCCCCTGCCCGCGGCGGGCCCGAAGGGCGATCACCGCACCGCTGACGACGACGAGCGCGCCGACACCGGCGGCGATGCCCACCACCAGGCCGGCGGACGACCCGCCCTTGCCCTCCGACGTCGCCCCGGTCCCGGGCAACGTGGTCCCGGGCAACGCGGTCCCGCCACTGGCCGAGGCGCCGGCCGCGGACGGGGTGGCCGCCGCGGCCGTAGGCGACGAAACGGACCCTACGTCACCCGTCGCGGTGAACGTGACCTGCCCTGACACCGGGTGGCCGTCCGCGGAGACGATCCGGTAGGACAGGCGGTAGACCCCGGCGGGACGGTGCTCCGCGAGCCGCAGGGTGACGATCGCCCCGTCCAGGACGGCGTCCCCGACGCCCACGCTGCTCCCGCCGGGCCCCTCGACGGCCACGGCGCCCAACCCGAGGAGATGCTGCGCGAACGTCAGCCGGATCTGGTCGGGCGCGGTCGGGACGGTCGAGCCGTCCGCCGGAGTGCTCGACAGCAGCCGGGTGTGCGCGGACGCGGGCGCCGCGACGGCGACCAGCGCGACCAGCGCCAGGCCCAGGCCAGCGAGCCCAGCCCCGACGCGCCGGCCCACCGGGCCACGCCCCGCCCTGTCGCTGCCGTCTTTCGGTGCACGCATCGCGCGTCTCCCACCCGCCGCGAGGCACCCCGGCGCGCGGCGGTCGGGCCGCGGTGCCGGCGGTCACGCCCGGGCTCAGCTTCTACGTCACATTGCTTCTACGTCACGTCGAAGATACTCGGGCGGCCAGCCGCCCCCGACCACCCCGCGCGGACCCGGGCCTGGCTGGTAGCCGGGTCCCGCCCTGGTCCGGTCAGCTCGGGCCGGTGGCGACCGGGCGGGTCGGGTCGGCCGACCACTCGGACCAGGAGCCGGGGTAGAGGGCGGCGTCGATGCCCGCCACCGCGAGGGCCGCGATCTCGTGGGCGGCGGTGACCCCGGAGCCGCAGTAGACGCCGACGACGCCGGTGCCTTCCCCCACGCCGAGGGCGGCGAATCGGGCGCGCAGCACCCGCGGTGGCAGGAACCGGCCAGCCTCGTCGAGGTTGGCCCCGGTCGGCGCGCCGCGGGCGCCGGGGATGTGGCCGGCCTTCGGGTCGACTGGCTCGACCTCGCCGCGGTAGCGCTCGCCGGCGCGGGCATCGAGCAGGGTTCCCTCGACGGCGAGCTGGGCGGCCCCGTCGGCGTCGATCGTCGGCAGCGCGCCGCCGCGCAGGGTCACGTCGCCCACGGGCGGGACGACGTCGCCACGTTCCAGCGGGAACCCGGCCGAGCGCCAGGCGGCCAACGCGCCGTCGAGCAGCCGGACCTGGGTGACGCCGGCCCAGCGCAGCAGCCACCAGGCCCGGGCGGCCGACTGGCCGCCGTTGTCGTCATAGACGACGACACGCCGCCCGGCGGTCAGCCCCCACCGGCGGGCGGCGGCGGTCAGGGTGGCGAGGTCCGGCAACGGATGACGGCCACCGGGAACGGCCGCCGGGGCGGCGAGCTCGGTCTCCAGGTCGACGTAGGCGGCGCCGGGGAGGTGGCCGTCGAGGTAGTGGTCGCGGCCGTGCGCGTCGCCGAGCGCCCAGCGGACGTCGAGCAGCAACGGCGGCTCGGCGGCGGCGAGCTCGTCGCGCAGGGCCGCCGCGCCGACGAGCACCGCACCCGCGCGCGCCGGACCACCGCCGCCGGCTGCCCCATCGCGGTCCACCCACTCGCCACCGGCCCCGTCCACCCTCGTCACGACCGAGCTGGTCACATCGGGACCGGCGGCGGCCGAGGCGGAGGGAGCGGGTACGGACGGGACGGGACGGCCGGCGGCGGTGAGGAGGGCGGCCAGCTCGGCCGGGCCCAGGCCGGCAGGGAGGCCGCCCCGGCGGGCCGCGCCGGCGATCCAGCTGGCGATCGCCGTGTTCACCGGGGCGGCCAGGCCGTGCAGGCGGGCGAGCAGCACGATCTCGCCGTTGAGGTAGTCGGACTCGACCGAGCCGCCGCGGGCCAGGCTCTGCCAGGTCGAGCTGCCCAGCCGGTCGTGGCCCGGGACGTCCTCGATCTTCCAGGCGGTCAGGTCGAGGCCCGGAGCGGCGGTCGGCTCGGCGGCCTCCACACCGGCCGCGGCGAGCACGGCCCGGGCCTCCTCGACGGCGGCGCTGGCCACCGCGTCCCGCAGCGGGCCGGGCGACGCGGCGGCGTCGAGGTTGTAAGCGAGGTTGCCGAGCAGCTTGCCGGCCTTGTACCGGGCGATGTCGTCGACCACGGTAGTCGCGAACGACGCACGGGCCAGGTCGGCGGCGATCTGGGCCGCGGCGAGGTCGACCGGGTCCGGCCCGGCCGGCTCGGCCGTGGGGAGGGTGGTGGCGGGGACGGTCGCCGCGCCCCCGGCGGCCCCGCCGCCGCCGCGCCCGCCGCCCCCCCGCGCGCCGCGCGCCCCCCCCACCCCCCCCCGCAGGTGCGACGCCGGGAGGATGACCGCGCAGTCGACCACGGCCGCGAACCGCCGCAGGGCCGACCGGGCGCTGTCGATCCCGTTCTGCAACAGCACGATCGGCAGCGCCTCCGCAGCGACCGCCGGCGTGCCCGGTGCCGCGCCGGGTCCGGGCCGGGCGCCGGCGACGGGTCGCCACGCCCAGTCGGCGACGACAGCCTCGGTGTCCTGGGCCTTCGTCGCGAGGACCAGCACGTCCCCGGCGCGCAGGTCGAGCTCCTCGGGGCCGGCCACGGCCTCCAGCGGCACCTGGTGCGGCCCGTCCGGCCGCAGGTAGCGCAGGCCGCCGGCCCGCAGCGCGGCCAGGTTCGCGCCCCGGGCGACCACCACGACCGGCAGCCCGACCTCGACGAGCTGGGCCGCCACCGTCGCGCCCACCGCGCCGGCGCCGATGATCACATACCTGGAGCCCACCGCTGGTCCCCTCCCGTCATCGCCGGCCAATTCCGCAGGGAACACCCGTGACCGGCCGGTCATTCGCCCGACCGGCCAGTTTGGGCGCGGCTTGGGCCAAGCCTCACAATGCCGCAACGTTCGGGCAGCGAAGCCCCGAACGGCGGTCTACGGCAGGGGCAGACCGGTCCAGGCGGCGTGCCGCGCACCGCCCGGCTGCTCGACGGCCGACGCGGTGGCGCCGAGCAGCAGGGCCGTGCGCCGGTCCGGGTCATAGCGCGGCCAGGCGGGCAGCGCGCGGGTCGACGGGTCGCCGGAGCGGGCGAACGACGCCAGGGCGTCCTGCCAGTGGGCGGCGGCGCGGCGGGCCGGGTCCTGGCTCGTCTCGTCCGCCCGGCCCCAGGTCAACGGCAGGTCGGCGCCGTGCATGGCCGCCCGGCCGGGGGCGACCGGGTCGAAGCGCAGGGTCCAGACCCGTCCGCCGCCGGCGTGCGCGGCGTCGGCGAGCCGGCTGGCGGGCAGCGCGAACATCGCGTCGGTGAGCAGCGCGGACCGCCCGGCGGCCGGGTCGCCGGCGGCCAGGTCGTCGGCGGCCAGGTCGTCGGCGGCCAGGTCGTCGGCGGTCAGCGTGTAGAGGTCAAGCAGCGCCTGCCAGCGGGCCTCGCCGAGCGTGGCGAGCGCCCGCCGGGCGAGGCCCACCGGCAGTACGTCGGGCGCGAGCGTCAGGAACAGCTCGGCCTCGTCGTGGCACCACGTCACCAGCAGTGGCACGTCCCGCGCCGACCCGGCAGCGACGGCCCCCGCCGGCCCGACCGGCAGGACGGCGCCGTCCAGGGATGGCGCGAACGGGTCGAGCCCGACCGCCGCGCCGGGCAGCACCGACTCGGCGAGCAGCTCCTGCGCCGCGCGGACCAGCTCGACGGTGGAGGCCCGCGCCGGCGGAAGGTCGAGCAGGTCCAGGTAGCGGCGGCGGACCCGCTCACTGCCGGCCTGGTCGCGCAGGTGATGGGCGGTGCCGCTCTGCAGGACGGCGCGGTGGAACAGGCCGCGGGCGTCCGGCGCGCCCAGCAGCGCCCCGATGTACATCGCCCCGGCGGACTCGCCGAACACGGTCACCAGACCGGGATCACCCCCGAACGCCCCGGCGGCGGCACGCACCCAGCGCAGCGCCGCGAGCTGGTCGAGCAGGGCGAGGTTCCCGGCGCCGGGCCGCCCGGCGAGATCGAGGTGGCCCCAGGGGCCGAGCCGGTAGTTGACCGTGACGACGACGACGTCGCCGCGGGCGGCCAGCCTGGCGCCGTCGAAGGAGCTGCCGGCGCCGCTGACAAAGCCGCCGCCGTGGATCCAGACCAGCACCGGCCGGGGCGGCCCACCAGGCCCGGGTGACCAGACGTTCAGGTACAGGCAGTCCTCGCTGCCGCGCGGCTCCCGGCCACGGCGCGCTGGCGAGCGCAGCCCAGGCAGCCGCAGCTGTGGGCTGGTCGCGCCAAAGGCCGAGCAGTCCCGTTCCCCGGCCCAGGGCTCCGGCGGCTCCGGGGCCTGGAACCGCCGCTCCCCGATCGGCGCCGCGGCATAGGGCAGGCCACGCCACACCCGCACCCCGCCGAGATCAACTCCCCGCGCGACGCCCCACGGCAGCCGGACCGCCGTCAGGTCGCTCGCCGCCCGCGGACCGTCGGCACGGCCACGGGCGGCGTCCGGCCCCACGCTCCCGCCCGCCGTTGGGCCCTGGCCGGTCGCGGGCTTCGCAAAAGGTGGCAGATCGGACACCGGCGAAGCCTCCCTGGCACAATCGGCGACCCCGATGGGCGCCACTCGCCAGTAAAGCCCCGCGTCGCGGCGGCGAACGACCAGGCGCAGCCGGCGCCTCGGCCCGTGTCTCGCCCGCGGCATGAAAGGACGTCAGTGGACCTCGCCTGGGAGACGATCACCGTGATCGCCGTGATCGCCGTCGCGAGCTACGCGCTCGTCGTGCGCGACCTCCGCTGGAGACGCACGCTGCGGGCGGCCGCCGGACCGCCGGCAGGGCAGAGCGGGTCGGCGGCCAGTGCGTCGCCGGCATCGCCCGGCCCCGCAGCGGCCGCGGACGAGACCGGGCGGCGCGCCCGGTTGTTCACCGCGACGACGGCGCTGCTCGGCGTCGTGGCCGGCCTCCTCGGCCACAAGGCGTACCTGGAGCGGCTGATCGAGGGCGAGACCATCAATGCGTACCTCTGCTACATCGCGCTGTCGGTGGCCGCCGTCCTGGGCGCGCTGGTCGCCCTCGCCGTGCGGCGGAGAGTCATGGGCGCCGTGCTCGTGTACCTGGCCTGCGTGCTGGTCGGCGGCGCGACCCTGGCGTTCGCGGTCGAACCCGCCGCGCGCAGCAGCCGGCCGGCCGTCTGGGTTCCGGGATGCGTGAACTCGTTCGGGCTGGGCCTGCTGGTCCCGGCGGTGCTGCTGGCGACCCGGCGGCGCTGGCTGGTCTGGATCGGCGCGCTGCTCGTCCTCGGCGGCTGCGCTCCGGTCGCGCTGGTCAACCTGGCCGAACAGCGCGCGCCGGACAGTCCCTTCGGCGCCTGCGTGGGGCCGGCGACCGTCCGGGAGGACGCGGCGGGAGTCCGCGTGACGAGCTGCGAACGGCCGGACGGCTCGACCTCCGTCGATCCCGTCCCCGGGGCCAACCTGCCGGTGACGATGGTGCCCGGCGAGCGGCTGGAGATCTCGCTCTTCGGTGGTCTCACCCTGCTCGCCGGGCTGAGCGGCGGAGCAGACGCCGCGGGCGCCTGGGCGCCGGCCAGGCCACCGCGCGTCCCGTGGGCGCCGCCGCCCGGCCCGCCCTCCGGTCCGCCGCCGCGCCCAGGCCAGCCGGCCACCTCCGACGGCGCGAGCCCGGACGTTCTCGAGACGGGCAGTCGGGCGGCCCGGCGCCGCGCCGGCAACTTCCGGGCGGGGGCGGGCCGATGAAGGGCCTCCCGCCCCCAGGCCAGCCGGCCGTCACGCCCGGGGCGCTCGACCCGGCCGTGGCCCGGACAGCCGCGGCGGCACCGCGGGACCGCGGGCGCCGGCCGGCCCCCGGACCCGCGCCGTGGCCGACCGCGACGCGGGCCTCGCTGTTCACCGTCCTGCTGGTGACGCTGGGGCTGGCATGCGGGCTGCTGTGCTGGCTGGGATTCGAGCAATGGCTGATCGTTCACCAACGCGCCGCCACCCTGCAGGTCCCGCCGCTGGCCCTGCTCTTCGCCGGTACCGTCGCCGGACTCACGCTTGGCCGACGTCTGGCGCGCCCGACGACGCTGATCGCCGTCGGCGGGCTGTTGACCGCGGCCTCGGCGGTCACCCTCGCTCTGCAGTTCCTCGACGCGCCGAGCCTCACCGCGCACGTGGCCCCGGCCTGCGTGGCCTGCTTCGGCGCCGGTGTGCTGCTGGCAGCCGCGGCTGAGGCGGCAGGCCGGAACCGCGCGGTCACCGTCGCCCTGCTGCTGATGTGCGCCCCTGCCGTCGCCGTGGGCTGGCTCCTGGGAGACCCGGCGGGGCAGCCGGCGCGAGGGCCGTCGGTAGCCGCCGATCCGACCGGCCGGCCGTACTACACCTGGGAGCGCGCGGGCCTCGTCCCGATCGTCGAGGACTTGTCGCCCGACGCCGTGCTGCGTCACCGGCTCGGCGACGCCGCTGGGCCGGGCCGGCTGCTCCTCTGCGGGATCGTCACCGGCGTGGCCGCAGTCGGTGGAACGGTCGACGCCGTCGCCACCACCCGTTCGCGGCGGCGCGCAACGGAATGAGCGTCACAGCCGGGACACAGGATTGAAGCGGAGGGAGGTTCCGGTTGTCGGTAATATGCGGAGCACGATTCCGCTTCGGCGGGAGCGTCCTCCCCCCTCTCGTCGCGATCGGAGCACCATGTCCGCCGAACCCGGCAGCGGTCCGACCGGCCCCGGCACGGCCTTGGGCAGCCAGCACCACGTGCGCGCGCCGGGGCGCGGGAACCCGACGCTGATCTTTCTCACGCTGGCGCTCGGCGCGGGTGCGTACACCGTGCTGCAGTCGATGGTGCTGCCGGCGCTGCCGACCATCCAGCGCGACGTGCACACCTCGCAGGTGACGGTCACCTGGCTGCTGACGGCGTTCCTGCTGTCCGCGTCGATCGCGACGCCGATCCTCGGCCGGCTCGGCGACCTGTTCGGCAAGCGGCTGATGCTGCTGATCGTCTTCACCGCGCTCAGCGTCGGCTCGCTGCTCGCCGGGGTCTCGAACTCCATCGGCCTGCTGATCATCGCCCGGATCATCCAGGGCCTCGCCGGCGCGATCTTCCCGTTGTCGTACGGCATCATCCGGGACGAGTTCCCGCCCGCGCGGGTTCCGGCGGCGATCGGCCTGATGTCGGCGATGCTCGGCATCGGCAGCGGCCTGGGCATCGTGCTCTCCGGGCCGATCATCAATGCCTTCTCCTGGCACTGGCTGTTCTGGTTCCCGCTGATGGTCTCGGTGCTGGCACTGGTCGCGACGGTCTTCTTCGTGCCGGAGTCGCCGGTGCGGGCGACCGGGACGGTGAACATCGGCGCGGCCATCGCGCTGGCGGCCTGGCTGGTCGCACTGCTGCTCGGGCTGTCCCAGGGAACCAGCTGGGGCTGGACCGCGCCGGGCACGCTGGGCCTGTTCGCCGCCGCGGTGGCGACCTTCGCGCTGTGGGCCTGGGTGGAGAACCGCTCGGCGGTGCCGCTGATCGACCTGAAGATGATGCGAATCCCGGCCGTGTGGTGGACCAACGTCGCCGCCCTGCTGCTCGGCGTCGGCATGTACGCGACGTTCATCCTGGTGCCGCCGCTGATGCAGACGCCGCGCCGCATCGGGTACGGCCTGGGCGCCTCGGTCACGCAGTCGGGCCTCTACATGCTGCCGAGCACCGCCGCGATGCTCGTCACCAGCCTGTACATCGGGCGGCTCACCAGCCGGTTCGGCGCCAAGCCGCCGCTGGTCGCCGGCTGTGCGCTGACGGCGGCGTCGTTCGGGCTGCTCGTCGTCGCGCACGACCAGCCGTGGAACTTCATCGTCATGACCGCGATTCAGGGCATCGGCATCGGCCTCGCGTTCTCCTCGATGGCCAACCTGATCATCGAGGCGGTGCCGATCGAGGCGACCGGCGCGGCGACCGGGATGAACTCCAACATCCGCACCATCGGCGGCTCCATCGGCAGCGGTGTCGTCGCCAGCCTGCTGGCCTCCGGGGCGCTGCCGAGTGGGTACCCGAAGGAGTCGAGCTACAGCACCAGCATGATCGTGCTGGTCATCGCCACCGTGGTCGCGGCGGTGGCGGCGGCCCTGGTGCCGGTCGTGCGCTCGCGGCCCGGCGGTTCGGGTCCGACCCGCGAGGGCATCGTCGCCGAGCCCGCCGCGCCCGGGCAGCTGGCCTCCGGGCAGGTCACCGCGCCGGCAGCCGGCTGAGCGGCCGATCACCTACGCTCATCTCATGACCACCACCGCGGAGCGGCTGCGCTGCGACGCGGCGCGCAACCGGGAGCGGGTGCTGGCCGCCGCGCTGGAGCTGTACCGGGAGCACGGTCCCGCGTTCACGGTCGAGGAGGTCGCGACCCGGGCCGGCGTCGGGATCGGCACGATCTACCGCCGGTTCCCGACGAAGAGCGCGCTGCTCGACGAGCTGGCCCGGCCGTACTTCGAGCGGCTGCTCACGACCGCCCGGGCCGCCCAGGCCCATCCGGAGCCGGCCGAGCGGCTGGAGACCTTCGTCCGCGCGATGGCCGAGCAGCACGCGGTCGACGGCATCCGGTCCGGCCGGCTGTGGGACACGACCGTCGCCCGGCCGCTGCGCGACGAGTACATCCGCGCGGTCGAGGGCATCCTCGCCGACGCGCGGGCCGGCGGCCGGGTCCGCGCCGACGTCAACCCGCACGACGTCGGCGTCATCATCTGGACCGTCAGCGCCCTGATCGACGCGACCGACCGGGCGGTAGCCGAGATCTGGCGCCGCTACCTCGACCTGGTCCTCGACGGCCTGCGCCCGGGCGGCGACCAGCCGCTGGCCACCCGGCCGATCACGTCGGCCGACTGGGAGAGCCTCGTCGCCTCCGGCCCGGTCCTGCGCCTCGGCAGCTAGGCCCGCTGAGCCTGCCGACCCGGGCGCCCGGTGTCCCGAACGCTAGGCGGTCTCGACGATCTTCTTTCCGAGCGGCAGCAGCGACACCGGGATCAGCTTGAAGTTGGCCAGGCCCAGCGGGATCCCGATGATCGTGAGGCACAGCGCGACGCCGGTGACCAGGTGGCCGATGGCGAGCCACCAGCCCGCGAGAACGAGCCACAGCACGTTGCCGATCAGGGACGGCGCGCCGGCAGACGGGTCGTCGACCACGGTCCGGCCGAACGGCCACAGGGCGTAGTTCGCAATCCGCAGCGAGGCGAACCCGAACGGGATCGTCACGATCAGCACAAAACACACCAGTGCGGCCAGGGTGTACCCGATCGCCATCCACAGCCCGCACAGCACCAGCCAGATGAGGTTCAGCAGCAGCCGCATCGTCTTCCCCCTCGCACCCGTCCACTTTCCAGTAGACCGCCGGTCCACGCCGAGCCGCCAGTCGACCGGCGGAAAACGCACACCACCGGCCAAGCGCAGTATCCGACCACGGAGCAGGGCATCTCGTCCCGTGTCCGGCAGGTGTCAGCCGGTCCGCCCGCGGACCTGGCGGGCGTGGGCGATACGTCGAGGGCACGGCGGGTAGAGCATGACCATGAGCCTCTCGTCCGGCTGGCGGCGCCGGCCGCGGTGGACCGCCACCCGGCTCACGACCGAGCCGCCGACGCCGCACCCACAGCGTCGCCCCGACCCGGAGGTCCCGCTGAGCCCGACCCTGCCGCCGGACCCCGTCCCACCAGACCCGCCGCACCAGGACCCGGCGGGCCGCAGGACGGGACGCGGCACCCGCTCGGCGCGGACCCGGTCCCGGCAGACCAGGACGGCCCGGTGACAGCCGGGGCCGGGCCCCGCCCCCCCCGCGGGGGGGGGGGGGCCGGCCCGGTCGAACTCCCGAGGCCGTCCTCCGCGCGATCTGTCCATGCCAACAGACTATAGCGGGCGCTACAGAACC
>NZ_JADWYX010000013.1 GCF_016786355.1 Frankia sp. AgB1.9
CCACAACTTCCTCGGATTCCTCAGCCTCGCAGCCGCACTGACCTGCTGGAAGAAACTGGCCACATGAGACAACTTCTTAGCGCGGCGGCCCGCATTCGAAGTCTTACGCGCAGTAGCCGAAACTCGAGCCGGCTCAAGAGCTTCGGCGCGTTCGACGGGGAGGCTGTCCGTTACCGATGGAGATCACCATCCAGTATGATCCACGTCACGGCCGGTCCGGCCGTGACGCGGTTGCGCGGACGCCATCGGGTCCCGAGCTGCTGCGAGGGGGTCACGGAACGAAAGGGATGAGAGTCTGTGGCCGAGAGCGGCGCCACGGGTGAGAGGCCCTGGAATTTCGAATCGGTGGTGGTGGGCGAAGACGCCCGAGCTGGCGACACGTCGCTCGATCTTCACACCGACGTGCCGCACCTGGCTCGCATGTCCGACTACTACCGCGGCGGTAAAGACAACTACCTGGCAGACCGGCAAGCAGGCGAAGAGTTCCTGAAAGTGTTTCCGGATATCGTTTCCACCATCGAGGAGAACTGTGCGTTCCTCAGGCGGGTGACCCGATTCGCCGCCGATTCAGGTGTCCGCCAGTTCCTCGACCTGGGCTCTGGTATTCCCACCAGCCCGAACATCCACGACGTGGCTCATAGCGTCGCCCGGGAGTGCCGGGTCATCTATGTCGACAACGACCCGATCGTGCTCGCTCACGGGCGGGCCCTTCTGACCGGCGCGTCAGCAGGAGCCGGCGCGACGATGGTGAACGCCGACCTGCGCGAACCAGAGGAGATCTTCGCCTCCTCCGCCGTTCGCGACATCTTCGACCTCAACCGGCCCATCGCGCTCTCAATGGCTGCGATCCTCCATTTCATTCCCGACACCGACGACCCCTACGGCCTCGTCCGCCGGTATGTGGACGCGCTCCCCGGCGGGAGTTTCTTGACGATAAGCCATGGTGACCGCGAGGCCTCACCCGACACGTCGGACGAGGGAGCCGAGGTCTACCGGCAGCGGGGATTCAAGGTCAGTGTGCGTTCCAACTCAGCGATCGAGCGTTTCTTCGATGGCCTGCGACTGGTCGACCCGGGTTTCGTATACATACACCGCTGGCGCCCCGAGAGCGCAGCGGCGGCCGAACTGGCCGACTCCCACGCCAACCTCTGTGGAGGAGTAGCCCGGATACCCACCGGCTGACCCGGCCAGCGGCTGTCTGACCGCCAGCTGGGCGGCGAGTGCTGCGGGATCGACGTGCTGCGGGATCGACGTGCTGCGGGTGGCAATACAAACCTCGGGGCCGAACTGGTAGTCGGCTCGGAGTGTGAGATCGGCTTGCGGTTCTGTGAAGGCTTCTGCGCAGTGGCGAGCCGGTCACCACCACGCGCACAGTTCGGCGACGCTGGCGCACCAGTGGCTCCGTGTGGGCGCCGAATGCGGCACGTTCACTTCCGTCGTGCGGGCGTGCACCTGCGGCTGGACGGGCAACACCGTCCCGACCACCGACCCGGCACCGCGCACACGGTATGGGCGAAAGCGGAAGGCGCCTGGAACGGCGACCACGCGGCGGCGCTAATCGCGGACACACTACGGCGGCCGGTCTCGGCAGTGCGGTCTCCACACCCTTCGCGCCCGCTTTAGCGGCTTCTGGCGAGGGGTCCGACGCCCGACAGCTCACGAGCCCAGATCAGGACGCCTATCCGTCGCCATTCCGGAGGCCGGCCCGAGCCGGTCCGGGCGCCAGCTTGAGCGGCCAGCGGACGAACACCCGTCAAGATCGACGTGGATGAGGAGTCGATGGGGCCGCACGAACTCAGTGCGCACGGTGAGTCACCGTTAACCGGCCATCAGCGAATATGCACGCCGGAGATAGCGCGGGCGATCACCAGGCGCTGGATCTCGCTCGTGCCCTCGAAGATTGTGTAGATTGCTTGATCCGCAGATCGACTACAGCGCGTGGCGTTGGCCGGGTCTCGCGGTGCGGACAGCCTGACCAGGTGTTTTCGCTGTTCAGAGCGAGAAGTAGTCCTCGTTTGACGGCTCCGTCGGGCCGAGGCTGGCTACGGAAGGTGTCCGGAACGGTCCGGCTGGCTCCGGTGGTATCCGGGTCTCTGCCGACTCCGTGTCGACGCGATCATGGTCTGCGGGCTCGTGTCCTGGCGCGGGTGCAGCCGGGTCTGGGACCGGGCTGGCTTGCTGCTCAGCGGCGAATGAGGCGTCGATGAGCTGCAGGGCGCGCTGCTCCTGGCCGACGATGCATTTCGCGTAGACCGTGAGCAGTACGCGGACGCCGTGGCCGGCCCACTCGGCGACCTGGGTGGGCGGCACTCCGGCGTTCAGCCAGCGGGACACGGCCGCATGACGTAGATCGTAGGGGCGTCGCGCGAGCGGGGAAGCGGCCTCTACCGCCGTCAGTGCCTTCTTCCGGGCTGTGCGCCACACCGCCAGGTATCGGGCTGCCTTCACCGCGCCACCCGTCTTTGATCGGAAGATCCGGCCGTCTGGCGCGATCCCGAATCGCTCGATGTGCCGGCGGAGAAGCGCGACGAGTTCGGGGTGGAGCGGGACTGGCCGGACTTCGCCCTTCTCGCGGTGCTTGAGCTCCCGGGCTTGTCGGGGCTGGTCGGGCTCGTCGGACCATCGTGGCGAGACCTCGGGGTTGTTGCCTTCGAGCGCGGCCTCGCCCCAGCCGGACTCGGGCAGAGTCAGCTGGTTGATGTTGAGTTCTTGCGTCTCACCCGGCCTGGTCGCCGCGTAGTAGCTGCAGCCGTAGAACGCCTCCAGCTCTGGGGCGTTCTCGGCGACCGCGGCGAGCAGCCGCAGCGCGCGGGTGTGGTCGACGACAACTCGACGGTCGACGACGACGACCTGGCGCGGCGGGGTCCATTGGGCGCGCTGCAGCGGGTTGGCGTCGAGGTCGCCGCGCGCGATGGCGAAATTCACGACCTGGTTGAACAGGATGCGCCGGCGGCTGATCGTGTTGGCCGCGGCTTGCTTGCCGTCCAGGCGGTGGGACAGCGCGACGAGCGCAGCGCGTGCAACGTCGATGTCGTCGAGGTCGTGGACGGGCCGGCTGTGCCGCTCCATCCAGGTGAGCACGGCTGCCCAGCCGGCGGGTGGCTCGTTCTCGATGCGTCGGCCATCTGGCTGCAGGGTGATGCGCCTTCCGGTGAGGAAAGCCCAGCCCCCCAGCGCTTCACGGACCAGCTCGGCGAGGGCGGCCGGTGGCGGTTCGTCGAACAGGGCCGGGGTGATCGCCACGAGCGCTTCGGCGACCGCGCGCCGGGTCCCTGGTGCCTGGTGCTCGGCCCATTTCGCGTCGGCGAAGTCACGGGCGACCTCGAGCCAGGTCCGCGCTGGTGGCGGCGCCGGCTGCGCGATGGCGCGCCACTCGGCCAGCGGAAGCCCGGACTCGACGTCGAACGCCTCGCCCTTCCGGACGGCGGTGAGGATCTCGGCGCGGCGCGACTCGGCGGCCGACTTCGAGGCGAACGTGCGGGTGTTCGCGCGGGGCCGTCCGGCGACCTGCCAGCCGACCTGCCAACTGGAACCATTCTTGCGCCGGAGTTCCCTGACCGACCAGACGCGGACATCGAAGGTGGTTCGCCGGTCCTCCCCGCCCGGGTCGGGGACGCCGGCCTGGATGCGGTTCATGAGGCGGCCGGGTCGCGGGTCAGGCTGTCGAGCCAGCTGTTTAGGTCGTTACGGGCTACCCGGATCTGGCCGTTGGGCAGTTTGATGACCTTCGGGCCGGTGCCCTTGGTCTGCCAGTCGTGCCAGGTCGACCGCGGCAGCGGGCTGTCAGGTCCACCGAGTTCGGCGAGCACCTGGTCGAGGGTGAGCAGAACTCGCTGGTCGGGCCGGGCCGGCGGCTTCTTTTCTCGACCGGGATTTCGCCCAGTCATGGCACCGCACGTTCCGGACCGATGTCCTCGTCAACGACACCGCGAAGGTCACCGTCTCGTTCATCGGGAAAACTGGGTCACCACGAACGACCTCGTGCATGTCATCGTGGCTGCATACGGGACCGGATTCAGATTTGCCGCAGCCAAGCTGCGACCGGGTCCCAGCCTCCGCCGTCTTGTGGACGTCTCCATCCTCCTTGATCACGGTGTGACGTCGGCGGGCTCGCTGCTGGAGATGGCTTCGGCCGTGACTCCCGGTGCGGTTCGTGCAGCCGGCGACGCTGACACGTGACGTGCCACTATCTCTTCTTCGCGCCGTCGGCGCCCACGCGTCCGGCAAGCCCGGCCTGACCGCGTAGAAGCCCTTCAGGCCGACGATGTCGATGGCGCATGGGGGGACCTCCGCGTCGTGACGCGGCTGGCCGTCTCTCTTGTGTGTCGGCCTCGGCCGATTTCGCGGCACGCAGCGGCACCATTCCCCTGGACCCTTGTGGCGTAGCCGCAAGGGTCATCTGTGCCGGAGCAGGAGGGCCTCGGGGGTGGGCGCACCGTTTGGTCCGGTTCGTGCGGGACGGGACCTGTCGGCTCAACCACCGCCGTAGCCCTGCGGATCTTTCGGTCTTGGGCAAAGGAAGATGAGGATGGTGGGAAATTGAAAAGGGAGTGACTCCAGAAATCATCATTGATCATTGGTCGGGGCGGTCCCCTACCTGCCAAGATGTGATGAGACGGGTGATTCTCGCGGAGTACGACGCGGCGACTCGCAGCCGTGAGGGAACCCGCGAGTCCCGGCGTCCGGACTGCGGTCACGGTGGCGACGCCGAGACCGGCGCGGATCCTCAGAGCCGGCGGCCTGTCCGGCAGGTCGACGCCCCGCCGGCGGTCGTGGGAGGGCTGACCCTGCTCTGTCCGGCTCCGCGCGAGCGGTTGCCGTTCGGTGCTGGTGGGCTGGCGGCGTTACGATGTTGTCGTGACTGAGATGCCGCTGCCGGAGGGCGAGCAGCTTGCCCTCGTGGCCCGGGAGGCTGCCGAGTCCGGGCAGGTCGTCTATCTGACCGACCACGGCCGGCGGCTGGCGGCGATCGTCCCTGCGGGCCTGGCTGAGCTGCTCGAACGCGGCGCCGAGGCGCGCGGGGGCCGACGGGTTCTGGGCGCCCGCGGCGCGGGGCACAGCGGGCGGCATGACATCTCCGAACGGATTGAGGAGATCCTCGCCAACGAGGTGACGCCGTAGCTCTCGTCGTCGATGCTGGGCCGCTCTACGCCTACGTCGACGCCGATGACCAGCACCACGAAGCCTGCGCGGACCTGTTGGAGACGCACCCCGGCCCGCTCATTGTCCCGACCCTGGTTCTGACCGAGGTCGTCTACCTGCTCGGTACTCGTCTCGGGACCCACGCGGAGCTGCGCTTCCTTGGCGATCTTGCGTCCGGTGCCTTCGACATCGAGCCCGTCCACACCACCGACTGGCTTCGCATCGCCGACCTGGTCGGCCGGTACCAGGATCTTCCGCTCGGCACCGTCGACGCCTCCGTGATCGCGTGCGCGGAACGTCTCGGTATTGACGAGGTCGCGACGGTCGACAGACGCCACTTCACCGTCGTCAAGGCAAACCGGACGCTGAGCCTCCTACCCTGACGCCGTCTCCCGGCGCACCAGCACTTTATTGATCTTCCAGTGATGCCGTCATCCAGGGAGCCCCGTCGAAGCCGGCGGGCGATGTCGGCGCAGATCCTCCAACGGCTGGGTGGTCTGGACGGCGCTCTTCGTGCTGCCCGGCCCGGTCTCGTAGCGGACGGGACTGCTTGTCTCGCGGATTGGTCGGCGGCGGGTGCCGGCGGGCCGACATTGAGGTGAGCCGCTGGCGGGCGTCGAGGGCGGGCCGGTCCGGGCCGCGTCGCCTGGCGCCGGCCTTGGGTGGCGCGCGGTGGTGCCATCGCGAGGGCCGGCGGGACGCGGCGACCGCCACGATCGCCCGGAGGCCGGCGCGCCGCGGGTCGCCGCGAGTTCAACCCTTCAGCGTGCACGCCCCCGGCATCACGGTGGCCCTCGCGCTGGCCCTCACGGAGGCATCATGCAGGCCCTCACGGAGACCATCGCGCTGCGGTTGTCGGGATGTGCGGTTCGGCCGGGGTGACGGTCGCGGTGTTATCGGCGGTGACATGCGCAGTGTCAGTGGCTCGCAGGCTGGAGGGTTGGCCTGCCGGCGGGTTGCTGGCGATCACTCATGATCGTCAGGGCGTCGAGCGCTCCGGGAGATGCCGTCTTCCCGGCCTGTTCGGCGGCGCTAGGACTGGCCGCCAGCTGGGCGGATGTCTGTCGCGATGGCCGACGTGATGACCGGCCTGGTGACCGAGGTTTGCGCGGTGTCGTGCGTGGTGTCGATGGCGGTGACAGCGGTTCGCAGGCTGGGAGCTGTCCGGGTGGCTGCCGGCTGTGCCGGCGCTGCTGCTCCTCGCTGATCGGAGCGTCCTATGGCGTGCCGCGATCACTGCTCGAGTAGTTCTCGTCTGTCACGTCGCAGGGGCGTCCGGACCGGTGGTGCGCGGTGATCGCGACGGCTCGGGTGTTGCGGATACGGCCCGGTTCACCGGGGGAGTTGCGGCGTGCGGCTCGGGCGGTGGTCGCCTATGTGGAGGGTGGCCAGTCGGGGTCCTCGGTCGGGTTGGCGGGCTACTACGGCCGGGCGGTCGGCCGGGCGCGGGGGCAGCTGGCGGAGCTGGTCGGGCTGCGGGGCGAGGTGACGGGAAAGGCGCTGGCCCGGCTGCTGGAGGGCCGGCATGCGGTGACCGGTCGGCCGTTGCTGCCAGCGGCCGGGTCGGCGGCGCGGGTGCGGTCCGCCACCCGGGACGCCGGCACGGCGGCAGCCCGGCCGGCGGGCAGCGGCGGCGCGGCGGCCGACGGGGCTGGCGAGCTGCTGACGTTGAGGCAGGCGTCCGTGCTGGCCGGGGTGAGCGCGACGTACCTGCGTTTCCTGGTCCGGAAGACGGCCCTGGCCGGGGAGGAGGCCTCCGCCGAGATGCTGGCCGGGCGCAAGGGTGCGGATGGGCAGTGGCGGGTTCGCCGCGGCGACCTGGAACGGTGGATGGCGGCGCGGGTGGAGCCGGCGATGGTGCTCGGGTTCGACGTCGTGTGCGCGGCGCCGAAGTCGGTGAGTTTGCTCTGGGCGTTCGGGGACGCGGCGATGCGGGCGGATGTCGCGGCCGCGTTGGACGCGGCGGTCGACGCGACGATCGGCTACCTGGAGCGGCATGCCGCATTCGGGAAGGTCGCCGGGCGCAACCGGCCCGCCGAGGGCCTCGCGGTGGCGTCGTATCTGCATGACGTGTCGCGCAGCGTCGAGGCGCATCTGCACGTCCACAACATCGTGATCAACGCTGTGGTCGTGCCCACGGACGACGACGGTTCGGACATGTCGGTGTCGGGCTGGGAGTGGCGGGCGCTCGACGGTGCGGTGCTGCTGGGCCATGTCCGGACCGCGGGATTCGTCGGCGCGGCGGTGCTGCGCCACGAGCTCGCCAAGCGTCGCGGCCTGGAGTGGGGACCGGTCCGTAACGGGGTCGCGGAGCTGGCGGCGTTCCCCGCGGAGCTGTTGACGGCGTTCTCGACGCGGCACGGCGAGGTGATGGACGAGTTCACTCAACTCGTCGCCGCCGGGTTCGAGCCGTCGGGAGCGACGATGTCCGCCGCGCAACGCGGCTCGCGGGCGCCCAAGACTGTGCTGGCCGACGAGGCAGTGCATGCGTTGCAGGTCGATCGGCTGGAAGCGGGCGGATGGACCGTCGGCCAGGTCCGCGCACTTTCCGCCGCAGGGGAGTACCGGCCGGAGCCGGTGAGCGACCGGGATGTCGCCGAGCTGTTCACCCTGCTGGCCGGCCCGGTGGGGCTGACGGAGAAGTCGACGATGTTCGGCCGCCGCGACATCGTCCGCCACATCTCCGCTTGGAGCTGCGACCGGCTCGACGCGGAGGCGATCGAGCGGCTCGCCGACCGGTTCCTCGCCGATCCGCGGGTCGTTTACCTGCTGGACGCGACGCCGGGGCAGCGACGCCGGCAGGAACCGGAGCCTCTCTACACCGTCGAGGACATGCTGGACGCTGAGAAGCGGCTGCTCGCGCTGATCAGTCGGGGCCGCGTCGCCGCCGGCGTCGCGCCTCGTGTCCTGGCCAGCGCTCGGCTCGTCGATGCGCACCTGGCCGCCGCCACCCGCGACCCCACCGGCCTTGGCGCGAGCCCGCACGGCGCGTCTGGCACGACCGGCGCGAACGCAGGAGGCGCGAACGGCGCGACTGGCGCCGCGGCCGACCGCGCCGGTCTGCGCGGTAGTAGCGTGCGCGCCGGTCGAGCCGCCGGCCCGGTCGCAGATACGGGCACGGGTCGGACCGTGGACCCGGAGACCAACGGTGCGCCGCCGCGTGCCGGGAGCGTCGGACCGGTGCTGTCCGGGGAGCAGGCGGAGCTGGTGCGCAGGCTCCTCGCCGACCAGGACCTGGTGCGTCTCGCGGTCGGGGCCGCAGGGACCGGCAAGACGGAGGCGATGCGAGTCCTGGTCGACATCGTCGAAGCCGAGGGCCGGACGGTGTTCGCGACCGCGCACGGTGGCCGGCAGGCCGAGGAGCTGGCCGACCGGATCGGCGTCCCGGCACGGGTCGTCGCGAGCTGGTTGACCCTCCTCGACGCGGTCGACGCCGACCCCGCCGGCGAACTAGCCGCGGTGTGGCCAGCAGGGTCGGTGCTGATCGTGGACGAGGCGACTCAGATAGGCACACGCGACGCCGTTCGCCTGGTCGACTACGCCGCCCGGAACGGGACGGTCGTGATCCTGCTAGGTGACCCGGCGCAGCTCGGATCGGTCGCGGCGGGTGGCTGGTTCCGTCATCTCGTCGAGACGACCCCCGACGTGCCGACGCTGACGACCGTGCACCGCCAGACCGGGCCGGAGATGGCGGTGGTCCGCGCCGCGCTCGACGCGCTGCGCGCCGAAGCTGGCTCCCCGATCGCAGCGCTCGACCGGCTCGCCTCGACGGGCAAGATCCATCTCGCCGACGACTCGGATGCGCTGCTCGCCCAGGCGGTGGCCGACTGGTACGCCGAGCGTCGCCGCCAAATCGACGCCATCGAGCAGGACACGCTCGGCCCAGACCCGGACACTGTTCGCCCTCGGCCCGCCCAGGCGCCGAAGCCGGTCAAGGCGCACCTGCTGGCCGAGCGCCACCGCGACGTCGAGGCGCTCAACCGCGCGGCCAGGACGCTCCTGACCGCGGACGGCAGCCTGACCGGCCCGCCGCTGGCCGTCGCCGGCCGGGAGTTCCAGGTCGGCGACGAGGTCGTCACCCTCACCCAGACCGGCCACACGCTGATCCCTGCCGGCCGGCCCGGCTCGGCATACATCCGCACCGGCACCATCGGCGTCGTCACCGCCGTACACGTCGACCCCGCCAACCCGGCCGCCCAGTCGCTGACGGTCTACTTCCCGTCCAAGGGCGCCGTCGTCGTGCCGTGGACCTACCTCACCCACCAGTTCGATGACGGCCGCGACGGCGGCCTCGCCCACGCCTACGCACTGACCGCGGCCAAGGCGCAGGGCTCGACGATGGACACTGCCCGCGCCCTTGTCACCGACGACACCTCACGGGCTGGCCTTTATGTCATGCTGTCCCGCGCCCGCACCGACCTGGCCGCCTACCTGATCCGCCGAGAGGACCTCACCACCCGCGACGATGACGAGAACTGGCTGCCCGCCGCCCCCAGCCCCGGATCGCACGACCCGATCGAGCGGCTGGCCGGCCGCCTCGAACGCTCCGAGCTCGAATACACCGCTGCCGCCCGGGACCCGGTCGCCGCCAGCGCCCATCAGCTGCGCGCCACGCACACCCTCGCCGAACTCACCGCCCTGCGCGCCGGCCGGCGCGCCTCGGAACGTCTCCCCGGCCAGCACCTCCCGGTAGCGACTGCGCCGGCGGGCTCCACCAGGTCCGACGTGGACCGCACGAGCCACGAGCGCGCCGCCGCGAGCCGCGACGCGCCGTTCGCGCCGGACGCGCCGTTCGCGCCGAGCCAGGCGTCGCCGGCCGAGCCGAGCCGGCCGGCCCGCTCCGCGTCGGTCCGGCAAGTCGCGGCGGCGGCGGGTGTGCCGATCGGGCCGAGGACCGGCCCGAGTATGTCCGGCAGAGGATCCGACCAGGGCGCCCTCGACGTCGACGCGATATCGCGGCAGGTTCTACTGCGCCGCGCCGAGCTGGCCTCAGAGGCCGCCCTTCGCGCGGCTGCGCTCACCGACCCGCCAGCCCGGCTCGTCGCCCGGATCGGGCCCCGACCGACGGCCGGCCCGAAGCGTGCGGTGTGGGACAGGGCAGTCAGCGGCCTCGCGATCTACCACGCCCGCCATCGACCCGCCGCCCCGATCTGGTCAGCCGGCCCACCGCCCGGCGCCACCCCCGACGACCGGACACGCGACCCGTGGCTTGTGGCCCGCGACCAGGCCACCCGACTTGCCCACGCCTGGGCCGCGTTCCTGCCCGAATCGGTGCGAGACCAGTTCACGAATCCCGGCCAGAGGGTGCCCCGCGACCGGGCGATCGCCGGCCTGCATGCTCTCCTGGACGCCGGTCACCCGCCTGCTCGGCTCGCCGCAGCCCTCCGCCAAGATCCGGTCGATCGTGTCCAGACCGCAGCCGCGATCCTCGACCACCGCGTAGCCGACCTGTGTCGCCGCGCTGGGATCGACCTGACGCTCTACGACCTACCAGCCCCCGGCACCGCCCAGCAGGAATGGAACGCTGTCACCGACCTGCTCGCCCGAGCCGAGACGTCCCACCTCGCCATCCGCCCGACCCCGGCGCTCGCCGCCGAACGCCGGACCCTCACCGCGAGACTGGCCCGGCCGGGCGATCACAACCCAGCCGCCGGCCCGGCTGCCGCACCGGGAAGCGAGCCGCTCCAGCGGGCCGAGCTGCTGGCACGCGCGGAACTGGAGACCCGGCTTCGCCGTATCGAGGCCGCCCTCGACCGGCAAACCGCCGAGGCCCTCCTCCACGCGAATTCCGAGCCCACCAGCTACCTCGTCTCACTGCTCGGCCCCCGCCCACTCGACAGCGGTGCCGAGACAACCGAGTGGAATCAGGCGGCCGGCCGTGTCGAGCACTACCGTCACCACATCCTCGGCTTGCCCTACGGTCCACCCGCCCGGCCCGGTGCCGCCGATCCCATACTCCATGCGCTGGGAGACCGACCCATCGACCCCAGTGACGCAGCCAATTATGACCGGGCCTGCGACATTGATAGCTTGCGCGGCTACCAATTGGAGATGTAGTCAGTTTGTCGCGCCAATCCGACACCGCGATCGATCAGGCTCCGCGGAGACCGTCAGGCCTCGTGCTCGGAGAGGTGGGCGCAGCCACGATGCCCCCCAAGCTGGCTAACCGGCTGGAACAGACGTTTCTTCGGTAAGACTGTCAAGTCGGTGACTGGCAAGACGCGTGCCGTCTAGTAGCCATTCTCGCCCCTCGGCAGCAACTCCCTGGAGGAGGTGCAGCGTGTGGTGTAGGCCTGCGGCATCGAGGGCGGCGGCGGAGATCGAGTCCGCTGTCTCGTTCGGTAGGGGATGGCCGGCTGAGCCTGTGACCTCAAAGCTGATCTCGTCTTGGTCGACGAGCCTAAGCTTGAAGCTTCGTTCACCGCCGTCCTTGCGGCTCATCCGGACGGAGGCAATCACGTCGAACCGGTACTCGACCTCCTGCCAGTCGTGGAACGATCCCTGCGCGAAATTGAGCTCGGCCGTTAGTTGGCGAACTCCTCTGTCTGTCAGCAGAAAGACCATAATGGTGTAGCGGCTGTAACGCCAAGGACCGCGTAGTACGCGGGCGCGGCCTGCGGGATCAGCGCGCTCGTGGATGAACCCGTAGGACAACACATCACTTGGGAGCAACCGGTGCACTTTGAGCGCTGAGTCCAATAGTAGTGCCCGGTCGCATTCCAACCATGCCGCCATCTCGGTGTCTTCGGGCCTGCGTTCCTCCAGTTCGTCGCGCCATGTACGATATGCGCGATCGTCTTCTCGCTTAGTGCGGCGCGCGTCCACTCTGTCCGCGCGGCTCCGGCGGAATTCCAGGTATATTTGTGATACGGCGCGTGCCGTAAGCGATATTCCGCCAGCAGTCAGCAGCGCAGCCCCTATCGTGGCAAGGCGATCAGACTGAGCTGCCTTAAGAATGGCCGAGCTCCAGGCGGTGCCGCCGCCGGCGATCAACAATATTGCCGCCGCCCGTTGTGGGAGGGGAGTCGCCAGCTCGCGGCGATAGTCCCATAGCGAGCCGTCTTGCCAACGATCCCGCGTTCTTCTGGCGCGGTGCTTGATGAGCCAGGAAATCTTTTCTATCGGGATGCGGGAATCACGGTACACTTCGACGATCTCATCGCGCATTGCGCGGCGGATGGCGGCGGTCTGCTTCATCCACTCCCCGCGCCCCGTGTCGGGGAGTCTGTTCGTGGCGAAAAAGTGGTCGAACGTTTTATCCACCTTGTCCGCGAAGCCATCCAGAGGCGGTCGATGTCTTCGTATTGGCGAATTTCTATATTCGGCATCCTTCTGTCGGCGCCGCAGGGTCCGAAATCGCCAGTCGAGTGCGTATCGGCCACCGATACAGCTCGCAGTCAGAGCGAGGCAGCATGTCACGAGCGCTGCCGCGGAGCCCGCGCGCGCCAGGGTATCAAAGACATCCTTCGTCCCGAGCGCAAGCGCCGCAAGGGCCGCCACGCCACTCAGAACGGAGGTGGTAAAGATCTCGATCGGTCTTGTGGGCCGCTCTCTCGGCGCGGCGGGGTCTGCCTCGAAGAACAGCGGAACCCGACCGTGGCGATCATCCTTCTTGTGGTCTTGCTCGGCTCGGGCAACGGCTAGTTTCCAGAGTTCGTTCTCGATGGGGCCATCTAAGTACATTTCCAAATGTCGGAGGACATTGTCGCGTTGTGGACCATCGAGATTCTCGAGTCCGGCGAGCACCTCAGAGAAACTCCCTGAAGGTTGTTCGACCGCCTCTACTAGGTCGCGGACGATCCGGACGGCACGGTCCCATGGGTCTTCCGGCTTCGGTTCCGTGCTCGCACCGAAGAGCGGCGACGGATCTCGGAGAAGCTTGCGTTCCTCGTCCGAAAGCTCCCGCCAAGTTCGGCCACTGACCTGCGAGAGCATCCAGTAAAAGCAGACTCGGGAACCGCTGGCCCCGGACTTGACTGCCCCGTCGATCGTCTTGCGGGCGAGCCCCGACATTCCGCCGTCGAGGTATCTGACTCCAAGGTCGAACTTCTCAGGGGCTGTCCCGTCGTCACCAGTCATGTAGATGTAGACGGAGCCGTGGACAGTCTCGGTCTGCAAACCGACCCACGCGGAGTCCCCGGCAATATTCGTTGTGCCAGGATGCGGTGCGGTCACGACATCGCCTGTGCGAGCGTGATAGCGAGTGCGGCCAGGGCGGCCGCGTCGGCCACATCGGCGACGAGGCCGCGCACCTTCTTGAGAGCGAGCACAAGCTTGCCCTGCTCGGAGCCGGACCCACTGGTCAGAGCGTCGTCGGCCATGTCGAGTTCGCCCTCCGCGGCGCCGCGCGTGTCTTCGTCCAACTCGCCGGATGCACAGGCCCGGGTGACCTCGGCCCGGAGACTAGCGAGCACTGCGGTCAGGTCCTTCGGCTGCTGGGCGGCGGAACGTCCCATATTGATCTTGACGTCGCCGCGTACATTGCCAGCCTGCATACCGACGCGCGCGTTTCCGGAGGCGATGTTGCGGGTCATGTCACGCATGTCCGTTCCCTTCACCGTGGCGGTAGATGTTTTCGCATTGTCAGGCATGGGCTCGGCGGCAACTACTCTCTCGGCCAGGGCGACGGCGAAGGCAGCTGCGTTTTGGACCGCTCGTTCCTGCCAGCGCTCGCGGTCGCTGACCTGCTTGGTCCCGTCTGCCCGATCGCTGATAGCCCGGATCACGACCGCGGGTCGGCTCCTGTTCAGGTGCGCCGCCTGCGCGACCCCGGCGCCTTCCATCTCGACTGCCATAGCGTCGTTGTAGTGATCGAGGAGCCATCGTGCGTCTGCTGATGTCTTCGAGTCGATGACCATCTCGCCGGCTGCGATCGGGCCAAAATGAACGGACGGAGCCGGCCCCCGGTCGGACAGGTTGCCCATCCACTCGCCGTTTCTTTTTACCTCGCGCGCAAGCTGATCGATTGCGTGCGGGATCTCCCACGCTCGCGGCCTGGACTTGCGTCCGTCGTCTTCACTGGTGGCGCCGTGGTAGGCGTAGATGTGGGTCGCCACAACGATGTCGCCGAGTCCGAGATTGGAGCGGAGCGCGCCCGCAACACCGACGAAGAAGACGGCAGTTGGGTCGAACTCGGTGATGGCCCTCTCGGCGATGATCGCGGCAGCGCCGTTACCTTTTCCGACCAGTGCCAACGCGATCTGGCACCGACCAGAAGCGACCTTTCCTAGCTCAAACTGGGTACCCTGAGGATGTCTACGAAAGCGCCTGTCTTGCATCTGTTGCCGAACCGCGTCGTACTCGGAATCCAACGCAGTGAGAATTACAACCGGTTTGCGGGTCACTGGAGCTCCTTCAAAGTCGGCGGCCGGGGCGGACGGACCATCGGTGGGTACAGGGTTTTGTTTGGCCCCGCCGCGAAGAGGCGAGCGGGCCGCCCCGCGGTAGCACGTGCCTGCCCGGCGGGAGCGATGAAGCCTTCCGTCGTGCGGACCTTCCGGGCGAAGTTCCTAGGGTCGAGAGGCATCCCCCACACCGCCTCGTAAACCTCCTGGAGGTCGGCGATCGAGAAAACAGCGTCGCAGAATGCAGTCGCGAGGGCGGAGTGCTCCAGCTTCGAGCGGGCACGCTCGACGCCGTCGGTGACGATCCGCTTGTGGTCGAAGGCGAGATCACATCGAGCGTCGAGAAACTGATCGACTGGCCGCCAAGCGGCGTCAGCGGCGTCGGTTCCTGCGACGGGATCAGGTAGCTGCGGCGCGATCGCCAGATAGGCCACGGAGACCACACGTCCACGTGGGTCACGGCCGGGCTCGTCGTACACACCAAGCTGTTCAAGATGTAGCCCAGAAACGTCCAGGCCAGTCTCTTCCGCGAGTTCCCGAGTCGCCGCGGCCTGGATGCTCTCCTCGGCGTGAGCCAAGAAGCCGCCCGGCAGGGCCAGGGCGCCCCGGTAGGGCTCCTCGCCTCGTTCAACGAGCAGCACTCGTAGGACCGATTGCCGCAGGGTCAGGATCACCAGGTCCACGGCGATCAGCACGGACGGCGGTCTCCAAGGTTCTTCTTGCATGCCACCAGACTAGCTTCCTGTCAGGATGACAGAAAGTGGCGATGTTGTCGTCTAGGCGACAATCGATGGCGTGAGGCGAAGGAGCGTCGCGCCCCGAGGCTGCGAGGTACGCGGGTCCGCGGTGGCGGCAGTGTCATTGGCTAGGGCGGCCCAAGCCCTACGCAGGCAGGTTTCCGAATTATGATCTTGTCCGCGACCTCATCGATAATCGGCGATCCTCGGGCGCCGCCAGCGCGACTGGCCGCACGGGCGTCTTCTCAGGCGGCGGCTATGGCTTGGCGGCGCCATTCGGATAGGTAGCGGCGGGCGGTGCCCGCGTGTAGGTCGATGACGGGCGCGAGGTCTCGGGCGAGGGCGTAGTCGGTGCGCGGGTCGTCGGGGGCGACGTCGCGGAGCAGAACGGCGGCGAGGCGGGCGCGTTTGCTGCCGCGCCGGCAGGTGCGCAGGGCCCGAGTGAGCACGGCCGGCGGGATGGGCTCCGGCGCGTCCCACCCCGCGTCGCCGTCCGGCCAGGGCTCGTCGCTGTCTGGGGCCGACAGCGGTGCGGCGTTCTCGATCTGCGCGGCGGGCGCCGGGAGAGACGAGCCGGAGGCGGTCGGATGGCCGGCGTGTTGGACAGCGGTCGGCTCCATGCGCTGCCGGTCGTCGAGGTGCTCCAGGCCATTCGCCCCGTGCGCTTCGGCGCCAACCTGGCTGTCGTCGTGGCCGGCGGCGTTTGGGCGGTCGCCGCTGAGCGTGGACCGTCGGGTGCTGTCCGGGTCAGGACTGCGTGGGCCGGCGGCACGTTCCGGCTGGTGGCGAGCCTTACGGATCTGGCTCATGAGCATTTCGTAGGACCCGATCAAAGCTGCTGATGGCCACGCGGCTATCAACCTGGCTGCGAGGTCAGGCTCGGCGTGCATGACGTTCGCGGCGATGCTCGCGGTGGAAGCCAGCGCGAGCAGTGCATATGGCAGTGGGGAACGGCGGCGGCCAGCGCGGCTGTCGGCGAGGAGGGTCAGGCTCGCCGCGACGATCAGCCCGTCGACCGAGATCGGCACGATCGCCGCCGTCACCCGGTCCTCGCCGTGTTCGCGGGCGACGCCGGCCATGTGTCTGTAGGACACGATGCCGGCGATCAGCGCGACGGTGACGACGGCCGCGACGGTCGCCAGCCGGATCCAAAGCTCCCCGTTTCCTCTCCGCGACCCGCGCGTTCTGCTGGCCTCCGAGAGCGCGACTGCTGCGTCGCGTGGGCTGGTCAGCGGGACGGCGGAGACGTCGGTCGTCGTGGCCGTTGCAGCAGTCCCAGACGGGCGCGCCGAGGCGGGGCCGGCGGCGACGCGTGGGCCGGCGGCGGGCCGGGCTATGCGGGGCCGGACGTCGGTCGGCTCGCCCGGGCGGCCCTGGGCGGCGGTTGGCTTGTTGGCACGGGGCCGGGTGGTCGGAGTGGTCATAGCGGCCTGCCAAATGAGTAGGGAGCTCCTATATCGGCAGTGCGAATCTGCGGGCCGGTTCCGGAAGCCGTTGGCGGGGACTGGAGGCGAAGGTCCCGGCGGCGTCACCGCCGGTGTCACCACGGATGTCATCGCCGACGACATCGCGGCGGGCATCGCGCGGAACTGGGACCTTGTGGAGGCCATCCGTACGGGCATCGCTGACCCGCCGGACCGCCTGGCGGGGTGGGGTAGGCGGGTCAGGCCGCGGGGGCGCAGGCGCGCCGCAGAAGGCGGACGAGGGTGAGAGCGCGGTCAGCGGTTTGGGCGGCCAGCCAAGCGAGGAGCCGTTCGTCGTCCGGGCCGAGTGGCATGCCGGTCAGGGCGGCCCGTAGTTCGGCGGCCCTACCCGTCAAGGTCGTCGGTAGTGAAGCCGACGAGCTCCTGGCCGAGCCTCCCGGTGGCCTTCGCCTGCCCGTGCGATACCGGGCCATCCATCGGCCCCGATGTGGCGGTGGACAGGAACGCCAACGTGGTGTCGACGTCGCCGTATGACTCGACGAACCGGGCCGCGGCCGGCAGTTGCCGCAGGAGGGCGATCACACCGGCTACTTCGTCGTCCGGCTGGACCGTCACCTCGAACGGACTTTCCGGCGTCAGCCGCGCCCGGCCAACCTCGGCGCGCGGCGCCTTGTCGTCGGCCCGGACAGAGCCGGGGAGCCGCTCCGGCTCGGCTGTGTCCATGTGGCTGGGTGTGGGGCTGAGGGTGTGGATCTCGGTGACCACGCTGGTGAACCGCTCCTCCCACGCCGCCCACCCTTCCCGGGTCGCCGGCAAATGCGACAGGTCTGGGACGAGCAGCACCGCGTCTGGGTGACGGGCGATCTCGTCGACGGCGAGGGTCAGCCCTGGGCGGACCGTTGCGTCGTCGGGGGTCTGGCGGTCGGCGTAGACCTCGACGAGATCAAGCCCCGCCTGCCGGGCTTGGACGGCGAGGCGGTGGTGCAAGCCGTTGATCCGGTCCTCGTCGCCCGGGATGCACACGTAGCCGACCGCGCGGCGTAGCCCGGTCTGCGTGTCGGTTTCAGGGTCTGGCGGCGCCGCGAGAACGTCTCCCGCCTCGTCGGTGGACGTGTCGGGGCTGGGAGACGCGGGGGAGGGGACGGGCAGGGGGCGTGGCGCGGGCTGGGCCATCGCATCCTCCAGACCAAGGAGTGGGGTCAGACGGGTCCGCGATCCGGGCGCCTGGGTCCGCGACCGGGTGCGTTGGGCCGACATTAGCACCATGCCTTAAGGCAAATCTAGATGCCTTAAGGCATGCAATCATGCTGCGGGACAGTGGATGCGGCTATGGTCTAGGGCATGTCGTCCGCCGGACCGCCCTACACGCGGATCGCCGCGTCACTGCGCGAAAAGATCGCTTCCGGTGAGTACCCACCTGGCTCCCGGCTTCCGCCGCACCGGGAACTCGCCCGCACCTACGAGGCCGCGCAGGAGACGATCAGACGGGCCATCGCCCAGCTCCAAGCCGAAGGGCTCGTCGAGACCCGAGGCCAGCACGGCACGTTCGTCCAGACCCGTCACTCGGTCCGGCGGATCGCGACCGACTTCTACCAACGCCGCCCGGCCACCTCGACCGAACCCACCTCACCGTTCGCGCGCTCCGTCGAGGCCTCCGGCGGCCACGCCACCTGGGACCACGAGACCACCCACGAGAGTGCGGACGAGCACATCGCCGACCGGCTCGCGATCCAGACCGGCGACCCCGTCGTCGTCACCCGCTACCTCTACCGCCACGACGGAACACCCATCCAGACCGCCGTCTCCTGGGAACCCGCGGCCCTCACAGCCGGAACCCCGATCGAGCTACCCGAAGCCGGCGCCGCCGTCGGCGTTGTCGCGCGCTTCGACACCATCGGCCAGCACATCGACTCTGTCACCGAAGAGATGACCGCTCGGCCGCCCAGCCCAGCCGAGGTCGAGACGCTGGCGATACCACCAGGCGTTTCCGTCCTGGCCATGAGCCGCACGTACTACGTCGGCGAGACACCGGTCGAGACAGCCGACATCGTCATGGCCGGCCACCGGAACCTCCTCGCCTACCGCCTCGCCGTCAACTGACAGGAACGGGCGGTCAGGAGGTCGATGCGCTCGGGGGCTCGCCGACCATCTGGGGGTCCGTCTGTCGAGTGACCACGGCGAGCTGGCTCAGGCGTCGTCCCAGGCGCGTTCGGTGGCATCGGCGCACGGCGCAGACAATCCGCCGAGCCACTACATCCGTTCGTTCGTTCTGAGCAAGGCGATACGAATGGTCGCCATCGCGGCCGGTGTCCATGGACCCGCGCCCCCAACACCGGGCTGTCGACGGGTAGTCAAGCTTACCGAGGGCTTGTTGGCGGCTGGACCCGATGTGACCATGGATGGTTAGTGCGTTCCATCGCCGCCCGGCTATCGGGCGCGCCCGTCGGCGGCTCCAGCCACTCGCAGTCCCGAGCAATCCACTCCTTGGACGGCGGGCCGGTTCACGAGGAGTTCCCTGAGCGCCGCCGCGCTGGCGGGCCGTGACCTTTGGAAATGCTGAGTGCCTGGCTACGCGGCCGGTGGCGCCTTCTTCGTGGGAGGACTTGTGGATTCGTCGGTGGTTGAGGCCCTCATCAGGAGCCGGACGCTGGGCCCCGGGGGCTTTCGGGGGTTGGTCACTGTCCTCGCCGCGGTGTCTCCGGAGCGTCTGCTGACTCTGGCTGATCGTGCGGACCTGGACTCGGACACTCGGGCTGATCTTGTGCGGGCCGCCCGGCGGTACGACGTCGTCCCGATGCTGGACCGTTGGCCGGCTGACATCGGTCTTGTGAAAACGGCGGAAGCCGCACATGGGCCCGAGCCGTCACTGGTGGTGTACTGCGCAGTGCAGGGCTGGCTGGTGGAAGCGCGCGAAATGGCGGCCAGGCTGCGGCCCGGCGACATCGGTTCGGTTTCCTACCGGTGGGAGCGGGAAGTCGGCGCCCCGATCCCCGACGACGTTCGGATGGCCTTGCTCGACGCGCTGATGGTGAGACGCGAGCGGCCGACCGGGCTCGCCGAGATGACCGAGCGTGAACAAGACAAGTTCATGGAACGGATGCGGGCGGAGAACGAACATCGAGCGCAGGCCGTCTGGGACTTGCTCGAACCCGTGCCGCACCTGTGGGTCGAGCTCGCTCAGGACAGCAAGCACGCGAACATCGTCCGTTCGGTCCTTCTCGAGTACCCGGACGAGATACCCGACGACGTGCTGATCGCCTGCCTTCCCACCGTAACCCTCGACCATCTTCTCGCAACCCTGGATGACGCGCCTAGCTGGCTGGACGGCAAGGTACGTATGACGGTCGCCGCAGGGCACGTCCGCCGCCGGCCTAGGCTCCGCGTGATCGCGACGGACAGGCTGCGACAGATAGCACAAGACGCTGTCGACGGCGGCTGGACGCCGCGTCGCCGGTCGCTCGGGCCGGACTGGTCGGGCATCGCCAACCTTGCCGCCCTGACCGACGATCCAGCTCTCCTCTCGGCGGCCGCGGCGGCAGCCGCCGAACCTGAACGACGCGAAGCGCCGTACCTGCGCTACTACCCAAATGTCCCTGACAGCCAAGCTGAGCGCACCGACGCCATCCTGGCCTTGGTGGCCAACCGGGCGACGCCCGGCGCGGACTTGGTCGCCGTCCTGCCGACGCTGGACGGACAGACCCTGAGCAGGGTGCTGGAGCAGGCCGGCGAGGACCTCGCCGCCGCCTGCCACACCCAGCTTGACCGGCTCGCACGGGAGGCCGCGGCCCGCCAGCCCAAATACGTCGCCGTTCCCAGCGACGAGGAGTTGGCCCGCAGCGCTGACCCGGTGGCGGTGCTGCGTGACCATTTGCGGTATCTCCGCTACCCCGCTGCGCAGCGGGACCTTACCGCCGAAGGTCTGCTTCGCAGTCGCTACACCACACGCGAACTCCTGGAACTGATCCCGGCTCGCCATGTGCTGAGCTACGCCGACCGGGCCGACCAGATCGCGGAAATGATCATCGAGGTCTGTGGCGACCAGATCGGCCGATGGCAGGCGCTCGCCGGCGCCGCCGAGGCCAAGCCTGCGCTATCAATGACCTTCAAGGCCTGGCTGGCGCGGCTCGGCGACTGACCCCACCGCCCTTACATGATCTCCATGGCCCGCTTTCCAGAGCCAATGATCTCGCTGATGTGGAGGTGCCGCTGCACCCGCGAGGTGACGGCGCCGGCCTTTACTGTCTGACTCCGGCTGTTGCATCCGTCCTGGCCGCCACCGGCTCTTGCGTCTGATTGAGCCATCAGTGTCGGTTGCGACAGTCGCAGCCTGCTTGCGGGGGCGACAAGGAACGACACGGAATCGTGTCGGCGCGAGCGTGCCAGGTCGGATTCCGCGCTGTTGTGGTGTCAGGGAATTGGCAGCGGTACGGACGGATGCGAGGAAGACTTTGTCGCGGCGTCTCATTGGAGGCGCTGGGTCCGTGTCGTGGGGTGGTGGGATGGGGATCGGAGACGAGATCCGGGCGCGTCGGCTCGGCGGGGTCCGGGTGTCGGCGCAGCGGGTGTTCACCAATCGGATGCCGGAGAAGGCAGCGTTCGACGCCAAGGCCGCGGAGCTGCGCGAACGCGTCGCGGCCGAGCCGGATCTCATCCATGACTTCACCGCCCCACGGCGCAATGTTCTGGCGTTTTACGGAGACGGTGGGATCGGGAAGACGAGCCTGAGCCGGGAGCTGGAGCGCCAGTTCGTGACCGACGAGGGTGTGGCGCGGTGCGCGGTACGGGTCGATTTCTCGGAGCCGTCGTCACTGGACCCGGAGATGCTCCTGCTGCAGGTGCGGGCTGGCCTCGCCTCCCTCGGCCGGTTCCCGGCGTTCGACACGGCGCTGGCGGTCTACTGGTCGCGGCAGAACCCTGGGACGCCGCTGGCGGAGTTCGTCGCCCGTCAGTCGTCGCTCGGAGGTGCGGCAGCTCGGGACCGCTTCGCTCACGATCTTGCGGACTTCACGCAGAGCCTTGTCGACAACGCCGGAGCGGTCGTCGGCGGAGCGAGCCGGACGGCGCGATTCGCCTGGCGGCAGATCCAGGACGCGCTGGTCGTTCGGGATCTGCGGCGCAACTGCCCGTTCTTCGAGCAGGTCGTCACCGAACCGAACACCGAACAGCTTCGACTGCACCTTCCGCTGCTCCTCGCCTGGGACCTGACGAGGATCCAGCGGCGGCAGGCCGCCGAGGTGGTGGTCTTTCTCGACACGTTCGAGACCGTGCCGAACCAGCGGCGCTCGGCCCGGCTCGGCGACGTCGAGGACGCGGTGGTGCGGACGGTGTTCTTCCTGGCGAATGTGCTGTTCGTCGTCACGTCGAGGCGCCGCCTGGACTGGGCGGTCGAGGGACGGTCGGCATCCCTGGAGTTCGCGGGGCCGAACGCCTGGCCCGGTCTGCTCGCGGGGCCGGCGAGCGACCAGCACCGGGTCGGGATGCTGTCGCGGGCGGACTGCGAGGAGTACCTTTCCGGCTGCCTGCTCGACGAACGGGGCCAGCCGCTGATCGCGCCGGGGCTGCGGGCCGAGATCGCCCGGCTTTCCGAGGGAATGCCGCTCTACCTCGACGTCGCCGCGAACCACTTCCTCGCGCTGGTCGCCCGCGGGCAGGAACCGGCGCCGGACGACTTCACGGGCGGGTTGCCGCAGATCGTGATGCGGCTGATGGAGGACCTCGACGCCGACCAGGGCGACCTGTTGCGCGCCGCCGCGTTGCTGCGTGTCTTCGACCGCGGCACGCTACGAGTCGCGCTGCCGGGGTTGCGATCCTCGGCCGTCGAGCAGTTCCTCGACCGCAGCTTCGTGCTGCGCCGCGAGGACAACCTCTTCTCGATCCACGAGCTGTTGCAGACCTCGATCCGCCGCCAGGACTCCTTCACCTCCGACCCATGGGCGGCGAGCGAGTGGGCCGAGGTCGGTGGCAGGCTCGTCGCGCACTGGTCCGCCGAGTTCGACGACCCGGCCGCGCGGATCTGGTGGGACCGGCGCACCCAGGCGCTCGCGTTCTGGCAGCTCGTCGGCCTCTACGCCACAACCGGCACCGAGATACCGCGCCTCGCCTACATCATCATGCAGGTGCAACTGCGGGGAGTCTGGGCCACGATCGAGGCGGCGCGTGAACAACCCGCGGCGCTGCTCACCGAACAGGGCCACGCGCTCCTCGAACTCCTCGACGGGATGATGCGCCGCCAGATCGGCGACCTCGCCGACACCGTGACCACCCTCGAACCGTTCGCCCGCGGCGAGCGGCCCATCGAGACGAACCTGCGCCGCCTCGCGCTGTACTACCTCGGCGAGACCTATGACCTGCGAGGCGGCGACGCCGCCGGGACATTCCGCACAATCGCTGACGGCCACAACGATCGCCTCGCGAGCGAGGCCCTCATCTCCTATGCCCATTCCCGTTCCCGCGACGGCGATCAGCTCGCGGCACTGAACCTCGCCCGCCGCTTCGACCCTGACATCGACGACGGAGAGTTGCACTACCGGCTCCACGAACTGCTCGGCCACATCTGGTGGTGCTCTGGCGACTTCGACACCGCCGCCCACCATTTCCTGATCACCTTGCGCCGCGCCGAGGCCAATGACTCACCCCTGCTGACCGCACTGGCCCGCCGCCACCTGTGCCTGGCGCAGTGCTGGAACAACCCGACAGCGGTCCTCGCCGAGATCGACGAGGTCGAACAGCTCAACCGCGACCTCGGCCTCCCACCCGGCATCGCCCAGTGCCAGATGTCGCGTGCGACCGCCCTCATTGGCCAGGCCCCGCTCGACGACATCGACCAGATGCTCACTGCCGCCGCCGACACGTTCACCCGCTCCGGTTACCTCGACGACGCCATCGGCCCGCTGGCCACCGCCGTCTTCGCCGCCGCGGCCTACGGCTACCCCGTCCTCGCCATCCGTCGCCGCGCCGACCTGATGCGCCGTGCCCAGGGTCGCCGCGTCCGTCACTGGCTCGCCGCCGCGGACATCTGGACCCTGGGCGCTCCCGAGCCCAGCCACCCCGTCACGTGGCCTTCCGGGCTCGACGCGGGCACCGCCGCCTGGGCCAGGCCGCTCCTTGAGCGGCTACCCCGGTGAATCCGACTGGTGCCGGTCCCGCTCGGTTGCGGCATCGCCGTAGAGATGGTGCAGCCAGTTGTAGTGGAACAGGCCCCCGTCTACCGGTATGTCGGCGCCGGTGACGTAGGCCGCCTCCGGCGAGCACAGCCAGGTGATCACTCGGGCCACGTCCTGCGGCGTGCCCAGACGCCGCGCCGGAATCATCGCGTCGACCGCCGCCCGATGCCGGTCGCCGTCCACGGCCGGGCCGTGGCCGGTATCGATCGCGCCCGGCGAGACCGCGTTGACCCGGATCCCGCGCGGTGCCAGCTCCACCGCCATCTCCCGCATCAACATCAACAGGGCAGCCTTGGACGCCGAGTAGTCCGGAGACATCCGCACCCGCGAACTGTGCAACGACAGGTTGAACACCACCGACCCGGTCGTGCCCCGCGCAAGCATGCGGTCGACGACCGCGCGCGAGACGGCCCACGTCCCGACGATGTTCGTGTGCAACACCCGCGCCGCCTCCGCGACCGGCAACTCGGTGAATGACCGCCCGGCCATCACCCCCACGTTGTTGACCAGCACCTCGACCGCCACCGACTCGTCGATCAGCGACCACAGGTCGACGGCGACGTCCGCGATGTCGTGCTGCACGGGCAGGCACCCTGCGGGCAAGCTCGCCGCGGCGAGCGCTTGGCCGTCACGATCAACGGCCACGATCCGATACCCGCTCGCCGCGAGACCCCGAGCAGTCGCTAGACCGATCCCGCTCCCCGCGCCCGTGACCAGAGCCCACGGCCGAACATCGCCCCGCAACATGGGGCCGATCTTACGAAGCAGCCTCATGCAGGCCCCCGCGCAGGTCACGGCGTCTGCGACTCGCACGCCTCGTGCCAAACCGGCTCAACGAAAGCGCACTTCTTCGCGCCACCACGGTCCATCGCCGGATCGGAGCAGAACGATGCGAGTGACAGGCCGTTGAGGAAGTCGTACGAATGTTCGACCTGACGGATATCTTGCTACGCCGGGCTGGTGCGACCGAAAAATGTCGATTCCGCACCGCCGAGGCCGGAATGTTGGTATCTGTGTGGGTGGAGGCTGTCGCGCTGGGCCTTTGGCTTGTGGGGGTTCTGGCGCCGCGCACTACGGTGTGGTCCGGATCAGGCGGGGTGGCTACGGGGGTGCCTGAGTGGATGTGTTCGCGGTCCGCGAGAAGCTGGTTCGCGACTATGAGGAGTTCGTACGCGGGTTCCTGACCATCCGAAACGCGCGGATCCGGGACCACGTCGAGGGAGCGATCAAGAACGGCCTGCTGTGGCCGGAGGCGTGGCTGTCGCTGAACCCGGCGTTCGAGCCCGGTGGTGAGATCGCGGACCTGGCGCGCTCTGCCCAGGGCACAAGGGGCGCGGACGGTACTGGCGGCGCCGGTGCGGTCCTTCACCCGGGGTGCGCGGACATCTTCCAGATCAAGGGGCTTCCGATCCGGCTGCACCGCCATCAGCGGGACGCGCTGGAACTCGCCAAGGAAGGCAATAGCTACGTCGTCACGACGGGCACCGGCTCGGGCAAGAGCCTCACCTACCTGGTGCCGATCGTGGATCACGTTCTGCGGGTCGGCACCGGTGGCGGACTGAAGGCGATCATCGTCTATCCGATGAACGCGCTGGCGAATTCCCAGTACGAAGCCCTGCGGGAGTTCCTCGGCGGCGACAAGCGGGTGTCGGTCGCGCGTTACACCTCGCAGGAGAACGACGCTCGCCGTCGGGAGATCCTGGACGAGCCGCCGGACATCCTGATGACTAACTACGTGATGCTGGATCTGATCCTGACCCGGCCGCACGAACGGCGCCGGCTGGTCGACAGCGCGGGTGGCCTACGATTCCTGGTGCTGGATGAGCTGCACACCTACCGCGGCCGGCAGGGTGCGGACGTGGCGATGCTCGTCCGCCGCGTGCGAGAGGCATGCGACAGCCCACAGGTGCAGTGCGTCGGGACGTCGGCGACATTGTCGACGGAGGGAACGCGGGAACAGCAGCACGAAGAGATCGCGAAAACCGCGACCAGGCTCTTCGGACAGCCGGTCAACGCGGCCCATGTGGTCGACGAGTCGCTTCGGCGCGCGACCGCCGATCTACCAGTCAGCGTGAGCGAACTGACCGCGGCGGTCGATCGGTCGACGCCGCCGGCAGACCTGTCTTCGGATCCGCTGGCAAGCTGGGCCGAGACCGAATTCGGCCTGAATCCGGAGCCGACCGCGGGTCCAGGCAGCCCGCTACGGCTGGTCCGCCGCAAGCCGCGCCGGCTGCGCGAGGTTGCCCGCGAGTTGGCCGCGTTGACGACCCGGCCGGTCAGCTTCTGCGATGCGGCGCTGCGGGCGACGCTGTTGGCAGGCAGCAAGCAACGTGACGAGTTCGGCCGGCCACTGTTCGCGTTTCGTCTGCACCAGTTCGTCGGCAAGGGCGACACGGTCTACGTCTCGATCGAGGCCGAGGACGTCCGGCACGTGACGACCCGCCGCCAGCTTGTCCATCCGGAGAAGCCGGGGGCGATCCTCGTCCCGTTGATGTTCTGCCGGGAGTGCGGCCAGGAGTATCTGCAAGTCATCCGCCGCGGCGGCCGATTCGCCGTCGATGGTGACTTCAATGGCGCGGAGGACGAGGAGCACGGCGGCTATCTCTATGTGTCCTCGTCGAACCCGTGGCCGGTCGGGGACGAGGCGGTCAGGGCACGGCTACCCGGGTCGTGGCTCGAACCGGATGGGTCGCTGCCGAAGAACCGACGACCGATGTTGCCCGAGGTGGTCCGAGTCCCTCCAGACGGCCGTCAGCTCGACGACCTCGGCCCAGGTTCGGGCGAGGGCATCGAGGCGGCGTTCGTCCGAGCGCCGTTCCGGTTCTGCCTGAACCCGAGCTGCCGGGTGTCGTATGAGTCGGCGCGCCAGCAGGATTTCGCGAAGCTGTCGAGTCTGGGCTCGGAGGGCCGAAGCTCCGCGACGACGGTGCTGAGCTCGAGTCTGCTGCGGGTGCTGCGCGCGGACGAGGAGTTGGAGGAGGACGCGCGCAAGCTACTGGCATTCACCGACAATCGGCAGGACGCGTCGCTACAGGCCGGCCACTTCAACGACTTCGTGCAGGTGAGCCTGATCCGCGCGGCGCTCCATCGGGCGTGCGTGGACGCCGGCCCCGGCGGGCTGAGCCATGAAGACCTGCCCAAGCAGGTCGTGAGGGCGATGAGCCTCCCTCGCGAGCGGTACGCGGAGCAGCCGCGCGCGAAAGCGAGCTCGGTCCGGGAGCAGGCCGACCGGGCACTGCGGCACGTCATCGAGCTGCGGCTCTATCTGGACCTCCAGCGCGGCGTCAGGATCACGATGCCGAACCTGGAGCAGACGGGGCTGCTCGTCATCGGATACCGCGACCTCAACGAGGCGGCGGCAGACGACGATGCCTGGCGCGGCACGGAACTGGCCCCGATCGACTCGGCCGACCGCGAGCGGTTGATGACGGTGCTCCTTGATGAGATGCGCCGCGGCTTGTCCGTCCGGCACGAGGCCCTGACCGAAGAGGGGTTCGATCGGGCGCTGGCGCTGGCGGGCGAGCACCTCGTCGAGCAGTGGAAGCTGGAGGAGACCGACCTTTTCGTCGCCCCTCGGCTGCTGCCGCGCGCACGCCGCGGGAGCGAAACGCGCAGCGATCAGTACGTCTCCGGCCGGTCGGCCTATGGCCGTTACCTGCGCCAAGAGTTGCGCCGCCTGACGGACCATCCGATGTCCATCGACGACGCCAGCGTGGCGATCGGTCACATCCTCGAGGTGCTGGGAGACGGGAATCCCCAGACCGGCGAGGACGGCTACGGCATCCTGCACACCGTCGAGGGTGCCGACCGTCGCGGCGGGCGCGACCAGCCGCGGGTCCGCTCGCGGCCCGCTACCGCCGCCGAGCCGCCGGAGCGCAGCGAGATCGGCTACCAGTTGAAGGCTTCCACGTTGGTCTGGAAGGCCGGCGACGGCAAGAAGCGGGCTGCGGACCCGTTGCGGGTGACGGTTAGCCAGGACGGCGGCGAGCCGAACCGGTACTTCGTCGATCTCTACCAGGACCGGGCACGCGAGCTCGCTGGCCTGTCGTCCGCCGAGCACACAGCCCAGGTGCCGACTCTGCTGCGCGCGCAGCGGGAACGCGACTTTCGGAACGCCGACCTGTCGGTGATGTTCTGCTCGCCGACGATGGAGCTCGGTGTCGACATTTCGTCGCTGAACGCAGTGATGATGCGCAACGCGCCACCCACGCCGGCGAACTACGCGCAGCGCTCGGGACGGGCTGGGCGGCAGAGCCAGCCGGCGCTCGTCGTCACCTACTGCACGACCGGAAGCGCCCACGACCAGTACTACTTCGCCCGCTCGGATCAGATGGTGGCGGGCACGGTCGCCCCGCCGCGGATCGACCTCACAAACCAGGATCTCGTCCAGTCCCATGTGCAGGCGATCTGGCTGGCCGAATGCACAGTCCTGCCGTTGGGCCATTCGCTGGTCAGCGTGCTGGACGCGGGCGGTGAGGCCCCGACTCTAAAGCTCAAGCCCGAGGTTGTCGCGATGCTTTCCGACGAGGACGCGGCGCGGCGCGCCGCCCACCGCGCCCGCCGGGTCCTCGCACAGACCCCGGAGGTGACGGTCGCGAACGGCGCCCCCTGGTACGACGAGGAGTGGGTCGACCGGACAATCAGGCGGGCGCTGAATAATTTTGACGAGGCCTGCGACCGATGGCGGATTCTGTACCGGGACGCATACCGCGAGCTCACCGAGGCGAACCGGGTGATCGGCGACGTCTCCGCGTCAGCGGACGCGGTGAACGCGGCGAGAGGTCGCCACCGCGAGGCCGCCACTCGTTTGGATCTGCTACGCAACAGCGACACGTCGCTCGACCAGTCGGACTTCTACACCTACCGCTACCTGGCCTCCGAAGGCTTCCTGCCCGGCTACAGCTTCCCCCGGCTGCCCGTGTCGGCGTTCGTGCCAGCCAGGCGCGGCCGGCAGTTCGAGGGCAACTACCTGTCCAGGCCTCGGTTCCTGGCGATCAGCGAGTTCGGCCCCGGCGCGCTCGTCTACCACGAGGGCGCCCGATACGAGGTGTACAAGGTCGCCCGCTCGCTGCGCGGGGGCGACGCGGGCGGTCAGCCGCGGCTGGACCTGGAGTCTGCGAAGGTATGCGGCGGGTGCGGGGCGCTGCACCCACCCGTCGACGATGTCTGCGGTTCCTGTCTGCGTGAGCTGCCGACGGCGATGACGAACCTGTTGCGGATGACGACCGCGAGCACGATTCGCCGGTCGCGGATTAGCTCTGACGAGGAGGAGCGCCGCCGGCAGGGCTTCGACATTCGTACCGCGATCGCGATGGCCGTCAATGGCCCGGATCGCCGGGTGGAGGCGGTGGTCCGGGGCTCGGACGAGTTGCCACTGGCTCGGCTGCTGTACGCGGACGCGGCGACGCTGCGGCGGATGAACGTCGGGCTCAGACGCCGCAAGTCCAAGGAGCCGACCGGCTATCGGCTCGACGCGGCCACCGGACGGTGGGCGCGCCGTCGCGAGCAGCCCGTCGAACCGGACGACATCACCGAGACCGCGCCCGCGACCGGCAGGGGCGCGAAGGAGGTCCCGTTCCGGGGCGAGCTGGTGATCCCCTACGTGCAGGACCGGCGTAATGCCCTCATCCTCGACTGGCACGGCTCGCTACCGGTCGGCGAGGCGGGTAACGCGCCGTTGGCGAGCCTGCAGTACGCGCTCAAGCGCGCGGTCCAGGTGGTCTACGACCTGGAGGACTCGGAACTGGCTGCCGAGGCCCTGCCGACGATCTCCGACCGCCAGCGCATCCTGCTCTACGAGTCGGCCGAAGGCGGCGCGGGGGTGCTGCGCCACCTACTGTCCGACGGTGCGCTCGACGCCGTCGCCCGCACCGCGCTCGGCCTGCTGCACTTCAATCTCGACGGCTCCGACCGGGGCGCCCCCGACGGCGTCGACGAGCGTTGCGCCCAGGCCTGCTATGACTGCCTGCTGTCCTACGGCAACCAGACCGAGCACGAACTGCTCGACCGGTTCGCTGCACGGCCACTCCTCCTAGGCCTCGCTGACAGCAGCACCGGCCTCGTGCAGCCCGAGCCGATGCAGACCGTCATGCCGGCTCAACCTCATTCGCCGACCAGTGCCGGCCAGCTGCTCACGCCGGTATCTGGGGGCACTGTCGCAGCCTGGGGGCGGGCAGCGGCGACGGAGCGTTTCGTCGGCTGGCTGAGGACCAACGGGTACCGGCTTCCGGACGCGACCGGCGAGCTTATCGGCGCCGCAGATGCCCGCCCCGACCTGCACTACCGGCTGGACTTCGGAAACTGCGCCGTCTTCCTCGACGGCGCAGGCGAGGACAACCAGGCGGGCGCCGACGCGGCCGACCGTCTTTCGGCGCTCGGCTGGAGTGTGATCGACATCGGGCCCGAGCAGGAATGGGCGACGCGGGTGGCAGCACTGGACAGCATCTTCGGCCCAGGAACCGTGGCATGACGGCGACGGACACGACAACAGGCCCCACACCGGCGTCCTTCGCGGTCGGCTCGCTGGTCCGCACGCGCGGCAGGGAATGGGTCGTCCTGCCCGGCGCGACCGCCGGCCTTTTGCTGCTGCGCCCGCTCGGCGGCGCGCAGGATGAAGTCGCCGGCGTACTGCCCGCGCTCGAGCGGGTCGAGTCGGCGACCTTCCCGCCGCCGGCCGCCGACGACCTGGGCGACGCGACCAGCGCTCGGCTGCTGCGTTCCGCGCTGCGCCTCGGGTTCCGCTCCTCGGGCGGCCCGTTCCGATCGCTCGCCGGGCTCGCGGTTACCCCTCGCTCCTATCAGCTTGTCCCGCTGCTGATGGCGTTGCGGATGGACACCGTCCGTCTACTCATCGCCGACGGCGTGGGCATCGGCAAGACCATCGAGGCCGGCCTGATCGTCGCCGAACTGCTCGCGCAGGGCGGCGCTACCCGGTTCACGGTGCTGTGCTCTCCCGCGCTCGCCCAGCAGTGGCACGACGAACTCGCCAAGAAGTTCGGTCTCCAGACGACGCTGGTCCTGGCGTCGACCGCCGGCCGGCTCGAACGGGACCTGCCCCCCGGAGAGTCGCTCTTCGAGCATCACCTGTACACGATCGTCTCGACTGATTTCATCAAGTCCAGCCGGCGCCGTGATGAGTTCCTGCGAGCCTGCCCGGACCTGGTCATCGTGGACGAGGCCCACACCTGCGTCGCCGCGGACGACAGCACTAGTGCTACCGGCCGGGCCACCCAGCAGCGCCAGGCCCTGCTCACCGGCCTCGCTGCCGACCATGAACGCCACCTCCTGCTGCTGACCGCGACCCCGCACAGCGGGAAGGCTGCGGCGTTCCGCGCGCTCCTCAGCCTGCTCGACCCGTCGCTCGCCAACCTTCCCGAGGACCTTTCCGGCGATACCCGGCGCCGCGAGCGGGAGCGGATCGCCCGTCACCTCGTCCAGCGCCAGCGCGCCGACATCCGCGCCTATCTCGACGAGACGACGTCGTTCCCCGACCGCCAGACGACCGAGGAGTCCTACCAGCTCTCCCCCGCCTACCGGGATCTGTTCGCCGACGTCCTCACCTTCGCGCGTGACAGCGTCACCGACGCGTCCGGCGGCAAGGTCGCCCAGCGCGTCCGCTGGTGGTCAGTGCTCGCCCTGCTGCGCTCACTCGCCTCGTCGCCGGCTGCCGCCGTGGAGACGCTGCGCAACCGCAGCGGCATCGCCGACGCCGAGGACGTCGCCGACGCCGACGCCCGTGGTGAGGCCACCGTCCTGGATCTCACCGACGCGGCCTCTGTCGACGGCGCCGACACTAGCCCCGGCGCCCAGCTCGACCCATCGAAGCGGCGTCTCGCCGCGATGGCGACAATCGCTGAGAAGCTCTACGGGCCGAAGTCGGACGCGAAACTCGCCGGCGGCATCCAGATCGTCAAGCAGCTCCTCGACGGCGGCGATGCGGTCGTCGTCTTCTGCCGCTACATCTCCACCGCCGCCTACCTCGCCGACGCGCTGCGCGCCGCGAAGGGCTTCGCCGACGTCCAGGTCGCGGCCGTCACCGGCCAGCAACCGCCCGACGACCGGGCAGCGACCGTCGCCGACCTTGCCGAACGCACCGCCGGCTCGACCCGGCGGGTGCTGGTCGCGACCGACTGCTTGTCCGAAGGCATCAACCTGCACCAGCACTTCAGCGCCGTCGTTCACTACGACCTGTCGTGGAACCCGACCCGCCACGAGCAGCGCGAAGGCCGTGTCGACCGGTTCGGCCAGACCGCACCCGTCGTCCACGCCGTCACCTACTTCGGTGCTGATAACCCGATCGACCGGCTCGTTCTCGACGTGCTGCTGCGCCGCCACAACGCGATCCGCAAGGACACCGGCGTCTCCGTCCCCGTGCCCGCCGACTCCGAGGTCGTGCTGTCGGCCGTGCTGGAAGGGCTCGTCGCCGCCACTGCGCCGTCGGGCCAGCTGGAGCTGGAAGGAATCGGTGCGGCGGCGCGTGCCGACCTACTCAACCGCTGGGTGTCCGCGGCCGAACGCGAGAAGCGTTCCCGCAGCCTCTACGCCCAGGAACAGGTCAGGCCCGAGGAGGTCGGCCGCGAGGTCGCCGAGATCCGCGCGAGCCTGGGCGGGCCCGACGAGGTCCGCGGCTTCACTCTCGACACGCTCGCCTCCCTGCGCTCGCCTGCCCATCAACTCGGCGATGGGCGCTACCACGTCGTCACCGCGGGCCTACCACCGACGCTGCGCGACCAGATCGGCCGCGAGATCCTCGAAGCACGCCGGGGACGCGGCGGCGGCCGCTTCGCGGCCAGCTCTAGGGTCGACGACTTCTGCCTCGCCCCAGCCTTGCCCGCCGCACCAGGCGAAGTGGTGCTGACGCGCACCGACCCGACCGTCGAGACGTTAGCCCGATACGTGCTGGACACTGCGCTCGACCAGGTCGGCGTCGACGAACAGGACCGGCCGGCCCGCCGCTGTGGCGTCATGGTCACCGACGCGGTCGACACCCGCACCGTTCTCCTGCTCCTCCGCTACCGGCTGCACCTGACGCTGCCCGGCCGCGCCGGCCTTCGCCCGCTCGTCGCCGAGGAGGCCCGCGTCCTCGCCTTCACCGGGACCCCAGCGACCCCGAGCTGGCTCGACGAGCCGCAGGTCGCCGCGCAGCTCGCCGCCCGGCCCGTCGCGAACTATCCGCGCGACGTGGCTGTGGCCGACCTTCACCGGATGATCGGTCGCCTCGACGGACTCACCGGGCACCTGGACGACGTCGGTGACGAGCTGGCCGCGGCCCTGCTCGCAAGCCATCGCCGCGTCCGGGAAGCCGCAGGCTCCACCGGGAACCTGGTCCGCCGTGGCCTGTCCGTCAAAGCCCAGCGACCAGCCGACATCCTCGGCGTCTACCTGCATCTCCCGGCGGCCCGCCCATGACCACCACCACGCTCACCCCGACCTCAGCGCTTGGCAGGCAGGTGCGCATCGCCGGCATCGTTGGCGCGTTCACGACCGTGCGCGCCGTCGGCGGTCTGCTGCCTACCGATACCCTCATCGCCGTCAGCGCCAGCCGCGACCTGCCCGGCCTCAGCCCAGCCGACTACGGCCTCGTCGGCCGCGAGACCCTGCGCGAGGCGGCGAACCGCTCGTTCACCCGGCTGCAGGCGGCGTGGGCCGACTTCCGGCGCCTGGTCCCACCTGTACCGGTCACCGGCGCGCAGACCGAGCCGACCCGCCGCTGGCTGCGGGTCCTGTTCGAGGAGCTCGGCTACGGCCGGCTGCCTACCGCGCCGGCCGGCGGCATCGTCGTCGCCGGACCGACCGGGCAACGCAGCTACCCAGTCTCCCACCTGTGGGCAAGCAGCCCGATCCACCTGCTCGGCGCCGGCATCAGCCTCGACCACCGCACCGCCGGCGTCGCCGGCGCCGCCGCGTCCGCGCCGCACTCGATGCTCCAGGAGCTGCTCAACCGCTCGCCCGACCTGCTCTGGGGCTTCGTCTCCAACGGCCTGCGGCTGCGCCTGCTGCGCGACTCGGCGTCCCTGGTCCGCCAAGCCTTCGTCGAGTTCGATCTGGAGGCGATGTTCGACGGCGAGGTCTTCGCAGACTTCGCCCTGCTCTGGCTCGTCGCGCACGCCAGCCGGGTCGAGCCCCGGGCCGACGAGAAGCGTTCCGACAGCGAACCCAGCACGGCGAACTGCTGGCTGGAGCGCTGGAGGGCCGAAGGCGCGACCCGCGGCACCCGTGCCCTGACGGCCCTGCGCGGTGGCGTCAGCCAGGCGCTCACCATCCTCGGCCGCGGCTTCCTGGACCACCCGGCCAACGGCGCACTGCAGGCCGCGCTCCGTGACGGCGGCCTGCCTGGCCGCGAGTACTACCGCCTGCTGCTACGCGTCGTCTACCAGCTCCTCGTGCTGTTCGTCGCCGAGGACCGCGACCTGCTCCATCCACCGACCGCGAGCGCCGCGGCCCGCGAGACGTACGCCCACTACTTCTCCTCCGACCGGCTGCGCCGGCTCGCCCGCCGCCGAGCCGGCGTCACCGGCGGCCGGCACCACGACCTGTGGACCGCCCACCGGCTCATCCTCGCCGGCCTCGGCGCCGAAACCGGCAGGCCCGAGCTGGGCCTGCCCGGCCTCGGCGGGATCTACGAACCGGACCTGCTCGGTGCCCTCGGCGCGGCGGACCTCACCAACGCCGACCTGCTCGCCGCCGTCCGCGCGCTGTCCGTCATCCGCGACGACGCCGGCCTGCCGCGCCAGGTCGACTACCGCAACCTCGGCGCCGAGGAGCTCGGCGGCATCTACGAGTCTCTGCTCGAACTCGTGCCGACGTTCGACCCGACCACCGGCGAGTTCACCCTCGACATCGCCGCCGGCCACGACCGCAAGACCACCGGCAGCTACTACACGCCACCCGGCCTCGTCGAGATCCTCCTCAACGAAGCCCTCGACCCAGTCCTCGACGAGGCCGCCGCCGCGCCAGACCCTGAAGCGGCACTCCTCGCGGTCACGGTTTGCGACCCAGCCTGCGGCTCAGGGCACTTCCTCGCGGCCGCGGCCCGCCGCATCGCTCGGCGTCTCGCCGCTGTCCGCACCGGTGAGGCAGAGCCGCCGGTCGAGGCCACCCAACATGCCATGCGCGACGTCGTCGCCCACTGTGTCTACGGCGTCGACCTCAACCCCATGGCCGCCGAGCTCGCCAAGGTCGCCCTCTGGCTCGAAGCCCTCGACCCCGGTCAGCCTCTGTCGTTCCTCGACGCCCACATCAAGGTCGGCAACGCCTTGATCGGCGACACCCTGCTCGACGCGAATCTCGCCAGCCAGCACCGGGCCGACGATCCACTACTGGACAGCGCACGGGTCGGCGATCAGGTCGAGCTGGTCCGGCAGTCCCTGCCCGACGAGGCCTTCACGGCGAAGGCTGGCGATGACAAGGCGCAGGTCGCCTTCTACCGCAGGCAGAATCGCGGCGAACGGAAGGCGATGCGTGACCCCGAGTCGTCCCTGTTCGCGATCGGGACCCGGGACGGGTGGCGGTCGGCCTTCCGGCGTGTCGCCGACCTGCCCGAGGACAGCCTCGCCGCCGTTCACGAGAAGAAGCACGCCTGGCAGGAAGCGGAAGCCGACCAGACCATGGCTCGCGAACGGCTCGCCGCCGACGCGTGGTGCGCAGCCTTCGCCTGGCCGCACAGGCTCGACCCGGAGGCGGTCAGCCGTAGCGAGCAACGCGTCAACCGAGGACTCCTGCCCCTGGACCCGCCCGAGCTACGCGCCGATTCGCCACCGCCGACAGCGGCGACCATCGCCCGCATCCGCGAGACCGGCGCGGACGCCCTGACCACGGCCCAGCTGCGGGAGCTCGCCCGGCTCCGCCGCCAGCATCGCTTCTTCCACTGGCCGCTGGAGTTTCCCGAGATCCTCCCCGGCGGCTTCTCCTGCGTCCTGGGCAACCCGCCCTGGGAGCGGGTCAAGCTCCAGGACGAGGAGTTCTTCGCGACCCGCGAGCCCGAGATCGCCGAGGCGCCGAACGCCGCGGCCCGCAAGAAGATGATCGCAAGGCTGCCCATGGACCGGCCCGCGCTGTGGAACGCCTATGAGCAGACCCTGCGCGCCTCCGACATCGCGGGCCGCTTCGGCCACGACTCGGGCCGCTACCCGCTCACCGGCCGCGGCGACATCAACACCTTCCAGCTCTTCGCCGAGCACGATCTCAGCATCACCGCGGGCCACGGCCGCGCCGGTGTCGTCCTTCCCACGAACATCGCCACCGGAGACACCACTGCACCCTTCTTTCGCCACCTCGTCGCGACATCGACCCTCGCGGGTTTCTTCGACTTCGAGAACGAGGCGAAGATCTTCCCGGGGGTCGATCACCGGGTGCGGTTCGCTCTCCTCCTGACGACAGGTGGGACGCAAATCCGCCAGCCCGTCTTGGCCTTCTCCACCCGCTACCTGAGCGACCTCCCTGAGCGGCGGTTCACGCTGACGCCCGATGAGTTGTTGGCGGTCAACCCCAACAGCGGCACCCTTCCCGTGTTCCGCTCCCGGGTCGACGCCGAGATCACCGTCGGCATCCACCGGCGCGTCCCGGTCCTCATCGGCGGCGACGAGAACCCATGGGGAATTTCGTTCCTGACGATGTTTCACATGGCGAACGACTCGTCGTCGTTTCGGACCGAGAAGCAGCTGCGCGAGGACGGCTGGACCGACGACGGAAACGCCTTCGTCCACGGCCACCAGCGCATGCTTCCGCTGTTCGAGGCGAAAATGCTGCACTTCTACGACCACCGCTACGGCACCTATCACGGCCAGACCACCGCCCAGGCCAACATGGGAACGCTCCCGCGACTGACGACCGAACAGCACGACGACCCCGATGAGTCGGTCTGGCCCCGCTACTGGGTGGACGAGGCTGCGGTCTGCCAGGCGATGGCCGACCGTTGGGACCGCGCCTGGCTTCTCGGGTTTCGAGAAACTGCCCGGAACGTCGATGAGCGTACATTCATTGCGACGGTGCTACCAGAGTCTGGCGTCGGCCACAAGTTCCCACTTCTACTCCCGGACACCGGCAGCCCGGTCGGATGCCTTCAAGCAAACCTGGCGTCATTGGTTGTCGATTACGCCGCGCGGCAGAAGCACTCTGGCACCTCACTCGGCTACTTCCTCATCAGGCAGCTTCCAATCCTGCCACCAGACAACTATCGCAAGCCAGCCGCGTGGCAGATGGATGAAGGGCTTCGAGACTGGATCACTGGTCGAGTCCTTGAGCTGACCTACACATCGTCGGACATGGCGCCCTACGCCGAAGACCTCCACGACGACGGGCCGCCGTTCCGTTGGGTTCCTGAGCGGCGCGCGCAGATCCGGGCCGAGCTGGACGCCGCCTACCTGCATCTCTACGGGCTGTCGCGGGCCGAGGCGGAGCACGTCCTTGACTCGTTCTTCGTCCTCCGTAAGAACGAGGAGCGAATCTTCGACGAGTTCCGGACTCGGCGTCTCGTGTTGGCTGTGTACGACGCGATGGCGGCCGGCAGCTTCGTCTCGCCGCTGGAGCCGCCACCGGGCGATGGCCCACGCCATCTCGACGACGGGCGGCAGGTGGTCCCCGAGAAGGAACGTAGCGGCGGCCCTGACTTCGAGATCGATGAGCTCTCCGGCACGCTGTTCCCGCCCGACGGAACGTTGTTCTAGTTCTCTCGTCGACTATCGCTATACGAAGGGGTCACCGTGAGCGGTGAGGAGCTGGTCTACGCGGCGGCTCTGCAGGTGCTGGAACGGGGCTTCGTCCAGGACGACTCCGTGTTCACGCCCGGCCGGGCCATCTGGACCCAGGCCAACGCCCGTGAGCTGGCCAGCCGGTTGGCGCATCCTTCGGCGGGTGCCGGGAGTTCTTTCCTGGACAAGCTGCGGTCGGAGCTGGCGGGCGCGGGGTTGGAGGTTGTCCAGCTCGCGGCGGAGCTCATCTACTTTCACCTGCTGCCCGGCTCGGTGATGAAGGGCACGACGAAGCGGGTCGCGATCCGGGGGGTTTTCGGCGGTATGGACGGCGCGGTGCGGCTGCCCGCCGATCTCGACGCGGCCTTGGACAGCGGTGTGCTGAAGGTCGGTGTCGCTTACAACACGTACCGGGCCGCCCAGGTGACCTGGCTGGCGGAGGTCGTGGCGCACCTCAAGAATGAGCCCGAGCAGGCGCGGAGCGCCTTCCTCGCGGACCCGTGGGTTCTGCGCGAGCTGCTCGACCAACTTCCGAACACGACCGCGGCCGGCCAGCGGCGTGCCCTCCTGCACCTGGCTTTTCCGGATGTCTTCCTCAACAGCCTCCGCGCCGACCACCCAGCCGCGATCATGCAGGCATTCTCCGACCAGATAGAGCCGCTGCCAGCCTCCGGCGACATCGAGATCGATTTCGCCGCCTTCTGGCAGGCAATGCGCGCGAAGTACCGCCAGCCGGTCAACTTCTTCCAGTCTCCGTGGCGGGAGCAGTGGCTGGCAGCGCAGCAGGATTCGGAGCCGGCCGCGTCGTCCCAGCCAGGCTGGCTGGTGCGGGGCGCCAACGTCGCAGGTAAGAATCTGGTGCCGGACTGGCTGCGCGACGGCTACTGCGCGCTGTCCCTTCCCGACTACGGCGCGATCGCGCCTGGGCTGTCGCGTATCGCGCTGGCCAAGCTGGTCCGGGAGACTGAACCTGGTCTGAGCCCGAACCAGGAGGGGGCTCGGGTAACCTTGCTGGACCGTTTCTTCAACCGGATGAAGGTCGGCGACCTCGTCGTGACCGTCAACGAGGCTCGTGTCTATGCCGGTTTCGTGACCGGCGAACCGGCCTGGGCACCCGAGAGTCCATTGGCCGACCGACGGCGCGCCGTCCGCTGGCTCAACGCCGAACGCCCCTTCCCTCGCGCCGACCTCTCCGACACGGCGCGAGACCGGCTGTCGGGTCAGCTGGCGATCAGTGACCTCGGCGAGACCCGGACCGAGATTCTCCAGCTCATCCAGGTGGTCACGGGCGACGATGAGGCGCCGGAAGATCTGGGCGCCGTCGACGTGGATGACCTGCCGCTATCCGCCGCCGCGGACCAGCACCTGGTCGTCGAGGTCCGGCTACCGCTGAAGGCACTCCCGGTACCGGGGATCGAGCTGGCGGACGAGCTTCTCGTCGAACCTGGCTGGCTCGCCGAGACGATGGATCTCCTGAACGAGAAGAAGCACCTGGTCCTCTATGGGCCGCCCGGCACCGGCAAGACCTATCTCGCCCAGGCGCTGGCGCGATTCGCGGCCGAGCAGACCGATGGTGACCACCGGCTGGTGCAGTTCCATCCGTCGTACGCCTACGAGGATTTCGTCGAGGGCTTCCGCCCTTCGACTGCCGGCGGCGAGTCGTTCCGGTTCGCGAAGGAGCACGGCCCGTTTCGCCGGCTCGTCGCGGCGGCCGCCGGGAACCCGTCGGGCGCCTATGTGTTAGTCATCGACGAGATCAACCGGGCCAATCTCGCGAAGGTGTTCGGAGAGCTGTACTTCCTGCTGGAGTACCGGGACCGGACGATCCAGCTGCAGTACTCCCCGGACGAGGACTTCGTTCTGCCCGCCAATGTCTTCCTGATCGGCACGATGAACACCGCCGACCGGTCGATCGCGCTGGTCGACGCGGCGATGCGGCGCAGGTTCGCCTGGCAGGGCCTGTTCCCGAGCGTGCCGCCCGTCCGCGAGATGCTGCGTCGCTGGCTGACCCGTCAAGGCCTGCCGGCCTACGTCGCCGACCTTCTGGACGCGCTGAACGCGGAGATCGCCGACCGGGACGCGGCCGTCGGCCCGTCCTACCTGATGAACCGTCGCGTCGATACCGAGCTGGGCCTGGGCCGTATCTGGCGCACGCAGATCCTCCCGCTGCTGGAGGAGCGCCACCTCGGCGAGCACCCCGACGTCGCCGCTTACGTCCTTGAGCGCTACGGCCTTGGTGCACTGCTTCCCAGGGTACTGACGGGGCAGTCCGCGCCAGACGTCCCCAGCCAACCATCCGATCCGGACACGGCGGTCGACAGCACCGACGCCACGGCTGACTGAACGCCTTGATGCCCGAACGCATCGTCCTCGCCGAATACAAGAGCGACCGCATTCCGGGTCTATCGCCTGAGATCGCGCGGACGTTCGAGGCCACTGGCGCGGTGAAGGTCAGCCGTGATCTCGATGGCGTCATCCGCCTCGCTGCGTCGTCGACCGTTGGTCTTGTCCGTGCCGGCGACGTCGAGCTCGTCCTCACGCCGAAGGTCGGAGTCGCCCGGCTGTTGTGGCTCATCGGTCACGCCCAGAACCAGTCCGGCTGGCGTGACGACGACGTCGACCTGGAAGAGACCGACGACCTCGTCGCCGGCCTCGCCGTAGCGTTCGCGCACCGCGCCGGCCGAGCCCTCGCTCCGGGGGTGCTTCGCGGCTACCAGACCGTCGAAGAAACCTCGCCAATGCTGCGCGGCCGCCTGCGCGAGGCCGACCAGCTGCGCACCCGCCTCGGCCGCGTCTACCCGCTGGAGGTCCGCTACGACGACTACACCGCCGACATTCCCGAGAACCACCTCCTGCTCGCCGCGACTCGCCGCCTCCTGCGACTGCCTGGTGTGCCGGCCGCCACCCGCATTGAGCTGCACCGCTTGAACCGCGGCCTTGCCGACGTCACCCAGCGTCCTCCCGGCACGCGGCTGCCGATGCCCGCGGTGAGCAGGCTGAACCGCCGCTACCAGCCGGCCCTGCGCCTGGCCCAGATCGTCCTCGCAAACCATGGCATCGACATGCCCGCGGCCCCGAACGCGCCCGGCGGCCCAACCGTCGCGGCCACCGGTTTCCTCTTCGACATGAACAAGGTCTACGAGGACTGGCTGACCGCGACCGTCCGCATCGCGCTCGAACCGTACGGCGGCGTCGTCGAGGGTCAGCGCGTGATCCACCTCGACGAGTCCGGCCGTCTGGCCCCCCGCCCGGACATCACCTGGTGGCGCGACGGCCGCTGCCTCGCCGTCCTCGACGCCAAATACAAATCCCCGAAAGGCCATGACTTCCCCGCCGACGACCTCTACCAGCTGATCGCCTACTGCACCGCCCTCGATCTCCCCGAAGGCCACCTCATCTACGCCGGCGGAGTCCCGACGAGCTATGGCATCCGGGGCTCCGGCCCCCGAATTCGCTGCCACGTCCTCGATCTCCGCCGGCCGGTAACGACTCTTCTTGTCAAACTGTCGGAAATTGCCGAGAGCGTCGCGGCATTCCAGGCCGGCAACCCGAGAAATACTCCCAGTGAGAACAAAGGTCGGTGAAGGAATCACGTGACTCGCGTCGATGTAATCCGAGAGGGACTCGTTCAGCGAGCATTCTGGGTTCACCAGAGAATCGGCGATGGAATTCGTATTGGAATCTCCCAGAGTGAAGAAACCGTCACCGAGTCAATTCTTCTCGACATCGCCCTCCAGGTTCCAAATATTCAGGTAAAGACATTCACTCGCAAGCAAGAGGCTGCTACCGGTGCCGACTGGGAGTGGTGGTGGGAGGGTGAACGCTATTGGTTCGGAATGCTTGTCCAGGCGAAGCGACTGCACCATAATACTAGCGGTCAGCCATGGTATGAATTCTGGCACGCGACGAGGGAAAGCCGATACGGACCGTGGGTGAAGCAGGTAGACCAGCTGCTCGAGGCGAGTAGGCAGTGTGGCCTTCCGGCGATTTATGTTCTCTACAACGGACCGCAACCGAACCGCGTATCCAGTTGTCCGCTTGGAAATTCCTACGGCGTCTATAACGGAGTAACATTCATTACTGCTGAAGTGGCGAAGAAATTTGCGTCGCACCGCAAGGTGTCGCTTGCGGAGATAATGCCCCACGCTCGTCCGTGGTCCTGTTTGCTGTGCGACCCAGAACGGTGTCCGGGGGGATCTGATCGGCCTCGTACGGCCAAGCTGCGTCGCATTTCCTCTGAATATGGTCTGAAATCCTCTGATCTCGCGAATCGGGCATATAGTGCGGTCTACTCGGGGGGCCTTAATCTGCCTCTCCTGCGGGATTCGAGATCGGAAGACCGAGGCACCTCCAGCCCGTTCGAGCTCTTGACAATCCGTGGTGGTGGCGCAGCGACTTGGTCGTCAGATGACGAATGGGAAAATCTCGCTAGGCAAGCAATGCGCGAAGAACCACCCCCTTACGTGCGCAATGCTAGTTCTGCTGATGCCGAATCGTATGCTCAACGGCTGCTGGTGATGCGTCGAAGCGGCTGACGACGGGGGACCGGTGCTGCAGGTGAAACCGCTACAGGTGCCGGGGGCATTGGTCCAGTCGGATCGTTGATTTCACTACGAGGGTCCGGGTTGCCTTGCGTCACCACCTGATCTGCAATAGGGCCAATCTCGAAACAGCCCTGCATCAGGCCGGAACTGCGTCATGGGACTCTGGCAGATCGGCGAACGGTACGCCGAAGTTTGCGTGGCCGGTCGAAGCGGGGGCTGTGTTCTCGGTTATCTGCATCTCGGGTGTCATGCGACGGCGGCTCGTGGTGACGTGCCGACGGGGCGGAGTTCGGGGAACAGGATGTCGGGGTGGTCGGTGTCGGTGAGTTCCCAGATGACGCGGGACTGGGCGGCGCCGCGGGTGAAGACCGTGACCGGGTGGGGGACGACGATCGTGCCGTTCTCCCAGGCGCACCGTGGCCGCACCGCGCAGGTGATCACTGGGACCGGGTGGCCGGTCGGGACGGCGGCGCGCTGGTCGGAGAGTCGTCGCGCGACGGCGAGGGCCAGCATGGTCTGTGCGGGCGAGACCAGTGCTGGGCAGATGGCGAGTGCCTGTACGGCGTTGCGCCGTGCCATTGATCGGGCGACGCTTTCGGCCGTCAGCACGCCGGCTGGGATGAATTCTGGCCACGGCCTTAGCCCGAGCAGCACACCAGCCTTGCGAGGCAGGGGGAAGCGTTCCAGTTCGACCGTCTCTGGTCCGAGTCCGTCGCCGCCGTCCAGCTCGATCATCGTGACCGTCAAGGTTCCTCCCGCCTGACATTCCGTGGAGCCCACCGCCGCCGTGCCGGTGAGACCGGTGCTGGCCGGGGGAGCATCGCCAGCCCGACCGGTGCCGGCATGCGCCACTATTGGTGCTGGTCTCCTTTCTGGCAGTGACGGGATCGGCGAACTCTGCGCGACGTCTCGTCCGCTCAGCCGGGGCGTCTTCGGGGCATCTGAGGGACGTCTCGACGACGTCCGCGGCCGGGCCAGGACAAACGGCCGCCGGTGAGGGGATCATCGAAGGGAGTCCCGCCGCTCCTGAGGACGGCTGCCACGATGAGTTCCCCGCCCCGAACCCTGCTCGCGTCCCTCGTCACCCAGCGCTGCCTGACCGTCGAGGAGTTCTGCGCCGCATTCGCCGACACGGCGACGGCGATCGGCGCCGGCACCCATGGCATCACCGACCGGCAGGCGAAGCGTTGGCTCGCCGGCACGCTCGTCACCCGGCCGTTCCCGGCCGCCTGCCGGGTCCTCGAGGCCATGTTCGACCAGCCCGCCGCCGCCCTTCTCGGCCCGCCGGCGTCCACGACCGCTTCGGCTCTGACCCCGGTTCCGCGGAACGCGGACACCTACCCTGGGCGAGCGGCGCCCGCACCGTCGCAGCGGCCCGGCCACCTTTCGGGGAAGGCAACCCTCATGGCTGAAGACGCCGAGGACACACTGCGGTTCCTCGCCCGCGCCGAGGACGCCAGCCCGGCCGAGATCCTCGACCTGCTCTGGTCGGATGTCCGTCGCCTCGCCCGCACCTACGGCGACCGCCTGACGTTCCTCGCGGAGGACCTCGTCACCGCCCGCCGCGCCGTCTTCCGCCTCCTTGAGGCCCCAAATTCACCCGCGCGCAGCCGCGACCTGTATTTCCTCGGCGGCGTCGTCTGCGCGATGCTCGCCCACACCTCCCGCGACCTCGGCCAGCACGACAGCACCCAGGCCTACCAGCGCAGCGCCCTGCTTTGCGCGGACCGCGCCGGCCACGACGGACTACGCCTGTTCGTCCGCACCGAACAAGCCGCCACCGCCTACTGGGCCGGCCAACACACCGCCTCCGCCCACCTTGCCCAGCAAGCCGCCGACGAAGCCCGCACAGTCCGCGGCTCGTTGGCTGTCCTGCCCGCTATCCAGGAAGCCCGCGCCTGGGCCGCCGCCGGCCGCGCCGGCCTCGCAACCGCCGCGCTCACCCGTGCCAGCGACCTGCGGGACCAGATCACCCCCGATGACCTGGACGACCTCGGCGGCATCCTCGCCCTCCCGCTGCCCGAACAACTCGGCATCGCCGCCGGCACCGCCGCCTGGCTCCCCGACGCCGCAGGGGCCGAACGCGCCGCCCAACACGCCCTCACCGCCTACGAGACCGCCCCGCCAGCCGAACGCTCCTACAACTCCGAAGCGATCGCCCGCGCCGACCTGGCCCTGGCCCGCGTTCGGGGAGCTGCCCTCGATGGCGCCATCGACGCGATTGCGCCCGTCCTCGCGATCCCACCGGAACGGCGCGTCCACCAGATCCGCGCCAGCGTCACCCGCGTCAGCCACGCGCTATCCGGGCCGCGTTTCCGCGGGTCCGCCACCGCCCGGGACACGGTTGCCGCCGTCGAGGCATTCACCGGCGAACGGCCTGAAGCCGTCCCGCCCGGCCTCACAGCCACCGACAAGCCATAACAAACAGCCCGCGGTTCGAGCGTCCGCCTCGGCCCGGACTCGCGCGAGACGCGCCGCGCCACGAGCCGGTCTGCATCACCAAGTCCGGGGCGCCCGGCGCCGCGATGCTCGAAACCGGCCCACTGCCGTCACGCGGCGCCTCGGCACGCGCCAAGCCGATCTCCTGCGCGTGAGGCCACGCCGTCGCTCGGCCGGACCGGACGTCGTCTCATACCGGATGTTGTCACCGCAAGGAACACCCGCAGCCTCCTCACAAACGTCATCGCGGACAACACGGTCACCGCGACAGTCGCCGCCAACGTCACCGGCGGCCGCTCTGTCACTGCGACCGTAACGAAGGGCGTGGCGCGGCCCTCGTCGATCTGCGCGCCGACGAGCCGAACAACGACCGGCAGCCCGAGGGTGTGCTCGCTGCGACCGGCCGCGAGCCAAGACGGGCCGAGCGGGGCCGTGAAGCTGAGCCAGCCGTCACGTACCAATAGAACAGGGTCGGCCGGAGGCGGCTTGCTCCTCCGCACAGGGCCTCCGGACCGCCCGTGTCTGGGCTGTCTGGCGGCGCGGCGCTGGCCGGCGAACTCGCTGTCGACTATACGTCGACGCGATCTTGTGGAGCGATGTCTCGTGGTGAGCGACCGCTAACCAACCCTTAGCGAATGTGCACGCCAGAGATGGCCCGGGCGATCACCAGGCGCTGGATCTCACTCGTGCCCTCGAAGATCGTGTAGATCTTAGAATCGCGGTACATGCGTTCGACCGGGTGCTCGCGGCTGTAGCCGGCGCCGCCGAGGATCTGGACGGCTTTCTCGGTGACGGCGACGGCTACCTCGCCGGCCTTCAGCTTGGACATGGAGCCCTCGCCGGCGACGAACGTCTTGTCCTGCTTGCCCATCCAGGCCGCTCGCCAGATGAGCAGCCGGGCGGCGTCGATCTCCGTCTTCATGTCGGCCAGGGCGAACGCGATCGCCTGGTTCTCGATGATGGGGCGGCCGAACGTCTCGCGGGTCTTGGCGTAGTCGAGGGCGTATTCGTAGGCGGCGCGGGCGATGCCGACCGCCTGGGCGCCGACGGTGGGGCGGGTGCGTTCAAAGGTCGCCATCGCGCCCTGGCCGCGGGAGTGGCCGCCTTCGCGGGCCTTGGCCAGGCGGGCGTCGAGCTTGTCCTTGCCGCCGAGCAGGCAGCTGCCGGGGACCCGGACGTCGTCGAAGAAGAGGTCGGCCGTGTGAGAGGCACGCAGGCCGAGTTTCTTGATCTTCTTGGCGGCGACCAGGCCGGGGGTGTTCGGCGGGATGACGAACGTGGCCTGGCCGCGGGACTTGAGCTCCGGGTCGACGGAGGCGACGACGACGTGGATGTTCGCGATGCCGCCGTTGGTGATCCAGGCTTTCTGACCGTTGAGCACCCATTCGTCGGTGGCCTCGTCGTAGCGGGCCCTGGTGCGAAGCGAGGAGACATCGGAGCCGGCGCCGGGCTCGGAGACGCAGAAAGCACCGAGCTTCGGGTCTGACGCATCGCCGTAGCACTGCGGCGCCCACTCGACGAGCTGCTCCAGCGTGCCGGCCGACGAGATCCCGGCTGCGGCGAGGCTGCTACCCATGATGGCCAGGCCAATGCCGGCGTCGCCCCAGAACAGCTCCTCGGAGGCGATCGGCAGCGACAGGCCGGTCTCGTCGCCGAACATGGTCGCTAGCGAGTCGAACCCGTAGAGGCCGATCTTGGCGGCCTCCTGGATGACGGGCCAGGGCGTCTCTTCCCGCTCGTCCCATTCAGACGCCGCCGGCCGGACGACCTCGGCGGCGAAGCCGTGCACCCAGTCGCGCAGTTCGCTCTGCTCGTCCGTCAGGTCGAGGCTGAAGCCCATCGCGGTTCGTTCCCTCCGCTGCGGTCGTGCGGTACGGCACGGTGAGCATACCGACGGGTAACTTTGCGCGGAAGTAGATGCGCTCTGGTCCGCTATCTCCCCGCCGGGCATCGAGCAAGCGGTCCCTTGAACGAGTCATCCGTCAAGGCCACCGATCGTGGCCCCGTCTCGACCACGTCGTAGGACTCGCGGCATTCTGCCCCAGGGGCGGTGGTGGACGAACTCGCGGTGCCGAACGAAAGCAGCGCGGCCCAGGGGAGTGTGCTGTTTGATCCGGTCCATGGACCTGTTCCGAGGTCAGGACGGGCGCACGCGGTGACGCCGGGTGAGGCCCGCGCCCGGTTCGCGGCCGCCCGGGTCGCGCGGCTCGCGACCGTCGCGGCCGGTGGAGCGCCCCGGCTCGTGCCCGTCACTTTCGCGCTCCTGCCCGAGCCGGCCGCTCTGGGGGCACCAAACGCCCTGGGGGCGTCAGACGCCGTGGGGGCGCCGGACGCTCTGGGCGCGCGGTACACATTGGGGACGCTGGACCCCCTGGGAACGATCGTGACTGCGGTTGACCACAAGCCGAAGCGGACGACGCGGCTGCGCCGGTTGGACGACATCGCCCACGAACCGCGCGTGACCCTGCTCGTGGACGAGTACGACGACGAGTGGACTCGTCTGTGGTGGGCCCGAGCGGACGGCGTCGCCCAGGTCGTCGAGCCAAGGCATCCGGACCACGCCGCGGCGGTGCGCGCGCTGTCCGCCCGCTACCCGCAATACCGCGAACAGCCCCCGTCCGGGCCCGCGATCCTGATCACCGTGACTCAATGGTCCGGCTGGTCCTACGTCCCCTGACCGGACCTATGGGCCTCGACCGCGTCGGTCAGGCCCAGACTGGGCGCGAGCCGAGCCTCGGCGGCGTCGATCTTGCTCGCGCTCGTTCATGCGCCGTGGTTGCGGTTCCGCGTGTTCCGCCGACCGCGACCAGCAAGATTGCTGTCTTGGCCCTCGCGTGGCTGTAGCCGTTGGCCATTCGCGACCACCAGAGGGCCAAAACGGCGATCAAACCCCAGCGGCGCCGCCCTCGCTATGCCTGCAGCAGAGTCAGGTCATGCTGACGTGTTCCAGGACCTCGGAGACTGGGCGGCGCTTGGTCGGGGTCAGGGGCGGGACGGAGCGGTCCGGGTAGCCGGCGCGCAGGATCATCTGGGCATGGCCGGCGCCGCCCGTCGCCGAGCGGACCAGCGTGCGGGTCGCCTCGATGTCGACCGCCTGGCCCAGTGGGGACGTCCCGAGCCCGGCGGTGGTCGCCGCCAGCAGCACCCGGCCGAGCGCACGGCCGGCGCGCAGCCGGTCCGCCGGCCCGTCGGCGTCGGTGCCGAGCACCAGTGCCTCCGGATGCTCGACCCGGTCATCGAGAGCCGGACCCGCGTCGGCCCGGCCGGCACCGGCGCCGGTGGCGCCAGGACCAGGACCAGCACCGGCGCCGCCGGTGAAGTCGCGCAGCGGGAACTCGGCGTACTGGGGCTTCGCGCCCGGGTCGGCCGTCGCCCAGGTGATGCCGTCGACGGCGTCGGGGTCGGTCCGCGTCCAGGTGGCGAGCTCGGCCAGGTAATGCGGGTCGTGGTGCTCGAACCAGTCGGCCCTGGCGAGGAGCACCGCCAGTTCCACCCGGGCGTCCTCGCCGGTCAGCACGGACAGCCAGCAGCCCTCGGCCTCGGCCGCGTGGCGCAGCTCGCGGATCTCGTCGGCGGGCACCGCACCGGGCCCGAACGGGCGTCGGTCGGTGTGTCGCTGGGTGATCGCCGCGGCCAGCCGGGACTCGTCCTCGGTCGGCGGCCGGTTGCCCAGGACCTGCAGTGTGGCCAGCCGCCCGGTGCTGATGTCGGGGCCGTCTGGCAGCTCGGCGACCTCGACGTCGAGCCCGGCCGCTCGCAACGACAGCCAGCCGTTGAGCAGCGCGGCACCGCAGCTGACCAGCAGCTGGCGATGGTCCGGGTCGATCACGGGAAGCGCTCGGCTCAGGTCGGCGGACAGCTCCAGCGTGTCGCCGCGCAGCCGCCACTTCCACGGCTGGCTGTTGTGGATCGACGGCGCGAGGCCGGCGGACTCGACCGCGGCCTGGACCTGTGCCGCGGAGATCGTCGTTCCTTCCATGGACATGGTCCGTCCCCTCGCTTCACGGCCGGCCAGGGCGCGAACCTGCGGCCGGGCCCGGCGCGGCAGCAGCCCCGGCAGCCGATGCCATCCTTACCGACTACCTTCCCCGCGAGGCGCCGTCATCCCCGACAAGAGCCGAAGTCCGGCCGGGAGTGGGCCGTCCCGCCCCGACGGAGCGGGTCAGAAGGCGCGGGTCAGCCGGAGCAGGCCGAACCGGAGCACGCCGGACCAGAGCAGGGCCGGACCGGAACACGCGGGCCCGGCACGGCGTCGGACCGGAGCAGGGCCAGCGCGGGGCGGATCAGCAGGACGGGGCGGGCGAGCCGTTCGTGCCGCTGTAGATGTAGGAGTGTTGGACCCAGCCACCGGAGAGCAGCTGGTCCCAGACGGTGTTGTTCCCGTCCGTCTGCTGGCAGCGCAGCACGACCAGCGCCCCGCCGACCAGCTGGCCCACCGGGTCCGCGCCGAGCAGCGCGTTCGTCAGCGCGCCGACCACGCCGCCGACGATCTGGAGGACCGCGACGGTCTTGGTGACCGGGAACGGCCCGGTGTCCGGCCGGGGTGCGCTGGAACCGAGCTGGGGCCGGCTGACCGAGCCGACGCAGGCCGGCGCGCCGGATGGCGCGGAAGTGCCGGACTGGACGTACCCAGCCGGAATCCAGCCCGAGCTGGTGTAGACCCACAGCCTGGTCGTCGTGTTGCCGGCCGTGACCTGCTGGGCGTAGACCCCGCAGTAGACGTCCACCGGCGTGCCGCTGGGAACCGTGCCGCTCGCGCCGCCGAACAGGCTGAGGGTCGTCGGGCCGAGGTAGACCGTCACCGGCCCGCCGTTCGAGTTGACGACGGTCGTTCGTGCGGGCGGGGCGGCGTCGATCGGGAGGCCGGAGGAGCTCGGCTGTCCCAGCGGGGCCGTGGCCTGACCACTCGGAGGTGTCGCCACGCCCGACACCTCCGCGGTACCGGCGCCCGTGGCCGCCAGCTGGTCGGGGCCGGACGCTCCCGCGGGCCCGCCGTTCACCCGGCCTGGCCCGCCGGCCGGGCCACCCATGGCTGACCGGCCGGTCGCGCCGGCCGTCAACGGGCCGGCTGACCCGTTCGCGGCGGCGGTCGGCCCACCCCCGGCGCGGTCGGCCTCGATCAGCGGTCTCGCGATCAGGGCCGCGATCAGGAGCATGACCGCCACCAGCGCGAGCAGCACCAGTCGACGGCGGCGGCGCCGGCGGCGCAGCGCCCGAGCCCCGAGCTCCCTTGGTGCCGCCGCGGTGCCCGTGGCACTTGCCGGCGCCTGGACCGGCTGCGCCGCCGCCTGCGCCGCCACTGGTTGCGCCGCGACCGCCCGCGCCGGCGCCTGGGCTGCCGCCGCGACCGATGACGACGGTGCGGCGGCTTCGGCCTGGGTTTGCGGGGCGGCGGCGTCGGAGACCGCGACCGGCCCGGCCGCGTCCCCAGGCTGGGCGAACAGCGCGAACGCCGACCCGTCGACGACGCCGACCCGCTCGGACCGCGCGCCCGTCACGGCGGCGCCCGTCATGGCGGCGCCCGCTGCGGCGGCCCGAGGCTCGGCGGCGGCCGGCGGGCGGACCAGTGGCGTGGTGGACTCGTTCGGGTCGTCGTCGACCGGATTGACCACGGCTGGCGGAGCCGGGCTGGCGAGCGCTCTGACCAGGCCGGCCAGCGCGACACCGACCCCGTCCGCCGCGTGCGCGGGCCCGACCGCCTGCGGCGCGGGTCCGCCGGCCGGCAGCGCGCTCCCAGCGGGCTCGAGCACGGTCCCGGCGCGGGCGGCCGGGACAGGAGCGTCGGCAGCCGAGCGGCTTCCGCCGATCAGGGCGAGGCCCGCGGTCGTCCCGGGCGTCGCGGCGGGCGGCTCCCAGTCGGCCAGCAGCCGCCGGGCAGCGGGGCCGGCCTCGACCGGGTCCTCGACCGGCTGCCCGGTGAGGATCGCGACCAGCGCGACGGCGTCGGGCCGCTGGGTTGGATCGCGGCGCAGGGCGGCGCTGACGGCGGGCAGCAGCTCGTCGGGCACGCCGTCCAGGGCCGGCTCGGTGGACAGGATGCGCATCGCGGTCGCGGCTGCGGTCTGCGCGTCGAAGGGGTGGCGGCCGCGAGCGGCGAAGGCGACGCACATGCCCCAGGTGAAGACGTCGGTGGCCCGGGTCGCCGGGTCACCGTTGAGCTGCTCGGGCGCCATCCAGGCGACCGTCCCGATGACGTTGCCGGTGCTGGTGTTGCTGGTGAGGTCCTCGGCTCGCGCCAGCCCGAAGTCGATGATCTTCGGGCCTTCCCAGGAGAGCAGGATGTTCGCGGGCTTGAGGTCGCGGTGCACCACGTTGGCGGCATGCACGGCCACCAGGCCCTCGGCGAGCCCGACGGCCAGCGTGAGCAGGTTCGCGCTGCGCAGAGCGCCGCCGCGGGTGACCGCCGCCATGAGGTTGGCGCCCTCGACGTACTCGGTCACCATCCACGGCTCGTCGGCGTCCGGGTCGGCGTCCAGCACCTGGGCGACGCAGCTGCCGCGGACCCGGGCCGCCGCGCTGACCTCGCGGCGGAACCGACCGCGGAACTCGGGCTCGTCCAGCAGGTCCGCCCGGATGACCTTCACGGCGACCGGCTGGCCGTCCGTGCTCACCCCGAGGTAGACGGTGCCCATGCCACCGGAGCCGAGCCGCCCCCGCAGCCGGTAGGGGCCGACGGACCGACGGTCGGTGGGGCCCAGGGGAGTCAACATGCCCGTGCCACTCCACCCGGTCTGGGAGACGCCGGCCGAGCGCCACCGCGTCCCGTACCGGGTCGCCGCCGGCCGGCCAGGCGCGGAAACCGGCGTAAGACCACGTGGAGCAGCACTGTCGCGCTTCCCCCTCGCTGGTCGCCGCCGGCGCCGCCGGACCCGTGCTGGCGTTCGCGGGTCACGGTAGGGCATATCGTCCCGAGAAATCCTCGCAGAGTGGTCTACGAGTGTCGGCAAGGGCCTGGTGTAGTCCGCGTCCTGAGTGACCGGCTGCGATCGTGGGTAAACCGTGGGAATGGCTGTAGCCGATCCCGAGGCTGTGATTGCCGAGCTGATGTCTCGTCATGGCCGGACGTTCGCCGACGACTTCACGGCCGACGTCCCCGCCGACACCGCCGAGGCCATGTTCCGGCTGCTGGTGTTCGCGACGCTCGCGAGCGCCCGGATCCGGTCCTCGGCCGCGCTGGAAGCGGCGAACGCTCTGTTCGACCAAGGCTGGACCAGCCCGCGGGTCATGGCCGAGACCACCTGGGAGCAGCGGGTCCAGGTGCTCAACAAGCACGGCTACGCGCGGTACGACGAGAGCACCGCCCGGATCCTCGGCGAGTCGTGCCACTACCTGCTGGAGACCTACGACGGCGACATCCGGGCGGTCCGCGAGGCGGCCGACCACCATCGCGACCGCGAGCGCGACCTGTTGCTGCAGGTCAAGGGCATCGGGCCGGTCGGCGCCGACATTTTTCTGCGGGAGGCACAGGCCGGCTGGGACGAGCTGATCCCGTACGTCGACGCCCGTACCCGCCAGACCGCCCGGGAGCTCGGCCTGCCCGCCGAGCCGCGGCGGCTGCTGGACCTGATCGACCGAGACCAGTTCCCCAAGCTGGTGGCCGCGCTCGTGCGCAGCCGGCTGGAGCACGACACCGAGGACGTCCGCGACGCGGCCTCCACCCGGTAGCCCGCGCGGGCGGCGCGCGCGGGGCTGGGAAGATTGCCGGTGGTTCGGCTGTTACGGTGCAGGCTTCGCGCCTGTCGCCGATGCGACCGCCGAACGAGCCAGTCCCAGTCAGTCGAGCCCGTCCGCCCCCGCCGGCGCGGAGCGCGGGCTCCCCAGCCGCGGAGGAGCGCCGTGTCCTCGACCCGTGACCCGCGGCTCGCCCGCGAACAGGCGTACTTGGATCTCCTGTACTCCCGGCTCGACGAGGTCAGCGACCTCACCCGCAGCCAGCTGCGCCAGGTGCTGCTCGACGTCGGCACCGGGACCCCGCAGTCCGTGGTGGAACGCGACGTCTTCGCGGCCACCCACGCCGAACGGCTGTCCAGGCTGGAGGCCGCCGAGGGCCGGCTGTGCTTCGGAGCGATGGACCGTTTCGACGGCGCGCGCACCTACATCGGCCGGATCGGGCTTTCCGACGTCGAGCAGGAGCCGATCCTCGTCGACTGGCGCGCGCCGGTCGCCACGGCCTTCTACCAGGCGACGCTCGCCGACCCGCGCGGGCTGACCCGCCGCCGCCACCTGCGCACCAAGGGCCGTGAGGTCACCGGTGTCGCCGACGACCTGCTGGCCGTCGGCCCCGGCGAGGCCGGCCGGACCACCCCGGACGCCGACGGCTCCGCTCCAGCCGCTGACACGCCTACCGGCGACACGATGCTGCTGGACGCGCTGTCCGCGCCGCGCACCGGCCGGATGGGCGACATCATCGCCACCCTGCAGGCCGAACAGGACCGCATCATCCGGGCCGACTCCCGATCGGTGCTGGTCGTCGACGGCGGGCCGGGGACCGGGAAGACCGCGGTCGCCCTGCACCGGGCCGCCTATCTCCTCTACACCGAGCGGGCCCGGCTGGAGCGCTCCGGTGTCCTGATCGTCGGGCCGAGCCCGGTGTTCCTGCGCTACATCGACCAGGTGCTGCCGTCGCTCGGCGAGACCGGCGTGGTGTTCGCGACCCCCGGGCGGCTCTACCCCGGCGTCGCGGCGACCGCCACCGACCCGGTCGCGGTCGCGACCGTCAAGGGTGACGAGCGGATGGCCGCCGTGCTCGCGGCAGCGGTGCGTGACCACCAGCGGCTGCCGCGCCGGACGATCGAGATCCTCCATGACGACGACCGGGTCCTGCGGCTGGATCGGGACACGGTTGCCCGCGCCCGCACTCGGGCCCGGCGCAGCCGCCGCCCGCACAACGGCGCGAGGCTGGTGTTCCTGCGCGAGCTGCTGGACGAGCTCACCAGCCAGGTCGTGAAGCAGATCTCCGGCGGGCTGCTCGACGACGACGAGCGCGCCGACGTCCGCGAGGGCCTGTGGGCCGACCCGGTGGTCCGCCGTGAGCTCGACGCGCTGTGGCCGCGGGTCACCCCGGCCCAGCTGCTCGACCGGCTCTACTCCGACCCGAACCTGCTCGCCCGCGCGGTCGCCAGGACCCTGACCCCTGCCGAGCAGGCCCTGCTCCGCCGAGGCGGGCCCAGCGCGTCCGGAGGCGCCGCCGGCTCGGCAGACGAGGGCGCCGCGACGGCCGGGACCGGCGGTGATGACCTTTTCAGCGCCCTGGAAGCCGCCGAGCGGCCGCCGCCGCCGCGCCGTGGCCAGGTCAACCGGGTGTGGACGGTCGCCGACGTCCCGCTGCTGGATGAGGCGGCCGAGCTGCTCGGTGACCCGGACGAGGGCAGCCGGGCGGCGGCCGAGGCGCGCGCGGCCCGCGAGCGCGCCGCCGAGATGCGCTACGCCGAGGACGTCCTGGAGATGCTGGGCCTGGCCGGCCAGCTCGACGCCGAGACCGTCGCCGACCGCTGGCGCGGCCCGCGACGGCGGGCGAGCGCGGCCGAGCATGGCGCCACCGACCGCGAGTGGGCGTTCGGCCACCTGATCGTCGACGAGGCACAGGAGGTCTCGCCGATGCTCTGGCGACTGCTGTGGCGGCGCTGCCCGGCGCGCAGCGCCACCCTCGTCGGCGACCTCGCCCAGGCGGCCCGCCCCGGCGCGCCGACGAACTGGGCGCAGATCCTCACCCCCCATGTCGGGGACCGGTTCCGGGTCGAGCGGCTCACCGTCAACTACCGCACGCCCCGCGAGATCATGAACGTGGCCGCCGACGTGCTGGCCGTGGCCGTGCCCGGCGCGACGCCGCCGGAGTCGGTCCGCTCGGTCGGCGAGAAGCCGCTGGCGATCCGGGCCGGCGCGCCCGGGGAGCAGGCCGACCAGCAGCGGCTCGACGGCGGCCCGGCCGAGCGGACGTGGGCCGGCCGGACCCAGGCCGACCGGGACCGGGCCGAGGCGGCGCTCGTCGACGCGGTCGTCGCCGAGACGATCCGGACCGCCGGGATGATCGGTGAGGGCCGGATCGCGGTGATCACGGCGCCCCCGGCGCTGCCGGCGGTGCGCGCGGCGCTCTGGCGGGTCGCGCCCGAGCTGCTCGGCGCCGCCGGGAACCCGGACGTCGACCCTGCCCGCAACGGCGCGGGCGCCCGGGCCGGCGCCGCGGCGGCCAGGAGCGTGGACGGGACCAACGCGGACGTGCTGGACGCCCGGGTGGCCGTGCTCAGCGTCGCCGACAGCAAGGGCCTGGAGTTCGACGCCGTCCTGCTGGTCGAACCCGCTGAGCTGCTCGCCGGGCCTACGCGCGGTCTCGCCGACCTCTACGTCGCGCTCACCCGCGCGACCCGGTCGCTCACCGTCGTGCACACCGGCGAGCTCCCGCCGGTCTTGGGTCAGCTCGCGGCGGCCTGACCGAAGGCCCGAAAAACTGTCACATACCCGGGTTAGGTTCTCCGGTTGTCAGGTGGACCTAGCACGGGGGTGGTGGTTCCTGTGGCGGACAAGTACAAGGGGTCTGGGGCTGGGGTGTCGGACCCGACAGGGGTGTCGGTGGTCGGGGGGTCGACGGTCCCGCCAGCAGCCACGGCCGGGCTGCGAGTGCCGTTGGTCCCGCGGGCGACGGCCTGGCTGCTGGGGCGGCTCACGGGCAGCACGACCGCGCGGCGCAGCGTGCGGTTCTTCGACGACGCGGGGCCCAGGCTCGTCGCGATCGTCGCGATGGACCTCGCCGGCGCGCTCTCCTTCGCGGCCGCGCCGTTCATCCTGCGACATCTGATCGACACCGGCCTCACCGCGCCGCACGGGAACTCGGCGCTGATCGTCTCTGTGGCGGCCCTGCTCGTCGTCGCGCTGTTGCAGGCCCTCGCGAACGCCGTCTCGTCGGTGCTCAGCTCGGGGCTCGGCGAGCTGGTCGGGCAGCGCGCCGGGCAGGCGGTGCACGACCAGCTGCTGCGGGTGCCGTTCGCGTTCTTCCCGGGGCAGCGCCAGGGCGAGCTGTTCACCCTGTTCGGCCGGGACGCCGACGAGATCGAGACCGCCGTCGCGATGGTGCTGCCGCGCGCGGTGACGACCGCGATCAGCGCGGTCGTCGGCGTCGCGACCATCGCCGTCCTCGACTGGCGGCTCGCCGCCGTGTCGCTGGTGCTCGCGCCCGGGGTGTTCGCCCTGCTGGCCGTCGGGCGCCGGGAGGGCCGCAGCCTGTCCGTCGAGCTGATCAAGCTGCGGGTGAAGCACTTCGCCCAGATCGGCGACACGACCGGTGTCTCCGGCGCGCTGCACATCCGGCTGTTCGACCGCACCGAGCACGAGTCACGCCGGTACGCCGAGATCGCCGACGGCATCCGCCGGACCGCGCAGCGGCGCAACCAGGTCAACGCCCGCGCCCAGCTCATGTCGTCGGCCGGGTCCGCGGTCGCGGTCGTCATCGTCGTCGGCTTCGGCTCGTGGCTGGTCAGCACCGACCGGGCCACGATCGGGACCCTGCTCGCCTTCGCGAGCGCCCTCGTCTACGCCTACCGGCCGGTGACCGGGCTGGCCGAGAGCCGCTCGGACCTGCTGGACGCCGGGGTCGCCTTCGAACGGGTCTTCGGGCTGCTCGACGTCGACACGGACGTGCGTGACCTGCCGGTCGTCGGTCCCGGTCGGGCCGCCGCGGCGGGGACGCCGTCCCGCGGGCCGCTGGTGCCCGCGCAGCCGGGCGAGGCCGACGCCGGCTACGCGCGGACCTGGCGGTCGGCGCCCGAGATCCGGATCGAGGATCTCTGGTTCCGCTACGAACGCGACCCGAGATCCGACTGGACCGCGGCCGGCCGGGAGCTCGGCCGGCGCTGGTGGGACGTCCAGGGCGCCGAGGCGGCCGAGAACCGGCGCGAGGAGGCCGAGCTCGCCGCCGCGGCAGCGGCGGACGCCGCCGCCGGCGTCGAGCAGGAGTGGGCCCTGCGGAACCTCAACCTGGTGGCCGCCGCCGGCGCGAAGACCGCGATCGTCGGGGCCAGCGGCGCCGGCAAGAGCACGCTCGGCGGCCTGCTCGCCGGCCTCTACCTCGCCACCCGCGGCCACATCCGCTGCGACGGCGAGGACCTCGCGACGATGGACTGGCGGCGGCTGCGCTCGATCGTCGGCGTCGTCCCGCAGGACCCGTACATGTTCCACGACACGATCGCGGCGAACATCCGGTACGGCCGGATCGACGCCACCAACGCCGAGCTGGAGGCGGCCGCGCTCGACGCCGGCCTCGGCTCGCTGCTGGAGAAGCTGCCGAAACGGCTGGAGACGGTCGTCGGCGCGCGGGGATACCAGCTCTCCGGCGGCGAACGGCAACGGGTGGCGCTGGCCCGGGTGCTGCTCGCGGACCCGCCGATGCTCGTCCTCGACGAGGCGACCTCCCAGCTCGACTCGGTCACCGAGCAGATCGTGCAGGAGGCGCTGGCCCGCCTGGGGGTCGGCCGGACCCGGGTCGTGATCGCCCACCGGCTGTCCACCATCGTCGACGCGGACGTGATCCACGTGATGGCGGACGGGCAGGTCGTCGAGTCAGGCACCCACGACGACCTGCTCGCCCGCGGCGGCGCCTACGCCCACCTCTACGCCCGCCAGGTAGGCGACGACGACCCCGCCCGATCCTGACCGGGCGGGGTCATTCAGTCTCAGGACCTTTTCGGCCCGCGGCGGCGTCCAACGTTCGTCGAGGGGTCCGGCGCCCAGCTGGTGCGCGGACGCCGAGGCCTGGACGCCGTCACTGCTCCGGGGGGAACGGAAATATGGCTGGCTGGGTGTTGGCGATTGATGTCGGCACGAGCTTCACCACCGCCGCGGTGCTCGGCGGCCGTGACGGGCCGGGCGTGGTGGGGCGGCCCGAGATCGTCGAGATCGAGCACAGCCGCTACCTGCCGTCGGTGGTCGTGCTCGACGAGGACGGCACGCTGGTGACTGGGCAGTCGGCCACGGCGCTGAGCGGCCTGCTGCCGGAACGGACCGAGCGGCTGCCCAAGCGCGCGCTCGTCGCGACCGACCAGGTCCGGCTCGGCGCCACGACCGTCGACACGGCCGAGCTGGTCGCCGCCCTGATCACCCGGGTCCTCGGCGAGGCGCGGCGACGGTTCGGCGGGCCGCCGCCGGACCAGGTGGTGTTCACCCATCCCGCCCGCTGGGGCGAGGACGAACTCGCCCGGCTGCGGCTCGCCGCGAGCAAGGCCGGTGTCGCCAACACGGTGTTCGTGCCGGAGCCGGTGGCGGCCGCCGTCTGGCATGCGCACCAGCACGATGTGCCGGTCGGGGCGCACGTCGCGGTCTACGACTTCGGCGGTGGGACCTTCGACACCGCAGTCCTCACCCGCACTCCGGATGGCTTCGTCGTCCTCGGGCGCCCCGGCGGCGATCCGCACCTCGGCGGCGAGGACCTCGATGAGGCGCTGCACGAGCTCGTCGCCGCGCATGCGAGTGAGGCGCAGCCGCAGGCGTGGGAGCGCCTCTGGGCCGGCACCGGCCGGGCCGCCCGCCGCAGCCAGAACCTTCTTCGCCGCGACCTGACCACCGCGAAGGAACACCTCTCGCGCAGCCCCAGCGCGACCGTCCTGCCGCCCGAGTTCGACGACGGCATCCGGATCACCCGGCCCGAGTTCGAGGACGCTGTCGGCGACCGGCTGCGAGCCACGGTCGCCGAGCTCGTCGCGACCGTTCGCGGCGCCGGGTTGGTCCCCGGCGACCTGGCCGCCGTCTATCTCACCGGCGGCTCCAGCGCCGTTCCCATGGTCAGCCAGCTCCTGACCGAGGAGCTCGGCACCCTTCCCGTCGCCACCGACGACCCCAAGACCGTGGTCGTCCTCGGCGCCCTCCTCGCGCAGCCGACCGCCAGCGCCACGCAGGCGGAGCAGGGCGGGGCCGAACGCGGCGAGGAGTGCGAGGAGAGGACCACCACCGGGAGCGGGGGCGACGGCGGCGTGGGAACGGCCGAGTCCACCCCCACCCCCGACCGGCCCGCGGTTCGCAACGACCGGCTGGACATTCTGCTGGCCGCACTCGGCATCGCGGCGACCATTCTCGTCTTCACACAGGCGCGGGACTTCACCGTCCTGCCGGCCACGACGTGGACGGTTCTCAGTGTTCTTGGGCTCCTGGCCAGCCTGGTCCCCAGCCGTTGGAGAACGGGCTCCGCCGGCAAGGTCCTGGACCTCGTTGCCGGCGTTGGAACAGGGGCAAGCCTTGCGATGGCCTGGATTCTCGGCGTGACCCTCGCCTGGGACCAGCCCTACCACGAAAATCTTCTCTGGTTTCACTGGCACTACGCAATGAAGATCGCCATCGTTGCCTCGGTGCTTCTCCTGGTCACCGCTCGCCTGATGCATCGACACGCGTCGCGTGGCCTGCACATGGGCTGGCCGGTCGTCCTCGCGATCCTGCTGGTCGGCTACGGCATCGGTATCGACATCGGGTGGACAGGCCGCCACCGGTTCAGGTTCCAGCCGGTGATCGTGGACCTCGCCTACGCGCTGGTCGCGGTGCAGCTTCTGATGGCCGTAGTCGCCTTCGCGCGAGGCTCGACGCCGGCCGCGCGGGCCCTGGGCGGGTTCGTCATCGGCGTTGGCGCTCTGGCCAGCATCGCTGCCGGCGGCGGGCACGACGTCCTCGCGCAGGCAGGAATCACGCTGGTCGCCTCGGACTATTACTACGATCTGATTCCCGCACTGATTCCGGCCCTGTTGATCGGCTTCCGTCTCACTTTCCGAGACAGGGGCGGGTTGTTCCTCCCTGCCGCCAGCCTGGCGATCGTCCTTCCGCCGACCTGGGTTTTCCTCCGCCTTGAGCACAGCCCCGAGAAGCATTTGGGGTTGTTCTGCCTCGTGATGCTCCTGGGGGTGGCCGTTGCCGACGTCGTCGGCCCGCTGCTGCAGCGGACAGCCGCCAACAGGCAAAGCGCCGCGACGCCGTCAGGCACCGGGGAAAGCGGGCAGCGATGACGGGCTGGTCCCTCGCGGTCGACTTCGGGACGAGCTTCACGTGCGCGGCCTGGCAGGTTGGTGGCGGGGCCGCCGAGGTGCTGGAGATCGACAACAGCAGGTATCTGCCGTCGGCCGTGTGGCTGGACCCAGATGGGCAGCTGACGACCGGGAAGACCGCCGTCAGCCAGGGCGGGGCGTTTCCGGAGCGGCTGGAGCGGCTTCCGAAGCGAGCGCTGGTGACCGCGGAGGCGATCCTGCTCGGCGAGGAGACGGTCGGGACCGTCGACGTCGTCGCGGCGGTGCTGCGGCGGGTGGCCGCGGAGGCGAGACGGAGGTCGGACGGGACGCCGCCGTCGCGCGCGGTGCTGACTCACCCGGCCCGCTGGACGGCGGCCGACCTGGACAAGCTGCGGCTCGCCGCGGAGAAGGCGGGGCTGCCCACCCCGGTGTTCGTGTCGGAGCCGGTGGCGGCGGCCAGCTGGTACGCGGCCAGCGAGGACATCCCCGACGGCGCGCACCTCGCCGTGTACGACCTCGGCGGCGGCACGTTGGACACGGCGGTGCTCCGGCGGGTCGGTGGTGGCTTCACCGTGGTGGGCCGCCCGGGTGGGGACGGGCACTTCGGCGGTGAGGACGTCGACGAGGCGATGCTGGAGGTTGTCGGTGGGCACGCCGCCGATCTCGACCAGGCCAGCTGGGAGCGGATCTGGTCGGACACCTCACGCGCCGGCAACCGCACCCGCGCGCTCACCCGCCAGGATCTCGTCCTGGCCAAGGAATCGCTGTCCCGCTCCGCGACGCACACCCTCTATCTGATGGGCTTCGACGACGGCATCCGGGTCACCCGCCGGGAGCTGGAGGACGCCGTCGGGGACCGGCTCGACGCCAGCATCGACGAGCTGGTCGCCACGATCGCCTCCGCAGGTCTGGCCCCGGACCAGCTGTTCGCGATCTGCCTCACGGGCAACGCGACCCGGATGCCCCGGATCAGCGAGCTGGTCAGCGCCCGCACCGGCCAGCTCCCGCGCGCCACCGGCGATCCCAAGACCGTCACCGCTCTCGGCGCGCTGATCGCGGCCGGCACGACCGGCGCGCCACCGCTGGTCAGCCGCCCGCCCGTAGGCGTGCCGCCCGTCGGCCGCCCGCCTGTTCCGCCGCCGCTGGTCAGCCGCCCGCCCGTCGGTCAGCCGCCCCTCACCGCGCGGGCAGGCGACGGGTCCCGGGTGCCAGGCCCCACCGCGCCGGTCCAGGTGGCGCTGTTCCGCGGCGGGCTCCGACGAACCGGTGCACACGCCTGGGCGGACCCGGTTCCGCCGGGCTGGCCCACGCCGGTGGCGGTCCCGCCGGCGGCCGGCGGCCCGGCGCCGGGCACGCCACCGCCTGGAACCGGATGGGGCGGACTTCCTCCGGCTGCTCCGGCCGGGCCCCAGCGGTTCGCGGCGCCCGTAGGCACCGGGCCGACGGTGGTGTCCCAGCCTGGTATCTGGAAGACGAAGATCAGCCGGCTCGGCGCGGGGTCACCCGCCGTCGGGGCGGGTCCTGGCGGAAGGCCGACGCTGTTCGTGACCGGCCTGGCCGGGAGGCTGCACGCGGTCGACCTGGCGACTGGTCACCAGGTCTGGGCGCTCGGCCTCGGCAATGGCGGTTCGTCGCCCGTCGTCGCGGACGGTGTCGTCTACTGCGGCGGCCGTCCGAACCAGCTTTTCGCCCTGGATGCGGCGACGGGCCAGCCGCGCTGGGCGTTCCACGGTGCCAGCGGCGTGGACGCGGCACCGGCGCTGTCCGGCGGTGTCCTGTTCGCGGGCGGCTGGGACGGCAGGGTGTACGCCCTGGACGCGGAGACCGGAGCGGTGCGGTGGATCCAGCCCGCCGGCGGCTGGGTCGCGGCCGCACCGGCCGTCGTCGGCGACACGCTCTACGTCGGCTGCGGCAGCGGTCGGCTCTATGCCGTCGGCGCCGGCGAGGGTGAACTGCGGTGGCAGTACGACGCCGGTGGGGCGATCTGGTCGGCTCCGGCGGTCCTGACCGGCTCGACGGGGGAAGCGGACCTGGTCGTCGTCGGAAGTCATGCCCACGTGCTGCACGGGATCGACGCGGCGACCGGGCAGGCGCGGTGGCGCCGCCCACTGAGCGGTGGCGTCTACACCGCACCCGCCGTCGACCCGGAGGGGATCGCGTATCTCACCAGCCAGGGCGGGATGCTCACCGCGGTGGACACCCGTGACGGTTCCGTGCGCTGGACCCGGCACGTCGGCGGTGACCACGCGAACGCGGCCCTCACCCCCGGCCTGGTGGTGATCACGGGTGCTCGGGGACGGCTGCACGGGCTGGACGCCGCGACGGGCACCAGCCGCTGGACGGCGAAGCTCGGCAGCCTGTCTGACGCCTCCCCGATCGTGATCACCGGTCTGCCCGGCCTCGGCGCGTCAACCCTCGTCGCCGTCGGCACGTCCGCCGGCACCCTGCTCACGCTGGACGCCGAGACCGGCAACCGTTGAAAGAAACCGCTCCGGCCCCTGCGCGGCAAGGCCGGTTGGCGGGGACCCTTTCGGCGGCCGTCTCCCAGGTCTCTCGAACTGTTTCTGCGCGGGCGGAACATTTGGGCCCGGTCACGCCGTCCAATCCGTGCCGTCGGATCCGGCGGCAGCCTCGCCCAGGGGGAGCGATGCCCAACCACCGCCAGTCGATCCAGGTCAGAGCCGGGACCGAGGCAGCCGCAAGCGTGAACCGGACGCCGCTCCGAGCCGGCCGAGCCGGCGCCGGAGGCCGGTCGCGGCGAGTGCGCGTCGCCGTGGGAACCGCTGGCGCGCTGCTGCTCGCGACACTCGGCCTGGCCGCGTTCGCCGGCCCCGCTGCCGCCGATCCGCCCGCATCTACGACGCCAGCTGGCGGACCTGGCGTGATTTTGCACGGCCCGGGAACGACCAGTGTTCTCACCGGGGGCGGCGCGCAGGACACGGTTGGCGCGACCGGGACCGGGACCGACTCGCGGAACGACACGACGACCCCTGCGACTCCGACGACTCCGACCACCCCGACGACGCCTGCGACCCCTGCGACCCCGACGACCTCCGTGGAGACAAGCTCGCCCGCGGTAGTCGATCCGGACGGCAAGGGCGGCGGCCACACCGGGCTGTGGATCCTGCTCGGGCTGATACTCGGCGCGGCCGGCGGCTATGGGGTGGCCCGGCTCGTGGGCGGCGGGAGGCAGGACGACGTGCCCGCGCCGGTAGCCGCGCGGGTTCCGTCCGGCCAGTCCGGCTGGTCGGACGTCGACTACGGGGAGATCGCCGGTGCCGGCGGCGAGGCGGCCTGGGCACAGACCCGCCCGATGGCGCCGGTCGGCGGCCGTGGGCCGGCCACCGGGGCCCCGACACGCGTCGACCCGGCGGTGGCCCGGGCCGCGCAGGAGCGTGACCGGCTGGTCCGCGCCTGCATTGACGTCTCCGACCGGCTGCAGGACACCGACCGCGGCCTGTGGCGGCGGCTGAACGCCGAGCTGGCCGACGTCGGCGTCGAGGTCGTCGCCCCGAGCGAGGGCGACCCGTTCGACCCCAACCTGCAGGAGGCCACCGGCAGCGAGCCGACGGCCGACCCAGGGCGGCACATGACGGTCGCGAGCACCGAGTTCACCGGGTTCACCGATCACGGCAAGGTGCTGCGCCGTCCGGCGGTGGTCGTCTTCCGAGCCGACCAGGTGCCGCGATAGTGACCGCTCCGAGCCCGCCCGCGGCTGGCGCCGCCCCGGTCGACGCGGGCCTGCTCACCGCGAGGGTGGCGCGCGCCGCGACCGACACCGCGGCGATCGCGGTGTCGGTCGGGGACCAGAGCGGGGCGAGCCTGCTGACCCTGTCGACCCAGCGGCTGCGGGCCGGCGCGGCCACGGTCGTCGTCGTGGGCGAGAAGAAGCGCGGCAAGAGCTCGTTGCTCAACGCGCTGCTTGGCCGGGAGGGCCTGCTGCCGGTGGACGTCGACGTGGCGACGAACGTCCACCTCACGGTCGGCTACGCGGAGCAGGACATCGCCCGCGCGACGGTCGCCGTGCCGGTGGGAGCCTCGGGTTCCCCGTCGTCGGCGGGGGCACCGGGCGGCCCAGGGGACGCGCCGGCGGTGCGTACGGAGGTCGTCCCGATCGACCTCGCAGACCTCGCCGAGTACGCGGCCGTCGACCCGGCCCGCTCGAACGATCCGGAGCGGGCGGGTCTGGCGACCAGGGACAACGTGCTGCACGTGGACATCGGGCTGCCCGACCCGCTGCTGCGCCATGGCCTTCGGCTGGTGGACACGCCAGGGGTCGGCGGCCTGGTGGCCGGCCACGCCCGGGCCGCGGCCGCGGCCGCCAGCGCCGCGGACGCGCTGCTGTTCGTGGTCAGCGGGCAGAGCGAGCTGACAGCCTCGGAGCACGGCTTCCTGCGCCAGCTGCGCGAGCGGACCAGCGAGGTGCTGTTCGTGCTCGCCCAGATCGACAAGTACCCGGACTGGCGGGACGTGCTCGCCCGCAACCAGGAGCTGATCCGCGACCACGCGCCGGCACTCGCCGACGCGCCGTGGTTTCCCGTGAGCAGCCGTTTCAAGCTCGACGCGGATCGGTTCGCCGAGCGCGGCCGGGCCGACCGGGCCGCGACGCTGACCGAGCGCAGCGGGTTCGTCCCGCTGATGGCCGCGCTCACCGACACGGTCGCCGAGCGGGCCGACCGGATCCGGATGCGCAACACCCTGCACGCCACCGGTCAGGTGCTGGACAGGCTGGAGGCCGGGCAGCGCACCCGGCTGCGCTCGCTCGCGCACGACCCCGCGCTGCTCGCCGAGATCAACGACCGGCGCGCCCGGCTGACCGCGGCCCGCGAGGAGACCGCCTGGTGGCGGGCCCACCTGGCCGAACGCTTCCAGGGCCTGGACAACGTGGCCCGGCTCGAGCTGAGCAGGCTGATCGCCGATCTGCAGGCCGAGGCGGACCAGCGGATCGTCGCCGCGGGAGCCGAATACCTGGCGCAGCTACCCCAGGACCTGGCCGGCTCGGTGGGCGCCATCTGGATGACCATGCAGCGCCTCGTCGAGCGGGGCCTCGCCGAGATCTCCGGCGAGCTGGGCCAGCGGTTCGAGGCCGCGGGCATGCCGGAGCTCTCGCTCGGCCTCGCGCTGCCGGACCGGCTCAAGACGTTGCCGACGGTCGCCCGTTCGGGTCCGGAACGCCGCGGCCTCGGCGAGACGTTCGACCGGATCGTGCCGAGCGTCGGTCTGGGCACGCTGACCTTCACGCTGCTCAGCGGCGCGTCGCTCGCCCTCGGGCCGGTGGCCCCGGTCATCGCCGGGGTTGCCGTCGTTCTCGCCGTCGGCCGCCGGCGGATCGGCAACGAAGAGACGATGAAGGCTCGCGCGGACGCCCGCCGTTATGTCTCAACGGTCTCGGACCGGCTGAGAACGGAGCTGCCGCCCGTCGTGCAGCAGTCGCTGCGCTCGGCCATGGCGACACTGCGCGACCACGTCACCGACGCACTGACGATCGCGATCAGCCAGCTGGAGGAGGAGATAGCCGAGCACAACCGGACCCTTCGTCGCGCGGATGAGCAGAACGCGCCGCGCCGCACCGCCGTCACCAATAACCTGAATCTGATCGAGAATCTTCGCCGGCAGTCCGGGGCTCTGCGGACCGCGCTCGACGGCGAGCAGTAACGGGGGTAAGCGCAATGGAAGTCCACAGCCACGAGGGTGACTACGGCCAGCACTTCGACGACACGTCGGCCTACGACCATCAGGGGTATGACCCGTCGACGGCGCTCGACCATTCCGGGGGAAGCGATTCCTGGGGTTCGCCAGCCGGGTACGGCGGCGGCCAGGAGTACTCCACCCCCGACCCGTCCGGCACCTACGCCGAGATCCACGTCCTGGACCATTCCGGCGACGACGTGGTGACGACCGGGGCGGACGGCCAGGTCAACATCTACGACCCCTCAGGCGACGACTTCATCACCGGCCTCTCCGCCGACGGATCTACGCAGGTGCTGGTCGGCGGTTCCTCCGACGCGGGTTCCGTCGCCGGCTCCACAGACGAGGGTTCCGTCGCCAGCCCGGACACGGTGGCGCAGGCCGACCCATCCGGCTATGGCGACCCGTCCGGCTACGGGAGCGCGGTGGGCGGCGGCGCGGCGGCGGGCGGATACACGCCGGCCTTCGACGCGACCGCCGGCTACTCGTCGATGGGCAACCTCGGCCCGGTCGGGCCGATGCTGGATCAGACCGACCTTCTCAGCCACCAGGTCGCGGCCCTTGAGCACCAGATCGACGCGGGCCTGCCCCCGGCCGACCCGGTCGCGGCCGGCGGCCTCGGTGACGGCTTCCTGCCCGACCCGTCGGTCCTGCGGGTGAGTGGGGACACCGCCGCACTGATGAACCAGATCAACGGGCAGATGCACGTCGCGCAGGGCCTCGTCGACGGCGCGGAGCACCAGACCGGCCAGGACCCCGCGGCGGCGGGCGGCTACGGCATTGACCAGGCGTTCGCCGACTCCGGCATCGCCCCCGGCTCGATCTCGCCGAGTGTGCTGAACCAGCTGCGCATGAATGAGGCGATCATGCACAACCCGGCGGGTGCCGCCCGGATCGCCCCGCTGATCGAGGGGGATATCCACCAGACCCAGGTCGAGACCAGCATCGCCCAGTACAACCAGTCGATCGCCACCGACAACGAGATCTCGGCCGCGACCGACCCGTTCTAAGAAGGCGTCTGGCCCACGGGGAGCACTCCGGTCCCATCCACCCCGTCTCGGTCCGCTGGCTCGCGGCGCCAATCTCGCCGGTTCACTGCCGTTCCTCACTGGCGCGGCAATGCACGCGCAGATGTCGCAGGAAAGTCGGATCTAGAGGACTTTCCGCCGGAAGTCTCGTGCACAATGCGAGCAAGGCCTCTGCTTCTACTGGTTTGTGGCGGGCCCGGAGCTGACGCTCCGGTTCCGCCCGGCCGGTCGGGCAGTCGGGGCAGGCCTCCCGGGGGGAATGCATGACGCACGTATGTGGGCCGGACGACGACTGCCTTGACGGGGCCCTCGCGGCCCCCGCTGTGGCACGGGCTGATCTGGCGTCGGCCCGGTCGGGCCCGCCGGACGACGCGCTGGTGGCGCAGGCGGCGGCGGGCGACCGGGGCGCGTTCGACCGGCTCGTCGGGCCGCACCAGCGCCAGTTGTGGGCCGTGTGCCGGCGGATCACCGGCGACGACCAGGACGCCGACGACGCGTTGCAGAACGCGCTCGTGGCGGCCTGGACCAGCCTGCCGGCATTCGAGGGGCGGTCGCGGCTCTCGACCTGGCTGCACCGCGTGGCGACGAACGCGGCTCTCGACGAGGTCCGCCGCCGCTCGCGGCGGCCGGCGCCGGTCGCCGAGCTTCCGGTCGAGGCGGTGGCGGCCGAACCGGCGCTCGCCGACCGGATCGCCGACCGGCTCGCCTTCGACGCGGCGGTCGCCACGCTGGCGGCGCCGTTTCGGGCCACGTTGCTGCTGCGCGACGTGTGTGGGCTGAGCTACCTGGAGATCGCGCGTGAACGCGGCATCCCGGTGGACACGGTCAAGTCGCAGCTGCACCGCGGCCGGCAGGCACTCGCCGCCCGGCTCGTCGCCTGACCGACCCCGGCCGGGACCGTCCTGGCCGGGCGTATTCCGAACCGTCCCTGCGTACTCCAACCGTCCCTGCGTACTCCAGACGTCACTGAGGAACCGATGCGAACGCCGTTGTGCGACCAGACCCTCGTCCTGTGCGCGGAGGCGACGGAGCGGCTCGCGCCGGGCCCGGCGCGTGACGCGGTGGCGGCGGTCTCCGAGCGGCTGCGGGAACGCACGCTGCGGCTCGCGGTCGGTGGCCGGGTCAACGCGGGAAAGTCGACGCTGGTCAACGCGCTGCTGGGCCAGCGGCTCGCGGCGACGGACGCGACCGAGTGCACGATGGTCGTCACCTGGTTTCGTCACCACCACCAGAACCGGATCGTGGTGACCCCGCACACCGGGGAGCCGTTCATGCTGCCGCCGGCCCGGGGCGGCGGAGCTCCCGCCGACCTGAGGCTGCCTCGCGAGCAGATCCGGACGGTGACGGTCGAGGTCGCCAACCAGGCGCTCGCCGCCCGGCACATCCTGATCGACACCCCGGGCCTGGACTCGCTGACCGGCCTCGACGAGGGCTCCCTAGCCGCCCTCGCGGACGCGGACGCGCTCCTCTACGTCACTCCGCACCCGGGGGAGCGCGACGCCGAGGCGATCGAGGGCCTGCGTGGCACAGCCCTCGGCGCGAACCTCACCGCGGCCAACGTGCTCGGCGTGCTCAGCAGGGTCGACCAGCTCGGCGACGGTCGCGACGACGTATGGGAGCAGGCCCGGCGGGTCGCCGGTCGGTACGCCGCCGACCTGCGCGGCCTGGTCGGCGACGTCGTGCCGGTGATCGGCCTGCTCGCGCAGACCGCGGGCGGCGACGAGTTCACCGAGGCGGACACCAGGCTGCTGCACCAGCTCGCCGCCGCGACCGCCGACGATCTCGAAGACGCGCTGTACTCGCACGCGGACTTCCTCGACTGGGACACCGGCCCGCTGCGGGCCGACGACAGGGTCCGGCTGCTGCGGCTGCTCGGCACCTACGGTCTGCGGACCTGCGCCACGCTGATCGCCGAGGGCGTCGCGGGGACGCCCCGGCTGCTCGCCGCGCTCGAGGAGCGTTCCGGCGTCGTCGAGCTGCGGGCGCAGGTCGAGCGCCGTTTCATCGTGGGTGCCGATCGGCTGCGGGCGACCCGCGCGCTCGGGGACCTCGAGAAGGCCAGCTGGCTCGGCGACGACGCCGACGCCCGGCTCGTACTCGCCGGCCTGCGCTCGGAGATCGACCGGCTCCGCCGCGACCCCGTGCTGCGGCAGGCGGAGCTCGCCGGCGCCCTGCGCGAGCTCGCCGCCGGCCGGCTTCGCGTCGACGACGCCACCGCGACCGCGCTGGTCGCGTTCGCCACCGGGCCGACGACGGCCGCTCGCCTCGGGCTGCCTGACGGCGCCGCGCCCGCGCAGATCGCCGAGGCGGCCGGCGCCTGGGTGCGGCGTTGGCGTGAGCTGGAGGCGAGCCCGTCGAGGCTCGTCGTCCGCTATGCCCGGGCGGCCCGCGAGCTCGCCGAGGCTCTCTACTTCGAGACGACCGGCTGAAGCGCCGCCGGTGTGATCGCGTTGTGATCACCTGATCACCTGAAGCCGCACTCTGGCCGCGAAGTATCATCAAAAGGACACGTACCGGTTTCAACCGATTGCATGGCGGGTGCGTTCATAAGGGAGGAAGCCACCCTTTCGGTACGAGGAGCGCCATGCCCGCCGCGCAGTACGAGCGATCGCCTCGCTCCGACCGGCCGCCGGCTGTCGACCGCGCCGGCCAGACGGACCACCCGGACGGTCCTGGTGAGCCCGGTGATGCAGGCCCCGGCGGTAAACCGGGCCAGGCGGACACCCGCCCATCGACCCACCTGGGCTGGACCGGGATCGACCTGCTCGCGCTGCTGGGCGGGCTGTCGGGGCGTCGGGCCCGCCAGCGTGGCGAGCCGACCCGCTGGTCACGCCGGGCCGTCGCCATCCTGGCGGTGATCGTCGCGGTGCTCGGGTCCGCGATCGTGCTGCGCGGCTACCTGCCCGCGGACCCGCGGCTCCTCGTGTACGGGGACTCGCTGATCGTCGAGTCGCAGGAGCCCTTCAAGCAGGCGGCGCTGGACGCGGGCGCGCACGCGATCGAGCTGCGTGCCTGGAGCGGCACCGCCCCCTGCAACTGGGTCGACGACGTGCCGGGCCAGATCCGCGACTTCCGGCCGACGGTCGCCGTGCTCGCGTTCTCCGGGAACCTGCCGGCCTGCATGACCGGACGCGACCTGCTCACCGGCTACCGGCAGGACGTGACCACGATGGTCGACCAACTGGTGTCCGCGGGCGTCCAGGTCCGGCTGGTCGAGGAGCCGGCGCGCAAGGCCGACCCGGTCGACGCCTCGGGGCGTACCGAGCTCGGCCGGCTGTGGGCCACGATCGCGCGCGAGACGCCGAACACCCGGGTGGTGCGGGCCGATCTCGCGGTGACCGCCGCTGGCCGGTTCGTCCCGTCCCTGCCGTGTGACCCGGGGGAGCCGTGCGGGCCGGACGGCCAGATCACCGTCCGCGCCCCCGACGGCGTGCACTTCTGCCCGAATCTCGTCGGGACCGGCGGCAGCTGTGGCGTGTACTCGAGCGGCGCCCACCGCTATGGCGCCGCCGTCGCCCGAGGTGCCCTCGACTGAGCGCGGGCACCAGGCGTGCCGCTGGTTCCGTCCAGGGATCGCCGTCCCGCGTTCAGATTTCCTCGATATTTCGTCTCCGTGTCGCCGAGGTCTCCGTCTCGGCCAGGGCGATTGACTTTCTTCACTGATCTAGTGAACATTGTGGCATGCCCTCCGCCACCGTCCGACCGCCGCTCGGCCGCGCGCCGTCCGCCGTCGCGCCGTCGCGGTCCTGTCCACCTTCTGTGACCTGTCGGAGCTTCTGAACAGCGTGCGCTGAGCGCGGCCTCATCGGCTCGGCGCGTTCCGGCGCCCGAGCCGGGCCTGAGGCCCGCGGGCGCAGGGCAGTCTCTCTTCGCCAGGAGTTCGCCCCGCCGCCACCCGGTCGTGTCGGCGGCCAGGCTTCCCCGGCGCACCGTCAAGGCGTGCCCCCCGTGCCGTCGGCTCCCAGTGGTCGCGGTACTGTCGCGCGTCGCACTGTGTGTCTGGCCACTTCGGCGTGCACGTGCCGCGTTCTCGTCCTAGCGGTTCGGACGGGGCCGCTGCCCGGGAACGCCGCGGCGACCGGCACGGGCCGCCACTGCCGCGGGTCTACCAGAAACCAGGAGTGTTCGATGACCCCAACGCTCATCCCGGCCGTGCCGAGCGCCCGGTCGGCACAGGAACCGGCGTTCGTGCCGGCGCCGGCCGGGCCCGCCGAGTCCCGCGACCGGCACGCCCGGCTCTGGCGCAGCGCCGAGCCGACCGGCCAGCCGCGCGGCTCCGTCGTCGTGCTGCCCGGTCGCGGCGAGTCGGCCGAGCTGTTCGAGCAGCTCGCCTTCCGACTCTCGCTCGACGGCTACGAGGTGACCTACCTCGGGCCCGGCGAGGACAGCACGCTGGCGCTCGGCGAGTGCCGGGTCCCGGGCCGGCCGTTCGCGCTGGTTGGCTCGGACACCGGCGCGCTGCGGGCGCTCACCGCGTCCGGCTCGCCGGCCCTGCGTACCGACGCCCTCGTGCTGCTGGGCCTGCCGCTGCTCTACCGTCCCGTCGCCGGCGAGGTCCCGACCGAGCCGCCGCCGCGGGCGCTGCCCGACCTGCCGATCCTGCTCGTGCACGGCGTCGACGACGAGGTCAGCCCGCTGCCCGTCGTGCGGATGACGACCCGCACCGCGCCGCGCGCGCACCTGGTGACCGTCCCCGGTGGCCACCAGGTGCTGTCCGACCCGAGCTGGCGTGCCGCCGCGGCCCACACGATCGCGTTCCTCGAGGACGTGGCGATCGGCGCGTCCGTGTAGATCCGGCCCGTTGTTGGCCTCAGGTGACCGGGCCCGTTGTTGGCCTCAGGTGACACAGGCGGACGGGGTATGTCGACGGGGCGGTACCGTCGCGGGCATGTCCACGACCGGTGCCGCCGAGGCGGTCGTCTACGACGCGGTCCGTACGCCCTGCGGGCGCGGCCGGTCCGGCGGGGCGCTGTACGGCGTCAAGCCGGTCTCCCTGGTCGCGGGGCTGGTCGGCGAGATCCGCGAGCGCAACCCGAAGCTGGACGTCGGCCGGCTGGCTGACCTCGTCCTCGGCGTCGCCACGCCTGTCGGGGACCAGGGCGGCGACCTCGCCCGCGCCGCCGCCCTCGTCGCCGGGCTGCCGGACGATGTCGGCGGCCTGGTGGTCAACCGGATCGGCGCCTCCGGCCTGGAGGCCGTCAACCTGGCCGCCGCCCGGGTCCGGGCCGGCGACGACGCGCTGCTGCTCGCCGGCGGGGTCGAGTCGATGTCCCGGCTGCCGGCCGGCGTCGACGGCGGGCCGTGGGCGAACGACCCGGCGACGAACTACCTGACCCACTACGTACCTCCCGGCGTCGCCGCCGATCTGCTGGCGACCGTCACCGGCCTGGGCCGCGCGGAGCTCGACGCCTACGCCGCCCGCTCGCGGCAGCGCGCGACCGAGGCGTGGGCCGACGGCCGCTTCGACCAGGCCGTCGTGCCGGTACGCGACCACGGCCTGCCGGTCCTGGACCACGACGAACGGGTCGGCCCCATCGGGCCCGGCGACAAGGTGGCGCCCGAGCGGCTCGACGCCGTCGCCGACTTCCTCGCCCGGCTCGCGCCCGCGTTCACCCAGGCCGGCGAGCAGGCCGGTTTCGACGCCGTCGCGCTGCGGCGCTATCACTGGCTGGAGCGGGTCGAGCACGTCCACACGGCCGGGAACGCGGCCGGCGCCGCCGACGGGGCCGCGCTCGTCCTGATCGGCGACGCCCAGGTCGGCGCCGAGCTGGGGCTGCGACCGCTGGCCCGGGTCGTGGCGACCGCGTCGGCGGGGGCGGAGCCGACGCTCGCGCTCACCGGCGCCGGGGCCGCGACCCGCAAGCTGCTCACCCGGGCGGGGCTGCGCGTCGCCGACGTCGACCTCTTCGAGATCGACGAGTCCTACGCGGCCGTGGCCCTCGCCTACCAGCGGGACCTCGACGTCCCGGACGAGCGTCTCAACGTCAACGGCGGCGGGATCGCGCTGGGCCACCCGCTGGGCGCGATCGGCGCGATGCTGGTCGCCACCGCCGTCGCCGAGCTGTCCCGCCGCGGCGCCCGCCGGGCCGTCGTCGCGCTGTCGGCGGCGGCGGGGATGGGCGTGGCGACGCTGCTCGAACGGATCTGACCGCGGCCCACGCGGTCCCCGCGGACCCAGCCCCTCGCCGACCCAGCCCCTCGCCGACCCAGCACATCGCAGACCCAGCCCCTCGCGATCCGGAGACGAGACGATGCCCGAGCCGACGTCAGCCCCCGTGCGGCCGACGGTCCTGCCGCCGATGGAAGGGTCCGAGCCGGCCGGGTCCGCGCCCGACAGCGACCGGATCGGTGTGATCGGCTGGGAGCGGGACGCCGACGGGATCGTCGTGCTCACCGTCGACGACCCGGACCACGCGGCGAACACCACGAACGCGGCGTTCCGCGCGTCACTGGGGGTCGTCGTGGACCGCCTGGAACGGGCCCGGGACACGATCACCGGGGTTGTCGTCACGTCGGCGAAGAAGACGTTCGTCACGGGAGCCGACCTGCGGGAGCTGGTCAGGCTCGGCCCGGCGGACCGGCTCGCCGCCTTCGAGACGGCCGCCGCCGTGAAGGACCAGCTGCGCCGGCTGGAGACGCTCGGGCGCCCGGTGGTCGCGGCGATCGGGGGAGCCGCGCTCGGTGGCGGGCTGGAGATCGCGCTCGCCTGCCACCACCGGATCGCGGCGGACGTGCCCGGCTCCCAGCTCGGCCTGCCCGAGGTCACGCTCGGGCTCGCGCCGTCGGGCGGCGGGATCGTGCGGTCGGTGCGGCTGCTCGGGGTGCGCAGCGCCCTGGTCAACGTGCTGCTCGCGGGCCAGCGGTACAGCCCGGCGCAGGCCCGCGCCCTCGGGCTGGTCGACGAGCTGGTCGGCTCCGTGGACGAGCTGCTGCCCGCGGCGCGGGCGTGGATCCAGGCGAACCTGGACGCGACGGCCCGCTGGGACGTGCCGGGCTACCAGATTCCCGGTGGCGGGCCGGCGCTGGCCGCCGCGCGGCCGGCGCTGCCGGCCGGGCTGCGCCGCCAGGCCGCGGCGGAGGGCGCGCCGGCGGGACCGGCGATCCTGGCCGCCGCCGTCGAGGGCGCCCAGGTCGACCTCGCGACGGCGTCGGTCATCGAGTCGCGGTACTACGCCGAGCTGGTCACCGGCCCGGTGGCGACGAACATGATCAAGGCATTCTACTTCGACCTCGGGCGGATCGGGACGGCCGTGCGCCCGGCGGGGCAGGCACCGGTCGCCGTGACGAGGGCCGCGGTCCTCGGCGCCGGGCCGACCGGGGCCTCGCTCGCGTACGCGCTCGCCAAGGCGGGCGTGGACGTCGTCCTCACCGGCGCGTCGGCCGAGGCCGCCGGGCTCGGTAAGGGCTACGCCGAGCGGCTCGTCGCCGACGCCGTGCGCCGGGGCAGCACCCGACCGCCGGTCGGGAAGGCACTGCTCGCCCGGATCACGGCCACCGCGGACCAGGCGGCGCTGGCCGGCGTAGACGTCGTCATCGAGGCGACCGACCCCGCCGCGCCCGCCGGAACCGTCGAGCTGGCCGCGGCCCGCGACGCCGTGCCAGGGGCGCTGCTGTGCGTGGCCTCGGCCGCGCCGCTGGCGGATCAGCCCCCGGCCGCCGCGACGTCGGAGCCCGGCGATCTGGTCGACGTCGTGGGCCTGCGGCTGGCCGGCCCGGCCGACCGGACCTCGCTCGTCGAGATCGTCGTCGGCGACGGGACCGGAGATGCCGCGCTGGCGCGGGCGATCGACCTGGTCACCCAGCTGCGCAAGACCCCGATCGTCGTCCATGAGGCCGCCCCCGGCGCCACGGCCGGGGCGGGCGTCGGCGGCGGGTCGTTCGTCGGCCGGCTGCTCGGGGCGTTCGTCGCCGAGGGCGCCGCGATGGTCGGCGCCGGGGTGCCCGCCGCGTCGATCGAGCAGGCCGGCACGCAGGCCGGCTTCCCGTCCTCCCCGCTGCGGCTGCTCGACGAGCTGACCGGGCCAGCGGTGCGGGGCGCGCTCGGCGACGACGCGTCCGCCGCCGCGGCCGTGCTCGACCAGATGATCGAGCTCGGCCGGCCGGGGCGGGCGGGCGGCGCCGGTTTCTACGACTACGCCGATGGGCGCCCGCCCGGCCTGTGGCCAGGACTGCGTGACCGGTTCGGCGGCACGCTCGACCCGGCTGAGCTCGCGTTCGACGAACTGGTCGAGCGGCTGCTGGTCGCGGTCGCGCTGGCCGGCGTCCGCGCGCTGGCGGACGGGACGGTGCGCACGGTGGCGGAGACCAACATCGGCTCGCTCACCGGCGCCGGGTTCCCGGCCTGGACCGGGGGCGTGCTCGGGTACGTCAACGGCTTTGCCGGCGGGCCGGCCGGCTTCGTCGCCCGCGCCCGTGACCTCGCGGCCCGGCACGGCGACCGGTTCGCGCCGCCGCCGTCCCTCGTCGACCGCGCCGCCAGCGGCGAGCTGTACGACTGAAACTCCGGCCGGTCCGTCGATCAGTGGACGCGGATGCTGGCGGCCGGGTAGACCGAGGAGCGGCCGGTGAAACGGGTTGTTGTGAACCCGATCCCGGCGCGCGGCCGATGCGGGGCGGAGCCAGGTCGCCACCGGGGGTGCCGCGACCGCTGCGTGGAGAGGGAGTGACGGTCGATGGCGCCTGCCGCCGCACAGAGGACGGGTCCGCTCGCGGGGCTGCGGGTGGTCGAGCTCGCCGGGATCGGGCCGGGCCCCCACGCCGCGATGGTGCTCGCCGACCTCGGCGCCGACGTGGTCCGGGTGGAGCGGCCGGCGACCGGTGGCGCGATCCCCGGCGCCCCGGCCACCGGTGACCATCTCATGCGCGGCCGGCGCTCGGTGGCCCTCGACCTGAAGGACGCCGCAGGCAAGGAGCGGCTGCTCGCGCTGGTCGAGCGCGCCGACGTGCTGATCGAGGGCTACCGCCCCGGGGTGGCCGAACGGCTCGGCGTCGGGCCAGACGTGTGCCTGGACCGCAATCCGCGACTGGTCTACGCCCGGATGACCGGCTGGGGCCAGGACGGCCCGTGGGCCCACACCGCCGGCCACGACCTGAACTACATCTCCGTCACCGGCATCCTGCACGCGATCGGCCCCAGGGACGGCAAGCCGGTCGTCCCGCTCAACCTCGTCGGCGACTTCGGTGGCGGCTCGATGTTCCTGCTCACCGGGATCCTCGCGGCGCTGTGGGAGCGGGAGCGCTCGGGCGCTGGCCAGGTGGTGGACGCGGCGATGGTCGACGGCGCCAGTGTGCTCGCGCAGATGATGTGGGCCTGGCGTGCCACCGGCTTCTGGTCCGACGAACGCGGCACCAACGTCCTGGACGGCGGCGCGCCCTACTACGACACCTACGTGTGCGCCGACGGCCGCCACGTCGCGGTCGGCGCGATCGAGCCGCAGTTCTACGCCGCGCTGCTCGCGGGTCTCGGCCTCACCGACGACGCGGCGCTGCCCCGGCAGAACGACCGCGCCGGCTGGCCCGCGCTGCGCGCCAGGCTGGCGGCGACGTTCCTGACGAGGACCCGGGACGAGTGGGCCACCGTCTTCGACGGCACGGATGCCTGCGTCACCCCGGTGCTGACCTTCGCCGAGGCCACCACGCACCCGCACCTGACCGCGCGGGGCACGCTGATGACGTTGGACGGCGTCCAGCAGCCGGCACCGGCGCCACGGTTCTCCCGGACCGCGCCGGCCGTGCCGTCCCCGCCGCCGTTGACGGGCGCCGACACCGACGCGGTCCTGGCCGACTGGCTCGGCGCTTCGAGCGTGCGTGAGTGAGCGCTCATTAGAATAGTGGCGGCTCGTGGCGACGCACGAGTCAACCGGAGTCAGGGAAGGCGGGGCACGTGGAGATAGCGGGCGCGACAGCGGTCGTCACCGGCGGTGCGTCGGGGCTGGGACTGGCGACGGCCAGGCGGTTGCACAAGGCCGGCGCGAGCGTGGTCCTGCTCGACCTGCCGACGAGCGCGGGCGATAAGGCCGCTGCCGAGATCGGCGAGCGGGCCCGGTTCGCCCCGGCCGACGTCACTGACCCCGCCGCGGTCACCGCGGCCCTCGACCTGGCCGAGGAGCTGGGCGCGCTGCGGGTGGTGGTCAACTGCGCGGGCATCGGTCCGCCGACCCGGGTGCTCGGGCGCGGCGGCGTGCACCCGCTGGAGGCCTTCACCAAGGTGATCAACGTCAACCTGGTCGGGTCGTTCAACGTGCTGCGCCTGGGCGCGGAGCGGATCGTGCGGAACGAGCCGCTTCCCGGCAACGAGCGCGGTGTCATCGTCAACACGGCTTCGGTCGCCGCGTTCGACGGCCAGATCGGTCAGGCCGCCTACGCCGCCTCCAAGGGCGGAATCGTCGGCATGACGCTGCCGATCGCCCGCGATCTGGCGGACAAGCTGATCCGGGTGGTCACCATCGCCCCCGGCCTGTTCAAGACGCCGCTGCTGGCGAGCCTGCCGGAAGCCGCGCAGGAGTCCCTCGGCCAGCAGACCCCGCACCCCAGCCGGCTGGGCGACCCGGACGAGTACGCGGCCTTGGTCGAGCACATCGTCGCCAACCCGATGCTCAACGGCGAGGTCATCCGCCTCGACGGCGCCATCCGGATGGCGCCGCGCTAGGTCGGCTTCGCCGCTTCCTGATCGCCGTTTCGGCCCTGTAGTGGTCGTCGTGGACCAGCTGTCGCGACCGGCTGAGGGCCGAAACGGCGATCAAGGGGGCTGGGCTCAGTCCGCGAGGACGGCGGGCACCGCCGGATCCTCGGACGGACGCTGCGTGGGCGCGAGGTCGGGGCCGGCTGCCGGCTGGCCGTCGCCTTCGGAGCCGGCGAGCCGCTTCGGGATCAGGAACGCCAGCGGCACCGAGAGCACGGAGAAGATCACCGGCAACCAGAAGGTCGTGCCGAAGGCGGTCGCCAGCCAGTGGGTTCCCGGCCCGCCGCCGGAGGCCGCCGCCGCCTCGCCGCCGGCGCCGGCATGCGAGCGGATCTGGGTGGCGAGCACGACCGCGAGAACGGCCGTGCCGATCGAGCCGCCGATCTGCTGCAGGATGCGCGACGTGGTCGTCGCCCGCGGAATCTGGTCGTGGCGCAGCCCGTGGTAGGTCGCCGTCATCGTCGGAATCATCGACAGCGCCATGCCGATGCCCCGCACCGCCAGGGAACCGCCGAGCAGCCACTCGCTCGGGTTGTGCCCGGCCTGGGTGTAGGCCACCGAGCCCAGCGCGGTGAGGATCAGCCCGACGGCCACCATCCCGCGTGCCGACAGCCGGTTCGCCCGCGGCGCGACGAGGATCAGCCCGATTCCCAGCCCGAGGCCCTGCGGGGCGAGCAGCAGGCCCGCCCCGGTCGCGTCCCGGCCGCGGACGACCTGTTCGAACAGCGGCGTCAGGAACATGGCGCCGTACAACGACATGCCGAACAGGAACATCAGCCCGGTCGAGCCGAGGAAGGCGTGGTTGCGCAGCAGGCGCAGGTCGATGATCGGCTCGGCCCGGGTCCGAAGCGCGTGCACGACGAACAGGGCGAGCAGCACGAGGCCGATGAGCAGTGGGACGAGCACGTGGGAGTGCCCGAAGCCGCCCTTGCTGCCGGCCTCGGAGAATCCGTACACGGCGACGGCGAGCCCGGGGGAGAGCAGCGCCAGCCCGAGCAGGTCGAGAGGATGTCGTTCGTCCTGGCGGGTGTCCGGTAGGACCCGGATCGCCAGGATGATCGCGATGATGCAGACCGGGATGTTGATCAGGAAGATCCAGCGCCAGCTGATGCTGTCGATGATCACTCCGCCGATGACCGGGCCGAGGATCGGGGTGAGGATCGCCGGAACGGAGATCGTCGCCATCAGCTTGGGCAGCTGGGCCGGCCCCGCGGCCTGGGCGAGGATCGTCTGCATCAGCGGCAGCAGCAGTCCGCCGCCCAGGCCCTGCAGCACGCGGAACCCGATCAGGCTGCTCGCCGACCAGGCCACGCCGCACAGCGCCGAACCAGCCAGGAACAGGATCAGCGACAGGATCCACATTCGTTTGCCGCCGAACCGCTCCACCGACCAGCCGGTCAGCGGGATCACCATCGCCAGTGCCAGCAGGTAGCCGGTCGAGACCCACTGGATCGTCGAGACGCCGACGTCGAACTTGCGTCCCAGTGTGTCGATGGCGACCGAGGTGATCGTCGCGTCAAGCTGAACCGCGACGACGCCGACCAGGATGACGAGGGCCAGCCGGACGAGCGCCGGGTCCAGCTTGTCGGACTTCGGGGCTGCTTCGGTGGCCGGGCCTGTCGAGGGTGGTGGCGAGCTCATCGGGCCTCTCCGTGGGGGCGGGGCGCCTTTGCCGTCGCTGTCGGCGGGCCGGGCGGTGTCGACTCATGGCCATGGTGCCGGAGGGTCTCGGGCCGGCGGCGCTTCGCTCGGCCGGTTTCGTGTGTCCGTCCGTGCCGCTGTCCGTCCGTGCCGCGGTCGCCGGATGGCGAACTCCGCCCGCCCGGTGGTCTGCTGACCCGGCGGGCGAAGCGGACGCGGGCCGAGCGGGCCGATACACCGTATCGCCAACTGAGACGGTGTATCAACCTCGCCCCCCGGTGCCCCGCGTGGGGAGGCCGGCGGACCGAGGGAACCCGACGACGGGGAAGCCGGCTCCGTATCCTTGGACGATGCGAGGCCACGCGGACAAGCCCCGCACGCCGCCTGCCGCGACCGCTGGCCCAGGCCCGATCGCCGGCGACGACGCCCGGGCACTGTTGGACTGGCCTGGCCGGCGCCGGCGCCGCGGCGCCTCGCTCGTCCCCTCCACCGCGCCCGACGACGAGGCGCTCGGTTCTCTGTGGTTCCGACCGGCACCCACGGACCGGCCGGCCGCGCTGACGCGGGAGGCGATCGTCGCCACCGCGTTGGAACTGGCCGACGCCGAGGGCATCGACGCGGTCTCGATCCGACGGGTGGCCGGCGTGCTCGGTGCCCGGCCGATGAGCCTCTACTCGCATATCGGCCGCAAGCAGGACCTGATCGACCTCATGGTCAACGAGGCGATCGGCGAATGCCTGGTCCCGGGTGATCTCCCGGCGGACTGGCGGGACGCGCTGCGCCTCATCGCGCTCCACATCCGGGACGGGGCCCGCCGTCACCCGTGGATGCTGTCGGTGGCCGCGAAACGCGCCTCCCTCAGCCCGAACGCGTTGCGCAACTTCGACCAGTCCCTCGCGGCCGTCTCCGGCCTGGATATCGACCGGGACCGCAAGATCGCGATTTTGACCGCCGTCGACACGTACACCGTCGGCCAGGTCGTCCGCGAGATCGCCAGCCTTCCGGCGCTCGACGGCACCCCGGCGCTGGACGCCCCGGACCAGCCCGACGCGGCGTCCTCGGGCGGCACCGGCCGGTCGTGGCTGCGCGCGGCCGAGGGCTACGTGCGCCGGCTGGTCGAGACGGGCGAGTATCCGCACATCGCCGCCTTCGGCATCGACGCGGCGATCCAGGCCCATGAGTTCGACGCCGACGCCGCGGAGCGCCGATTCACCGACGGCCTCACCTGGCTGCTCGACGGCATCGCGGCCACGCTGCCCGCCGCCGACCGCTGACCGCCCGCCGTCCCGGCGCGTCTCGGCTAGGACGCGGGCCAGAGGTCGCGGCGGCGCAGGACGGTGCGGAGCGACTCGGGACGGTCGGTGATGATCCCGTCGACGCCGAGGTCGAGCAGCGCGTCCATCACGGCCTCGTCGTTGATGGTCCAGACGTGGACCGGAAGACCGACGGCCTTCATGTAGCGGACGAAGCGGGCGTCGCAGACCCGGATCGATCGGAACGAGACCGGTACCTGGACGACGTCGCGCTCCACGAGGCCGCGCGGTCGCCGGGTGGCCAGCCGGGACGGCAGGACGCTCCACATCCGGGCCGCGGCGATCGCGGACATGCCGGCGCCGAGGCACAGTCCCGGCCCGGCCAGTCGGCGGGCCTCGCGGGCGACCTCGTCGTCGAACGAGGTGACGCAGACCCGGTCCAGCGCGTTCGCCCGGCGCAGCGCGGCGATCGTCGGTTCAAGCGCAGCCGCTTCCTTCACGTCGAGGTTGAGCCGCGCGTCGGGCCATCGGTCCAGCAGCTCGTCCAGCCGGGGGATCGGCTGGCCACCGGAGGAGGTCGGCTGATCCTGGACTGTCGGGGCTGGCGTCGCGGGCCCGGCTGGGGGAGTCGTGGCCGGTCGTGCGGACGGCGGGTGAAGGCGGATGCGCGCGGCCTCGGCCGCGGTGAGATCGGAGAGCGGGCCAGTATGGTCCGACACCCTGTCGAGGGTCGGATCGTGCAGGATCATGGCCGTCCCATCCCGCGTCACCCGGATGTCGGTCTCCAGGTAGCGGTACCCCAGCGCGACCGCGTGCGCGAAGGCCGGCCACGAGTTCTCCGGCCACGGCCCGGCCCCGCCGCGATGCGCGAACGCGATCGGCCCCGGATGGTCAAGAAACGCATACCGAGCCATGGTCGTCCCAGGTCCTCTCGTCGCCCGACGGTCGGAGCCCCATTCTGGGTTCCGTGCGGCCAGGCTGAGAGGTCAGGAGGCCGCGAGCTGGTGGTGCTCCCGTGCGGCTGCTCGTCGTGCCTCCCGGACGAGGATGGTGAGCGCCGGGGTTCGGACGGCCTCGGTCCAGGCCAGCGTGAGATGCGTGACGGGCAGGTCTGCCACCGGCACGGGCACGACGGCGTTGCCGGCGCGGTCGGCGACGGTCTCTCCCGCGATCACCACCGTCAGGCCGAGCGCGACGCGGTCGAGGATCTCGTCCAGCGGGGCCTCGGGGCAGCTCGCGGAGAAGCCGTCGAGGCGGCGTAGCTCCGCCATGGTCACGGCGCTGCGGTGGGTGAGCGGATGGCCGGTCGGGAGCAGGGCGACGGGCGCCTCGGTCATCACCTGGGCAGTCTGGAGGCCGGCCAGGTCGTCGGTGTCGCAGACCAGCGCGACGTCCGCCCGTCCGTCTCGGATCGCGGTGACTGGCTCCCGGGTGAAGATCATCTCTACCGGCACGGTGCTCTCGTGGGCGGCGTAGCCGGCCAGCACTGCGGGCAGCAGGCCGGAGCCCACCGCGGGCCGCACGGCGAGGACCAGTCGTGACGGCCGGGCGGCCTGCTGGGTCCGCCGGACCGCGGCGTCGAGAGCGTCGAGCGCCGCGCGGCTCTCGCGCAGGAACACCTCTCCCGGCGGCGTCAACGAGACACGGCGGGTGGAGCGCTCCAGCAACTGAACGCCGAGACGCCGTTCCAGCCGGCTGATCGCCCGGGAGAGCGGTGGCTGCGCGATGCCGAGCCGCTGGGCGGCCCGGCCGAAATGCAGCTCCTCGGCGACGGCGACGAAGTACGTGAGCTGGGCGGTCTCCAGCCTGTCCATACCTCCACGGTACTAATCGGCGGAGATCAGCCGGGGATCTCCAGCACGACGCGGCCGCGGGTGCCGCCGCCGGCCATCGCCCGCTGGGCCCACGCGGCGTCCCGCAGCGGATAGGTGGCACCGACCCGGGGAGTCAGCCGGCCCGCCTCGGCCAGCCCGACCACGGCCGCCAGATCCGCGTGAACGAGCCGGGCGAACACCGGGACGGACCCAGGCGTGGCGAAGTCGGCGATCGAGGCCACCCGGACCGCCGGGCCGCCGAGCCCGCGACCGTCCGCCAGCGCGCCCCGCCCGGCGGCGTCGAGAACGGCGTCGACCCCGTCCGGGGCGAGTTCGATGGCCCGCGCGGCGGCCTCGGGCCCGTAGGCGATCGGCTCCGCGCCGAGCGAGGCCAGGTAGCCGAAGTCGGGCGTGGACGCAGTGGCGAGCACCCGTGCCCCGGTGGCGAGCGCGATCTGGACCGCGAGCGAACCGACACCGCCCCCGCTGCCGTGCACCAGCAGGGTCTCGCCCGGTGCCACGGCAAGGGCGTGCCTGACCGCCTGATAAGCCGTCAGCCCGCCGAGCGGCAGCGCCGCCGCCTGCGCCCAGCTCAGGTTCGCGGGTTTGTGGAACAGCGTGCGGACGTCGGCGGCTACCTGCTCCGCGTAACCGCCGTGCGCGCGCTGGACGTCGCCGCGAATGTAGCCGATCACTTCGTCGCCCGGCGCGAACTCGGGCGCGGCGGGCCCGGCCCGCTCGACCACGCCGGCGATATCCCAGCCCGGGACCACCGGGAAGAAGGTCTCCACGGTGTGATCCATGGCCCCCGCCTGGTAGCTGAGGTCGGCGGCGTTGAGGCCGGCGGCCCTGACCCTGACCAGGACCGAGTCCACGTGGGTCCGCGGTTCTGGCAGGTCCACGATCTCCAGCACATCGGGACCGCCGTAGCGGCGGTAAACGGCGGCTCTCACGGAAGGTCAATCCTGACGTCGGAGGTCGATCGGCGATTGCCGTCCTCATCCATTCGAGCAGTTCGGCGGAAGCCGGTCGATGCCAGTCCGGGTATCGACCGATACCCGGCAGGTATAGGCGTTCAAAGGTGGCCAGAAGATTCTGCTTATACCTGGGAGGTATCGACCAGTACCGAATGGGAGATAGCTCGGGCGGCATCCCGGTGGTGGCATGGGGACGCGGTCGACAGGCCGCCGAGCTCAGAAGGAGAGAACCGCCGATGAGTCCCGAACGTGAAATCGAGGAAGTACTGGCCCGCTACGTCCGCGCCGCCGACCACCGCGACCCCACGGCCATGTCGAAGCTGTTCACCGACGACGCGGTCGTCGAGATCTACTACACCGGTGGCGGCGCGGCGGAACCACTCGGCGAGCTGCACGGGGCCGAGACCATCGGCCAGGCGGTCGCCGGCCAGATGGCCGCGCACCCGCCGCTCGGCTGGAGCCACCACACCACCCTCAACCCGATCGTGCGGGTCGACGGGAACACCGGCACGTTCGACGCGCAGTTCGTCGTCTACGACGTCCGCGGCCGTGAACGGCCCGCGACCGGCTGGCCGGCCGGCAGCCTCGGCGCCCAGGGATCGATCGTCCCGATCGAGTCCGGCTACCTCCTCGCCACGCTGCTGCGCACCGAGGGCGGGTGGAAGCTGACCAGGCACATCATCAGGCACGACCTGCCGTACGCCTTCCCGAGCTGAACGGCTGGCCCGCCGGTGGTCCGGATCCGGCGATCACCGGCATTCAACGGCACCGCTACTGGGGCGTCGGACGGCGTCCGTAACACACTGTTACGATAGACCACTGTCTGGTACTTCCCGGGCGGTGTCTCGTCCGCGGCCATGCCGACGTCGGGCCGAGGGGGCAGACGATGAGGCAGATGGGGCAAGCCGAGCAGCCCACCGCCGACGGCCCCGTCGCCGCCGAGCCGCGCCGTGGCGGCGGGCCGCTCGGCGGTGACGGGTCGCCCGGCCTGGCCTTCCCCGCCGGGCGGCCGAGCCCAGCCGCCGACGAGCTGATCTCCTCGTTGTCCCAGGCGCTGGTGCGATCCCGCCGGCTGCTGGCGGCCACCAGCGCCCTGGGCACGGTGCTGACCGTCGCCGATGTGGCCGACGTGGCGTTCCGGACCGCAGCCGAGGACGCCGCGGTGACCTTCGCCGGGTTCGTCCTGTTCGGCGAGGACGGATCACCCGGTCGGGTGCTGGCCTGGCCGACGCTTTCCGATCCGGTCTTCACGGACATCTGGGTGCACGCCCGCAACCCCGGCCCGGCGGCCCTCGGCGAGGTCGTGCGGACCGGGCGGCCGCGCTTCGACCGGAGCCGGGCCGGCTACCTGGCCGACTTTCCGGACCGCCGGGACGTCTTCGACGCGATCGGCATCGATGCCACGGCGACCCTGCCGCTCATCGTCTCCGGCCGGATCATCGGGGTGCTCTCCCTCGCCTGGTCCGGGCCTCGGTCCTTCGACGAGGACGAACGCGCCTACCTGCGCACCCTCACCGGCGTCTACGCCCAGGCGGTCGAACGGGCCAGGCTGCACGAACGGCAACGGTCCGTCGTCGAGACTCTGCAGCGCGCGATCCTGCCGCGGGCGCTGCCCACCCTGCCGGGCCTGAAGCTCGTCGCCCGGTACCTGCCGGCCGGCCGCGACGCCGAGATCGGGGGCGACTGGTACGACGCCGCCGTGCGGCCGGACGGAACCGTCACCCTGGTCGTCGGGGACGTCGGTGGCCACGGCCTGCCCGCGGTCTCGGCGATGGCGGAGCTGCGCCACGCCGCCCACGCCTACGCGATCGAGGGCCGTGACCCGGCCGCCATCACCACCCAGCTGTCCGCCAACCTCGTCGCCGCGCAGGACGACGTCCTCGCCACAGCGGTCGTCGCGACATTCGCCCCCGACAGCGGTCGTCTCACCTGGTCGTGCGCCGGCCATCCGCCGCCGTTGGTGCTCTCCAGCGCTGGCGCCGAGTACCTCGACGACGTACACGGCCCGATGCTCGGCGTCGAACCGGGATACGACTATGGCGAGGAGTCCAGGACCCTGCCGCCAGCCAGTCGTCTCCTGCTCTACAGTGACGGGCTGATCGAGCGGCGGGACACCTCCCTCACCGACCGGCTCGACGCCCTCGCCACGGCTGCGGCGGCCTGCCTCGCCGCCGGCGCCGACGAACTGGACGCGCTCTGCGACCAGCTTCTCGCCGAGGTCGCCGGCCCGCAGGGCCGCGAGGACGACGTCTGCCTCCTCGCCACCCGTGGTGGCTGAACGCCCTTACTCGCGGGGCAGTCATTCAGCTAAGAAGAGCGGGACGAAGCTCAGTAGATCCCGGGGATGATGCGCCAGCGCACGCGGGCGCGGTACTCGTCCCAGAGCGCGCCGTACTTGGCGGCGCAGCGGCGGTCGTCGTCGATCTGGCGCGGCACGAGCAGGCCGACGTAGTAAAGGGGATACAGCCAGGGCCAGGGGTCACCTGGCGTGCCGAGGGCGAGGGTGATCCCGGTGGCCATGAGGATTTCGCCGAGGTAGTTGATGTGGCGGGCGGCGCCCCAGAAACCGCCGCAGAGCAGCGTGCGTTCGCCATCGCTGACCGAACGCGGCTCCAGCAGGCCGAAGGCGCGGGCGGTCGGATCGCGCTTGAAGAGGAACTTCTGCATGTTCGCCCCGCGCGCGAGCGTCCAGCCGGTGGCGAAGACGACGCCGGCGAGGACCAGCAGCCAGAGCGGGGCGTGCGGGTCAGGCTGGTCGGCCCGCGCCCAGAGGCCCACGCAGTAGAAGTACGGGTAGAAGACCAGGCAGCCCCAGCCGAGCTTGAAGCCCACCCGCTCGGCGAAGAGGTCGTACGTGTAGAGGTGGACGTGTTCGAAGGTGAGGTAGTCCACCACGAAGTAGGTCAGCAGCCCGGCCGAGAGCGCGACGGCGGCGCTGAGGTGGCCGATCGCGCGATCCTGGTGGGCGGCGAACGACAGGACGTTGAGCTCCAGCAGCACCGCGCCCGCCAGGTAGAGAAACATCTTCGCGTCGACCCTGCCGCCGCGCCAGCGCGGGTTCTCCCGGCGCCCGAGGTAAAGGTCGGCGAGCAGCGGCTTCCCGGTCGGCGGGGCCGGCAGGACGAGGGCTCCGGTGAACAGCAGGCCGAAGACGCAGGCGCCGGCGAGCTCGGCCCAGCGGTGCCGCCAGAGCTCGTCGGCCGGCACCGCGTTCACGGCGACGAGCAGCACGGCGATCCCGACGGTGGCCACGAGGACGACGAGGCCGTTGAGCCGGTAACGCAGCGGTCGATCGTGATCGTCGCGCACGTAGCCGTCGATCCAGCGGCCGGGAAGAACGACGTGTAGGGCGAGGATGGCGCCGAAGGCGATCCACGGGATGAAGAAGCCGAGGATCATGGTGCGTCGAAGCCCTTCACTGCGCGACCCATGATCGCGGTGGCGGTGGCGCGCGGGAGCACACGACGCATGGCGAACGCGGCGAGCTTGTTCGTGTGGCCCGGGGTGACGAGCGCCTTGCGGCCCAGACCCGCGAGGGCGGCCTCGACGACCTGGTCGGGATCGAGGGTGCCCGGTGCGTCACGTCCGACGGTCGCGGCGTACCCGGGCGTGCGCACCGCGCCGGCCACACAGGCGAGGACGTCGACGCCGGCGGGCCGCAGCTCGGAGTGCAGGCTCTCGGCCAGGGACGTGGTGAAGGCCTTGCTGGCGGCGTAGGCGGCAAGGCTCGGGCCGCCCTGGTTGCCGGCCAGCGAGGACATCAGGACCAGCGAGCCGCGGCGGCGCTCGGTCATCGCCGGGACGAGCTGGTGGATGAGGGCCAGCGGGCCGCGGATGTTGACGTCGACGAGGCGCTGGGCGTCCCGCGGCGGATGGTCCAGCAGGGGGCCCGCGAACGAGAAGGCCGCGTTGTAGACGGCGGTGCCGATCTCGAGCCCGCTGCCGGCCGCGGAGAGGCGGTCCCCGAAGTCCGGCTCGGCGAGGTCGGCGGCCAGCGGCCGCACCTCGACTCCGTGCTCGGCGGCCAGCCGCTGGGCCAGCTGTTCGAGCGGCCCGGGACGGCGCGCGACGGCCAGGACGTGCAGGCCGCGACGGGCGAGCGCCTCGACCCAGGCGGCACCGAGGCCCTCGGAGGCCCCGGCGACGACAGCCCACGGCCCTGCTGGCGGGTGAGTGCGTAACGCGGGCATAGGACGCGACCCTACCCAGCGCGTCCCGCCTTGCCCAGCGCGTCCGGTGTGCCCGGCTTGCGCAGGACCACCAGGCGGTATCGGACCGCGCCGAGGGCCGAGAGCAGAAAGAGCAGGAGCGTGGAACGGATGGGGACATGCCCGCGACCGGATACGGCGCGAGAGACGCCGTCCGCGAGCAGATAGAGGTAGGTGGGCAGTGTGAGCCTGGTGACGTCGGCGTCCTGCTCGACCACGAGTCCGGCCTTGTCGGCCATTGCCTGATAGTCGCCGTCCGACCAGGTCGACTGCCGGCCGTATCCCTTGGCGACCTGGTCCTCCAGCCAGCGGCTGACGGCGTTTGCCGGCTCTGCCTTGTCCACCCGCACGAAGTCGGAAAGAGAAACCCGTCCGCCGGGTTTCAGCACGCGCTGCGCCTCACGGAGGAAGGTGAGCCGGGACGGGAAATGGAAGATGCATTCGACGGCGAGAACCGCGTCGAAGGCGGCCGAGGGAAGCGGAAGCGCGCAGCCATCCGCGCAGATGAACTGGGCTCGGGTGGGCAGGGCCCGGGTGAGCTGGCGATGGTCGATGTTGACGCCGACCAGTCGCGCCGCCGGTAATCGTTCGGACAATCGCCCCAGCGTTCCCCCGAAACCGCAGCCGACATCCAGGACCGTCATGCCATCGGAGATCAACGCCCCGCCGGCGACCGTGTCATCGAGACGCTCCTGCGCTGCGACGACACTCTGCCCTCGAATTCCGGTACCGCGTAACCGCGGCCATAGCCCCCAATGTATGTGCCGAGAGAAGGCATCCGCCGTCCGATCGCCTTGGCTACGGTTCTCGAGTAGCACGTCTATATAGGGAAGCTCCACATTCGCACCATAGACCGTGCGGGTCCGAGAAGCCTGTTAATGGCCCTGACCTGGCCCCTTCTGGGCCGGTTCGGACTCGTTGCTGCTCGGTCCCTGGAGGCGCCAGAACACCGCCCACTGGTCGATCCGCGTCAGGGGCGCGGTGATGCCGTGCGCGGCGCGGTAGTCGTGGACCGCCTCCGCGCACGCCGGGATCTGGTAGTCGTCGATGATCACGAATCCGCCCGGTGACACCTTCGGGTACAGGCTGTCCAGCGTGTCCATGGTCGACTCGTACAGGTCACCGTCGAGCCTGAGCACCGCGATCCGCTCGATCGGCGCGGTGGGCAGGGTGTCGCGGAACCATCCCTTCAGGAACCGGACCTGGTCGTCGAGCAGCCCGTAGACGTCGAAGTTCGCCCGCACCTGCTCCAGCGGGATGGCCAGCACGGCGTTGGCCAGGTGCAGCCGGGTCTGCTGGTCGCTCGGGTGGCTGTCCGGCCCGCTGACCGGCATCCCCTCGAACGAGTCGCACGCCCACACCAGCCGGTCGGTCACCCCGTAGGCACGCAGGACCGCGCGCATGAAGATCGCCGTTCCGCCGCGCCAGACCCCCGTCTCGACCAGGTCGCCAGGGATGCCCTCGGTGATCGCCGTGGCGGCGCAGGCGTGGACGTTGTCCAGCCGGGCCCGCCCGACCATCGTGTGCGCGACGGATGGCCAGTCCTGGCCGGTGGCTCGCCGGTCGCCGTCGAACGCCGCCTCGGCCCGGGAGACGGGCGGATCCTGGTAGATCGTGTTCGTGAGGATCCGCTTCATCAGGTCGAGGTAGTCCTCGTTCCCGGCCCGGTGCGCCGTCGGCGGACTGACCACAGTCACATCGTCGTCCCATCTCGCGGCCACGGCCACGGCTCGTCTGCCCCTCGCGGGAGCCCCCGGATGGTTCGATCCTGGCCGGTGTCGACGCGGGCCGCGACCAAAGTCGATCCCTCGCCTCGCGGCGATGGCCTGGCTGGGGCGAGGACACTGGCCGCATGTTGCCCGACCGCGCGGTCGCCGGCGCGGACCTTCCCGTCCGGGACGTGCTGCCCGCGCTCCTCGCCGCGCTGGCCGGCGACGCTCGTCCCGCGCACGGTCCCGGCACCGGCCCGCGCGGGGCCGCCGTACTGGTGGCACCGCCCGGCACGGGCAAGACGACGCTGGTGCCGCTGGCGCTCGCGGACGAGGTCAGCGGCCGGGTCCTGGTCGCGGAACCGCGGCGCATCGCGGTCCGGGCGGCGGCGCGGCGGATGGCCGCTCTCGCCGGCGGCGAGGGACGCGGTGAGGTCGGCGGTGAGGTCGGCTACGCGATCCGTGGCGAACGCCGCGTCGGGCCGTCGACCCGGGTCGAGGTGGTCACGACGGGAGTGCTCGTCCGGCGCTTGCAGCGTGACCCGGAGCTGCCCGGGACCGACGTCGTGATCCTGGACGAGTGCCACGAGCGGCATCTCGACGCCGACCTGGCCCTCGCGTTCATGCTCGACGTCCGCGCGACGCTGCGCCCCGACCTGAGGCTGCTCGCGACCTCGGCGACCGCCGACACACGGCGGCTGGCCGGCCTGCTCGGCGGCGCCGGGCCGGCCGCGCCCGTCGTCGGCACGGATGCCCCGCTGTTCGGCGTCGACGTGGTCTGGGCACCCGCGCCGGGCCCGATCGCGCCGGCGCACGGCCTGCGCGTCGACCCGCGGCTGCTCGACCACGTCGCCGCGACCATCGGGCGGGCCCTGCGGGAGACGTCCGGGGACGTGCTCGTCTTCCTGCCCGGAGCGGGGGAGATCGGCGCGGTCGCCGGCCGGATCGCGGGCCACCGGGACACGGTGGACGTGGTCACCCTGCACGGCAAGCAGTCCGGTCAGACCCAGGACGCCGCGCTGCGGGCCGGACCGCGCCGCCGGATCGTGCTGGCGACCGCGGTGGCGGAGAGCAGCCTCACCGTGCCCGGGGTCCGGGTCGTGGTCGACGCCGGCCTGGCCCGCTCCCCGCGCATGGATCATGCCCGCGGGCTGGGCTCGCTGGTGACCGTGCGGGTGTCGCGGTCGTCCGCCAGCCAGCGGGCCGGCCGCGCGGGACGGGAAGCACCGGGCCGGGTGTACCGCTGCTGGTCCGCCGCCGAGCACGACCGGCTGCCCGCGCAGGCCGAACCGGAGATCGCCGTCGCCGACCTGACCGGCTTCGCCCTGGATCTCGCGGTCTGGGGTCATCCCGGCGGAACCGGGCTCGACCTGCTCAGCGACCCGCCGGCGGGCGCGATGGAGGCCGCCGGGGCATCCCTGCGGGCGCTCGGAGCGCTGGACGCCGCTGGGCGCGTGACCGCGCGGGGACGGGCGATCGCCGCGGTGGGGGCCCATCCCCGGCTGGCCCGGGCGCTGATCGACGGCGGTCCCGCCGTCGGCGCCCAGCGCGCGGCCGAGGTGGTGGCGATCCTCTCGGGGGACGGACCGGCGGGCGCGGGGTCGTCCGACGACCTCGTGGCGACCTGGCGGCGCCTGCGAGCGGGCACCGACCGGGCCGCGTCCGCCCGGTGGCGGGACGAAGCCCGGCGGTTGCGCCCAGCCGCCGAACCGTCCGCTCCCGCCGAACCGTCCGCTCCCGCAGGAACACCGCCTGGCAGCACGGTGACCGACGACCTCGCGGCGGGCCTCGTCGTCGGGCTCGCGTTCCCGGAACGGCTCGCCCGGGCTCGTGCCCCGGGTGGGGCGACGTACCTGATGGCCGGTGGCACGGCCGCGGAGCTGACGGGCGGCTCGGCCCTCACCGGGGCGGAGTGGCTGGCCATCGCGGTCGCGGACCGAGGGGCCGGGCGGACCTCAGCCCACGTGCGCCTGGCCGTGACGCTCGACGCGGCGACCGCGCGCGAGGCGGGCGCGGCCTTCCTGCGCACCGCCGACGAGGTCGCCTGGTCCGGCGGTGACGTCGTCGCCCGCCGGGTCGACCGCCTCGGCGCGATCGTCCTGGCCGAACGCCCGCTGGCCCGGCCCGACCGGTCGCTACTGGAAGCCGCGCTCCTCGACGGGCTGCGCCACGAGGGGCTCGCGGTGCTGCGGTGGACCCGCGACGCGACCGCGCTGCGGGAACGGCTCGCCTTCTGCCACCGGGTCCTCGGTGATCCCTGGCCGGACGTGAGCGACGCCGCGCTGCTGGAATCGGCGCCTGCCTGGCTCGGCGCCGACCTACGGGACGTGCGGCGCCGCGCGGATCTGGAGCGCATCGACGCTGGGCCGGCGCTGCGCCGCCTGCTGCCCTGGCCGCGGGCGGCCCAGTTCGACGAGCTGGCGCCGGAGCGGGTGGAGGTGCCGAGCGGGTCGCGGGTGCGGCTCGACTACAGCGGTACCGGCGGTCCCGTGCTGGCCGTGAAGATCGCCGAGGTGTTCGGCTGGGAACGGGTGCCGGCCGTCGCGGACGGACGCGTTCCGGTCGTCCTGCACCTGCTCTCGCCGGCGGGCCGCCCGGTGGCCGTGACGAGCGACCTGCCGTCGTTCTGGCGGTCCGGCTACCCGCGGGTTCGCTCGGAACTGCGGGGGCGCTACCCGCGCCATCCCTGGCCGGATGACCCCACCACCGCATCCCCGACCCGCCGCGTCGCCCCCCGCGGCCCCCGGTGACCGGGACCCTGGACCGCACATCCTCGGCAGCCTCACGCGAGCGGAACGGTGGCGCTGGTAGAAGTAATTCGGGTATCCGACGCGCGGAGCGGAACCTGACCTTGGCCGCGCAGGGATCGATCCCTTAGCGGACCGGCGGGCACGCGGCCTCATGCGGTATTCGGAGGGTTTTGATGGCCTCTCTCCCGGCCGTTTTCTTCGCGATTGTGGTTGTCGGGATCGTGGCCCTCTCCCGAGGCGAGGTGCGCTGGGCTCGCATTCACAGCCGACGAGTCGCCGCTCTCGTCGTCTTCCTCGGCCTCATCGCGTTCGCGGCTGTTGGAAGCGAGCTACCGAACAACACGACGACGGGCGGTAAGGAATCTGACGTGTCGACGGTCGGCGTCGCGAGCCTGTCCACTCCCGGAGATCTTGGCGGCCTCTCGCCAGCCAGCACGCCGGCTCCCGACCAGACACCGCCGCCGCCGGCCAGCGCGCGCTGTCGCCCGGTGACGAACCGAGGCAAGTGCTACCAGGCGGGCGAGGTCTGCCGGAGGGGCGACCGCGGCAGCCAGGGAGTGGGCGTCAACGGCGAGGCAATCGTGTGCCGGGACGACAACGGCTGGCGGTGGGAGCCCGCGTAGCCAGCTCGCCGGGCTGGGACGGTGATATTCCGCTCCGGCCGGGGTAGGCGTCCAGACACTGACCTGCCATCACCCGAGGTTCCTGACCGGTCGTTGGACAGCGCGTTGACTAAAGGTCGCCGGCGGATCACGGGACATGGAAGAGGTGGCGCGATGCGAGTGCTCCCGTTGAAAGCGGACCGCCGTGACGGCGCTCCCGCGCACCCGGCCTGGCGCACGTTCCGACTGTGGTTCGCCCTCGCGGTGGTTGTTCTGCTGGCCTGGGCGGCCACCCGGCCGGCTGTGCGCTCGTTGTTCGTCGCCCCGAAGACGGACACCTCGGCGGGCCTCGTGGAGGCGGACTACTCGGCTAACGGCCCCTACTCCACGACGACCCAGGACGTCGCAGACCCGGCTGGCACCGCGCACTACCGACTCTTCCGCCCGGCCGACTACGCGACGCTCGGATTCCTGAGCCCGATCGTCACCTGGGGAGTCGGGACCGGCGGGACCCCCACCCAGTACTCGGACCTGCTCGACCATCTCGCGTCGTACGGGTTCACGGTGATCGCCCCGGACCAGCACAACACCGGCAGCGGCGGCGAGATCGCGGCGGCGGCGCGTTACCTGATCACGCAGGCCCGGACGGCCGGAAGCGTCTTCGACGGTCGCCTCGACGTGCACAGGGTCGCCGCGGCCGGCCATTCTCAGGGCGCCGGCGGCGCGGTCCGGGCGGCCGTCGACAATCCGGCGTTGATCGACACCGTTGTGACCTTCTCGCTGCCCAGCAAGACCTGGGTCGCGGCCAACGCGGACTACCCGACGAAGAGCGACTGCATGTTCGACCTGACCCAGCTGCGCCAACCGGCATTCCTCATCGGAACGCACGGGGTCTTCGACTCGGTCATCGCCAGCGCCGCGACCGAACGGGCCTTCTACGACCAGGTGCCGGGCCGTGCCGTCCTCGGCCTCATCGAGAGCTCAGGCGGGAAGGTGGCCGACCACAACTCGGTCCAGGGCGCCGCCGGGTCCCGTGGCTTCCTCGGCTACGTCACCGCATGGCTGTGCGCCGAGCTGCGCGGCGACCCGGTGGCCGCAGCCGCGTTCGACGGCACCCGTCCCGAGCTCGTCGGTAACGCCAACTGGCCCGGCAGCGCCACCAGGTAACGCGCCATCTGGCGACCAGGGCATTCACATAGGCCGGGAGCGGCCTATCCGCGGTCGCCGCGTCGTTTCGCCAGTTCGATGGTGACGCGGTGGCCGGGGCCGGTGGAGCTGGAGACCTCGCCGGCGAGGGCGCTGAGCACGGTCCAGGCGAAGGTGTCCTTCGAGGGTGGTTCGCCGTCGAGGCTGTCGACCGAGACGGTGACTCGCATGAGCCCGGGGGAGAGGCTGAAGGCGCATTCGAGTGCGGAGCCGGGGACGGCGGAGACCAGGAGCAGCGCGGATGCCTCGTCGACGGCGATCCGTAGGTCCTCGATGTCCTCGAGGGTGAAGTCGAGGCGGGCGGCGAGTGAGGCCGTCGCGGTACGCAGAACGGTCAGGTAGGCGCCGGCGGCCGGAATGGTGAGCTGCACGACGTCGCGCAGGCCGCCTCCGTGGACGCCGCTGGAGTTGCCCGTGCCGTCGGCTGAAGGCGTCGGATCCACGTTCTACCCCCAGTGCTGCGTCGTTCCGGTGGCGAGATCTCGCCGCCGGCGGTGAGTTCGAGTTGTCGTCCCCCGGATGGGCACGTACCTAACGCCTACATCATCCGGCCCCGCGGCCGGCTCGTCGCGGCGGGCGTCCAGCGGTCCACGTACAGCCACCGGGCGGCCAACCGACGGCCGTGCGGGCTGGCCCTGCCGCTGGGTCGTGGCGCTGGACTCGTCGGGTGTCCTGGTTGCTGGGGAGCCGAGCAGGCGCTCGACCTCGGGTCCGGGAGCAGGGGCCCAGCTGGTCCGCGGGGACAGTCGCTGGGGAACCGACTCCCCCGTCGCTATGGCACGGACCGTTCTGTCGGCCGCCGGCCCAGGGTCGGCGGCTGGGCGCACCCCGCCGCGCGCCTCCGCGTGCGGTGGCCGGTGGGGCGCCCGCTGTACCCACGGTACCCACGCGGAGCGGGGTGGCGCAGGTCGGCCGATCAAACGCCGTGGGCGCGTTGTTGTCGGCTAAGTGGGGATCCGGCGATCCGTGGCCGGGTCGGCGTCGGTCGCCGCGAGCGCGGCGATACCTTCCGCGCCCAGCCGCCAGGTCGTCCAGCCCTCCATGGGCGCGGCGCCCAACGTGCGGTAGAAGGCCTGCGCCGAGGTGTTCCAGTCCAGCACGTCCCACTCGAGCCGCTGGTGGCCGCGGTCGCGCGCGATCGCGGCGAGCCGGGCCAGCAGCGCCCGGCCATGCCCGCCGCGGCGGTGCTCCGGTGCGACGAACAGGTCGACGAGGAACGACCCGGTCCGCCCGGTCCAGGTCGAGAACGTCTCGTGCCAGATCGCGAACCCGACGACCAGGCCAGCCGGTTCCTGCTGGTCCGCGTCCTGCGTGACGGCCACCAGAGCGCCGGCGGACGGTCGCGCGCCGAACAGCGCCTCGGTGAGGTCCGGCTCGGTCATCTTCACCGCGTCCGGCTCGCGTTCGTACTCCGCGAGTGCTCGGACGAGCCGAAGCACCGTCGCGACGTCACCCGGCTGGGCTGGGCGAATCATGGTCGTCTCCTGGGCTGGCGGGGAAAACGACGTCCCCGGGAGCCTGGGGCACCCGGGGACGTCGGCAGAGCAGGCGAGATCAGGCAGCGGCCTTGGTCTCCCAGAAGACCTTGGCGATCTCGTCGATCTTGTCGATCAGCTTCTGGCCGTCAGCCGGGTCGACCGAGCCCTTGGCGCCCGCCGCGCCGGCGGCCTTGGTGGCCTGCCAGAACAGGTCGTGCAGCTCCGGGTACTTCTCCAGGTGGTTCGGCTTGAAGTAGTCGGTCCACAGCACCCACAGGTGGTGCTTGACCAGGTCGGCCCGCTCCTCCTTGATGGAGAGCGCACGCGACCGGAAGACCGGGTCCTCGTTGCCCTGGTACTTCTCCTGGATCGCCTTGACCGACTGGGCCTCGATCCGGGCCTGCGCCGGGTCGTAGACGCCGCAGGGGAGGTCGCAGTGCGCGCTCACCTGGGTCTTGGGATGCAGCAGGCTCATGCCGCCGTCCTTCCTCGCACGATCGTCGCGTCGGGGGCACGGGCGGTGCGCGAACCGAGCGCGCCTGCGCGGGCCGATCCGTGTTTCGCGCGCCTGGCCGGCCTCGCGCGTCGCGCGCGGCGGCTGGCGTGCGGGGGCGCCGGCCCGTGTCCCCACCTTCTGGCAACCTACCTCTGTGCGGCCTTGCATTCCCGTGCGGGCGGTCTCCGTCCGCGGTGCGTCGATGGTCCCGACGTTGCGCGACGGCGACGCCTGCCTGGTCTGGTGGGGCCGGGCGCCGCGGCCCGGTGACGTGGTCGTGGCCCGGCTTCCCGGCGGCCGTGGGCTCGGCGTGAAGCGCGCGCAGTTCGCCGACCCGGACGGCAGCTGGTGGCTGCGATCGGACAACGTCGGGGTCGGCACCGACAGCGCCGCCTTCGGCATGGTCCCTGGTCAGGACGTGGTGGGCCGCGTGCTGGTGCGCTACTGGCCGAAGCCGGCCTGGCTGCGCAGGTCGGCGTAGAACGCCTGGCAGGCGGCGTACGACGGCAGCAGCCCCGCGGCCTCGGCCTCCTTGAGCGTGGGGGCGACGGCGTCCTTGTCGGACAGCAGCGGGGTCAGGTCCGCCGGCCAGGGCAGCCCGAGGTCGGGGTCGAGGGGGTTGATGCCACGCTCCCGGCCCGGGGTGTATGGCGTTGAACACAGGTAGGAGACCTGCGCGCCGTCGGTCAGCGCGATGAACGCGTGCCCGAGGCCCTCCGCGAGATAGATCCCCTTGCGGTCGACGTCATCGAGCTGGACGGCGGCCCACTGGCCGAACGTCGGCGAGCCGACCCGGATGTCGATCACACAGTCCAGCACCCGGCCGGACACACAGGTGACGTATTTCGCCTGGCTCGGTGGCACGTCGGCGTAGTGCACCCCGCGCAGCGTCCCCGCCCTGCTGATGCTGTGGTTGCCCTGGGCCAGCCCGAGCGGGTGGCCCAGGGCCTTCTCCAGCGCGTCGGCGCGGAACCACTCGAGGAAGGTGCCGCGGCTGTCGGTGTGCTGTCGTGGGGTGAAGACCCACGCGTCCGGTACGGACAGTTCGGTGACGTCCACGCTTGCGGACCGTACCGGTTCGCCCGACCGGCCGTACGCCCAGGCCTCCCGGCGATCCGCTGGCGTCACTGGGGTCAGCGCACCGTGGCTCAGAGCACCTTGGACAGGAAGGACTTCGTCCTGTCGTGCCGGGGGTTGACGAGGACCTGGTCGGGCGGCCCGGTCTCGACCACGACGCCGCCGTCCATGAACACGACGGTGTCGGCCGCCTCGCGCGCGAAGCCCATCTCGTGGGTGACGACGACCATCGTCATGCCCTCCGTGGCGAGCTGCCGCATGATCGCGAGCACCTCGCCGACGAGCTCCGGGTCCAGCGCGGACGTGGGCTCGTCGAACAGCATCAGCTTGGGCCGCATCGCGAGCGCCCGGGCGATCGCCACCCGCTGCTGCTGGCCGCCGGACAGCTGGGACGGGTAGGCCTCACAACGGTGGCCCAGGCCGACCCGGTCCAGCAGGCCGCGGGCGCGTTCCTCGACCTCCGAGCGCTTCTCACGGCGGACCCGCAGCGGCGCCTCCATGATGTTCTCAAGCGCCGTCTTGTGGGCGAACAGGTTGAACCGCTGGAAGACCATGCCGATCTCGGCCCGCCGCTTCGAGACCTCGCGCTCGCGCAGCTCGTGCAGCTTCCCGCCGTGCTCCCGGTAGCCGACCAGGTCGCCGTCGATCCACAGCCGGCCGGCGTCGATCTTCTCCAGGTGGTTCATGCAGCGCAGCACGGTGGTCTTGCCGGAGCCGGACGGCCCGATCAGGCAGAGCACCTCGCCGGGATCGACCCGCAGACTCACCCCGCGCAGCACGTGGTTGCGCCCGAACGACCGGTGGACGTCCTCGGCGAGCACCATCGGGGTGATCTCGGCTGTCTTGCTCCCGGCCGTCGTGGTCCCGGCGGTTGTCTGGTCGGTCATGCGATCCCCCCGCTCCCGTCGCGACTGCCGTACGTCGCGCTGACAAGGGCCGCCTGGCGCCGCGTTGCCGGGTCGTAGCGGCGTTCCAGGAAGTACTGGCCGACGCTGAGCACCGAGGTCAACGCCAGGTACCAGATGGCGGCCACGATCAGCAGCGGGATCGTCTGGTAGTTGCGCGCATAGATCAGCTGGACCGAGTAGGTCAGCTCGATGACCGCGATGACGCTGACCAGCGAGCTGGTCTTGAGCATGGAGATCGTCTCGTTGCCGGTCGGCGGAATGATGACCTTCATCGCCTGCGGCAGCACGATCCGGCGCATGGTGAGGCCGCGGCCCATCCCGAGCGCCTGCGCGGCCTCGATCTGTCCCTCATCGACCGCCGAGATGCCGGCGCGCACGACCTCGGCCATGTAGGCGGCCTCGTTCAGCCCGAGGCCGAGGATGCCGGCGACGATCAGCGGTATCAGCTTGTTCGAGTCGGCCGAGGCGAACTCGGGCCCGAACGGGATCCCCACCGCGATTCGTGGGTAGAGCGCGCCGATCGTCCCCCAGAAGATCAGCTGAAGGAGCACCGGGGTGCCGCGGAAGAACCACGTGTACACCCACGAGACGCCGCTCAGCAGCGGGTTCGGCGACTGGCGCATGATCGCGAGCAGGACGCCTCCGACGACGCCGATGAGCATCGCGAAGAAGGTCAGGTAGACGGTCGCCCACAGGCCGCGCAGCACCGGCTCGGTGAACAGGTACTTCCAGACGATGTCCCATCGGAACCGGTGGTTGGTGACCAGGCCGTGGACGCCCATGGCGACCAGCAGCAGGACGACGGCCGCCGTGACCCAGCGACCCGGGTAGCGGACGGGGACCGCCTTGATAGCGGTGGCTGGCGTCGTCGGCGGGGCGCCGTCCGCGGGCGCGGCGGCTGCCGCCGCGTCGGGGACCGGGGTCCCCGACGCGGCGCCCGTCACGTTGTCAGCTGGTAGCGCCATTGATCTGCGGGCTGGTGATGGCCCCGTCCTCGACGCCCCACTTGGTGAGGATCTGCTTGTAGGTGCCGTCGGCGATGAGCGACTTCAGCGCCGTCAGCAGCGGCTGGGCCAGGCCCGAGTTCTTCGGGACCGCGATGCCGTAGGGCGCGGTGCCGTATGGGGTGCCGACCAGCTTCAGCTTGCCGTCGGAGAGCTTCACCTGGTAGTCGGCGACCGGGGAGTCGGCCATCGAGACCTGCGCGCGGCCGGAGGTCAGCGCGAGGTTGGCGCCGTTCTGGTCCGGGAACTGGCTGACGGTCACGCCCGGCTTGCCGGCGGTCTTGCAGGTGCCGTCCTGCGCGGTGGCGTCGTCGGCCTGGGTGGTGCCCTTCTCGACGGCGACCGTCAGGCCGCACAGGTCGTCGAGGGTCTTCACGGCCGCCGGCTTGTCGGCGCTGGTGAAGAACGAGGTGCCGGCCGAGAAGTAGGTGACGAAGTCGACCTTGGCCTCGCGCTCCTTGGTGTCGGTGAACGACGAGATGCCGATGTTGTACTTGCCGGCGTCGAGGGCCGGGATGATGTCGTCGAAGCCGACGTTCTTGACGTCGACCTTGGTGCCGAGCGCGGTACCGAGCGCCTTGATCAGGTCCGCGTCCATGCCGACGACGGTCTTGCCGTCGGTGTCGAAGAACTCGTTCGGCGCGTATGAGGCGTCCGCGGCGGCGGTGAGCGTCTTGCCGGCGAGCGCGGCCGGCAGCGTGGCCACGGCCGAGACGGCCGCACTCGGCGTGCTGGCGGCCGAGGAGCCCCCGCTGCTGCCGCCACAGGCGGCCAGCGCGGCCGCCAGGCTCACCACAGCGGTCGCGGCGAGCGTCCTGCGCACGGCGCGACGGCCGACGGCCAGGCCGCCGTCCAGGCTCCGGTGTTCTCGACTGCGCATGCCGATCCTCTCCAGATTTCAACCGATACCCGACGGACGGCCCCGCCGCGCCGGTCCAGACGGGCCGTCCGTGGCGGGGCGGCTCGCGGACCGTGAGGTCCCCGGCTGCCGGCCGGGTCGTTCGGCTGGCTCGGTTGGCGCTCGGCTCGCGCCCTCCCCGTCCAGGCGTGCGGACCGCGCTCGCGCGGTCCTGCCAGGCCGTTTCTGGGTCGGGCAGGCGACAACGGCGGCGCACGTCCTGGGCAATCACCCAAGCCTGGTGGCGTGTCAGTAGTGCTACAGGGATGCTTCGTTCACGTTTCAAGACATTTCTCTTGCATGTCGTTGAGGTAAGCGTCCGCTGCGATCGGGCGATCGAAGCTGCCGGGCCGGTCGCCAAGGAAGGCCCACGACGTGCAATATTTGAACGGTGCCCCGGGCGACCCCCGGTTCCACCCCCGCCTCCTCACGCCGGAGGCGGCGGCTCCCGCTGCTCGCCGACCATCGGTCGGCTCCCCGGAAGCCGCGATGTCCGTCCGGAGGGATGCCGCCGGAACCCCGGAGTCGGGCCCAGCCCGACCACGCTGGGCGACCCCCGGAATGACCGCACGAGCATCCGCCTTGACAGCCGATGGGCGAGCTCAGCACTTCCTGGACCTCCACCAGCAGTAGCCCCGACGCCGCGCCGAGCACGAGAACCACGCCAGGCGACAGGGCGCCCGTAAACAGGAGCACTTCCGTGACAGCGACCGCAGACCACCAGACTCTCGACCAGATCTCCTCGTCCGTCGCCGGCAGCCCCGCGACCGGCGGCCCCGCCGTCAGCCCTCGGGTGTCCGACGACGACCCGGTCTTCACGCTGCACCGCGGCGGCAAGATCGCTCTTGAGGTGACCTCCCCGCTGGAGAATGCCGACGACCTCTCGATGGCCTACACCCCCGGAGTCGCCCGGGTGTGCCTGGCGATCGAGGAGACGCCGGCGCTGGCGGAGGACTACACCTGGCGCGGCAACGTGGTCGCCGTCGTCACGGACGGGACCGCCGTGCTCGGGCTCGGCGACATCGGCCCGGCAGCCTCCCTGCCCGTCATGGAGGGCAAGGCCGCGCTGTTCAAGCACTTCGCCGGTGTCGACTCGGTGCCGATCGCCCTGAGCACCAAGGACGTCGACGAGATCGTCAACACGGTCGTCGCGATCGCCCCGAGCTTCGGCGGGATCAACCTGGAGGACATCTCCGCGCCGCGCTGCTTCGAGGTCGAGCGCCGCCTGCAGGAGCTCCTGGACATCCCGGTCTTCCACGACGACCAGCACGGCACCGCGATCGTCGCGCTCGCCGCGCTGGAGAACGCGGCCCGGCTGACCGGACGGCGCCTCGAGGACCTGCGCGCCGTCGTCTCCGGCGCGGGCGCCTCCGGCATCGCCGTGACGAAGATCATTCTCGCGGCCGGCATCGGCGACATCGCCGTCGGCGACCGCAAAGGCATGATCCACTCTGGCCGGACCGACCTGACCCCGGTCAAGGCCGAGATCGCCGCCCTGACCAACAAGGCGGGGCTGGCCGGCTCGATCGAGGCGGCGCTCGCCGGGGCGGACGTCTTCATCGGGCTGTCCTCGGGCACGGTGTCCGAGGAGGCGGTCGCGACCATGGCGCCGAACTCGATCATCTTCGCGATGGCCAACCCCGACCCGGAGGTCCACCCCGAGGTGGCCCACCGGTACGCGGCCGTCGTCGCCACCGGGCGCAGCGACTTCCCGAACCAGATCAACAACGTGCTCGCCTTCCCCGGCGTCTTCCGCGGGGCACTCGACGTGCGGGCGAGCCGGGTGACCGAGGGCATGAAGCTCGCGGCGGCCCGGGCGCTGGCCGACGTGATCGCGGACGAGCTCGCGCCGGACCACATCATCCCGAGCCCGTTCGACCGCCGGGTCGCCCCGGCCGTCGCGGCCGCGGTCGCCGCCGCCGCGAAGGCCGACGGAGTCGCCCGCCGGTAGGGCGGAGCGGCCAGAACGGGCGCGGAGCGCCCGCTGGCGGCTCCGCCGGCTCGGCGCTTCGCGCCTCCCCAGCGTGATTCGGGGATCTGCGAAGTGCCGGGGTGGACGCTGGTCCAGGGTCGGGACCTTGGCCGGGTTCGGCTAGGCGATGTGAGTGACGCGCGATGCCCGGCTCCCTCAGAGGGAGCCGGGCATCGGCGGTTTTTCGGGGGCGGCTCAGAGCCGGCCGCAGGCGCTGCAGGGGGCCTTCGCGGCTACGTCCTCGACCAGGCGCAGCGCGCCGCAGCCGGCGTAGGAGCAGGCGACGAAGTCGCCGTGCGGGACGACGAACACGGGCAGGCCGTCGTCGGAGAAGATCCGTGGCTCGGGCGTGGGCGCGTCGGCGGGTTCCCGGCGTCGCCAGCGGGGGCGGCGCGCGTGCCGGCCAGCAGGCACCGGGGGTGCCGTCGCGGGGCCGGTCGCGGGCGGTACCGCCCTGGCGGCGGACAGTCCGGTCGGGGGCGACGTCGGTTCAGGAGCCACCACGGTCAAGAGTCCAGCACATCCGGCGCCGGGCCGCGACCGGCGCCCCCCGGGAAGCCACGGGGCGCAGTGGCCGTACCGTGGGCGCGCCGCGGGGCCGTCCGCCTCGGACTGTGGTCCAGGCCGGCCCGAGACCTCCCGACTCCTGGCATCCGGCCGGAGGTGGCGCGTCTGGGCCGCGAGCGCTGAGGTGGCGCCGGTAGGGCGTCGGCCATAGGGTTTTGTCCGTGCTTGCCGCCGCCGTAGTGTCCATCAACCCCGACGACCCGCTGGCCGGCCTGGCCGTGGGGGAGCAGCCGGAACCGGCCGCCCGGGAGGACTGGACGACGGTCTCGGTCCGGGCCGCGGCCCTCAACCACCATGACCTGTTCAGCCTGCGCGGGGTGGGCCTGCCGGCCGAGCGGCTGCCGATGATTCTCGGCTGCGACGCCGCGGGCGTCACCGCGGACGGGACCGAGGTCATCCTGCACGCCGTGATCGGCGACCCGGCCGCCGGCGGCGGCGACGAGACGCTGGACCCGAAGCGGTCCCTGCTCTCGGAGCTGCACCCCGGCACGCTCGCCGAGCAGGTCGCCGTCCCGAACCGCAACCTGGTGCCCAAGCCCGCGTCGCTGTCCTGGGAGGAGGCGGCCTGCCTGCCGACGGCCTGGCTGACCGCCTACCGGATGATCTTCACCAAGGCCGGCCTGCCCGCCGACGGCGGCGGCAAGGTGCTCATCCAGGGTGCCGGCGGCGGCGTGGCCACCGCCGCGATCCTGCTGGCCAAGGCGGCCGGTCACACCGTCTTCGTCACCTCCCGTGACGAGGCCAAGCGCAAGCGCGCTCTCGACCTCGGCGCCGACGCCGCCCTCGAGACCGGTGCCCGGGTGCCGGCCCGCGTCGACGCCGTCATCGAGACGGTCGGTGCCGCCACCTGGGGTCACTCGCTGAAGTCGCTGCGTCCCGGCGGCACGGTCGTCTGCTCGGGCGCGACCAGCGGCCCGAACCCGCCGGCCGACCTCACCCGGATCTTCTTCCTGCAGCTCAACGTGCTGGGCTCGACGATGGGCACCCGCGACGAGCTGGCCGCCCTGGTCGCGTTCCTCGACCGCACCGGCGTCCGCCCGCTGATCGACGACGTCCGCCCGCTCGCCGACGCCCGGACGTCCTTCGAGCGCATCTCCCAGGGCGAGCTCTACGGCAAGCTCGTCCTCACGGTCTGAGCACCGGCGGCCGGAGCAGGAACTCGGCTGTCAGACGGCTGCCACCCGGATGCGTGAGTCGTCGCCGGCAAGAGCGCTGATGTCGCCGGGGTCGCTGGTCATGATGACCACTGGGCTTGTACCGGCGACCCGCCTCGCTGTCGCGACAACCATGGCGTCGACGGTCGTGCCGCCATCGGCGAGCAGTACGCCCGCCTCCCGCGCGAGCGACTCGTCGAGCGGATGGACGTCGCCGACGGACTTCAGCACTCGGTTCACGGCCGCGTCCCGCCGCTGATCGCCGCGAATCAGCTCGGTGATCACCGGTGCGGGCACCCAGACCTGGGATTGTTCGCGCAGCGCGGCGGCGAGCATCGTCCGCGCTGTCTTGTCGAGTCGAGACAGAGCGATGACCGCTCCGGTGTCGAGGACGAAGGGAACCCCGAGCGGAGCGGCGGGTGGCCGTCGTCTCGTTACGGGCGGAACCACCGGCGCGCCTCCTCGACGTCCTCATCCGGCACCGGGCCGCCCTCGTCGTCGGCCGCAGCGAGGAACTCCGCGAGGCGGTCATGCTGGAGCCGCTGGCGCAGGGCCGCGTTGACGTAAGCGGAGAACTCTCTTGGTCCGACCCGCTCCCGAGCCTCTCGGACCAGGTCCGAGTCGAGCGTGAGCGACACCTTGGTCACGGCCACGCTCCAATCCTACTTCAAAGGCGATAGCGGGCGACCCTGATCGCTGCATCGGTCCCGACTTGGGGCCGTGATGGGTCGGAAACTGATGGGTACGACAGTATCGATACCGCGCAAACCGGTCAAGCGATCCCGGAGGCAGGCGCGTGCTGTCTGCCGTCTGCGGCCTTGCGGTCACGTCTCCAGTCGGACGAACTGGATGCTTATGATCTCCTGGCCCTCGTGCTGCGTAACGGTGTACCAAATTGTCACGCCGTCCGATGGCAGACGAAGTTCGTAGGAGCCCGGCAAAGGCTCATCATGGGGAAACGGGTCCGCGAGCGTCGGGACGGGCTCCTCCAACAGGTGGAAGACTGTCCGCTGAACTACCCGCCGGGATGGCTGCGGGAGAGCTTCGATGTCCTGCCATGATGATCCTGGAAAGCGTACGAGGCGATCACTCACTGATACCCCACGCTTCAGCTAGCTCATCGCGGGAGAAGGTGGGTGCATCGTCGCGTGGCCCGCGATCGGCCATGATCCGGGCCCTGGCAATGGATCGCCCAACTTCAAGCCGCAGCCGCCTCACTTCGGCTTTCAGAGATTCCAGCTCTGCTCGAGGGATGCTCACCATCTCGGATGCGTCGACGCTCATGTGCGGCTCCTCGGCTCGGCATCTACCAGTCTAGCCAGCTTGTAGATCATGAGTCAGAGGTCGGGGTCGTCGTCGGGGCGGGCGAGCCAGGTGGCGAGGGACTCGATCACGGACTCGTGCTCGGGGTGCAGGTCGACGAAGGTGCGCAGCGAGTCAGCGAGCCATTCGAGGGTGACGGTCTCCTCGCCGCGCCGGGCGGCCAGTTCCTCGATGCCCCGGTCAGTGAAGTACATCTGCGTCGCTCCCTGCCGGATCGCCGTCTGCGGGGGGTTGCCTTGATCGCCGTTTTGGCCCTCGCGTGGTCGCAAACGAGTCGCCGGAGCAACCACCAGAGGGCCAAAACGGCGATCAAGAAGCTGCGTAGATGGCTAGAAGGGTCTTCAGCGCTCGACTAGGGGGAGCGCCAGCGGGCGGCCGGGCCGGCCGGCCGGAGGCGGTTGACGCCCCCGGCCGATCGCCCTAAGCGGCGAAGGCGGCCTCGATGAGGGCCTTCTGCTCCTTCTCGTGGACCTTGGACGAGCCGGAGGCCGGGGCGGCGGACGCCTTGCGGGAGACGCGGCGCAGCCGCAGCCCGGCCGGGAGGTGCTCGGGTAGGTGCAGGGCGACGTGCGGGTAGGCCCCCTGGTTCGCCGGCTCCTCCTGGACCCAGACCACGTCGGTCGCGTTCGGGTAGCGGCGCAGCGCCTCGGCGACCTCGGCGCCCGGGGTCGGGTAGAGCTGCTCGACCCGCAGGAGCGCGAACTGGCCCTTGTCGTCCCGGTGGGCCCGCGCCTCGGCCAGGTCCCAGTGGACCTTGCCCGCGGACAGCAGCACCCGGCGCACAGCCGACGGGTCGGTGATGGTCGCGTCGTCGATGACGGGCTGCCAGCTGCCGGCCGTCAGCTCCTGCACGGAGGCCGCCGCGGCCTTCAGCCGCAGCATCGACTTCGGCGTGAAGACGACCAGCGGCCGGCGGACCGGCGACAGCGTGTGGCGGCGCAGCAGGTGGAAGTAGCTGGCCGGCGACGACGGCGCGGACACCGTCATGTTGTCGTCCGCGCACAGCAGCAGGAAGCGCTCCATCCGGGCGGAGGAGTGGTCCGGGCCCTGGCCCTCGTAGCCGTGCGGCAGCAGCAGCGTCAGCGCGTTGCGCTGGCCCCACTTGGCCTCGCCGGCCGAGAGGAACTCGTCGATGATCGACTGTGCGCCGTTGGCGAAGTCGCCGAACTGCGCCTCCCACAGGACCAGCATGTCCAGCCGGGCGACCGAGTAGCCGTACTCGAAGCCCATGGCCGCGTACTCGGACAGCAGCGAGTCGTAGGCGTAGAACGTGCCGACCTGGCCGCCGTCGGCCCGGCGCAGCGTGCGCAGCGGGGCGTGGTCCTCGCCGGTGTAGCGGTCGACGAGGACGGCGTGGCGCTGGCCGAAGGTGCCGCGCCGGCTGTCCTGGCCGGTCAGACGGACCGAGCGCCCGTCGAGCAGCAGGGAGCCGAACGCGATCGTCTCGGCGCAGGCCCAGTCGATCGAGCCGTTCTCGATCATCTGGGCTCGCCGCTCCAGCTGCGGGCGCAGCCGCGGGTGGACGGTGAAGTCGGCCGGCAGGTTCACCTGGGTGTCGATGACCTGCTTGACGACCTCCAGCGGCACCGCCGTGGAGACGGCGGCGGCAGCGGCCGCGTCCTCGGCGGTGATGACGATCCGCGGCTGCGGGGTGGGCTTGTCGCCGGTCGTGTCGCGGGTCTCGGCGAAGGCCTTCTCCAGCTCCAGGCGGTAGGTCTTCATCGCCTCCTCGGCCTGGTCGCGGGTGATGTCACCGCGGCCGATGAGGGCCTCCGTGTAGAGCTTGCGGACCGAGCGCTTCGCGGCGATCTCGTCGTACATGAGCGGCTGGGTGAACGACGGCTCGTCCATCTCGTTGTGGCCGCGGCGCCGGTAGCAGATCATGTCGATCACGACGTCCTTGTGGAACGCCTCGCGGTAGTCGAACGCCAGCGCCGCCACCCGGACGCAAGCCTCGGGGTCGTCGCCGTTGACGTGGAAGATCGGCGCCTGGACCATCCGGGCGACGTCGGTCGCGTACACCGACGAGCGGCTCTCGGTGGGCGACGTGGTGAAGCCGACCTGGTTGTTGATCACCAGGTGGACCGTGCCGCCAGTGCGGTAGCCGCGCAGCTGGGAGAGGTTCAGCGTCTCGGCGACCACGCCCTGGCCGGCGAACGCGGCGTCACCGTGGACGAGCACCGGCAGGACCGTGAAGCCCTCGATGCCCTTGTTCAGGATGTCCTGCTTGGCGCGCACGACGCCTTCCAGGACCGGGTCGACGGCCTCCAGATGCGAGGGGTTCGCGACCACCGAGACCGGGATCTGCTTGCCCTCCCGGCACTGGTAGTGGCCCTCGGCGCCCAGGTGGTACTTCACGTCGCCCGAGCCGTGCGCGGTCTGCGGGTCGAGGTGGCCCTCGAACTCGGCGAAGATCTGCCGGTAGGACTTGCCGACGATGTTCGCCAGCACGTTCAGCCGGCCGCGGTGCGCCATGCCGATGACGACCTCGTCCATGCCGGCGCCCGAGGCCCGCGAGAGCACCTCGTCGAGCAGCGGGATGGCCGACTCGGCACCCTCAAGCGAGAACCGGCGCTGGCCGACGTACTTGGTCTGCAGGAAGGACTCGAACGCCTCGGCGGCGCCCAGGCGCTCCAGCACGTGCAGCTGCTCGGCCGGGTCGGGCCGCTCGGCCGAGCGCTCCACCCGGGCCTGGATCCACTTGCGCTCGTCCGGCTCCTGGATGTGCATGTACTCGATGCCGACCCGGCGGCAGTACGAGTCGCGGACCACGCCCATGACGTCACGCAGGCTCATCGTGCGCTGGCCGGCGAACCCGGCGACCGGGAACTCCCGGTCCAGGTCCCACAGCGTCAGGCCGTGGCTGCGGATGTCCAGGTCGGGGTGGCTGCGGATGGTGAACTCGAGCGGGTTCGTGTCCGCCATCAGGTGGCCGCGGACGCGGAACGCGTGGATCAGCTCCTGTACCCGGGCCGAGTGGTCGAGGTCGCCCTCGTGGCTGGTCGGGATGTCGGTGATCCAGCGGACCGGCTCGTACGGGACCCGCAGCGAGCGGAAGATCTCGTCGTAGAACTCGTCCTCGCCCAGCAGCAGCTGGTGGATCCGGCGCAGGTACTCACCCGACTGGGCGCCCTGGATGATCCGGTGGTCGTAGGTGCTGGTCAGCGTGGTGACCTTGGAGATCGCCATCCGGGCCAGCGTCTCGGTGGAGGCGCCGGCGAACTCGGCCGGGTACTCCATCGCGCCGACGCCGATGATCGTGCCCTGGCCCTCCATGAGGCGCGGCACCGAGTGCACGGTGCCGATGCCGCCCGGGTTGGTCAGGCTGATCGTGACGCCGGAGAAGTCGTCCGTGGTGAGCTTGCCGGTCCGGGCGCGGCGCACGATGTCCTCGTAGGTGCCCCAGAACCCGGCGAAGTCCATCGTCTCGGCCTGCTTGAGCGCGGCGACGACGAGCTGGCGGCCCTTGGCCGTGACCAGGTCGATCGCCAGGCCCAGGTTGACGTGCTCCGGCTGGACCAGCGCCGGCTTGCCGCCGACGGTCGCGAACGAGTTGTTCATCTCCGGGAAGGCCTCGAGCGCCTTCACCATCGCGTACCCGATGAGGTGGGTGAAGGAGATCTTGCCGCCGCGCGAGCGGGCCAGGTGGCGGTTGATGACGATCCGGTTGTCGATCATCAGCTTGGCCGGGACGGCGCGCACCGAGGTCGCCGTCGGCACGTGCAGCGACGTCTCCATGTTGGTGACGACCCGGGCGGAGGCACCGCGCAGCGTGGTCGTCAGGGTCCCGGCGGCCGCGTCCGGCGCGGTGGGCGCCGCCGGCTTCGCCGCGGGCGCGGCCGGAGCGGCGGCGGCCGGGGCGACGGCGACGGGGGCCGGGGCCGGGGTGGCGGGAGGAGCCGGCGTGGCCGGAGCCGGAGCGGGCGCGGCGGCCACGGGCGGGGCGCTGGCCGCGGCCTCGGCGGGCGTCGGGGACACGGTTCCGACGGCCGCGCGGGCGCTTTCCGGGTCCGTGTGGTCGGTCGCCGTAGGCGCGCCCGGATGGTAATCGGACAGGAACTCACGCCATTCGGGTGACACACTCTCTGGATCCGCCAGGTACTGCTGGTAGATCTCGAAGACCAGCCACTCGTTGGTTCCGAAGTCGGGTCCTGACGCGGGTACCGTCGGTGCTGTCACGGGGCCAATCGCCTCTATCCACGGTCTGACTTCACTAGCTTTTGCAAGATCGAAATGGTGCCTTCGCGGGCCGAAAGGCGACCTTCGAAAGGCCCTTCGGTTCGCCGGTCCAGGCTACTCGCCGGGGTCGAACGCCCCCACGCGGCCCATTGCGGCATATCAGTATGCGGCCGGCGACCCGGCCCTCAACCCCGCCATTCGGGGCCTTCGCGGTGGCCGGACGTGGTCGCGCGACTCCCTTGTGGCATCCCGCGCCGGGCGCCCCGGCGCGCGGCGGCCCGCGCGCCTCCTCGCCGCGCCCTGTCGTCGCCGCTCGTGGCGACGCGGCTACCCGTGGCTGTCCGATGCCGTGCGGTGTGAGTTTCCCGGCATCGTCGCGGCGACGGCAACCGCGGCCGGCGCCGTGTCGTGTTGACAGACCCGCTGGTGGCCCGCCGGACCCGCGGACGAACGCGGCGGTATGCGACGCTGCCCGCCATGGCGGCGGACGGGCGGGCGACCACGGACGGGCAGGCCCCGGGCGGCTACCGGGTGGGCATCGACGTCGGCGGCACCTTCACCGACCTCGCGGCCGTCGGGCCGGACGGCCGGACGATGTACGCGAAGGTGCCTTCGGTCCCGGCGGATCCCTCGGTCGCGGTCCTCGCCGCGCTGTCCCTGGCCTTCGAGCAGAGCTCAGGGCTCACAGACCTTCCCGCGAGCCTGGCGGCGGGAGCACCGCCGGCCGGCTGGATCGAGCGGTTCGCGCACGGCACCACCGTCGCCACCAACGCGCTGCTCGAACGGGCCGGCGCGCGGACCGCGCTCGTCACCACGCACGGCTTCCGGGACGTCATCGAGATCGGCCGGCAGAACCGGCCGTCGCTCTACGACCTGACCAGGGACCGGCCGGCGAGCCTGGTCCCGCGCGAGCTGCGGTTCACCGTCCGAGAGCGGTGCGGGCCCGACGGGGTACTGGAGCCCCTCACCGCCGCCGAGATCGACCGGGTGGTCGAGCGGGTCGCGGGCGTCGAGGGCCTCGCGGCGGTGGCCGTCTGCCTGCTGTTCTCGTTCGCCTGGCCGGAGCACGAGCTGGCTGTCGCCGACGCCCTGCGGGCCCGGCTGCCGGGGGTGACCGTCGTCGCGTCCAGCGAGGTGCTGCCGGCGTTCCGCGAGTACGAACGGTTCGCGACGGCCACCGCCGACGCCTACCTCACCCCGAAGCTGTCGTCCTACCTGACCCGGCTGCGGGGCCGGCTCGCGGAGGCGGGGATCGGCGAGCCGCTGGTCATGCAGTCGTCGGGCGGGGTCGCGGCGCTCGCCGAGGCGGCCGCGCACGCCGCCACCTGCGTGCTGTCCGGGCCGGCCGGCGGCGTGGTCGGAGCGGCCTACGTGGCCGGGCTGTCCGGGGTCCGCGACCTGTTGACGTTCGACATGGGCGGCACCTCGACCGACGTCGCCCCGGTGCTCGACGGGCAGGCGCTGACCACCTCCGAGTCGGTCCTGGCCGGCGTCCCGATCATGCTTGCGACGGTGGACGTGCACTCCGTCAGCGCGGGCGGCGGGTCGATCGCCTGGGTCGACTCCGGGGGCGCCCTGCGGGTCGGGCCGGCCTCGGCGGGTGCGGACCCGGGACCCGCCTGCTATCAGCGCGGCGGGCGCGAGGCGACGGTCACCGACGCGGATCTCGTGCTCGGCTACCTCGGCGACGGCGCGAGCCTCGGGGGAGAGGTCACGCTGTCGACGGCCGCCGCGACCGCGGCGCTGGAGCGTCTCGGCGCCCGGCTGGGCCTGTCCGCGCTGACCGCGGCGGCCGGGGTGGTCGCCGTCGCGGACGCGGAGATGACCCGGGCGCTGCGGGTCGTCTCCGTCGAGCGAGGGCTCGACCCACGCGCGCTCGCGCTCGTCGCCTTCGGGGGTGCCGGCGGAACCCATGCCTGCGCGCTGGCCGAGGCGCTCGGGATGACGACCGTGCTGGTGCCGCGGGCCGCCGGGGTGCTCTCGGCCCTGGGCCTCGCCCTCGGCGACGTGCGTCGCGACCACGCCGCGCCGCTGCGCGGCCGCCTCGGGGAGGTCGACCTGGCCGGCGCGTTCGACCGGCTCACCGCGGCGGCGCTCCAGGCCTCCGGGGGCGCAGACCAGGCAGCGCGGGCGCATCAACGCGACGGGAGTCCCCGGACCGGGGTGCCGCGTGAGCCCGGCGACGAGCTGCGGCTGGACCGTCGGGTGGACTGCCGCTACGTCGGGCAGGCGCACGAGCTGACGGTCTCCGCCGGCCCGATTCCGGCCGAGGTCGGCGGCGACCCCGAGCCGGCCGGCGCCGAGCCGGCCGACGCCGCTAACCGGGTGTTGGCGGCGGCCGTGCGGACCGCGTTCGAGGCGGAGCACTCTCGCCGGTACGGGCACCTGGCGCCCGAGCGCGACGTCGAGGTCGTCGCCGTCCGGCTGGTGGCGACCCTGCCCGGGGTGCGACCGGCGCTGGCCGCCGAGCCAGCCGACCCTGCCGCCCTCCGGTCCCGGCGGAGGGTCTGGCTCGACGGCGCGTGGCACGAGGTCGACGTCGTCGCCCGGGCCGCGCTCGGCGCCGGCGCCGAGCTGCCCGGTCCGGCCGTCGTCGAGTTCGCCGAGGCGACCACGCTCGTCCGCCCCGGCTGGACGGCACGGGTCGACCCCGTCGGCACGCTGGTCCTCATGCACGACCGTGACGATGTGTGATCGGATTCGGCAGAAAGAGGACTTTCGCCCCGTCGGCCGTCGCCGGGAACAGTGCGCCTGCCTGCGCCGTTACGATGGGCAAGCCGGTCCGCATCATGGCCCCCGGACCTAATATCTGTCGCTACGAGCGACCTTGCCCCGTGAGGCGACCTGGCGGGCCGGTGTTAAACGATCGAGGATCGCGTCCCCTCCGCGAGGGGGCGCGATCCTTGTTTTCCAGGCTGTCTTGTTTTCCGGGCCGTCAGGCGATCAGGGCTGGCGGTAGTGGTCCCAGCCCTGGGCGCCCTCGAACGAGGCGCCGTCCACCAGGACGCCGGAGCCCTCGGTGACCCGGCCGACGAGACGAGCGCCGGGTGGCAGCGCGGTGTCCGGCGGGAGGCAGGCGACGAAGGCGTTGTCGTCACCGCCGGTCAGGACCCACCGCACCGGGTCCGCGTCGAGCGCCGCCGCGGCGGTGCGCAGCGGTTCCGCGACCTCGAAGGCCGCGGCCCGCAGCTCCACGCGAACCCCCGAGGCGGACGCGAGGTGGCCGACGTCGGCCAGCAGCCCGTCGCTGACGTCGCACATCGCCGTCGCGCCGGCCGCGGCCAACGCCAGCCCCGCCGCGTAGGGCGGCTGGGGGCGCCGGTGCGCGTCCAACAGCTCCGCCGGACCGTCCGCGCCCGAGTCGAGCAGTTCCAGGCCCGCCTGGGCCCAGCCGAGCCGGCCCGCCACGACGACCTGGTCCCCGGGGCGCGCGCCCGAGCGGCGCACGGCGGTCGCGCCGCGCAGATCGCCCAGCGCGGTGATCGCCAGCAGCACCCGGTCGGCCGAGCTCACGTCCCCGCCGGCGACGAACGCCCCGACCTCGGCGCACTCGTCACGTAGCCCGTCGGCGAGCCGTAGTGCCCAGGAGACCGGCAGGTCGCCGGGGGCGGCCAGGCCGACGAGCAGGCCGGTCGGCCGGGCGCCCATGGCCACCACGTCGCTGAGGTTCTGCGCCGCCGCCTTGCGGCCGACGTCGTAGCCGGACGAGTAGTCGCGGCGGAAGTGCCGGCCCTCCAACAGCAGGTCGGTGGTGGCCACGACCCGGCCGTCCGGGGCCGCGAGCAGGGCCGCGTCGTCGCCGGGACCGATCAGCAGCCCGACATGCGGCGGGAACCTGGCGGTGATCGCTCTGATCAGGCCAAACTCGCCAAGGTCGGCAAGTACACCGGTCATCGGATGACAGTCATCGGGTGACGGCGGCGAAGCCGGGCGGGCGCACGTCGGAACTCTAACGTCGCGGGTGACCCGCGCGCCGGGTCCCGGCCGGGCGACCGCGGGTGGCCGGCGGCCCGCGGAATGGACGGCCCGCGGCGCGCGGTCGCGCTGGGCGCGGAATGGGAGTGGGCGGTTTGGCCGGAATTGCCCGGTGATCCCGCCGGGACCAGCTGTGCGCGGTGAATGACCGCGTGATGGCGCGGGGTTGGTCCCGCGGGGATTCAGGTGCGCCTTTCAAGAATTCCTGTGGGCGCCGCTCAGCGCGCTGGGGAAATCTCGCGGCGCGGCACCGAAATCGCGGGCCGAAATGTCCTCGGCCGCGCTCGGCGTGATGCCGGACGCGTGCTGACTGTTCCGTTTCGTGAGGGTCGTCGCGGTTCCGCGGTCCGATGCCTGAGTGGACGGGACCGCCGACGGGCGGCGCACTCCGGCGCGTAGTGCCCCCGAGTGGGAGCGACTGCCGCTTCTCGGCACAAGTGCTCATCCACAGTCAACTGTTCCGTTCCAGCGGCAGGTTCGACGTTCATCCGCCTGGACTTCCGGGAATGCCGGCGATAGCAACATCGCCGACATCTCACCGTCATATGGCGCTGGGACTCTGACGCCCGTGCCGCTCGACTTCCTCTGCCGCCCGTATCCCTCGGCGGCGTCGGTCGTGGACGCCTCGAGGCCCAGCCCGTGCCGCCGGAGCCGGCCGGCCCGCCCGTGGGTGGTTCCGCCCGCCGCGCCGGTGGCCGGTCGGCGGCCCGGGCGCAGGCGACGGTAGGGCGCCCGTGGCACTGCAGCCAGGGAAGGGGAAGGTCGACGGCAAGCACTACCTGCCTTCGACCCCTGAGACGGTGCGGTGGGGGGAACTGCCCACCGCCCGCACCCGCCCGGTCCTCACCGTCGACAGCGGGTCGACCGTCACCATCGACACGGTCAGCCAGGAGGGGATCCTGGAGGACCAGGGCCGTGACCCCGACGCGTTCTTCGGCCGCCACGGCGTCACCTCCTCCGAGGTGCTCGACGACGCGCGGGCCATCGCCTCGTCCGGCATCCCGCACCGCTTCGGGGTCGACGGCCCGCACGTCGTGACCGGTCCGGTGCACGTGCGCGGCGCCGAGCCGGGCGATGTGCTGCGCGTCGAGATCCTTTCGCTGCTGCCGCGGGCCCGGTACGGGATGATCTCCAACCGGCACGGCCAGGGCCTGCTCGCCGGCGAGTTCCCCGAGGGCCCGACGCCGGACCAGGACGCCGACGCGCGGCACTGGCAGGGGTTCCGCACGGTCGGCAACTTCTGCGCGGTCGAGCGCCGCCGAGGCAAGCTGTTCGGCGTGCTCGACGCGGTGGCCGGCGGCGCCCGGGTCCGCTTCCCACTCAACCCGTTCATCGGGATCATGGCGGTCGCCGTCGACCTCGGCGGGGAGCCGGGCGGGGACGTCGGGGCCGACCAGGAGGCCGGCACCGCGACGGTCCCGTCCACGTCGGTGGGCCTGCACGGCGGTGCCCTGGACTGCCGCGACCTCGGCATGGGCGCCCGCCTCTACCTGCCGGTGCAGGTGCCGGGCGCCCTGTTCGCGGTCGGCGACCCGCACTACGCGGCCGGCGACGGCAAGATCGGGCTGACCGCGTTGGAGGGCCCGCTGCGGGCCACCGTCCGGCTCTCCTCGCTGCGGGAGCCGGCGGCCAGGGCGGCGCTCGGGTCGTTGCGGGAGCCGTTCGTCGAGACGGAGGCTTCCTGGCTGACGCTGGGCCTTGACGTCGATGCCACCGAGGCCATCCGGCGGGCGGCCCGCTCGGCGGTGCTGTTCCTGTCCAGCCGGCTCAGCCTGGACCGGGCCTCGGCACTGGCCTACCTGTCGGCCGCGGCGGACTTCGGGATCAGCCAGCTCGTCAACGGCGTGCAGACCGCCTACTGCCGAATCCGGCGATCGGACTTCACCGAACCGCCGCCGCCCCGGCCGCGCCTGCCGCGCGCCGCGCTCGGCCGGCTGGTCGGCACCGGCGAGGACGTCGCCGGGTATGACGGTGCTGGTTATGATCTTCTTGACGGTCTTGGTCCGGACGGCGCCGGGATCGAGGGCGACGCGGACGACGAGATGCCGGACCGCGCGGCGCGCACCCAGGAGGACGGCGACGCCCCTCGCGAGGATGACCGCGTCGGCCTCCCGCGGGCGGCCGTCCGCCGGAAGAAGAGCAACGGTCCGGCGCCGCTAGCCACCGGCGCCGACGAGCGGGCCGAGCCGGCCGAGCCGGAGCCGCACCCGGCCGGCCCGGACGGCGGACCGGCCGCTCCCGCGCCACGGGTCGCCGACGAGGTTCCCGGCCCGCTGCCTCGGCAGGTCACCTCCGGGGCGTCCCGCCGGCCACTGCGCCGCACCGAGACGCCGACCCCGCCGGCGACGGGCTGACTCGGGCCGGCTGACCGGCAGGCAGGTCAGGTCCCCGTCGGCCGGGCAGTCGGGCCGGGCGGTCGCCGGGGCGGCTAGCCGAGGTCGTCGTCGAGCCCGTCCTGGTCGGACAGCGCCATGGGCCGCCAACCGGCCGTGGGCGGGGCGATGACCGGGCTGGAGCCGACGGCCGGCACGCCGGCCTCCCGGGCCGGCGCGGACCCGTCCACCGGGGTGATGCCGGCGGCCGCGAGGCGGGGCCACAGGCTGGCCAGGGCCGCGGCCGGGTCGGACTCGAAGTCGGACTGGCGGACCCGCCAGAACGGCCAGCCGGCCCGGCGCAGCTGGCGCTCCCTGGCGAAGTCGTGCGCGACCTGGGCCGTGGTCTCGACCGCGTCGCCGTCGCACTCGACCGCCAGCCGGGCTCGGCCGCCAGCGACCACCAGGTCGATCCGCCGGCCGTTCACCTCCACCTGAGGGGTCACCTGGTAGCCGGCGCTCGTGAGCTCGCGGAACACCCGCTGCTCGAACAGCGAGTCGAACCGGGGGTGCGGGATGTCCGGGGCGACCTCGTCGAGGCGCGGCGGCTCCTCGGCCGTCCGCTCGTCGACCTGGCTGTGCGCCAGCACGAAGGACAGGTAGCTGTGCCGCAGGTCGCCGGGATCGAGGTCCTCGAGCCCGGCGGAGTGGAAGAGCCAGACCTGGTCGCGGGCGCGCGAGGCGGCGACGTTGAACCGCCGCTGGTACTCCTGGCGGGTCAGCGCGATGGCCGGCGCGCCCGGCGCGACGACCATCGACAGGAACACAACGTCCCGCTCGTCGCCCTGGAAATCCGGTGGGGTTCCGACCCGTAGCCTGCGGCGCAGCTGTTCGGCGGCCGGCAGCCGCGCTCCCAACAGCGCGCGGATCAGCTCGGCCTGGCCGGTGCCCTGCAGGACCACGACCCCGAACGAGGCGCCGTCATAGCGCGGGTCGGCCGCGCACTCCAGCACATGGGCGACCAGCGCCTCGGCCTCCGCCGGGTTGCGCAGCCCGGCGCCCTCCCCCGTCGTGTAGCCGTGCGGGACGTGCCGGGACCGCAGCGGAGGCAGCCGCTCGGCGCCGAACTGGCGCAGCGGCACCAGCGGTGCGTCCCGGTAGAACATGGCCGACGACCACTCGATGATCTCCGGCATGCAGCGGAAGTGCTCGCGCAGCCGGATGACCTCGCCGAACCGGGTTCGCAGCAGGCTGAACAGGCTGGAGCGCGGGGTGAACGAGACCCGCAGCCAGGCGGGCAGGTCGGGCAGCAGCGCGTCCAGCCGCCGGAAGATCGGGTCCAGCTCGTCGGCGTCGTCGGACGCCCAGCCGGCCGGCGCGCCGGCATGGTCGAGACCGCCACCGCCGACCTCCGCGACGGTGGCCCCACGGCCGAGGGTGACCGGCGGGGTGCACTGCCGGTCGTCGCCGACGATGATCACCCGAGGGGCGAGCCACAGCAGGAACAGGCTGTCCAGACCGGCCTGGCTGCCCTCGTCGACGATCACGACGTCGAAGCTGTCGCGGACGGCGGGGATGGTGGACAGCACAGCGCCGATCGGCATGACCCAGGCGGGGACGGCCGTCTGGGCGATCGCCATGGCCTCCCGCGCGGCCTGGCGGTAGCGCTCGGCGTGCCGCCCGGACCGGCCGCCGGCCCCGACGGCGTCGGCGTAGGCGCGCAGCGCGGCCGACTCGCGGGTACCCATGCGTTCCAGGCAGTGCCGCCAGGCCTTGGCTCCGGCGAGCTGGGCCGTCGCCGCGGCCACGGCGTCCTCGGCCGCGTCGAGCTGGGCGTCGAGGTCGGGGGGGTCACCGGCCCTGCCTGGCCCGGCGGCGTCCGCGTCGGCGAGCCAGCCGGCGGCCAGGCCCCACGACCACGCCGCCTCGAAACGGGCGAGCCGGCGCGGCCACGTGGCGTCGCCCGCGGGCGTCGAGTCGTCGGGCTGGGCCGCCGCGGCGACCAGCAG
>NZ_JADWYX010000140.1 GCF_016786355.1 Frankia sp. AgB1.9
GGGGGGGGGGGGGGGGGGGGGGGGGGGGGGGGTTGGCCCGGGGCGGGGGGGGGCCCACCGGACGCGGGGCTTGCGGGCCTGGGGCGGACCGCCGGCGCGGGCGCTTAGCGCCCTCGCCTACGTGGTTCGGGGGTGGGGTGCGAGTGCGGAGGCGGGCGCTTGTCCAGCGTCGGGTTCTGGGTTGCGTTGCGTCTTGGCGGTCCGCTCGTCCGGTCACGGTCCGCTCGTCTGTGGCGGTCGCCCGAGCGGCGCCTCCCGCGCCCGGCCACTCGTCGATTGAGGACAGGATCTGGCCGGTATTGGTTTTAGCGTGGGTCTCGTTGGTCCCGGAGGACGAAGGGCAGGAACGATGACCACGATGAGCGACACCGGTGCTGTGACCACACGCGAGGCGGCCGTGCTGGGTGGGGAGCATGGTGATCTGTTGGCGACGTTGGGGCAGACGCGGTTCTTTCTGCGGTTCACGGCGCGTGACCTGAGCGACGAGCAGGCGGCCGGGCGGCCGACCGTGAGCGCGCTGTGCCTAGGTGGGCTGATCAAGCATGTGGCCACGGTCGAGGAGCAGTGGCTGGAGTTCGTGCGCACCGGCCCCGAGGCGCTCTCGCAGGACCCGGACCAGCGGGACGCCGACTTCCGGCTCGGCCCCGACGAGACGCTCGACGGCGCCTTGGCGCGTTACGACCAGGTCGCTCAGCGCACCGACGACTTCCTGCGCACCCGCCCGGACCTCGATGCCGACCAGCCGCTGCCGGTGGCGCCGTGGTTCCCGCCCGGCGAGCGCTGGTCGGCCCGCAAGGTGATGCTGCACGTGATCGCCGAGACCGCGCACCACGCCGGCCACGCCGACGTCATCCGCGAGTCGATCGACGGCGCGAAGACCATGGGCTAGCCGAGCCGGCGTCGCAGGCGCCGGCGGCGACACCCCAGCCGGCCTCAGCCGACCCGGTTGCGCGGGTTGGGGAGCCGCCAGCGCCGACGGACAGTTGGGACCCCCGCGACGACTATGGCGAGGGCGGCGGCCGTCACGGGCAGGGCGAGCAGCAGCCTGGTCGGGAAGGCGACGTCGGTGCCGACGCCGACCGCGTTCGCGATCTCCCACCAGATCAGCCGGCCGACACCCAGGCCCACCGGTACGCCGATCAGCACCGCGACCAGCGCGGCGACGGCGGCGGCGGTCACCGCGATGGCCCCGATGGTCGGCGGGGTCGCGCCGAGGACGCGCAGCACCGCGACGTCCGCGGCCCGCCGCCGCCAGTCACGCAGCACGGTGTGGGCGACCGCGCCGGCCGCGAGCAGCCCGAGCACCACCTGAAGCAGCCCAGGCAGGCCACCGATCCCGCCGAGGTTGGTGACCTCCTCGGGCGGCTCGCGGCCGCCGACCTCGTAGCGCGCGCCGAGGTCGGCGACCAGCCGGCTGACGGGCACGCCGTCGGCCGCCCGGACGAACGCCTCGTGCAGCGGCGCGGTCTGCTGGACGTTGGTGAGGGCACTCGGGTCGAGCAGCAGGTTGGCTCCGAGCCGCTCACCGCTGATCGCCGGGCCGAGCCCGACGCCGACGACCTTCAGCCGCAGCGGCTGGCCACCGCCGGACGGTCCGGCCGCGAGGTCGACGGTGTCGCCGACGCCGACTCGCAGCGTGCTCGCGGCCCTGGTCCCGACGACCACCTCGCCCGGCCCGGCGACCAGCCGCCCGGCCAGCATCGTCCAGCCGACGTGCCCGCTGGCCGCCGTGAACGCGTACGCGGGGAACTGGGCGCACCCGGCCGTCCGGGAACCGGTCGCGGCCGAGCTGGCCGCCTGGACGGAAAGCTCACCCGGTGACGTCGATGCGAGCCGTCGCGGCACCACCGGAGCGGCGGTGGGAGCCATCGGAGTGCCGCCACCGGTCAGGTCCGGCGGGGCGGTCTGCGGCGCCGGCCCGGTCGGCACCGCGGCCTCGGGGGCGCCGTCCTGCACGGAGCCCACCGTGCCCAGCGCGCAACCCGCGCCGACCTGGACCGTCGAGACGGCGGCCTCGCTGACGGCCGAGATCCACGGGTCGGCCCGCAGCGCGGTGACGATCTCCGGCCGGACGTCGTTCACGTACAGGTCGAACGACCAGCCGTACCGGTCGGGCTCGTGGACGAGACGGGTGACGCCCTGCCCGACGGTCGCGGCGGCGACCAGAGTCGCGACCGCGGCGGCGGCGGTGAACAGCGCCGGGCGCCGGATCAGCGGCGAGACCCGCGAGCCGACGGCGAACCGGACGCCGACCCACAGCCAGGCAGGCCCGGGCCAGGCCGGACCGGGACCGCCCCACGCCGCCCGGCGCCCGTCTCCCAGCACCCAGCCGTCGGCGACCGGCGATCCGCCCGACGACCCGACGCGGCGGTCACGGCCACCCCTCGGCGCGGCGCCGCGCGCGGCCACGCCGCCCCGCCCGGCGCGCGCGGCGGACCAACCGGCGAGCAGCACCACCATGGCGCCCGTGACCAGTCCGGTGACCACCGACGCGGTGACGTCCGGTGCGTAGCCGGGGTGCGGCTCGTACGCCGCCAGCGGACCGATCGGCCCGAGCCCGCCGGTCACCAACGGCCCGGCCGCGGCGACCAGGCCGGCCAGCAGCGCGGCCGGGAGCGCCGCGAGGACCCTGGCTGCCACCCGGGCGGCCGGTGGCAGCCCGAGCACCGCCTCGATCCGCTGTTCGGCCCAGCGCAGGTCGTGCTGGCGGGCGAACGCGGCGGCGCCCGTCGCGAGGCCGGTTATCGCGACGGCCACGACGAACACGACCAGACCGGTGACCAGCACCCGCCGGGTCGCCGCGACCCTCGGGTCCGAGTCGGTGGCCGGGTGGGTCACGTCGAGGACCGGGAACTCTGCGGCGTCGGGGTCACGCCGGTCCCGACCCGCGACGGCGGCGGCCCGCGCCACCGCCGCGTCGGCGCGGCTGACCGCGTGCGGTCCAGGCACCAGCCGGATCGCGACGAGCATGCCGACCGACGGCAGTGCGGCCGCCGCGGCCGGTGCGAGCAGCAGCGGCGTCTGGTTCAGGGCGAGGCCGGCCATCCGGACCAGCCCGGTGATCCGGATGGAGACCGCCGGCCCGCCCGGCGCGTCGAAGCCGGTGTCGAAGTGCTGGTAGTCGCTCTGGGTCAGCATCCGCAGCGGCATCAGGTCGCCGACGTGGACGCCGTAGGCGCTCGCCGCGCGCTCGTCGAGAACGGCCTCCCGCGCGGCAGGGTCATAGAACCGGCCGGCGACGAGCACCGGCGTGTAGGCACCTGGGTCCGAGCCGACCGGATGGCCCTCAAGGGCCCCGATGTACCGGACGTCCGGCCGGTTCTCCACCCGCGCGACCAGCGCCCTCGTCACCCAGACACCGCTGACCCCCGGCACGACCGCGGCCGCCCGGAAGGCCAGGTCCGGGTTGGAGGTCATCGTGATCTGCAGGTCCGGCACCAGAGTGGCGCGTTCCAGCCGGTCGTAGGAGGTCGCCGTGCGCCGGATCAGCGCGGCGCCGCTGCCCACCGCCGCCCCGGCCAGCCCGATGAGCAGGCCGGTCGCCACGAGCACCACCCACCGACGCCGCAGCTGACCGCGGGCCACCATGCCGACGGCGCCGAGCAACGGCCTGGCCATCGCTCAGCCTCCGGCCGGCGCGCTGGGCACGGACGCGTGGATGCGCACACCGGCGCCCGGCGCGGACTCGACGGTGATCGTGCCGCCGATGGCGCCGATGCGGTCGCGCATGTTCGTCTGCCCGGCGCCGGCCGCGACCAGCCTCGGATCGAAGCCGGGCCCGTTGTCGGTGACGCTGAGGACCAGCGTGCTCTCGCGCTCGGCCAGCACGATCTCGACCTCGCTGCCGGCGGCGTGCTTCGCCGCGTTCTGCAGCGCCTCCAGGCAGCAGAAGTACACGGCGGCCTCGACGTCCGCCGCGTGCCGGCCGACGCCGTCCGTCCGCAGCCGCACCCCCAGCGGGGAGCGGGTGGCCGCGGCGCGCAGGGCCTCGGTGAGCCCGGTGGAGCGCAGCAGCGGCGGGTAGATGCCCTGCGCCAGGCTGCGTACCTCGGAGATCGCGGCCTGGACCTGCTCGGCCATCTCGTCGACCAGCTCCTCGGCCGCCGCGGTGTCCTCGGTGACCAGGTCACGCACCAGCCGCAGGCCGATCGCCAGCGAAACGAGCTGCTGCTGGGCGCCGTCGTGCAGGTCGCGCTCGATCCGGCGGCGTTCCGCGTCGGCCGCGGCGACGAGCCTGGCCCGGGAGACCCGCAGCTCGTCGTTCACCCGGCGCAGGTCGACCAGCGCCTCGCGCAGGTTCGCGTCGAGCTGGCGGTTGTGCAGGACGGTGCCGAGCCGGGTGCCGAGCTCGGCGAGCAGCCGGTCCTCGGCCTCGCTGAACCGCGGGTCCTCCGTCGACCGCTCGACGACGAGCAGCCCGAGCAGCGCTCCGCTGGCCCGAGCCGGCACGACGCGCAGCTGGGCCCCCGGCCGTCCCCAGACCAGCAACGGCACCCACAGCGCCAGCCAGCCCGGCCCGGCGACCCGGGCCCTGGCCAGTGCCACCAGATCCGCGGCGGTCAGTGTCAGTGAGCTGCCCTGCCGCGCCTGGCTGGGGCCGTCCGCCAAGTCGAGACCGGGCGCGCCGGCCAGTCCGCTCACGCCGGCCCGGGGCGGCGGCGAGTCCGGCAGGACGACGGCGGCGGTGAGGCGTCCGCCGGCGCCGGTCCAGATCTCGACGCGGCGCAGCGCCAGGCTGCGCCGCAGCGCGTCGGCGAGCTGGTCGAGGGTGGTCTCCAGCGGCACGTCCCGGCTGGTCTGCTCGCCGAAGGTCGCGAGGATGTCGTCCGGCCGGAACCGGGCCCCGCGCACGGCCCGGCGGGCAGCTCGGCGGGCCGGGACCCGCACCGCGACGCTGAGCGCCGCGGCGGTCCCGGCGCTGGCCAGCGCCGGCCACAGGAAGCCGGCCCCACCGTCGGCGGGCAGCCGCCCCAGGGTGAGGACCGCGGCCATCAGCGCGCCGACGCCGACCAGCGCGAAGGCGGCCACGTCGGCGGCGAGCAGCAGCGCCTGTTCGGCCTTCCGGCGCAGCAGGCCGATCTGGCCGGCCACGACGCCCGCGAGCAGCAGCGCCGCGGTCGCGACCACCAGCACGGCCCAGGGCGGGTAGGCCGCGCCGAGCGCTCGGGGAAGCGCGCACACGGCCGCCACGCCGGCGGCGGCCAATGCACCGGCCGCGACGAGAAGGCCACCCGGGCGCGGCCCCACCTCCCGGGCCCGTGGCGCGCCGTCCGGCAGGCTCACCCGGTCTCCCCTGCCGTCACCGGCTGCTCGATCTGGCCGTCGCGCATGGCGACGATGCGCTGCGCGCCGGCGGCGACGGCCGCGTCGTGGGTGACCACGACGATGGTCTGGCCGCGGGCGTGCAGCCGGGTGAACAGGTCGAGCACCTCGGCCGCGCCGGCCGAGTCGAGCGCGCCGGTCGGTTCGTCTGCGAGCAGCAGGGTCGGGCTGCCGGCGAGCGCCCGGGCGATCGCGAGCCGTTGCCGCTGGCCGCCGGACAGCGTGGCCGGCAACGCCTCGGCCCGCTCCAGCAGGCCCAGCACGTCGAGCAGCTCGCGCGCGCGGTCCACCGCGGCCCGCCGGCCCAGCCCCGCGAGCCGGGCGGCCAGCACCACGTTGTCGGCCGCCGTCATGCTCTCCAGCAGGTGGAAGAACTGGAAGACCATGCCGACGTGGCGGCGGCGCAGCCGGGCGAGCCGGGTCTCGGACAGCTCGGCGAGTGACTGCCCGGCGACCACGACGGAGCCGCCGTCGGCCCGCTCCAGGCCAGCGATGATGTTGAGGAGGGTCGACTTCCCGCTGCCCGATGGCCCGGTGACGGCGACGAACTCGCCCGGCCAGACCGTCAGCGACGCGCCACGCAGTGCGCGGACCGGTGCGGCCTCGGCGTTGAAGGTTCGGTGCGCGCCCACCACGGCCACGACCGGCTCGGCGGCCCGCTCCTGCGCCGGTTCCATGCCCTCCCCCGTTCGACTCCCCCAGCATTGCACCGAGTGCTGACAACTGGGAAAAGCCGGCTAGCCAGCCCGCTCTCGGTGGTGCTGCCATCCCCGTCGGCGCGCCACACGATCGATCAGGCCGCCGCAACCGGCGCAATGGCACATCCGGGCCAGGAAATCCGCCCTCGTCGTGCTGGCGGTTGGAACACCACGGTGGGACACCGCTGGACTATTGCCCGGCGCAATCGCCGTGCACGACGCTTCTTGTGCAGAGATACGGCAAATACGCACCGTGACCTGTCCGCAGCCTGACTCGCTTCTCGCAGAGTTTGTTGGAATGAGCCGAGCACACTTGGGGATGTGCAAACCATGGCCCGTCACCGCGTCACCCCCCGGTCCGTCCCGCGAGCTGTTCCCGCCGGCACCGGGGAATCCACGCGCGCACAGGGCCGGCACGCTCCATCGGCGCCGACGACCACCCGGGCGTTGTCCCGCCGGGTGGTCACCCGGCGGATCGTGCTGCCGGCGGCGTCCGTCGCCGTCGCCAGCGTCGTGACGGTCGGCGGGGCGGTCGCCTTCGCCAGCGACGGATCCGCTTCGGCGGTCCCCATCCAGCGAGCGGCGAGCACCGCGCCGGCCACCCACCCGGCGGCGAGCACCGTCGCGGACGGCGTCCCGGCGTCCACCGTGGCGACGACCGGCGCGCCGGCGGGCACGGCCGCGACCGGATCCGTCGTGGCCTCGTCGACCGACGCCGCGGCGATCGCCGCCGCCATCCGGCACAGCGACCTGACCAGCCAGGTCTCGCCGGACGCCTACCAGGTCGTCGGCGCGAAGGTCTCCCGGAACGACCCGAACTGGGCCTGGGCGCAGCTGCTGCCGGTCACCGACACGATCGACCGGGCCCAGGGTGTCCTGCATCGCACCGCGTCCGGCTGGAGCCTGGTCCAGCTCGGCAGCTTCGAGGTCGGCTGCTCCGCCGCGCCGCCCCAGGTCCGGGCCGATCTGGCCCTCGACTGCCCGCCCGGCGGCGCCGGCTGAGGCAGCCAGGCCCGCCAGATCCTTACTCGTGCCGGGCCCAGGCACGGCCAAAACAGGCCCGGCTCCAGGCAGACTGGTGCGATGGCCCTGCGCACCCCGGAGAGTGGACGCAACCCCGGGGGGCGTCGTCGCCAGCCGGAGGCGACTCGTGAGCGCCTGCTCGCCGCCGCCGTCGACCTGTTCGCTGAACGCGGTTACGACCGGGTCCGGGTTCGTGACATCGCCGACCGGGCCGGCGTGACGACCGGTGCGATCTACGCGCACTACCCGGACATGGCCTCGTTGCTCGCCGACGCGGCCGGCCGGGCCGTCGACCACGCGGTGAAGGCCGTCGCGCACGTCGGCCACGGCGAGGCCGGGGCCGCCCTGCTGGCGACGATGACCACGACGGCTGCCGGCGGGCGGCGGCTGTCTCGTGAGCAGGCGCTGCTGCTGGAAGCGATGGTCGCGGCCCGCCGGGAGCCGACGCTGCGCCAGGCGCTCGGTGAGGTGCTGCGTGACCGGCTCGAGGTGCTGCGCGGTGCCGTCGTACAGGCGCGTGAGGACGGCGAGCTACGCCCCGACCTCGCCCCGGACGCGGTCGCCTGGTTCCTCTACCTGGCCCCGATCGGCCTGCTCACCGGCCGGGCCGCCGGGATACCCGGCCCGGACCTGCATGAGCTGCGCACGGTTCTTGAAGCCGCCGTCGCGGGCCTGGCCCCAACCGGTACCGACACGGAGGCTGGCACCGACGTCTGTAACGGGACCCTCGCCGAGTCCGACGGGGCCTAACCCGTGTCGCCGGTCTTGGGGTGAGACGCGGTCCCGTGCGTCCTGGACCGGGGCGGCTTGGGCGAGCCGTGGTGCTCCTTGCCGCGCGGCTCCTTGATCAGCGAGATCGGCCCCGGCACCCGCTTGCGTGACCGCGCCGCGCCGCGCTTCGTCGCGGCGGGCTTGGCGTCGACCGACGGCGCCTCCTGCGCGGACGGCTGCCGTGCCGCGGCCTTCGCCGGCTTCGACGCCGGCTTCGACGCGGTCGCCTTCGAGGTGGTCGCCTTGGCGGTCGTCGCCTTCGGCGTCGTGGCCTTCGCGGTGGCCCGCGGCTTGGCGGCACGAGGCTTCGCCGCGGGCGACGGAGGCGGCGGCGGCTCGGCGGCGGCGGCCGGCTCGGCAAGGCCGTAAACGCGACGGGCGTTGCCTGCGCCGATCATCGCGGCGATCCGCGCCGCGTCCTGGGCCGTCCAGTCGTCGGCCTCGACGCCCGCGGCGAGGAAGGCACCGAGCCCCCGGCGGAACAGCTTCGCCCCCAGCAGGTACAGCTCGGCGAGCGCGAAGGCGTCGGTGGAGAACAGCATCTTGCCGAACGGCGCGAGCTCCAGCGTCTCGGCCAGCACCGTGGCGCTCCCCCGGCCGAGGTTGTGGGTGGCCAGACCGACGTCCACGTAGACGTGCGGGAACACCTGCGCCAGGTAGCCCGCCTCCCGGTGGTACGGGTAGCAGTGCAGCAGCAGCACCGGCGCGCCCGTGGGGACCAGCTCGCGCAGCAGGTCGGTCAGCAGCAGCGGGTTGGCCCGGGCCAGGTGCAGGTCGGTGTCGCCGAAGCCGGTGTGGATCTGCACCGGCAGGCCGAGGTCCGCGCCGGTCCAGATCAGGAAGCTGTGCAGCACGGGGTCGGCCAGCCGGATCGGCGCGCCGGCGCGCAGCTGGCTGACCCAGCCGCGCACGGAGGCGATCACCGCCCGGTCGGTGGGCCGCTCGGACGGCAGGTCGAGCCCGACCCGGTAGGCGGCCACCGACTTGACGCCGACGACGTCGACGCCGCCTGGACCGGCGGCCTTCCGGGCCTTGCCGGCCGGCCGCCTGGTGCCGCCGGCGGTCGGCTGCTCACGGCCGGTGCGGGCGGCAAGCCGGGAGCGGACCAGGTCGGGAAAGTGGGCGACGCCGACCTGACCGGTGACGATGTCGAGCGCCACCTGCTCCGCGAGCGGCTCAAGCCGGACGACGTCATGGGCCCGGGCGCCCGCCGCCCCAGCCAGATCCTCGGCGCTGGTCAGCCGCTCCGGGGCGAAGCCGGTGTCGACGCAGAGCTCCTCGATACCCGCCGCGCGCAGCAGCCGGGTGGCCACCTCGTCCGGGCCGCGCTCGGCCCGGCGGGCCAGGTAGTCGTCCGCCTGGGCGTGCGGGGCCAGGTCGAGCTCCGGCGCGCACCAGCGCCGCAGCGCGAGCCCTAGCTGGCTGTCGAAGAAGGACGTGCCCACCGGCGCGGGGTGGTCCGCCTCCGTCATGGCTCGCTCGAAGTCGGCCCGGTCTAGCTCGCGGCGCACCAGCCCGTGGCAGTGGTGGTCGACGAGCGGGAGCGTCTCGATCCTGGGCAGCCGCACTCGGAGTGCTTCCCCCGGATCCCCCGTCAGCATGCGTGGGGCGCCGACGGTGCAGGGCCGGCCAGCCGGCCTTCCGGGGCGGCGATGGGCCGCGTGAGGCCGGTGGACAGGCGGTAAACGGCTCCCAAAGTCTGGCCCGCGGCACCGCCGGCATCATCGGTTATCCACAGGTATCCACAGGCTCTATGCAGCCGATGCGCGCTGAAACCGCTGCACAGCCGGCACATAGTCCGGATGCCTAGCAGTCAACCTGTCCATCGGCCCGGCTATCCACAGCCCACCCCAGGTTCTCCACAAGTTATCCACAGGGCGCGCGGTGCTTTGGAGCAGTCAGGCCGGTAGCGTGGCCCGGGCACCAGGCCCCCGAGGCACCAGCCGGACCAGCCGTCGCGCCCGAATTCGGTGGCGACCCGCCACGGCCGGCGCACCCGCCGCCACAGCCGGCTGTTCCCGGGGAACAGTTCGCCCACGGAAAGTCCACTCCGCCGGGACATGGTCCGGCCCAGGTTCAGCTGCGAGGGTCAGTCCATGACCTCGTACACGGATTCCGACCTGCTGCGCGAGCTGGAGCCCGTCGCCGCGGCGAACCTCGACCGGCACCTGGGCCTGGCCGCCGAGTGGATGCCGCACGAGTACGTCCCGTGGAGCCTCGGCCGCGACTTCGACTCCCAGCCGTGGGAGCCGGGTCAGTCCACGCTGTCGGACATCGCGCAGCTGGCGTTCGAGGTCAACCTGCTCACCGAGGACAACCTGCCGAGCTACCACCGGGAGATCGCGGTCGGCTTCGGCCTCGACAGCGCCTGGGGCGCCTGGGTCGGCCGCTGGACGGCTGAAGAGGGCCGGCACGCGATCGCCATGCGCGACTACCTGCTGGTCACCCGGGGCGTCGACCCGATCGCCCTGGAGCGCGGCCGGATGCACCAGATGCAGGTCGGCTACAGCAGCGGCGGCAAGACCCCGCTGCGCGTCATCGCATACGTGACGTTCCAGGAGCTGGCCACCCGGATCGCGCACCGCAACACCGGCCGGTACGCCGAGGACCCGGTGGCCGAGAAGCTGATGGCGCGAATCGCCGCCGACGAGAACCTGCACATGATCTTCTACCGGAACCTGACCGCCGCCGCGCTGGAGTTCGACCCGAACGGGACCGTCCAGGCGATCCGCGACGAGGTTCTCGGCTTCGAGATGCCCGGCACCGGCATCCTGGACTTCGCCGACAAGGCCCGCCGCATCGCCGAGGCCGGCATCTACGACCTGCGCATCCACCACGACGAGGTGCTGACGCCGGTACTGCGGCAGGTGAAGTTCTTCCAGCTCGAGGGCCTCGACGCCGCGGCCTCGCAGGCGAGGGACGAGGTGGCCGCCTTCCTGGAGGGCCTCGACTCGTTCGCCACCCGTCAGGCCGAGAAGAAGGCGTCCCGCGACGCCCGCCGGGCCGCCGCCCAGGCCTGACCGGCGAGCGGGGCTCGACGGCCCCGGCAGCCGCCGCCACCTTCGTGCGTTGATCGCTGTCTCAGCCCTCAAGTGGTTGCGGAAATGGCCTGATCACAGCCCCGCGAGGGCCAAAACGGCGATCAACGTCCGGCGGACGAGGCCACCCGTTGCGGACAGACCGGGCGGTATGCCCCATAGTGTTCCCCCGTGGGCGTCCATCGTCGCCGGTCGTGGCATGTCACGACGTTCCCGGTCATCGTGGCCGGGTTCGGCCTGCTGGCCCTCGCCATCGGCCTGATGTTCGGCGGGCTGCACTCCGGGGACCCGAAGCCGGCCGACGCCCAGGTCGGGCAGCCGACCGCGACGTCCACACTCCCCAGCGCCACGACCGTCGACGACTCACTGACGTCGGCCGACCTGCCTTCGTCTGCCGACGCGTCCCACGGCACGGCGACGACGACGCGAACCCCCACCGGGTCCGCCCGGCCCACGCCCCACCCGACCGCCGGCGCTACCCCGAGGCGCAGCCCCACCCCGACGCCCTCCGGCGACGGCTCGAGTAACGGCTCCGGTGGTATCCAGCTACCCACGGTGAAGCTACCGACGTTCGGCTAGCTCGCCCGCACGTAATTTCGCCTAGCCTGCCCGTGATCCGAGAGCTGGCCGCTCAGTGCCGCCAGAGGGACTGGGCGACGACCTCGTCCGCCCCAGCGGCCGCGAAGAGCTCGATCTCGGCCCGCCGGACGGTGACGATCGTGTCGTGTAGCTCGACCCCGAAGGCGGCACGCAGGACGGGATCGGCCTCGAACGCGTCGACCGCCTCGGCGAGCCGGCCGGGCAGGGCCTCGATGCCGCGCCGGGCCCGCTCGGCGGCCGGCAGCGTCGCCGGGTCGACGTCGACCGGCTCGGGCAGGCGGGCACCGTCCTCGATCCCCGACCGGCCGCAGGCGAGCACGCCGGCGAGCATCAGGTACGGGTTGGCCGTCAGGTCGAAGCACTTGATCTCAAGGTGCGGCGACGCGTGGAACCACTGCTCCGCGCTGGCCTTCAGGTCGGAGTCCGGAGCCTGCGCCGCCTGGCCGCCGACCGCCAGGCCGGTCACCAGCCGCAGCGCGGCCTCCCGGTTCTCCACGCCCCAGCAGGCGAACGCGCCGGCCCAGCGGGATGGCCTGAGCCGCAGGTAGGAGGCGACGCTGGGCGCGCCGACGGCGAGGAGCGCCGGTAGGTGAGCCAGGATGCCGGCGGCGAAGTGTTCCCCGAGGGCGCTCAGCCCGGCCGGCCCCGTGCCGTCGATGAGCACCTCGCCGCTGCCGCCCTGGCCAGCCCGCCGGGCGCTGTCCTGACTCGCGCGCGCGGCGCTGCCCTGACCCGCGCGCGGGGCGCTGCCCTGACCCGCGCGCGGGGCGCGACGCAGGCTCACGTGCGCGTGCCCGCCGTTGCCGACGCCGGCCGCGACGACCGCCGGCGAGAACGAGGTACGCAGCCCGTGCCGGGCGCCGACGGCCCGGATCGTCTGGCGGACGAGCACGCTGCTGTCCGCCGCCCCGAGCGGATCCTCAGGGGCGGTCGAGACCTCGAACTGGCCGGGCGCGTACTCGGGATGGATCTGCTCGACGGTGAGCCCCTGCTCGGTGAGCGCGCGGACGATGTCCCGTAGGTAGTCCGCCTGCTCGATCACCCGCTCCAGGCCGTAGGCAGGCCCGGCCGCCGCCGGTCGCGACCCGCCATCCGGCCGGGCCGGGTAGATCGTCCACTCGATCTCGATCCCGGCCAGCGCGGGCAGGTAACGCTCGGCGAACCCCTCGGCCTCGCGGCGCAGGATCGCGCGGGTGTCCTGCGGATGCGGGCGGCCGAGCTGGTCGAACCTGTCGGCCGGCGCCCAGGCCCAGCCCGGCTGGGCCGCCAGCGGGACAACCCGGTCGAGGTCCGGGCGCAGGCGCAGGTCGCCGACCGGGCCACCCGCGTAGCGACCGGCGGCGAGGTCGTCGTTCAGCAGGAACGCGTCGAACGACGGCGAAGCGCCGACCCCCACGACCGCCGCCCGCTCCAGCCTGCCGACCGGCACGCATTTCGCGCGGGTGATCCCACTGTTGTCGACGAAGGTCAGCGCGACCGCGTCCACACCCCGCGCTCGGAGCTCCGCCGTGACCGACGCCGCCTTCTCCCCGTCCATGCTCCCAGCGTCCCGGCTCAGCGCAGGTTGCGCAGGACTTCCTCGACGGCGGCGCCGACGGACCCGGCCCTCGGGTCGTCACCGGCCGCGGCGGGCGTACCGGGCGCGGCCGGCGTAGTGGGCGCGGGTGCGCGGTCGACCGTCAGCCAGCGAGCGATCCAGCCGGAGCGGGCCAGCTCGTCGTACTCGGCGGCGACCCTGGCCTGCAACGCGTCGTCGGCCTCGTACCGGTCGGGGGCGCGGCTCGCGTCCAGCGCCGCGCGGGCGCGGGCCTGCGCGCGGGCCACCTCGACCGGGACCCGCAGCAGGATCTGCAGGTCGGGCCGGGGCAACGCCAGGTCGATCAGCTCGATCGAGGCCACCCAGTCGCGGAAACCGGGTCTCTCCGGCGCGGACAACCGAGCCGCGCCGTAGGCCGCGTTCGAGGCCACGTACCGGTCGACCAGCACGACGGCGTCCCCAGCCGCGGCGGCCGCCAGCTCCGGGCCGGCGTTCGCCCGGTCCAGCGCGAACAGCAGCGCGCTCGCCCGGACCGACGCGGCGACCGACGCGAGCGCCTGGTCGCCGGTCAGCATCGCCCGCACCGCCGGCCCGAGCGGCTCGACGTCGTACCGGGGGAACGCCAGCCGGCTCACGGGCCGCCCGGTCGCCGTGAGGGCCGCCACCAGCGCCTGGGTCAGCGTGTTCTTGCCTGCCCCGTCGATCCCCTCGATCGCGACGATCACCGCGCGTAGGCCCCCTCGTCCGCTCCGGAATGGCGGCCCACGCTACCGGCACCTCACGCCGGCACCGGCGTGTGGCCTCGCCCGAGAGCCTGGCGGCCCGGGGTACGGTCGGCTGCGTACCTGGGGATACGCGCCGAAGGGGATGCCACCCGTACTGGACGGCGCTACCGTCGGCTGGTGGACGGACCGTGGTTTCGACGGAACCTTCGGTATCTGCTGATCGATCTGCTGACAGCCGCCGCGTTCACCACCGTTTTCCTGGTCAGCGCGACCAAATGGGGTGGAACGCAGCCCGCGCCGCACCAGCGCGTTGACGCGTTCGCGTACGGACTGCTGATCGGGATCGCGGCGGTCCTGCTGATCCGCCGCTGGGCCCCGCGGCCGGCGCTGGTCGTCGAGGCCGCGCTGGTCGGGATCTTCCTCGGGGTGGGTTATCCGGAAGGGCCGTACTTCGTCGCGATGGCGATCGTCGGCCTCACCGTCGGGCGGACCAGCGGACGCCGCGAGGCCACCTGGGCGGCCGTCTGCGCCACCTGCCTGGTCGCGGCGGGCAACGTGGCGAGCTTCGATCGCGGGCATGCCGGCGGCGGCTGGGACCTGTTCGCCGGGTTCGCCGCGTCGCTGCTGGTCGGGACGGCCCCCGTCGTCGTGGGGGCGCTCATCCAGGAGCACCGGAGCTGGCGGGTGACGGCCGAGGGCGAGGCGCAGGCCCGCCTGATCGACGCCGAGCGGCTGCGGATGGCCCGGGAGGTGCACGACGTCGTCGGGCACAGCCTTTCGATCATCTCGTTGCAGGCCGGCGTCGCGTTGCACGTCCTAGACCGGCGGCCCGAGCAGGCACAACTCTCTCTGGAGGCGATCCGCCGGACCTCCATCGAGGCGCTCGACGAGCTGCGCGCCACCCTCGCCCTGACCCGCGCCGGCCAGTTCGCGGCCGTCCCGCCCGTCAGCAAGTCGAACACCGACGTACCGCCGGCCGGCGAGTTGGCGGCCGGCGCATCGGCGGGCGGCGAGCCAGTGGCCAGCGCACCGGTGGCTGACGAGCCGGCGGCCGGCTCGGCGTCGCCGGACGCTGCCGGTCTCGCCAGTGCTGGTGGCATCGCTGACGCGGCCACGGCGGCCAGCAAGGCTGGCTGGCACCTGGACCGCGCGGTGCCGCCCGGCCCCCGGCCTCCGGCCGTGGCGCCAGGGGCACCATCGGCCGAGCGGGCCCCGTTGACGGGGCTAGGTCGGTTGCCCGGACTGCTCGCGGAGGTGCGGCTGTGCGGTGTGCTAGTCGACGCCGCGACCAGCGGACCGCTGGACCGGCTACCGGCCGACGTCGACCTCGCCGCGTACAGGATCGTGCAGGAGTCGCTGACCAACGTGCTGCGGCACGCCCGCGGAGCCCGGGTCGCGATCCAGGTGTGCGCCGAGGACGCCCTGGTGACGATCGACGTCACCAACCTCCCGGAACGGCCGCCGGCGGACACGGCACCCGTCGGCCCGACCCACTCCGCCAGCCCGAACCACTCCGCCAGCCCGACCCCCTACGGCCACGGGCTGACCGGGCTGCGCGAGCGGGCCGTGGAGCTGGGCGGCGAGCTGGCCGCCGGTCCGCACGGCGCGGGCGGCTGGCAGGTCAGCGCCCGGCTGCCGCTGCGACGCGGCGGCGCCGGCGGCAGAACGGGCACCATGAGCCAGGCAGGCAACTACGGCCGAACCGCGGCCGGCGGCGGAGGGTCTCGTTGATCAGAGTCGTGGTGGCCGACGACCAGCCCCTGATCAGGCTGGGGCTGCGCGTGCTGGTCGAGACGGAGGAGGACCTGGAGCTCGTCGGCGAGGCGGAGGACGGTCGGACCGCCGTCGAGCTGGTCCGCCGGGCGCGGCCCGACGTCGTCCTGCTCGACATCCGGATGCCCGTGCTGGACGGTCTCGCCGCCCTGCGGGAGATCACCACCGACCCGGCGCTAACCGGAACCCGGGTCGTCATGGTCACCACGTTCGAGCTCGATGAGTACGTGTTCGAAGCGCTACGCGGCGGCGCCTCGGGTTTCGTGCTCAAGGACAGCGAGCCGGCCGACCTGCTGCGCGCGATCCGGGTCGTCGCGGCCGGCGAGTCGCTGCTGTCACCGGCCGTCACCCGCCGCGTCATCGAGGCGTTCGCCCGCCGCCCGGTCGGGCCGGGCGCTCCGGATCTCGACAGCCTCACCGATCGCGAACGCGAGGTGATGGGCCTCGTCGGCCACGGCCTGTCCAACGACGAGATCGCCGCCCGCCTCGTGATCAGCCCGGCGACCGCCCGTACCCACGTCAGCCGCGTCATGGTCAAGCTCGGCGCCCGCGACCGCGCCCAACTCGCCGTCCTCGCCAACGCCGGGTCGGGCGCTTAGCGCCCTCCCCAACGTGGTTCGGGGGTGGCCTTCAAGTGCGGGAGCCAACGCTGATCCAGGGTCGGGTCCTGGGTTACATCTCGTCTGGGCGGCCGGTCCGGGGTAGGGCGCCGCTTGCGCGCCTTCGGGCTGTCATACGTCGTGGCTGGAGAGAGGCCTTGCCTCAAAGCCACGCGGCAGGACTCGACACGTCGAGCGAGAACCCACGAGCCCGGCCAGAGCCTAGGCGCCCGGCGCACGGGCCCGCTCCTACGTCTTGGCTGGCGAGAAGCCCGACCTCACAGCCACACGGCAGGGACCAACTTGGGCAGCGGGCGGCAGCCCGGGGGCTGGCGTAGGGCGGGTACGGCGGGTGGCGTAGGGAGGGTGCCGTCGGTGGGGGGACGACGTGACGGGTGGGTGGCAAGCAGGCTGATCGTCATGAGGTCACCGAGGAACGGAGACGGACTCATGACGTCGTCTACGAGGCCCTGGATCACTCCGTGACGGCGGTCCGCGGCGCGAGGCCCGTGCTGGAGCAGCTCGCCGACCGTGACGAGCAACCGCGTGACGAGCAAGCGCCTGACGAGCCGGTCGCGGTCGACGTGCGGGGGCTGTCGAAGAGGTACGGGCGCCGGACCGTCGTCCGCGATCTCGATCTGCGGATTCCGGCCGGGGCGGTCGCCGGGTTCATCGGCCCGAACGGCGCAGGCAAGACGACGACGCTGCGGATGCTGCTCGGCCTGGTCCGGCCGACGGCCGGGGCCGGCACGGTGCTCGGCCAGCCGCTGGGCGAGCCGGCGCGTTACCTGCCACGGATCGGCGCGCTGATCGAGAGCCCGGCACTGTACCCACGGCTGTCGGCCCGCCGCAACCTGGAGGCGATGGCGATCCTGGCGGGGCTCGACCGGGCCCAGGTGGAGCCGGTGCTGGCCGAGGTGGGCCTCGCCGACCGGGCCGGCGACGAGGTGCGGGCCTACTCGCTGGGCATGAAACAGCGGTTGGCGATCGCTGCCGCGCTGCTCGGTGACCCGGAGCTGCTGGTGCTCGACGAGCCGACGAACGGCCTGGACCCGATGGGCATCCGGCTGATGCGCGACCTGATCCGAGGACTGGCGGTCCGCGGCGGCGAGGGCGGAGCCGGACAGGCCGGGGTAGGCGCCGGGAACGGGGTTGGGACCAGGAGCGGAGCCGGGACCGCCGCGGCCACGGGCGGCGCGCCCGTGCGGCGGCGGACGATCGTCGTCTCCTCGCACCTGCTCGCCGAGGTGGAGCAGATCTGTGACTGGATCATCGTCGTCGACCGGGGCGCGCTGGCGTACCAGGGGCCGCCCGACGGGTTGTTGGCCAGCGGCCGGCAGCGGGTGGCGCTGCGACCCGAGCAGTCCGCGGATGTCGGCATGCTCGCGGACCTCGCCGCCGGGCTTGGCTTCGCCGTCGAGCGGGACGGGGACCGCGTGCTCGCCACCCTGGTCGCGCGGCCTGCCGGGGCAGGCGCGGGCGGCGCCGACGATCGCGCGGAGCCGTCACGGGCACTGCTCGCCGAGCTGAACCGCGCCGCGCACGCCCGGGGCATCGCCCTTGTGGAGATCGCGCCGGCCCGGGTGACGTTGGAAGAGCGCTACACGGGCCTGGTCGCGGCCGGCGCCTCCGCTAGCCAGGCCATTACGGGAGATCGAGCATGACACCTCAGGCAGACGCCCTACCCGTCGTGGAACGAGACGCGCTCGGCGCTACGCGGCCGGCCCGGAACGGGCGGTCGGCCCAAGACGGGCGGCCAGCCCGAGACGGGCGGCTGGTGGCCATTGGCCGCAGTTACCGGTCCGAGGCCCGCAAGCTGCGCCGGCCGGGGACCTTCCTGGCCATGGGCGGTCTGGCGGCGCTCGCGGTGCTGTCCAGCGTGCTCAGCTTCGCGCTCGCCAAGAACGGCACGTTGGGAGCCGGGCGGATGCCCGAGGTCAGCGTGCCGACGTTGCAGGCGCTCGCGGCTCCCGGCGGGATACTGCTCGGGTTCCGGGTCGGTTCGACCTTCACTGGCCTGTTGCTGATGGTGCTGTGCGCGGCGACCATGGCGACCGAGTACGGCCAGGGCACGATCAGGATGATCTTCATGCGCGAGCCACGCCGGCTGTCCTGGCTCGCGGGCCGGATGGGCGCGGTTCTGTCGCTGCTCGCCGTGGCGCTCGTCGGTGCCTTCGTCCTCAGCGCGGCCACGGCCGTCCTGATGGCGCAGATCCGGGGCGTGTCGACCGGCCAGTGGTGGACGGCCGTGGCACTGCGCGAGGCCGGCAGGAACTACCTGAACGTCCTCGTCGCCACGACGTTCTTCGCCGTCACGGGGACCGCGCTCGGCCTGTTGATCCGATCGACGACCGCGGCCGTGCTGATCGGGGTCGCCTGGATGTTCCCGCTGGAGCACATCATCCAGCAGGCCTGGCTGAACGGCGTCAAATGGCTGCCGGGCCTGGTGTTCAGCGACATCGGCACGGGAGGCAACCTCATCTCCGGCTACCGCGGGCCGCTGCTGCTCGGCACCGCCTACGCCGTGGCGTTCGCCGCCATCGCCGCCGCCAGCCTCGCCCGACGAGACGTCACGGCCTGAGCGGCTCGACGGCCCGGCCCGGGCGGCTCGACCGCGCGTGACGCCGCCCGGGGCGCGTGGGGCAGCAGGGGGACGTGAGACAGCGCTGGTCAGGCGGTCAGTTCTTAAGAACCGGAGAAAACCGTGCCGCGTCGGTTCGCCGGTGTTGAAGGCGGGTGTTCACTGAGAACGTGGTCGAAGGCTCGCCGGTGGGGCGCCGGGTGGTGCTCGCGGTGGCCGCACTCGGCGCGGCCGGGGTGGCCGTCGGCTCCGTCGTCCAGCGGGCGCTGGACACGGCCGTCGCTCCGCTGCGGGCCCGGGACACGACCGGCCTGACCAACCTGATCCCCGGCGACGGGTTCCAGATCTACACGGTCACCTCGTCGGTGCCGCACCTGTCTGCGGCCAACTATCAGCTCAAGGTCCACGGCCTGGTGAACGAGCCGGCGACGCTGACGCTCGCGGACCTGGAGGCGATGAAGCAGACAGAGCTCACTCGTGACTTCCAGTGCGTGACCGGCTGGCGGGTCGGCGGCGTGCACTGGTCCGGGGTGAGGCTCGCCGATCTGCTCGAACGGGTCGGTGTTCGTTCGACGGCCCGGGCGGTGACGTTCCGTTCGTTCGACGGGTTCTACGACGAGAGCCTGACGCTGGAGGAGGCCCGCCGGCCGGACGTCCTGGTTGCCCTTCGCATGCTGAACGGCCCGGTCAGCTACGACCATGGTGGTCCGGTCCGGCTGTATGTGGCGCCGATGTACGGCTACAAGTCGATCAAATGGCTGGGTGAGATCGAGCTCGTCGACCGGGTCGCTCCCGGCTGGTGGGAGCGGCGCGGCTACGACGTCGAGGCCTGGATCGGCCAGTCCAACGGCCGCAGCGACAAGCCGGTCTGACCGATGTCCATCGGCGAGTACCTACGAAACCCCGCGGCGACCCGCGGCGGCGACATTCGCCGCTTCGGGCCCGCGACCCGGTGGGTGCACCGGACGACCGGGTTGTTGTTCGGCGTCTGCCTGGCGACGGCCGCGATCCTCTATCTGCCGGCGTTGGCGCTCCTCTTCGGCCGCCGCCCGCTGATCATGTCGATTCACCTGTACTGCGGCCTGGCGCTGCCGGTTCCGGCGCTGCTCGGCTGGCTCACCCGGGGCTTCCGCCGCGACACCACCGAGCTCAACCGCTTCACCGCCCCCGACGGCGCGTGGCTGCGGGCCCGACTGCTTCCCTTCAGCGAGGAGCGCCGGGCGCGTCAGGCGGGGCCAAGTTGGGCCAGGTCGGGCGCCCTGCCGTCAGCCGCGCGGCGCGGCGCAGACCGTCGTGGCCAGGGCCTGCTCACGATCGGCGGGAAGTTCAACGCGGGCCAGAAGCTGTACGCGGCCGTCGTCGCCGGATCGATCCTGGTGTTTCTCGGGACCGGCTTGGTGATGTACCTCGGCCAGGATCTCCACATCCCGGACCGCTACCGCACCGGGGCCTCCTTCGTGCACGACCTCCTCGCCTTCGGCATCTTCTTCACCGTCTGCGGCCACCTCTGGATGGCCTCCCGCGACCCGGTCGCCCGTGCCGGCATGCGCACCGGTTACGTCCCCCACTGGTGGGCCAGGACCGAGCACCCGCACTGGGCCGCCCTCGCCTCCGAGGACCTTGAGGACGACGTCCCCCTGGCCTCGGGTGGCGCCGACGGGGATTCGACCCCGTTGCCCTAGTCCCGGCGGGGCCGGTACGTCTTGTACGGGAGAAAACGGTGCATGACGTACAGGTCGACGTCGCCGTTCCAGGGGTGGCGGAAGGCTGACGGCAGCGTCCCGATCACCCGGAAGGCGAGCACGCGCCAGATCGCGACCATCCGGGTGTTCCCGGCGACCACCGCGGTGGACTGCATGGCCCGGTAGCCGAGCTCGGTCGCGTGCTCGATCGCCGCCTCGGCCATCGCCCGGTCGGCTCCTTCGGCGGTCCGGTCCGGGTGGGCCATGAAGACCAGCTGCGCGACGTGGTCACCGAGCCCGGCCAGCGCCGGGGTGATCTGCGCGGTCGCGACGATCCGCCCGTCACCCTCGTCGTCCTCCATCACGAGGACGACGGCGGGCTTCGGCAGCATCCACAGTTCCCGGGCGTCCGACTCCTGGGTGTCGGGGTGCCAGGTGTACAGCTCACCGGCCGCGACCTGCGCGTGCCAGATCGGCCAGATTCCAGGCCAGTCATCGTCAGATGCCGGCCGTGTCTGCACCCACCCGATCCTGCCCGTCCGTCAACCCCCCCGGGGGAAAAATCCGGCACGGGTAGCCCCGCACCCCACCAATCTCGCCCGTCAAGGCCCACCAACCGCACCACGCGACGGATTCATCACCCACCGTACTCGCCAGGCCGACGGAGCTCGCGCCGCGGCCGATCGGCCCGAACCTCTCGCCGCGCCTGCCCCTTGATCGGCGTTTCAGCCCTTCGGTGGTCGTGTTCCGCGCGCCAGCACGACCGCGCGAGGGCCGAAACGGCGATCAAGCCACTGATGATCTTGACTGGCGGCCGACCGGCCGAGAGCCACCGCAAGGCGAGCGGTGATGCGGTCCGCGATGGGGTGTTGACGGGACTAGCTAACGGATGTACATAACCGTTATGCAGATCTACCTAACCGTTAGGCAGGCGGCTCGCCCCGTCGTCCCGAACCGCAAGGCGCCGTGAGGTACCTGATGCTCGCCCTGTTGGACCGAGGACCGGCCCATGGCTACGAGCTCAAGCGCGCACACGACGACCTGTTCGGCGACGTCGCTCCGCCGATCAACGTCGGGCAGATCTACGTGACCCTCACCCGGCTGGAGCGGGACGGCGCCGTCACGCACCACGTCGCTGAGGGCAGCGGCGGCCCGGACCGCAAGGTCTACGAGCTGACCGACACCGGCCGCAAATCGCTGCGCGGCTGGCTGGAGGAGCCCAGCGATCTTCCGGTCGGCAAGAGCGACGTCGTGCAGCGGCTGGTCGCCGGGCTGATCTACGACGCCCACGCCGCCCACGACGGTGAGCCGGCGAAGACCGGGCCGGGCAGCGCCGCCCGCACGCTCGCCGCGCACCGGTCCCGCTGCCTCCGGGCGCTGCGGGCGCTCGCCGAGGCCGCACCCGTCCAGGACTCGCCCGCCGAGGACGACCTGATTCCCCAGCCGGCCGACCCCGCGGCCGCGGCTGCCGCTCATTTCAGCGTCGCCGGCATTGGCGACCTGCTCCGCGAGGCCTCCGTGCTGCACCTGGAGGCCGAGCTGCGCTGGCTCGACGTCGTCGAGGCCCGCCTCGCCCAGTACGGGAGGACCTGATCCATGACTACGACGGACCCCAAGACCACGATCGAGCCGATTCTCGTCATCACTGCGCTGAAAAGGTCCTTTGGCCGCGGCGAGCGGGCCAGGCCGGCGCTGTGCGGGGTATCTCTGAGCGTCGCTCCGGGCGAGTGGGTCGCCGTCGTCGGCCCCAGTGGCTGTGGCAAGTCGACGCTGCTCCACCTGGTCGGCGGCCTGGACACCCCGGACGCCGGCTCGATCCGGATCGGCGGCGACGAGGTGACCACCCTCTCGGCGGCCCGGCGTGCCCTGCTGCGCCGGCGCAAGGTCGGCTTCGTCTTCCAGGCCTACAACCTGGTGCCGCACCTGAACGTCGCCGCGAACGTCGAGCTCGGCCTGCGGGTGGCCGGGGTCGGCCGGCGGGCCGCGAAGGCCCGCGCCGCCGAGGTGCTCGACGCCGTCGGTCTCGGCGACCTCCTGCACGCGCTGCCCGCGACGCTGTCCGGCGGCCAGCAGCAGCGGGTCGCGCTCGCC
>NZ_JADWYX010000141.1 GCF_016786355.1 Frankia sp. AgB1.9
ACGGACGGACACCTGCACAACATACCCGAACCCGCCAGTTATCAACATCATCCGAGCCGCTTAAATTAGCGGTATTGGGTTGCGGGAGGCCGCGGCCCTGTCGACCCCGTGTCCCACGCCGAACTCGGAACTGCTTTCAGGCCGAGGGATCTCGATGACCAGCAGCGTCATCGCGATGGCGAACACGGCGTCGGTGAAGAACCCGACGCGCTCCCGGGTGAGTCCGGCCGGCACACGCTCCATCCGTGGGTCAGCGCGGCGGAAGGGTACGGCCGAGGAAGGCGAGCAACCGTCTGTGGGCTGGGGCGTCCCGCGGGGCGGGGACCGCGGGCCCGAACATGCCGGGACGGCGGAAGGCGTCGAAGTCCATGCCCGTCATGATCGCGAGCAGGCCGGCGCAGGCGTCCTCGTCGAGAAGAGACTCCTGGCCGGTGGCGACCGCGAGATCGGCGCCGTGGGCGAGGACCTCGGTGAGGTGGATGAGGGCGGCCACCGGCCCGGGGGTAGGGCCGAACCCAAGCCGCACGGTCGTGTCGAGCGCGTCGGGGCGTTGCCAGGCCGCTCGGTCGAGGGCCGCCGCGGTGGCGAAGGCGGCGTGGTGGTCGGTCCCGAGCCAGTCGTCCTCGTGCTCGCCGCCGGCGTCGGTCGCGGTGAGCTCGGCGGCGAAGATGCGCATTCCGCCGACCAGGTGGTTGAGCTCGGTGCGTACATCCCAGCCCGGGCACGGAGTCGGGGCGGTGAGCTGGTCACCGGTGATGCCCTTGACGACGGTCGCGGTCACGTCGAGGGCGCGGTCGATCTGGTCGATCACGGTGGTCATGTCGCGGTCCTCGTGCGGAGAGTGCGCAGGGCTTCGCCCCAGCGGCTGGGGTTGTCGGGGAAGAACAGGGGCTGCACCGTCGCTCCTAAAGCAGTGGATGACTGCGTTAGACGGTATGAGGTCGATCAAACAAACGCAAACTTCCGCTGCGTTACGGTGGCCGGATGCCGGAACAGGAGCCGACCCGCAGGCCTGGCGGGCGCAGCGCCCGGGTCCGCGCCGCGGTGCACCAGGCGACGACCGGTCTGATCGCCGAGCGCGGCTACGGAAACTTCACCGTCGCAGACATCGCCACCCGCGCAGGAGTGGCCGACACCAGCGTCTACCGCCGCTGGGGCACGCTCGAATCCCTGCTCACGGACGTGGTGACCGGCCGCCTGGCCACCACGTCCCCCATCCCCGACACCGGCAGCCTGGAACAGGACCTGCGGACCTACGCCGCCAACGTCGCCCGCGACGTCACCGGCCCCGACGGGCTCGCCGTACTGCGCCTGCTCGTCGCCCTGTCATCGGCGGGAGAGGCCGGCCTGGCCGCCCGGGACGCCTTCGTCGCCGGGCGCGGACGCCAGCTCCGGGACATGTTGGATCGCGCCCGCGACCGGGGCGAACACCCGCCCAACGGCCTCGAGATCGTCGACCACATCCTCGCCCCGATGTACATCCGCGTGCTGTTCGGCACCGGGGCGCTCTCCCCCAGCTACATCAACACGCTGGTCGACCGCCTGCTCGCCAGCCCGCTGCCAGCCGCGCGTCCTCCGGCCGTCGCCACCGCCCCGGATCAGGGCTCAGACGGCCCAGAGCGCCTGGGTGGGTGACATCCGGGCGGCGCGAAGCGCGGGGAGCAGGCCCGCGACCGCGCCGATGAGGACGGCGGACGCGAGCCCACCGGCCCAGGCGATCGTGGGGATGACGACAGCCCAGTCCTTGCTGGTGGCGTAGACGGCGGTGGCGGTGGCGCCGGCCGCCACCCCGACGGCCCCGCCGAGGAGGGCGAGCAGCATCGCCTCCGAGAGGAACTGGATGCGGATGTGACTACGGGTGGCGCCGAGGGCTCGGCGCAGCCCGATCTCGGAACGGCGTTCGAGCACCGAGATGACCATGATGTTGGCGACGCCGATGGCGCCGACCAGCAGCGCGACGGCGCCGAGCCCGAGAAACAGGCCGTTGAACGCGTTCTTGGCCTTGGCTCGGGCGACCAGGGCGTCAGAGGGCCGGCTGACGTTGACCTGGCTGGGATTGTCCGGGTTCGCCGTCGCCGCGAGCACCGACTGCACCGCCGGGACCTGCTCGGTGGCCGAGCGCACGTAGATGGTCGACGGATGGCCGTCGAGGCCGAGGTATTTCCCGGCGGCGGGGAATCCGACGAGCACCGAGGCGTCGATCTCCGGAGCGAGAACGGCGGGGCGCAGGATGCCGACGACGTAGAACCACTGGTTGCCGACCCAGATCCGTTCACCGGGGTAGACGCGAACGATGCCCAGGCGGCTGGCCGCGGTCGCGCCGAGCACGGCGACGGGTTCGTTGGCCGTGGCGGCGTTGAGATAGCCGCCTTGGGCGATGCCCGTGCCCACGGCGGCGGGTAGCCCGAGGCTGGCCGCCTGTACGGACAGCGCGTTGGAGTTGATGGCGGGAATGAACGGGCTGCGGTAGGCGTGGGCCTTGGTGGCGCCGGTGTCCTCGACCGCGGTGACCGGCCCGACGCGACCGATCATCCCGGGGGCGGCCTTCGGTAGCTCGGTCGTGTTGCCGAGGAGGTCCTCGCCATTGGTCACGGTGAGCAGGTTGGTGCCGAGCCGGTCGATCTCGGCCAGCAGCCCGGCCTGGGAGGACGACGAGAGCCCGAGGACGGCGACGATCGCGGCCACCCCGATGGCGATGCCGAGCGCGGACAGCGCCGCCCGCGCCTTTCGGGTTCGCAGCCCGATGCTGGCCACCCGGGCTACGTCGCCGGCCCGCAGCCGTCCGGCCATCGCGGCGGTCATCGCGGCCGCCTCTCGTCCAGGCAGCCCGGTCGCGCCGTGTCGGCGACGATTCGGCCGTCAAGCATCTCGACGCGCCGCGGCATCCGGCCGGCGATGTCGCGATCGTGGGTGATCACGACGATGGTGGTCCCGCGCGCGTTGAGCTCGTCGAGCAGGGCCAGGATCGCCTCCCCGGTGGCATGGTCGAGGTTGCCGGTCGGCTCGTCGGCGAGCAGGATCGCCGGCTCGCCGACGAGCGCTCTGGCGATGGCGACCCGTTGCCGCTGCCCCCCGGAAAGCTGGGTGGGGCGAGCGAGCAGCCGGTCGCCGAGCTGGACCGCGGCGAGCGCGGCGGCGGCCTGCTCGCGGCGTTCGCGGTGGGCGACGCCGGCGTAGAGCAGCCCGTCGGCGACGTTGTCGAGGATGGTTTCGTGTTCGGCGAGGAAGAACTGTTGGAACACGAAGCCGATCCGGGCCGCTCGCAGTCCGGCCAGGTCGCGGTCGGTCATTTCCGAGGCGTCGAGGCCGGTGATCCGCACCGTCCCTGACGTCGGCCGGTCGAGGGTGCCCATCACGTGCAGCAGGGTGGTCTTCCCCGATCCGGACGGGCCGACCACCGCGATCAGTTCGCCGGCGTGAATGGTCAGGTCGATGCCGCGCAGGGCGGTGACCGGTGGCTGGCTGGGGTAGATCCTCAGGACGGAACGCAGTTCCAGCACGCGGGTGCGGGTTGCCGCGGCGTTCGTGTCCTGGACGGCTGTTGGCTGGCTCATGACGCGGGCACCACCACGTGCTGCCCGGCGGCCAGGCCTGCGCCGGTGACCTGGACGAGCCCTTCGGCATCGTCGAACAGGCCGAGGGTCACCGGTAGCAGCTTGTGCGTGCCGTCGGTGGCGACGACCTCGACGGCGTAGCCCCCGCCTGCGAGGGCGAGCAGAGCGGTGACGGGTACCACCAGGGCGTTCCGCACGGTGTCCGTGGTGACCGCGACCTGGACTGGCGCCTGGTCCAGCGTTCCGGTCGCCGCGGCGTCCGTCGGACTGATGGCCACCTTGACGGTGGGCGCGGCGGTTGAGCCCTTGTCCGGGATTGTGGCGACCGTGCCCACCGAGATCACCGTCCCCGGGGTGGTTCGGCCGGTGGGCAGCGTGATCGTCACCTGATCACCGGTCCTGAGCTGGGACTGGCGCGCGGCGTCAAGATCGACGGTGACCTGCCGGGTGGTCGACGTGCCCGTGAACAGCTGCTCGCCGGCCTGTCCGCCCGGCGTCGCGGTCAGCGCGGTGACCCGGACCGAGGTCGGCAGGAACACCACTTGCCCAAGGCCGAGCCTTCCGGTCTGCTCGACCCCCAGTGCCTTCTGCAGCTTCTGGACCGCTGCTTTCGTCGCTCGGCCGAACCGGTCCGAGGACGGATCCAGACCCACGGCCCGTCCGTAGCCCAGCGCGGCCAGAGCGCCGTTGAGCTGGGCGACGTCCGGCCCGGTCGTTCCGTCGGCCAGATCGCGATAGGCCGGCGTCGACCCGTTCAGCAGGACCACCGGTACGCCGTCGACGCGGTAGAGCACCTCACCCTGGTGAATCGTCTGCCCCACACTGGGCAGCCAGGTGACCGTGCCATGGGCCTGCCCACCGACGGTGTAGTCGCCGGCGTAGGCCAGCGTGCCGTTCAGGCTCGTGCGGGCCGCGAGCGCGCGACGGGTCACGGTCGCGGTCGACGTCCGGACGGCGTTGCCGGTGCCGGCCGCGTGCGCCGGCTCGTGCTGACCCAGCGGGTGCGCGAAGCTCACACCGTGCGGCTGGGTGCCGTCCACCACGAACGCGGCCGCGGCCACCAGTGCGGCAGCCACCGCGATGCGCCGCCCTCGGCGGCGTCGGCGCTGGTGGCGCGGCCCGTCGCCGGGAGCGGCGCTCGCCCGGGCGACAACCACGTCGCCGACCGGGTCGGTCGTCGGCGCGGTCATGACGTCGCCCCGTGGGTGCTGAGGCCGCCGCCCTGGCCGCCTCCGAGCAGATACTGCTGGCACGCCTCGTTCGCGGCTGTGAACCGCGGATCATTGGGGTCGAGATCGCCGCCCGGCTGGGCCTGGAGCTGCAGGGTCCCGTCCGCGGCCGGGTCGGGGAAGTCGGAGATGCCGTGCGTGCGCATGCATTTCGCGTACTGGAGGTTCGCGGCCTTGGCCCCGGTCGGGGGCACGCCGTGGCCGGGCAGCAGCGACTTGCAGGCGCCGTCCGCAGCCTGGAACTTCGGGTTCTTCTGGTCGAGGTCGCTCCCTGGACCGATGTCGAGCTGGATCTCGCCGTCGCTGCCCGGGTCCGGGAAGTCCGCGAGTCCGTGGGCGCGCATGCACTGCGAGTAGGCGAGCGCACTCGCCTTCGTCGCGCCGGCCGAAGGCGAGGCCGTCCGCGATCCGGCGCTGGCGACGCCCGGGCTCGTGCTGCCGCTGTCGCCGCACGACACCGCGAGCAGTGCCATCGCGATCAGCGCGGCCGCCGCCGGGCCGGTCCGGCGGGGCCGACGTCTTTCCGAGGGGCTGGTGAGGATCGTCGCGTGCTGACGCATGTTCCGTCCCTTGCGTGGTCGCCGAATCAGTGGTCGATCCGGTTCTACGAAGGGGCCGGTTGCGGCACAGTGACGCTGTAACCGCACCGCAACCGCCTGGCGGCGATGCTGACGTCGGTGCCGTTGACGTTGGTGCCGTTGGCGTTCGTGCCGCACCAGTCCAGGAGGTCCGATGAGGGTGCTGGTCGTGGAGGACCACGCCAAGCTCGCCGCGACGATCGCCACGGTGCTGCGCCGCGAGGGCATGGCTGTCGATCTCGCCTATGACGGGCGCGATGCGCTGGACCGTGCCACGAGGACGAGCTACGACGTCATCCTGCTGGATCGCAACCTTCCTGGGCTGCACGGCGACGACGTCTGCCGCGAGCTTTTCGCCGGCGGGTGCGAAAGCCGAGTGCTCATGCTCACGGCCGCCGGCACCATCGGCAACCGCGTTCAAGGCCTCGACCTCGGCGCCGACGACTACCTACCCAAGCCCTTCGACTTCTTCGAGCTGCTCGCCCGCATCCGAGCCCTCGGTCGGCGGTCCCGCCCCGCGTTGCCACCGACCCTGACGCACGGCGAGCTGAGCCTCGATCCCTCTCGGCGGGTGGCCACGCGGGCGGGGCGTCCGCTTGCTCTGAGCCCGAAGGAGTTCGCCGTCCTGGAGCTGCTGCTGCGCGCCCAGGGCGCCGCCGTGTCGGCCGAGGACATCCTGGAACGGGTCTGGGATGAGCACGCCGATCCGTTCAGCACCGCGGTCAAGACGACTATCAGTCGGCTGCGGGCCAAACTCGGTGAGCCCACGGTGATCCAGACCGTCGCTCAAGCCGGCTACCGGATCTGACCATGCTCGACCGTCTTCGCCGCGGACACGCCCTGCCGATCCGCCCGGGGCGACGCCCGCGGACCCTTCGCCTGCGTCTCACCGCGGTCTACGGGGCGCTCTTCCTGCTCAGCGGTGCGGGTCTGCTCGCCATCACCTACGCACTGATGTGGCACGTCCCCGGCGATACCTGTTACACCGGCCCAGACGGCCTCAATGCCTGCGTCGCGGAGTCGGGCGGGCACGGCGACGCGCCGTCGACCGCCATGACCGAGGGGCAGGGCCGCGCCGCGGCGCCCTTCGCGCTGACCCCCGAGGACCTCAAGGCGCTGGCGGCCGACCAGCACGCGCACGAGATGCACCAGCTGCTCATCCGCTCCGGGATCGCGCTCGCGGTCGCGGCGGCGACCTCCGTCGCCCTCGGATGGCTCGTGGCCGGACGCGTCCTGCGACCACTCCGCAGGATCACCGAGGCCACCCAGGCCATCTCCGCCACCAACCTGCACGAGCGGCTCGCCGTGCCCGGGCCGGACGACGAGCTCAGAAGGCTCGCGGACACCATCGACGCGCTGCTCGGCCGGCTCGACGCGGCATTCGACGCCCAACGGCGCTTCGTCGCCAACGCCTCCCACGAGCTGCGCACCCCGCTCACCGTCATCCGGGCGATGCTGCAGATGACGCTCACCGACCCCGACGCGACCCTCGACACAGTCCGAGCGACCTGCCAGGAGGTGCTGGTCGAGGGCGAGCGTCAGGACAGGCTCATCGACGCGCTGCTCGTGCTCGCCCGCAGCGAGCGCGGCCTGGACCATCGAGAGCCCCTCGACCTGGCCGGCATCACCGAGGCGGTCCTGGCCACCGTCGGCCCCAAGTCCGATCTGCTCCAGATCGACGTCCGAGCCGCGCTGGACGTCGCGCCCACCGCCGGCGACGTTCGGCTCGCCGAACGTCTCGTCACCAACCTCGTCGACAACGCCCTGCACCACAACCTCGCGGGCGGCCGCGTCGACATCGAGACGGGCACCACGCCGCGGCACGCCTTCCTCACCGTGTCCAACACCGGGCCGGCCATCTGCCTCGACGATGTCGACCGGCTCTTCCAGCCCTTCCAACGGCTCGGCGCCGACTCCACCGCCAGCGGCGACGGACTCGGCCTTGGGCTGTCCATCGTCCAGGCCATCGCCACGGCCCACGACGCCACCATCCAGGCCCGCCCACGGCCCGCCGGTGGTGGGCTCCGCATCCAGGTCGACTTTCCTCTCGGGCAGCGCTCCAGCGAAACTCAAGGCCGCCCGAAGCAGGCCGCCGTTCGGGACTAACGCAGCCCCCGGAAGGTGCGGCGCAGGTCGCCGACCCAGGCGTCGGGGTTCTCCCAGGGGATGAAGTGGCCGCCGTGGTCGTGGGCACTGACGTTGACGTGGTTGAACCAGTCGGCCTGCGGGCCGGTCGTGAACGCCTGGACGCGCTCGGCGGCGGTGTGGATGCCGGGTGGGTTCTCGTAGGTGACGAAGGTGAGGCCGACAGGGGCCTGGACGACCGGGGTGCGGTCGTGGGCGGGGGTCCAGGGGTGGCGGTTGGCGTTGGCGTAGTAGCGCATCGACGTGGCGATGGAGTTGTTCGCCCAGTAGATCGTGGCGTGGGTGAGCAGGTCGTCCTTGGTGAAGACGGACTCGAGGTCGCCGCCGTTGTCGCTCCAGGCGTTCCAGCGTTCCAGCAGCCACGCAAGCAGTCCGGCGGGAGAGTCGCTCAGCCCGTGGGCGAGGGTGGCGCCGTCGAGCATGTGCACGGCGAGATGGGACGCCGAGCGGTGGTCCATCTCGATGATCCGGGCACGGACGTCGGCGGGCTGGTCGTCGGTGAGGGGCCGGTTACGGGCGAGGTCCCAGGCGCGGGGGCCGGTGAAGAAGTCGAGCGGCAGCCCGGAGCCGATGTGGATGCCGTACAGCTCGTCGGGGTATTTGTGGCCGAGCTGGCTGGTGACGATTCCGCCGATGTCACAGCCCCCGGCGGCGTACTTCTCGTAACCCAGGGTCTGGGTCATCAGGGTGTGCCAGAGGTCGGCGACCTTCCAGAAGTTGACGTCGGGGAAGCCGGTGAGTGGGCCGGGGAAACCGAAGCCGGGCAGGGAGGGCACGAGAACGTCGAACGCGTCGGCGGGGTCGGCGCCGAACGCGGCCGGGTCGGCGAGCGGGTCGATCACCTTCGACCAGTGCCAGAACGTCCACGGCCAGCCGTGGGTGAGGATCAACGGGATCGGACGAGGGCCGCGGCCGGGCCTGCGCAGGAAGTGCACCGGGACACCGGAGACGTCCACCTGGTAATGCTCGTAGGCGTTGATGGCCGCCTCGGCCCTGCGCCAGTCGTAGCCGTCCCGCCAGTAGGCGACAAGATCACGCAGATAGCTTCCCGGGACGCCGTAGAACCAGTCGGCATTCCCCTCGTCCAGTGGCGGACGGGTCAGCGTGAGACGGACACGCAGGTCATCGAGGACCTCGTCGGACACGTGGATCGGGGTTGGCTCCAGGGGCAATTGGGGCACGTCATTCTCCTCGCCCGCGGTCGGAACCGCTCGACGGCTCAGTCGGTGCGTCGTGCGCGATGGCGACCAGCCGAGACAGCACCTCTTGGGCGTCGGCGAGCACGGCCCGGTCGTGGTCGTCCAGTCGGTCGGTCAACCGCGTTAGCCGCGCTACTCGGTCGGCGTGCCGGGACTGGACAACCAGTTCGCCTGCCGAGGTCACCGAAAGCAGCGCCGCACGGCCGTCGCTCGGATCAGGCCGCCGGGACACCAGGCCGGCCGCCTGCAGTTTCGCGATCAGGCTGGTCAGGGCCGGCTGCTTGATCTGCTCGGTCGCCAAGAGATCGGTCAGCCGCATCGGCCCGCCGCGCGAGAGGCTGTGGAGCACCGACAGCGTCGAGAAGTTCAACCGCTGCACCGACGCAAGCCGGATGAAGACCGTGTTGAAGTCCTCGATCACCGTCGCCAGGCGATCAACATCGAGCGGCGTGTCTGCCGATGATCGACCCATGCCCTGACTATATCAATCTTCGATGTAAGACCCGGCAACGACCACCTGAACGCCGGGACGGCGATCATGGAACGGGGGCGATGCTCGATGCAGCGTCGTTGGGCCCGCCGCGAAGGTCATGGGCATCCATGGAGGCTCGCGGCTTCTGGATAGGCCTGGCACCGGACCACGTCGAGATTCTTCAGGATGGCGGGCAAGCGATCGGGTTCCGCGACGAACTCGAGCACGGCCTGGTAGAAGGCGTTACGCATCGTCAGCGGCATGGCGTCGGACGCGTCGAAGACGACGTTTCCCAGGTTCGCGTCGTTGACGGACTGGGCCAGGCTGTTCGTGGTCTCATCCGGGTAGGCGGTCACCCTCTTGTTGGGGGAGATCGCGCCGCCAGGCTTCACCCAGACGTCCTGCGCCTCGACCGACGTCAGATAGTTCACCAGGTCCGCGGCCTGGTCGGACTGCCGGAACATCGTGAGCAGGTCGCCGGCGATCTCGATGTTCTGGGGTCCGCCACCGGCCGGAGGGAGGTCGAAATACCCGAAGTCGGCGGCGTGTCGCTGGTAATCGCTGGTCTGCAGGTAACCGATGCGGCGGAGATAGCATGCCGGCGGGTTATGGAACATTTCCTCCTCGCCGTACTGGATCCCGTCGAGGAGCATTCCGGTCGTGGTCTGCGGAGCCGGGCTGACCTCGATGATCCGCTTCCAGGCGAGCCAGGCGTTCTGCACCTGCGGGCTCGTCCAGGGCAACGTGCCCTGGTACCAGCTTCGGTAGGTATCGGCGCCCGCATCGCGGAGAATAATGTCCTCGATCCAGTCCGTACCTGGCCAGCCTGAGGACGAACTGTCCCGAAGCCCGGCGCACCAGGCTGACCCGCTACTGGCCAGGGGCGCGCTCGAGGTGATGTCTCCCGTCACTTTGACCAGGTCCTCCCAGGTGCGCGGCTGGGCCAGCCTCGCTCTCCCCCAGGCTGCCTGGGAGTACCAGATCACGTTCTTGCGCTTGCCTCGAACCACTACCCCGAACTGTCTTTGTATGCCGCCAGCGTCCGTGGCCAGACCGCTGTGCAGCCAGGCCGGCGTGTATTCCGCGCGGATCCGGTCCAGCTGGATTCCGCTGGTCTTCCCGTCGAGCGGCACGAGCTGGCCGTCCTGGGCGTACTGCTGCAACTGGCCCGGGCTGGCGAGCAGCGCGAGATCGGGCGGGTCGCCGTCGCGGACCCGGCTCTCCAGCACGGCGGAGAAGTCTCTGGTCCCCTCGTACTGGACATCGATCCCGGTGGATTTCTCGAAGGGTTTCAGGACCTCGTCGACGAACAGGTTCCCCTCGTCGCCGACCCAGGTGCCGAGAACGGAGACAGTGCGCGACGGGGAGCCACCCGCGCAGCTGGTCGACCCGAGAACCACCGCGAGGGCGCACAGCCCGGCGAGGAACGACCTGGCCGCCGTCATGAGCTCTTCCTGTACTCGCGCAGCCGCGGCACGAACGCCACCAGGGTCAGCCCGGCGGCCCCCACCGAGCAGGCGATCAGTATCCATTCGAGGCCGCGGGAGGGCAGCGCGTCATCCCAGGCCCGCGTCAGTTGTGGCAGGTGGTTCTCCTGGAGCTGGCGGAGCGATCTGTCGACGCGCAGGTATGCCGAGTCGTGGTCATTCGCCGCAGGCGGAGCGGACAGGAACGTGCGGAGTTCCCGCGAGACCTCGGCGCTGTCCTGACCGTCAAGGAAACGGGCTGCCTGCGCGGCAGTGGGGTGTTCCTGGTAATTCGGGGTAGCGGTGGCACAGGCGCCCTCCTGAGGCGGTCGCGCCGTGCTGGCCACAAGGGTCGGGTGGGCGCCGTACCTGTAGTCGCGGTCCGCGAGAGCGGCCAGGGCCCGGGCCTGAGACAGGCAGGTGACCCGGTCGGTTTCCCGTACGCCTTCGTCGAGTGCGCGGCTGGTCGAGACGCTCTGAGCCGTCGTCCATCCACAGATCAGCACGACGATCGCGGCGATACCCGCCAGTTCGAGGCTCACGCGACGGTGGAAACGGCGGCGCAGGAACAGCTGGGCGCCGACCACCAGGCCGAGCAGCACCGTCCCCAGGGTCAGCTGGACAACCAGCAACGGCCAGGGACCCCAACCCCGGTTCGGTAGTCGGCTTCGGTTCTCCAGCCGGAACTTCTCGACCGTGGCGAGGGCACCGTTCGACGTACGCAGCTGTTCCGCCGCGTACGACAGGTACACGACGCTGAGATCCACCGTCTTCGAGGAATCCGACCCGGGCGAGGAATCCGACCCGGCCGATGCGGCCAGGACGGCAGCGTAGGCCTGGGCCTGGGCGACATCGCCCACGTAGAGGACCATCTGGTCGTTGACCGTCTGGACCATGGGCAGGCCGGTCAGACCCGTGGTGCGCGCCCGTTCGAGCGCCTGCTCCACCGACTTGATGTCATCCTGGTAGGCCCCGCCCGGTCCGTTGGTCGTCCGCTGCCCACCCGCGGTCGGAAGCAGGCCCTGCACCGCGACCCGGTCGGCGTCGGCGAGCAGGACGCGGACCAGGGCTGCGTCGATCACCGTCGGCGAGGTCCGGTCGGCGGCCGTCACCGTCGTGTTTCGAAGATCCGCGACGGCCTCGGCACCGGTCAGACAGACGACGAGGATGGCCAGGAGCATCGCCGCGAGCAGGGCACGCAGCCGGCCCGGAGTCGTCCCGGCCGCGGAGCGGAAGCCGCGAATCCAGAGTGGAGAGCGGAAACGGCGGAGCCGGACCGCGGGAACGGACGGCGGCGAGGCCGGCGGGTGAGTGTCGAGCTCGACCGTCACGGCTCATCGCCATCGGTCACACCATCGACGTCGATGGCGGTTCGCCCCGTCACGCGTGGCGCTCCTGGGCCGTCGAACCCACTTCTCGGCTGTGCACGGACAGAACTTCGCTGACCTCCATGTCGTGGTCCGTCACATCGGACCGGACACGCACCGCGCCGAGCGCCGAATCCGGAATCTCCACCAGCCGGCCCAGTTCGCTCAGCTTCCGCTCGTTCCCGCTCTGGTACGCGAGGGAGACGGCCAGCCCCAACCGGGCCTCGGCCGTCGGGATATCGTCGGCGCGCAGCGCGGCGATGCCCTCCTGAATGGCCCGAGCCAGCTCGATCTGGCCGGTGCTCTCAGCCACCCGCTCGCTGATCTCGGTGAACAGGTTGGCGTCCTCGGTCCACTGCACCTCCACCTCGGCAGCGGACAGCTCGACGCCTCCCGCCATCACCGCGACATAACCCGCGGAGCTGGGCGTGTCGGCGACGATGGGGCGCAGGCCGTCGATGACGACGTAGTAGTCGCGTGCCTCCAGACCCCAGGCCCCGGTCGGGTAGTCGACGGTCAGCGCGTCGACCCGCACCCCCCGGTCCGTCAGGTCCTCGATGGTCGGCGCCGTCTGCTTGAGAAGGTCTACGCGGGCGCCCCGTGGAGTCCAGACCCGCAGTGACACCTCGTTGACCGCCCGGCCCATCGCGCGGCGGACCGCCGTGCGAAAGTCGTCGACAAGGCCGGCGGGATCGACGATCGGGGACGCCGTCCCGAGCAGTCTGCTCGCGATCAAGCGAAGGTCGGCGGCCACCCAGCCCTCACCGATGCCGCGGCAGTCACACTGGAAATGCCCTTCACATGCCGCGACCGCCTCGGCGAACTGCTGCGCCGTCTCACTCTCGTTCTTCCCGTCGGTAAGCATGATCGTGTGCCGGATGGCCTCCGGTCGCCGCGCGAGCAGGGAGTCCGCGAGGCGCAACCAGTTACCCATTGCCGTGCCGCCGTCGGCGCTCAGTCGGGATATCGCCGCCTTCGCCTGACCCCGGGTGTCGCTCGAGGCGACGGCCATACCCTCCCGGGGGTAGACGAACCGCGCCAGCGCGGTACCCGCGATCACCGCGAAGTGGGCGCCCTCCTGCAGGGCGTCCACCGCGGCGCCGGCGGCCTGTCGAGCCGCGGCGATCTTCGTCCTGGGAAACGCCATGGACCCCGAGCAGTCGACGATTATCACCTCGGCGAACGCCCCGGGGCCGGGCCCGCCGGCACCGTTGGAGCTGGTCGTCACCGTCACGAGCGCGTCGGTCTTGGTTTCGTCTTGCGGCACGTACAGGGTCTGGTCAACCCGAACGGCGAATTCGATCACCATAGCCTCGTCTCCAGCGCATGTGGTCCGCTCAGGTCGGCGGCGGGTCGCGGGTCGATCACAGCCAGGTCCACGGCCGAACCTTGTTGGCCTCGTCGACGAGGCGGATCCGCTCGCCGCGGTCCGGTGTCCGGGCGGCCAGTTCGCGCAGCGTCTGTTCCTGCCTGAACCCCAGGTCCCGCTCGGTCAGGGCGCACCCAAGCACCGTCATCCCGGCGGGAGCCGTGCCGGAACGGACCAGCCGCAGCGCGGCGCGCAGGATGGCGAGCCGCAGCCGGCAGTTCTGTTCGGGCCGCAGGTCGTCCTCGATCCTGCGCAGGAACCCCGCGGCGCGGTCGAGCGTCTCGGGCTCGGGTGGCTCGTCGGCGTCCGCCCGCGTCAGCAGCTCGATGGTCCTCGTCTGCGCCGGCACGAACGCGCGGGACGAGCGGGGAACCCGCTCGTACGCCGAGACGCGGGCGGCCGGGTCGGGACGACACCGACCCAGCCCGAAGGCGGCGCTGGTGATCTGGCTGTCGACGCTGGACACGACGTCGAACAGCTTCCCGGCCCGGTCGACATCCCCGGCTGCCTCGGCGGCCATCGCCAACGCCAGCCGGGGAAAGAGCTCACCCGGCACCTGGCTGTAGACCTCGTCGAAGGCGAGCACGGCCCGGTCCGGCCGCCCGGCCGACAGCTCGACGAGCCCCTGATACCAGCGGACCCGCCAATCCCGGGGATGTATGGTCGCCAGCTCGGCCAGGTCCTCTCGGGCCCTGGCCAGCCCGTCCTGCTCCGCCTCGCCCGGTTCGCCGGAGGCCGTTGTCACCTTTCGCCGGGCTCCGGTCGGCTCGTGGGCCTCGATCCGGGCCCGGACCAGCAACAGCCGTACCTCCAGGGCCGCCGGCGACGCCGCCGACAACTCCTCAAGCTGCTGGACGGCCCGAGCGGGCTCCTCCCGGACGGGCACGACCGCCAGGAGGGAACGGTTCGGGTCATCACGGTCCACCCGAATCGCGGGCAGCGCCGACCACGCCGGAACGACCGGCCGGCCGTCGGCGCCCTCCCCCGTGGGATGCGTGACGTCGTCGAACCAGCGGCTGACCGCGGAGATCCGTTCCCCTTGCTCACGAGCGACGATCTCCCGCAGCACCCCCACCAGCTCGTCGGCCATCTCCTCGGCGTCACCGAACCGGTCCTCGGGGTCGGGGGCCATTCCCTTTACCATGACCCGGCGCAGCGAGTCGTACTCCGCCAGCACGGGAAACCTGTCCGACGGAGGGAGGGAATGCCGGTAATCCGACGTCATTCGCGGGAAGCGTCCCAGTACGAGTACGGCCAGCGTGCGCGCCGCCGCGTACAGGTCCGAGGCGATGGAGGGTGGTCGGGAGCGAATCGTGCCACCGTGCTGGTTCTTTTCGAGCTCGGGAGCACGGAACCCCGCGGTGCTGAAGAACGGTGATACGCCGTCGTCCGCTCTGCGAACACCACCCAGGTCGATCAGGGTGAGGTCCTCGGAGGTCACCATCACGTTCTCGGGTTTCAGGTCGCAGTAAATCAGCCCGCGCCGATGCAGATAGCCGATCGCGGACAGCAGCCTCAGCAGGTAGCGGACAGCGTCCGCGGGCCGCAGCGGCGATCTGTCACCCGGTCCGACGAGTGCGCCGAGCGAGACTCCCCGGACGTAGTCCATGACGATGTAGTGGGCGCCGTCGCGTTCGACGAAGTCCCTGACCTTGACAAGGTTGGGATGGCTGACGGAGGTCAGGAACCTGAGCTCCTGCCGATGCGCCTCGTCAGCTGCTCTGTTCTCCGAATCCAGCAGGCCTTTCAACGCCACCCAGGACCTGATTGGGCCGTCGTCGGACGGGTCATTCCCGGGCCGGTCATCGTCGGGCCGGTCATCGTCGGGCCGGTCGTCGGACCGGTCGATCGCGAGGTTCCGGTCGATCGCGGCGTAGATCAGCCCCTGGCCGCCCCGCGCAACCGGGCCGAGCACCTCGTATCGGTTCGCACCGACGACGTCGCCCTCCCGCAGCTTGACGGTGAACGAGTACGGATGTCCGCAGGCGTCGCAGCGCCCCTCCGGGCTGACCAGCTGGTCGTTCTTCCCTCGCGTCAGTTCCGTCGTGCAGTTGCCGCATCGGTGCCGGCTCGGCAACAGCTCCGACTCCGGCAGCACGGCGGGCGCCCCCGTCAGCAACAGACCCACGGGAAGCCTGGGGAGGTCGAACAGTCCTTGGCTGCTCCGGGAGCCTCCAGAGGTGCTGCCTGATGTGGACGTCCCCGCCCTGGACGTCCCGCCCGAATAGGGCGGCTCGCGCCTCGGTGCCGGCACCCGCTCCAACCGCGCCGGACCACGCGCGGGTGGTGGATGTCCGCACACGGAACAGCGCACTCTGCTGTTGATCACACCCTTGCACGGTCCGTCCTCCCACACCCGCTCACACGGGACATCCGTGGACGCGTTCAACGGTCCGTCCCCTCCCGCGCCCCGGAGCCGCCGTCATCACGGGCATGCACGGCCCGCTCGTAGGCGTGGACCGCCGCCTCCGCTCGGCGGCGGTTGACGGGGCGGGAGGTGAGTGCGGCGTTCGCCGTGGCGTAAAGGGACAGCAGCGTGTCGTCCTCGGCGAAACCAAGCCGCGACGCCTTGGCTCGGTAGGCCCGCAGGCGGCCACGCAGTTCTGACGCCGTCGGCTTGGGCCCCGGGCGCTGTTGCTCCGACGGGGGCTCTGGGGAGACTTCGGCCCGGTCCGGGCTGTCCCACCGGCCAGCGGCCAGGCGGCCGAACACCGAGTTCGTCGGATAGAAGTCGAGCGCCTCCCGAAGTAACCGGTCGTAGGGCTCGTGCATGATGCCCTTGTCCAGCTCCTCCGTGATGGCCGTCCAGAATCGGATCCCTGTCGTCCACGTGGGACGTCTCGCGGCTGGAAAATCGAGCCGGCCCAACACGAGGCTGGCGTCATCCTGGTCGGTGAAAACAGCGGCCAGCTCGTCCAGAAACTCGCGCCGTTCCGCCGCGGTCAGCGGGACGGTAGCGGGCGCGAACCCCGCAGGGGCGCCTCTGTACAAATCTTGACGATTTGGCCTGATCGGCGTCACCGGCCGTCCTCGTGGCCGCGCGGGTGACTTAGACGACCAGGTTGACGCGTGCCTCCACCAGATACCCAGGAAACCATGATCGGTGCCACCCAGTCCCCGTACCGAAAGTAACAATTTGTGCTCGTCGAAGCCGCTCAAGGCCTCTGCGCCAGGGAGTCGACAATGCTACGCGTGTCACCACGGCACTGGGCGGCAACTCGGTACGACACGACACCGGAGCCCCGTTACAGGCGCCTTCGCGACATGGCGGTCCTCATTGTGCCCCACTCGGCGCCGAATGTCCGCGCGACCACACTCTGGACCTCGGAGCTGCAGCTTCACGGTCTCGCCGCCGGACGGCGGTCTCGAGACGTTCCTGGTCCGGCCGTTTCACCCAGAATCGCCGCATCCGGGGTGCACCTCGGCGCGCCACGAGTGAACACTCTCGCGGACGCGGTCCTTCCAGGGGGCCATTGCGCGCGACTTCCCTGGTGGTCCTGGGTCGACGTTCAGGCCGCGAGTCGGAATGAGGTGCCGGAGCTACTCGGGACCCAGGCCTCGGGGAGCGCCGTGGCCAGCGCCTGCTGGGCGCGCCAGCCGCTGCAGTGCCCGCTGACAACGAGGTCGGGAGCCATTTCGGTCAGCGCGCTGACCGTCGGCGCGATGACCGGTTCGAAGGCGGTCCCGCTCAGGTGCAGGCCGCCGATCAGCGCATGCAACCGCTCGACGCCGGTCAGCCGCAGCGCATGTCGCGCGATGTTGACCACGCCCGCGTGCCCACATCCGGTCAACACCACGAGTCCTCTGCCTCTGACATGCACGACGAGCGCCTGATCATCGAGAACGAGCGGGTCATGACGCCAGCCGGCGCCGTCCCAGGCCTCGTGCGCGCGTGGCATTCCGCGCTCGAAATCGGTCGTGCGGTCGATCTCGCCGGTGATCAGTACGCTGCCGTCGACCAGCAGCGACGGAGACCGCCGCTCGATCACCTGAAAGCCTTCCGACTCCAGCGCCCGCCTGCTCAGCGTCGGTAGCAGTGAGGGGTCGAGACCGGGGGGTGCCAGCCGTCGGCGGGTCCAGACCAGCGGGTGCACGGTCATTGGCAGGCCGCGGACCCCTCGACGGCCCGCCAGACCAGCAAGGCCCCCCGCGTGATCGAAATGGCCATGGCTGAGCACGACGCCCTGTATGTCCCCGAGATCGATTCCGAGGCGCTCGGCGTTGCTCACCATCCCGTCCGGCGAAACACCGGTATCGAACAGCAGGGTGGTGACCGCGTCACCGCGCCTGACCTGGACCAACGCGGAAAACCCGTGTTCGGCCCGCAGGCCGACCGTCGTCAGACCGTCCTCGAACTGGGGCGCCTCGACCAGCCCGGCGCCGATCGGCGCCCGCCTCACCCGGTCATTGCTCGCCAGCAACGCGTCGAAGGTGTTGTCGACGAGCGTCGTGACGACTACCTCGTCCACCGGAACCAACGACACCGGGTCGAGCGCCGTACCGGCGACCGGCCGCGGAAAGGCCGCGCGCAAACCCGAGGCGTCATCGTCACACATACTCCGGACCCTAGGTCGCCGAGCTTTAGCCCGCAGATCTACCGCACCCACGCGGTGAGAACACCGTCGAAGTCAGAGCCCACACGGTCCGGCCGGAGCTCAGTGCCGGCCGATGTCGATCCCCCACCAGCACGCCCTCGATGGCTTGATCGCCGCTTCGGCCCTCTGGTGGCTGCCTCCCGACCCGGATCGCGACCACTGGAGGGCCGAAACGGCGATCTCCCTGGTGCCGATGAGATCGACGGCGACGGCGACGGCCACGGCGTCTACCGGGTCAGCTCCCTGCATAGGGCCAGCTGGTGGTCCGACCGGACGGGCCGGCGGCGTAGACGAGCGTCCCCCGCGTCGGCGCCTCGATGGTCACGTAGCCGCTGACCTCTGCTTGGGCCGCGAGCACGCCGGTGTCGAGCGCCGGTTCCTGGCCCCCGGCGACGATGGGCTCGTAGCGGGCTCCGTTCGGACCGACGACGCTGAAATAGAGCGGGTTGTAGACGAGACCGTCGCGCGCGGCGCGCACCGTGACCCGGAAGGTCAGGAACGAGCCGCTGGTGGCCGGCACGCCGGCGACCTGCGCGGCGGGGGCCGGGTTGTCGACCTCGATCGTGCCGGCCAGCTGGCCATCCTGGCTGACGCCAACCGGCTGGCCGAACCGGGTGGCCTCCACGGTTGGAACGGCTGCGACCGGCTGACGGGCCGCGGCGGGGGTCGAACCTGCCAGGTCCCGATGCCCTGAGCCCGCCTTGTCGCCATGACCACCGAGCGTGAGCACGACTCCGACGGCGGTCACCAGCAGCAGGACGACCACCGCGGCCACCAGCCCGATCTCGCGGCCGCGGTCCGGCCAGCTCAGCCGCGGCATCCCCAAGGACGACCGGTGAGAACGCGACCTGCGGCGACCGCCCGCCGCGGGCGTGGCCGTGCCGCCGGTGGACACGGGAGTGTCGGCGGCCGGCAGGCCCTTCGAGATCTTGGGCGACCTGCCGGCCTTCGGCGGTTTGGCAGCTTTCGGGACGCGGTGAGCCTTCGGCGGCTTCGAGGCCTTCGCCGGCCGGGGCGGCGCCGCGTACCTGGCCGGCACCACCGGCCGAGGCGGAACCACCGGCCTGGCCGGCACTACTGGCTTAGGCGGCACCACTGGCTCGGACGGCACCAACGGCTTCGAGTGCGCCGCCGGAGGCGCAGTGGCCGGCGCCGGCGCCGAGGTGGCCGCGGCCGGCGGCGACTTCGTCACGGGCACCGCGGCCTCGAACGGGGCCCTGGTTACGGGCGACGCCTTGGCCACGGCGGGCGCCTTGGCGCCCTTCGCTGCCTTGGCCTGTGCCTTGGCGGCTGCCGCGGCGGCGGGGGGCGGGCCCCGCGGGGCCGCCCCCCCCGGGGGGGCCCCCCCCCCCGGGGGGCGGGGGGGGGGGGGGGCGGCGCCGGGGGGGCGCACGCCTCGCAGGGGCAGCCGGCCGACGCGGGTCGCCGGGCGGCCGGCGACGGGAGCGGGCCGCTCGCCGCAGGATCGGGCCTGACGGGACCGGGCATATGACTCACCCTTCAGTCGCGGCCGGCGGGAGGCGGGGGCAGGACGGCGGCCGGGCGCTCGCGCGGATCAGATCGGTTCGGCGAGGACGATGAGGTTGTCCAGGTAGCTGTGGGTGGCGGTGTCGAACCCGCCGCCGCAGGTGATGAGCGCAAGCCGGTTCGCCCCGTCGGCCCGGAAGACGTCGGTGTCGGCCAGCGCCGCCTTGGCGACATGGCGGCGGGTCACGACCCGGTAGCGATGGGCGTTGCCGGCGTCGTCGGTCACGGTCACGACGTCGCCGATCCTGATCAGATCGAGGCGGAAGAAGACCCCCTCCCGCCCGTCGTAGTCGACGTGGGCGGCGAGGACGACGGTGCCGCGGGCGGCGCCCGGCTCGGCACCGGCGGCCCACCAGACGACTGTGGTGGCGTTGGCCGGCACCTCCAGCGCGCGGGTCGTCGGGTCGACGCCGGCCGGCACGACGGCCGCGTCGATGCCAGTCGTGGACTCGCTGAGGTGGATCGGCGGGCGGATCGCGCCGGAGTCGAGATCGGCGAGCCGGCCGGGCCGGCTGGTCAGCAGGTCATCCGGCGCCGCCCCCGCCGGGGCCGCGCTCGGCCGAGTCGAGGCCGACGTACCCGTCGCCTCGCCCGGGCCCTCGGCGGAGGCGGCGAGCGTTCCGCTGTCGGGTGGCGGGGCCGTCGAACGCCACCACAGCAGCCCGCCGCCGCCGAGGATCGCGGCGCCGAACGCGACACCGGCGATCGAGCGGCGCAGCAGCCTGCGGCGCCGGGTCCGGACCAGCCGGCTCCCGGGGTGCCGAAGCCAGTGGATCACGTCGTCCCGGGCTGGCCACGCCGTGCGAGCCAGACGCGCCGACGCCGCCAGCCGACCAGGCCGGCCGCGGCTACGACGGCGAAGCCGATCAGCGCCGGGACGACCGCCGGCGGCGTGGAGTGGTCCGCGACCAGCCCGCTGGTTCCGGTGTTGACCCGGTCGGGCGTGACGGTCGCGACCTGGTCGGCCAGCCAGGTGTAGGAGCCGGGGCGACCGATGAGGTAAAGCACGCTGGCGGTGCTCGGGCGCACCGGGACGGTCTGCGCCTTGACCAGCGTCGTCGTGCCCGCCGTGTCGGTGACCGTCACCGTGTGCGAACCGGTCGTGGCGACCGTCGCCCGCTGGGAGCTGTTGACCACCGACCCGGCTCCGGCCGTGCCACCCAGCGGGGCGCCGTCAAGGCTGGCCCGGGCGTCGGCGACGTCGGCGACGTTGCGCACGATCACCCCGGCCGCGCCGGCTGCCAGGCCACTGGCGGCGTCGTCATAGACGTGCGCCATCGGCTGGCCGGCCGCGTCGAGGCCGACCGCCACCGACAGCCGCGAGCCCGCGGCGATCGCGAACGAGCCCGACACCGCCGGCGCGGACGTGGGCGCGGCGCCGGTCGGACGGACCGCGAACTGGTGAACCCCGGCGGGCAGGCTGAGCGGGTCGGTGATCCGCTCCGGCGCGAAGCTCTTGATGACCTCTTTGCCGTCGACCGTCACGTCGGCGACGACGCCGGGCAGGCCGTGGACCAGCGTGACCGTTCCGGTCGCGGTCGTGGCGGCGGCCGGAGCCGCGGCGGCTGGCGACGCCAGCGCCGGGACGCCTACCACCGCGCCGACGGCGACCGCCAGCAGAGCCATGGTCCGCCAACGGCGCGGCGCGGTCAGTCCTCTAGTCACGATGCGACCCCCACTAGCCAAACGGTCCCAGCCGCGTTGGCCTCAGTGCCCACAAACGTCGGGACTTCGGACCCTAACCGCTCAAGCCGGCATATGCGCTTTTTCCATCAGCTAAAGGCACTAAACGTGCCATTGAGCGCCCCGTGACCATCCCGTCACGGTGATCGGGGTTACCGCCGGGTCCAGGGCGCCGAACGACGGGTACTCCTGTGAGCGCAACGGCTGGCGTCGGGCACGCTGACCGGGTGACCTTCGCAGCACGGGACCCGGTGGAGGGCGAACCGCCGGCTCGGGTCTCGACGATCGAGCTGTTCTTCGACCTTGTCTTCGTCTTCACGATCACCCAGGTGACCCAGGTGATCGTGCGCTCGCCGGACGCGGGCGGCGTCGGCCGGGCCGCGGTCGAGCTCTGGATCGTCTTCTGGATGTACGCGGCGTTCGCCTGGCTGACCAACACCCACGATCCCGACACCCCGGTCCGCCGCGCGGTGGTGCTGCTCGGCATGGCCGCGTTCTTCGTCGTCGCGCTGGCTGTTCCGACGGCCCTGGAGCCGGGCGCCGCGGCAGGAGGCACGCTGACCTTCGGTCTCGCCTACCTGGCGGTCGTGCTCGTCCACGCGGCCGGTTTCCTGCTCTTTCGAGGACGGGCGGCGATCCGTCAGGCGGCCCGGTTCCTACCGCCGAACCTGGTCGCGGCCGGGCTCGTCCTCGGCTCCGCCGCTCTTCCCTCGGACGCCAGGGTCTGGCCGTGGCTGGCCGCCGGGCTCGTCCAGGGGGTCTCCCCGTTCTTCATCGGACTGGGTGCGAACTTCGAGATCAACGCCACGCATTTCGGCGAGCGGCACGGCCTGGTCATCCTCATCGTGCTCGGCGAGTCGCTGATCGGGGTCGCCCTGGCCAGCGAGTCGGAGCCTGTCGCCGGCCACCTCGTGGTCGGCGCGCTCGTCGGGCTGCTCGTACCGACCGCGATGTGGTGGCTCTACTTCGGCGGGGACGACGACCGCGCGGTCGACGCGATGGCCGCGGCCTCGCCACGACAGCGGCCGGTGTGGGCGATTACCGGCTACTCGTTCGCCCACTACGTCATGATCTTCGGCGTACTGCTGTTCGCCGCCGGCACCCACGGGTCGGCCGGCGAGCTGCTGCACCGCGGCGGCCCGCCCCCCGGGGGGGGGGCGGGCGGCGGCGGGGGGGGGCGGGTGGGGGGGGGGGGGTTTGGGGGGGGGGGGGGGCGGTCCCCCGCGCCCCCCCCCCCGAATGATGCCCCGGGGG
>NZ_JADWYX010000142.1 GCF_016786355.1 Frankia sp. AgB1.9
GGTGGTGGGTGTGGTGGTGAGGTGGGCGGTGGCGTGTTGGGTCCAGTGGTGGTCGGGGGTGTGGGTGTGGATGGTGGCGGTGTGGTGGCCGGGGGTGGGGGTGGGGGTGGGTTCGGTGGTCAGGTGGATGGTGGTGGTGTGGTTCGTCGGGATGGTGAGGGGGGTTTCGAGGGTGATTTCGTGGATGGTGAGGTGTTCGTTTTCGGTGGTGAGGTGGTTGGCGGTGTGCAGGAGCATGTCGAGGTATGCGGTGGCGGGGAGGAGGGGGGTGTTCTGGATGGTGTGGTGGGTGAGCCAGGTCTGCTGTGTGGGGTTGAGGGTGCCGGTGAGGATGAGGCCGCCGGTGGGCGTGTGGGTGAGGGTGGTCAGGAGCGGGTGTGTGGTGGTGTGAATGGCTGGCCGGGGTGGGCTGGTGAGCCAGTGGCGGTGGTGTTGGAAGGGGTAGGTGGGCAGGGCGTCGGGGTGTGCGGGGTTTCTGCGGGTGCCGTTCTGGTCGGCGTTCTGGTCGGTGTTGTGGGTGCTGTTTTCTGGCTGGCTGTTCGGGCTGTCCTGGTCGTTGTTCGGGGTGGTGGTGGGGGTTTTCCAGGTGGGGCTGTGGCCGACGGTGTGCAGGGTGTGCAGAAGGGTGGTGTGGGTGCGGTCGGGGTCGTGCGCGGGGTGCAGGGTGTGTAGCGCGGTCGCGTGCGGGTGGTGGTGGCGGGTGAGCGCGGTCAGGGTCGTGTCGGGCCCGATCTCCAGATAGGTCGTGACCTGGTGACCGGCGTCCAGATGAGCGAGGGTCTGGGAGAAGTAGACCGGCTCACGGATGTGCCGGACCCAGTGGCCGGGGTCCTGGAACTGCTCGGGGGTCGGATGACCAGTCCCGGTCGTGGAGACCAGCGGAACACGCGGCGCACCGAAGGTCACACTCTCCACGGTCCGACGGAAATCCACGAGGACCGGCTCGGTATGCCGACTGTGAAAAGCATGACTGACCGTCAGGGGTCGGGCTCGGCGGCCGTGCCGGGTCCAGTGGTCGGTCAGGGTGGCGAGGGTGTCGGGGTTCCCTGCCAGGACGAGGTGGGTGGGAGTGTTGACCGCTGCGACGTCGAGGCCGGTCAGGTCGAGGCCGTGGTCCTCGGCGAACTCACGCAGCTGGGGAATGTCAGCCGGGAGGTGCGGCAGTGCGGTGGTGTCGAGCGGAGCCGGGAGGGTGAAGGCGGCCATCGAACCGGGTGTCGTGACGGCGTCCATCAGCGCCGCCCGCGCCGCGACCAGCCTCACCGCGTCGGGCTGCGTGAGGATACCGGCGGCATGCGCCGCGCTGACCTCGCCGATCGAATGACCGGCCACCAGATCAGGAGTGATGCCCTGAGACGCAAGGAGACGAGCGAGCGCCGTCTGCAAAACGAACAGCGCCGGCTGCGTATAGACCGTCCTGTGGATCAGCGTCCCCTCGTCGAACAGAATCGACCGCAACGACACCGGAAGATAACCGTCGAACAGACCACACACCTCATCGACAACCTCACGAAACACCCGATACCTACGATAATGATCCGCCCCCATACCCGGATACTGACTCCCCTGACCCGAATACAAGAACACCAACCGCGGCCGACCCGACACCACACCGGTAGTGATCCGCTCACCGCGGTCACCCGCCGCGAGGACAGCCAGATCGGCGGCGAGAGTCGCTAGACCACCGGCGGGAGAAGCTAGACCACCGACAGTGGACCCGGCCGGATCGGCGGCGTTCTCGCCAGGTGCCTGTTCAAAGGCGATAACAGCCCGATGCTCGAAGGTCGGTTTCCGGGCAAGGGCGCGGGCTAGCCCCCGCGAGTCGACGTCAGGATGCTCGCCAAGATGGACGTGGAGGTTACGCGCCTGCGCGCGCAACGCAGCCTCGGTCCTCGCCGACAGGAGAACCGGATGTTCCGGCAGATCCACCTCCCCCGGCACTCCGTCACCCACACTGTGACCCGCACCGTCACCCGCACTGTTTCCGGTGCCGTTTTCAGGGGTCCCGGGTTGGGCGTCGCCCTTCAGCGTGGGAGGCTGTTCGAGGATCAGATGAGAATTGGTGCCACTAATCCCGAAAGCAGAGACAGCCGCACGCCGCGGCTGGTCGTGATCAGGCCACGGAGTAGCGGCGGCCAGTAGTCGGATGTTGCCGGTGGTCCAGTCGACGTGCCGGCTCGGGGTAGCCAGGTGCAGGCTGCGAGGAAGACGACGATACTCCAGCGCCTTCACCATCTTGATTATCCCGGCAACACCCGCCGCAGCCTGCGTATGCCCAATGTTCGACTTCACCGACCCCAACCACAGCGGCCGGTCGTCAGGACGGTTACGACCGTAGGTCGCCAGCAGCGCCTGAGCCTCAATCGGATCACCCAACGTCGTCCCCGTACCATGCGCCTCAACAACGTCGACATCACGACTCGTCAGACCCGCATTGACCAGAGCCTGACGAATCACACGTTCCTGCGACGGACCATTAGGCGCGGTCAGACCATTGGACGCCCCATCCTGGTTGACAGCCGACCCACGGATCACGGCGAGGACATGGTGGCCGTTGCGCTGGGCATTTGAGAGCCGTTCCAGAACGAGGAGACCAGCGCCTTCGGACCAGGCGGTGCCATCCGCGTCGTCGGCGAACGACTTGCACCGGCCGTCCCGCGCCAGGCCGCGTTGCCGGCTGAACTCCACGAAGGAGTTGGGGGTGGCCATGACACTGACGCCGCCGGCGAGCGCCAGCGAACACTCGCCGGTCCGCAGCGCCTGGCAGGCGAGGTGCACGGCGACCAGCGACGACGAGCAGGCGGTGTCGATGGTGATCGCGGGGCCTTCGAGGCCGAAGGTGTAGGCGAGGCGGCCGGAGGCGATGCTGGGGGCGCTGCCGCTACCGAGGTAGCCCTCGAAGCCGTCAGGGGCGGGTCGTAGCCGGGCGGCGTAGTCGTCGTACATCACGCCGGCGAACACGCCGGTGTCGCTCCCGCGGAGAGCAGCCGGGTCGAGGCCGGCGCGTTCGATGGCCTCCCAGGCGGTTTCGAGGAGGAGACGCTGCTGCGGGTCCATCGCGAGGGCCTCACGACGACTGATCCCGAAGAAGTCGGGGTCGAACTGGTCGGCGTCGTGCAGGAAACCGCCCTGGGTCACGTAGGTCGTTCCCGGGTGGTCGGGATCGGGGTCGTAGAGCTCCTCGAGGTTCCAGTCACGGTTCGACGGGAACTCCCCGATCGCGTCTACACCCTCAGAGACCAGCCGCCACAGTCCCTCCGGCGACGACACCCCACCGGGAAACCGACACCCCATCCCCACAATCGCCACCGGCTCGGACCGCTCGTCCTCCAGCTCCGTCAGGCGGGCACGGGTCTGGCGCAGGTCGGTCGTGGCACGCTTGAGGTAGTCGCGGAGCCTGTCCTCGGAACTCATCGAAGCCGGACCTCCTGTAAGCCGTCAGTGGGTGGGCGCGGGCCTGTGGGTGGACTGGTCAGCGGGCGGCGCGCGACGCGGACCCGGCCCGGGACACGAGGCGTCGCCGGCGACCCACCCCCCGACGAAGGCCGGCGAGCAGCCGGGGACGCAGTCCGTGGTCCCCGGACAGCCGCAGGAGCGACTCCACGATCCACAGCCGGGACTCCAGGACATGACCGGGAGATCCGTGCACGTCGTCGTGCTCGAGGACGTGCAGGTCGCGGACATGCTGTCTCAGCAGCGCGAGATCCATCGGTGGTATGACCTCGTCGCGCAGGCTGGCGAGGTAACGGACCGGGATGTCGAGCGCGGCCAGCTCGGAGTCGTCCAGCGCCCACGACGGCAGTTCCTCGTGAAGCAGCGTGTCCGCAGGTGCGCCGGTGAGATGTGTGAGCGTGTCGACGGTGACCCGCGGAAGCCGCCGCTGCCAGGCCTGGTCGGTGAAGAACTCGCGTATCGGGGCTCCGGCCGTCACGACGGCCCGCACCCGCGCGTCCTTCGTCGCGCAGCGCAGCGCCAGATGCCCGCTGAAACTCAACGCGAGCGCGATGGTCTGGTCGGCTCTGGCCCGGTCCGCCACCGCGTCCATCACCGCCGGATACAACCGCCAGCTCTCCCGGCTGTAGCCGCTGGTGTTCTCGCCGACTCCCGGCATCTCGGTGACCACCACCGCGAGTCCGAGCCGGTCGGCGAACCGCATGGTCGGTGCCCACTGTTCCTTGGTGCTGATCACACCGCCGGTGATGATCAACAGTGGGCGTGGCTCGGCGGCCGAGAGCCCCGTCGCCCAGGCGCGGAACCGCTCGTCCCCTGCGCCGATCTCCAGCGGCTCGACGCCGGGCAGGCCGCGGCGCCACTGGTCGAAGACCTGGACGCAGCGATCCTGGGCGCGCCGACGGGCGGGCCCGTCCACGAACGGGAAACGCGCCATCGTGTAGTGACGGCAGGCCTCCAGCAGCCGTCCCCGCTCCTCAAGACGCTCCCCGGCGGCGCTCCATACGGCGGCCCAGGAGGTCGGGGAGTCGTCGGCGTCGTCGCGGATACGTCCGAGCACCGGCCGGTAGTCCGACGGGCGCAGACCCTGCGCCTCAGCATGCACGGAGACGAACCGCTTCAGCTCGGCGACGTCGTTCACGACCGCGCTCCGTCCCCGGCTTCGCTGCCGGCCAGCGCGCCGTCGCCGGCGGCGAGCAGGCCGAGACGGCCCGCGCCGAGTACCTCACTGCTAGTGCCCGCGCCGGGATCGAACCGTTCCAGGCTGTCCCGGATCTCGGTCAGCACGTCGGCGGCCTCGGCGCCGTCGATGACCCGATGGTCGAACGCGAGGTTCAGCCGCACCGTCGGCGCGACCACGATGGCGCCCCCCCGGACGACCGGCCGGGCGACGATACGCCCGATGCCGAGGGTGACGGTGGTTCCACCGACCGAGTGGAAGCCGTCGACGGCGCGATGACCCAGGGAGGTCACCGCGACGGTGCCGAGCGCCGAGGGCCGCCGGGACAGCGACCGTACAAAGAACCGGTAGGCCAGCCGGCCCACGACGGCGGGAAGCCGCTGGAGCCGCCGAACGTGCTCGAACTCGGGCATCTGGTCGGCGTCCCCGTCGCGGAAGTGCTCGACCTGGCCCTGGATCTCGGCGAGATCGGCGAGCTGCGCCCGTGGGAGCACCGCCGAGAGGGTTACCCTTTCCCCGGCCATCCGCTTGTCGAGGGCGATCTTCACGTTCACATCCGGGCTGACCGCGACGTACGGCCGGTGCCTGCCGCGCAGGGCTGCGTTGGCCTGCGGATGGTCGGCGAGCACGCGGGCGGCGCAGTGGACGACGTAGCTGACGACCGAGTAGCGGGTGCCGGCGGCGCGGCTGGCGGCGCGGTGCTTCTCGACCTGGGTCATGTCGACCTCGGTGTCGAGGAACACCGGCGCGAACCCGCGGATCTCGTCGAGGAAGTAGAAGGTCTGCAGTCGACGTGGGCTCAGTGGGCGGATGGTCACGCCGCCACCGCCAGCTGGTAGACGTGCTGCAGGCTGGGCGCCTCCAGCAGGTCCGGCATCGGGATCATCCGGCCGGTCCGCCGTTCCAAGGCCATCATCAGGGCCAGTAGATGTACCGAGTCCCAGCCCGGCACGCTGTCGAACCCGCTGGCGAGGTCGGCCCGGCTGATCGACAGGCCGATCTCGTCTCGGACGAGGCCCATGAAGTCCTCGATGGTGATCATCCCTTGGTCCTCTCGGCGCTGGGGGCTATGCGGACGTGCGCGGGCGGGTCCGGGATGTCTGCGAGCGGATGGCGAAAGACCCGTTCCGTCTGCCCGGGTGGCGTCGTCTCGGCGAATCCGTTGCGTGGGTAAAAGTCGGCGACCTTGCCGTTCTTCGAGGTCGGCCGGTAGCGCGCGACCACCTCCGCCGCGCCGTCGCGGCGGGCGGCCGCGAGCACCGAGGCGAGGCAGGCCAGTTCGATGCCGCGGCTGAACACGCGGCAGCTGAGCAGGAAATTGTCGATCTCGAGCGCCGTGGGGCCGCGCCGCAGGAAGATCGCACCGACGAGGCCGTTCTCGCCGAAACGGTCCGAGCTGTGGATGGCCAGGACCTCGGCGTCCGGGGCGTCGACCAGCTCCTGGACCTGATGACGAGCGAGCCGTTCGGTGGTCAGGTTGAACTGGTTGGTACGCAGGGTGAGCTGCGAGACCCGAGGTACGTCCGCCGGAACCACCGGGGCGAGCCGGACCTGGACGTCCAGCTCGCGCAGGTAGTCGGCCAGCGATTCGAACGAGCGCAGGAAATCGGTGCGCTCTTGCTCCTCCCGGTAGCGCGCGGGCCGGGCGCGGTCCTCCGCGGTGACGTCGATGACGTCGAACCAACCGTCCCGCAGCAGGTTCGTGACATGCAGGGCAGGCTCGGCTGTGACCTCGACGACGGCCACCTCGGGCAGCGCGCGGCGCACCAGCCCGCATTCGAAGGAACTGTCGTCGACGAAGACGATGCTTTCGAGGCCGATATTCAGGCCGTCCGCGAGCTCTCGAAGGTTGTCGTGCTTGGGACGCCAGTTCGCGATGACCCGGACGAAGTCGTCCTCGCGCAGCGACATCCGGTCGTCGCCGCGCAGCACCGCGCGCACCGGCTCCAGGTCGTTCTTGCTGACCGCGGCCAGGAGCACGCCCTGCCCGGCGAGTTGGCGCGCCGCGCACTGGAACGCGCGGAACGCCTCACCCCGATAGCCGTCGGACACCTCGATGCCCTCGGGGCCGACCTCCCCCAGGACCCCGCCCCACACGGTGTTGTCGAGGTCGAGCGCGAGGCATTTCTTCGTGCGCCCGGTGATGTGCCGGGCGAGATGACCGAGCTCGACCGCGAGGCGCGCGAGAAGCTCGGGTGACAGGTGCGCCCGTGCGTAGGTGCTCAGCCGCGGTTCGGCCGCAGGGATGCCCTCGGCGATGAGCGCGTCCAGATCGATGACGACGACGCCGGTGTGCTCGTCGACCGTGCGCAGCAGTCGGGCGTTCGCCTCCCGCCACACCGCGCTCAGCCGGGCCCGTGACCGGTGGTCGACGAGTTGCACGAGCCGGGTACGCGGCAGCGGCAGGGTCGTGAGTACCAGCGTTCCCGAGGAATGGGCGCAGAACCGGGCCGTGAGCGCCCGCAGCAGGTCCACCTCCTCGGCGAGGACCCGCTCGACGTCGGCGGCCCCCCACGACGGCGGCAGCTTGTCGAACACGACTTCCGCGTCGAGCGCGCACACCGCGAGGCCCGCGCCGGCACGGTGCAGCTCGCTGTCCGGCTCGGCGAGCTCCTGGACATAGGAGCCGAAGTCGGTCTGCACAGGCCGCAGCAGCAGCCCATGCCGGGCGAGCTCCCCAGCGAGCGGCGCGACGAGCCCGGTCAGCGTGCCCGAGCCGGTCACCGCGACGGTCACCGTCGGGGTGACCGGATGGCGGGCGAGCACCGCGTCGACGTCGAGGCCGGCGAGCAGGCGGCCGGCGCGCGCCAGCTCGGTCCCGGTCATCGTGGCCAGCAGGCCGCGGACTCGGGGGTAGTGCTCGACGAGTAGCCCGGCCCGGTGTAGCTCCCCGAAGTCGGCGGCGGACCCATCGGTAGCCGTTCCCGAACGATCTGTCATCGTGGCGGCGTCGTCCCTCTCGGCCGGTCCGGCTGTCGTGCCGCGATCCGTGGCCGGTGCCGGAGCGGCGGCGGCATCCGGCCGCGCGGTGAGCTCGGCCACGGTCAGACCCTCTCCAGCGCGAATCCAGCCTTGATCCACTTGCTGGACTCCACCGCGATGCCGATCGCACGGTCGCCGGTGACCATCCTCGGCAGCGTCCGTTCCAGCTGGAGGAACGGCAGGGCGTTGCCGGTGTTGCCGGTCTCCTCGACGCAGGTGATCTCCTCGGCGGTGGGCAGGCCCAGCTGCTCGACGATCCGCGCGGTCATCCGGCCCGAAAGCTGCGGCGGCAGAAGGTAGTCCACGTCTGTCTCGGCCCAGCCCAGGTGGTCGAGCAGTTCCTTGCCGATCTCGGTCGCCATCGCTGGGACCGACTGCTCGATGGCCTTGTAGTCCTCGCTCAGCGCCGGCCGACCGGGCTTCAGCTCGGCCGCGCCGAACCACTCGATGATCTGGCCGGGAGCGCGGTTCAGGCCGGTCAGCCGGTTCAGGACGTGCCGGAGCACGCTCGTGCCCGGCACCGGATCGGTGGTGAGCACGGCGGCACCGGCGCCGTCGCCGAACAGGACGACGTTGACGAGCTGGGCCGGCGGCAGGTCGCGGAGGTCCACGCCCAGGTCGAAGTGCTTCGCGCAGACGTCGCCGCCGAGCACGAGCGCGTTTCGGTAGCCACCCGTCCGCAGCAGTCGCATCCCGATGTCGAGCGCGGCCACCGCCCCCGAGCATCCGGACTGGAGCTGGTAGGTCGAAATGCCGTCGATCCCCAGCCGTTCGGCGATCATGTTGACGGTGGCTGGCATCAGCATGTCCGGAGTGGCCGTGGCCAGCACCATCACGTCGATCTCGTCGGCGGTCACTCCGGCGGCGGCGAGCGCCCGCCGCCCGGCGATCTCGCCCAGGTCCGCGAGCGTGGAGAGCACCTCGCCGCTGTCCAGGTTCACCGCCAGGTGCCGAGTCCTGGTCCCGACGAAGGCGTCCACCCACTGCTCCCACATCGGCTCCATGCCGAATCTCCGGGCGAGGGCCGCGTTGTCGACCGGTGGGCCGGGCAGCGCCGAATGGGCCGACAGGATGCGTACATCCGTGGTGTCCATGTGATCCCTCCTGTATGTCCCCATGCACTCGGCGGTGGACCGGGTCGTGGGTGCCCTGGTGGGACAGCCGCCAGAATCGATGGTGAGGAGGAGCCCTAAAGCGGCTCTTACTGGTCGGCCCCGTGCCGGCATCGCCGCCGCACGCGTCGCGGCCGCCGCACGCGTCGCGGTCGCCTCCCGGCGGCCCGTCGCCGGCCGATGCCCCGCGGGTGTGGCCGCGGTGGGCCGTCATCGCCGCGGGGCGGGCGATGCCACGGGTGGGCGCTGGCGAAGGCCGGGTCAGCGCCCGCGCAGCTCCCTGTCGAGCACGCCGAACAACTCGTCGTCCGTGATGCCGGTCAGGTCGTCGTCTGCGGGCGCGGCCGTTGCGGAGGCGCTGGCATCGCCGGCACGCAGCGCCCGCAGGAGACCCTCCAGCCGGGCGACGACCTCGGCCGGCCGCGCCCGACGGGGCTCGCCACGGTCGGTGTTCCCGGCCCATGCCGAGACGGCCGCCTCCAACCGGTCCAGCTCGGCGAGCAACGCCGCGCCCGGATCCGCCGCGTCAGGGGCCAGCCGGCGCAGCAACTCCCGCGCGATGGCCTCGGTCGTCGGATAGTCGAACGCCAGGCTGCTGGGCAGCCTCAGCCCAGCGGCGGCGCCGAGACGTTCCCGCAGCTCGACCGCCATCAGCGAGTCGAGCCCGAGGTCCACCAGACCGCGCCGAGTGTCGAGGGCGGTGGGTTCGGCCACCGCCAGCACCGCGGCGACCTCGGCGCCGACATACTCGACCATCCGCTGGTGGCGGTCCGCGGGCGCCGCGTCGGCTACCAGCCGCACGAGCGCCGCCGTCCGCCCCGCGGCCCGAGCTCCTGGCGCGGCGCCGGAACCGGCGTCGTCCACGGCCGGCCCGGCGGAGCGTGACGCTGGCACCTGCACGAGCGGGCGGAGCATCGGGGACAGCGTGCCCCTCCGGGCGGCGACACCCAGCATGCCCGTGTCCAGCCGAGCGGCGACGACCACGGGCTCGTTGGCGACGAGAGCGTCGTCGAACATCGCCAGTGCCTGCTCGGCCGGCATCGGGGCGATGCCGGAACGCGCGACCCGGGTCAGCCCCGCGGGCGTCAGGCGGCCCCCCATGCCCTCGCCGTCCCAAAGACCCCACGCTATGGACACGGCGGGTAGGCCCACAGCCTGGCGGTGCCGCGCGAGCGCGTCGAGCGCCGCGTTGGCCGCCGCGTAGTTCGCCTGGCCCGCGTTGCCGAGCGTCCCCGCGACCGAGGAGAACAGAACGAAAGTACGCAGCGCCGGATGGCCCGCTGCGGTCAGGTCATGCAGGTGCCAGGCAGCGTCGACCTTCGGGCATAGCACCGCGTCGAGCTGCGCGTCGGTCATCGCGGCGACCGTCGCGTCGGCGAGAACGCCCGCGGCGTGCACCACCGCGGTGAGCGGATGTGTGGCCGGGACGGCCGCGAGCAGGCCGGCCAGTGCCGCCCGGTCACCGAGGTCGCAAGCGCTGATTCGCACCGAGGCGCCGGCGGTCTCCAGCCGGGCCCGGAGGTCGGCCGCGCCCGGTGCGGCCGGGCCCTGGCGGCTGACGAGGTGCAGATGGCGGGCACCGTGACGCTCGGCCAGGTGCCGCGCCACCATCGCGCCGAGCGCCCCGGTGCCGCCGGTCACCAGCACTGTCCCGTCCGGGTCGAGGATGGCACGCTGGCCGTCGGGCGTGGCGGGCCGTTGGGATGTCGCGGCCTCGTTGGCGGACGTGCTCACAGCCCGCGGTGGGGGCATCGGAACGAGGCGTGGCTCCAGCAGCTGTCCGCCTCGGACCGCCAACTGGGCGGGCCAACCGCCGGCGGCTCCCGTCAGCGTGGCTCTCCCGGTGACCGCCGCGAAGGGGACTTCCCCATCGGTGTCGAGCAGGCCGAACCGGCCGGGATGCTCCGCGGCGGCGGACCGGATCAGTCCCCATACCGCCGCCGCGTCGGGCCGGACAGGTTCCCCGCCGACGCTGACCGCGCCGCGCGTCACCACCAACAGCTGGGAGTCGGCCAGCTCCTCGCCGGCCGCCCAGGAACGTGCGGCATCGAGCACCCGCCCGAGGACGGCCCGTAGGTCGGCCGGACCGGGGAGTGGCGCGTCCATGAGTGAGGTGTCCTGTGGCGCCGAGCCGCCGATGGTCGACAGCAGGACCGTCGCCGGAGCGGGGCGGCCCGCGCCGACCGCCCGGCGCAGCGCGTCCAGGTCAGGGTGCACGGTCAGCCCGGCCAGGCCCGGCACCGGCCAGCCGACCGCCACCACCTCGCGCGCGGCCCGCGCCGTGTCCGGCCCGGTGGCATCCGGCCCGGCCCCGCCCGTCGCGGCCGGCGCCCACTCCACTCGGTGCAGCGGCGCGTCGACGGCAAGCCCGAGCTGTGACGCTGACGCGGTCCGGGTCACCAGCGACTCGATGTGCAGCACCGGGGCACCGTCCGCGTCGAAGGCGGTGACCGTGAAGGTGTCATCACCCGCTTCGCGCAGGCTCACCCGCAGTTCACGCGCGCCCGTCGTGAACAACGTGACGCCGCGGGCGGCGACCGGTACGCGGACCTGCCCGGCCGGCGCCGGCGAGACGGCAAGGGAGGCGTGGAACGCCGCGTCGAGCAACGTCGGATGAAGGCCGTACCCGGAGACATCGCCGTGTTGGCCGGCAGGCAGCGCGAGCCGCGAGTGGACGCCGGCGGCGCTCTTCCATGCCTCCAGCACCCCTTGGAAGGCGTCGCCGTAGTGGTATCCCCGCAGCGTGAGATCGTCGTAGAGGCCGCGGACGTCGACGACGGTGGCGTCGCCGGGCAACCACGCCCCATCCGACGGCGGCGGCGCGGCCGCGCCTCGGGCACCACGCCCGGCGTCACCGACGGCTCCGTCGCCGAGCCGGTCGGCGGGCCGGTCCGTGGGGCCGTCGGACGTGAGCGACGCCGTGGCGTGCCGGACCCAGCGGCCATCCGCCGAACGCGTGTGGATGTCGAGCCGGGCACGCCCGGCCTCGTCGCGGGGACTCGCCGCCAGGTGGATCGTCGTGCCGCGGGCGACCACCAGCGGGCGTTCGAAGCCGATCTCCTCGACGTGGTCGACGCCGATGAGGTCGGCGGCGTGCAGGGCGAGGTCGATCAGGGCGCTGGCGGGGAGGAGAGGCGTGTTCTGGATGGTGTGGTCGGTGAGCCAGGTCTGCTGTGTGGGGTTGAGGGTGCCGGTGAGGATCAGACCGCCTGTGGGCGTGTAAATGGTGTGATCGATGAGGGGGTGCTGGTCGGGTTCGGTGGTTCGGGTGTTTCGGCTGGTGAGCCAGTGGCGGTGGTGTTGGAAGGGGTAGGTGGGCAGGGCGTCGGGGTGTGCGGGGTTTCTGCGGGTGCCGTTCTGGTCGGCGTTCTGGTCGGTGTTGTGGGTGCTGTTTTCTGGCTGGCTGTTCGGGCTGTCCTGGTCGTTGTTCGGGGTGGTGGTGGGGGTTTTCCAGGTGGGGCTGTGGCCGACGGTGTGCAGGGTGTGCAGAAGGGTGGTGTGGGTGCGGTCGGGGTCGTGCGCGGGGTGCAGGGTGTGTAGCGCGGTCGCGTGCGGGTGGTGGTGGCGGGTGAGCGCGGTCAGGGTCGTGTCGGGCCCGATCTCCAGATAGGTCGTGACCTGGTGACCGGCGTCCAGATGAGCGAGGGTCTGGGAGAAGTAGACCGGCTCACGGATGTGCCGGACCCAGTGGCCGGGGTCCTGGAACTGCTCGGGGGTCGGATGACCAGTCCCGGTCGTGGAGACCAGCGGAACACGCGGCGCACCGAAGGTCACACTCTCCACGGTCCGACGGAAATCCACGAGGACCGGCTCGGTATGCCGACTGTGAAAAGCATGACTGACCGTCAACGGACGGACCCGTCCGCCCCGCCCAGCCCAGTGACCGGCCACAACAGCCAGGACATCGGGATCCCCGGCCAGCACCACCTGAGTCGGCGTGTTGACCGCCGCGACATCCAGCGTCGCGAGGTCGACACCATGAACCTCACCGAGCTCCCGCAGCTCGGGAATGTCCACCCCGACACGAGGCAGCACCGCCGAATCGAGTGCGGTAGGCAAGGTGAACGCACTCATCCCACCCGGCGTCGCCACCGCGTCCATCAACGCCGCCCGCGCCGCGACCAGCCTCACCGCGTCATCGAGCGTGAAGACACCAGCCGTATACCCGGCACTGACCTCACCGATCGAATGACCAGCCACCAGATCAGGAGCGATGCCCTGAGACGCAAGGAGACGAACGAGCGCCGTCTGCAGAGTAAACAGCGCCGGCTGGGTGTAGACCGTCCGATGAATCAACGGCCCGTCGTCGAACAGAACACTACGCAAAGGCACCGGCAGGTGACGGTCAAAAAGCGCACAGATCTCATCGACGGCGTCCCGGAACACCCCGAAACCCCGATAATGACCCACCCCCATCCCCGGATACTGACCCCCCTGACCAGAAAACAGAAACACCAACCGCGGCCGAACCGGCACCACACCAGACACCACCCGCCCACCACGCCCACCAGCAGCCAACGCGGCGAGATCCCCAGGAAGAACACCCAAACCACGGGCGCCACCCTCCCGAACCGACTGCTCAAAACCGACAACAGCCCGATACTCGAAGACCGGCTTCCCCGCGAGCACGACCGCGAGCTCCCCCGGATCGACGTCAGGATGCTCCACCAGATAGGCGTGAAGACCACCCGCCCGCGCACGCAACGCCCCCTCCACCCTCCCCGACAACAAGATCGGCAACTCCGGCAGATCCACCAGTCCCGCGTCGTCCGCGCTGGCTCCAGTGCTGCCTTTCGAGATGCTGTCGTCCGAGAGGGGGATCTGGGCTGGAGGCTGCTCGAGGATCAGATGGGCGTTAGTACCACTGATCCCGAACGAGGAGACCGCGGCGCGACGGGGGTGGCCGGGACTGGGCCAGGAAGCAGGGGCGGTGAGCAGCCGGACATTGCCCGCGGTCCAGTCGACATGCCGGCTCGGCGCAGCCACATGCAAGGTGCGCGGAAGATGCCGGTACTCCAGCGCCTTGACCATCTTGATAATCCCGGCGACACCCGCCGCCGCCTGCGTATGACCGAGGTTTGACTTCACCGACCCGAGCCACAGCGGACGATCAGGATCACGGTCCTGGCCATACGTCGCGAGAAGAGCCTGTGCCTCGATCGGATCACCCAGCGTCGTGCCCGTCCCATGCGCCTCGACGGCGTCGATGTCACGGCCGGCCAGACCGGCGTTGACCAGAGCCTGACGGATCACGCGTTCCTGGGACGGGCCGTTCGGCGCGGTCAGGCCGTTGGATGCCCCGTCCTGGTTGACGGCCGACCCACGGATGACGGCATGGATGTGATGGCCGTGGCGTCGGGCGTCGGACAGTAGCTCCAGGACCAGGACTCCAACACCTTCGGAGAACCCAGTGCCGTCGGCGCCGTCGGCGAACGCCTTGCACCGGCCGTCCGGCGCAAGGCCTCGCTGCCGGCTGAACTCCACGAACAGACTCGGGCTTGGCATGACAGAGACGCCACCAGCGAGCGCGAGTGCGCACTCGCCGGCCCGCAGCGCCTGGGCGGCCAGATGTATGGCAACCAGCGACGAGGAGCACGCCGTGTCCACCGTCACCGCCGGACCCTCGAAACCGAACGTGTACGCCACCCGGCCTGACGCGACGCTGGTGGTGTTGCCCGTCAGCAGGTATCCGGCGGACTCCCTGGCGCGGTCACCCGCCCGGTCGGCGTAGCCCTGGGCGATCACACCGGCGAACACACCGGTGTCGCTCCCGCGGAGAGCAGCCGGGTCGAGGCCGGCGCGTTCGATGGCCTCCCACGCCGTTTCAAGAAGGAGACGCTGCTGCGGATCCATCGCGAGAGCCTCACGACGACTGATCCCGAAGAACTCCGGATCGAACAGATCAGCGTCATAAAGAAAACCACCCCGGGTCACATACGTCGTACCCAGGTGATCAGGATCGGGATCGTAGAGTTCTTCGAGGTCCCACTCACGGTTCGACGGGAACTCCCCGATCGCGTCCACACCATCGCGGACCAGCCGCCACAACCCCTCCGGCGACGACACCCCACCAGGAAACCGACACCCCATCCCCACAATCGCCACCGGCTCCAGCCGGGCGGCTTCGAGCTCCCGTAGCCGTCCACGGGTGACCTGCAGGTCCGTGGTGACCCGCTTGAGGTAGTCGCGAAGCTTCTGCTCATTGGACATGTCGCGGCAACGCCTCCGAGACGTGGGTTCGGTCGCGGGCTACGAGGAGCCGAGTTCGTTGTCGATCAATTCGAAGATCTCGTCGTCCGTCGCGGCTCCGAGATCGGCGACCGACGCGAGGTGCTCAGCGGCACGCCGCTGGTCGACCGCCTGGATCAGCGCCCGGGCCCGGCTGACGACGACGTCCAGCGCCTCGTCCGGTTCTTGGCCGCCGTCGAGCGATGCCCGTAGCCGGTCGATCTCGGTGGCCAGCGTCACCTCGGGACGGCGCTCGGGCACTGCCTGCTGGCGGAGGTGCTCGGCGATCGCCGCCGGGGTCGGGTGGTCAAACACCAGCGTCGCGGGCAGCCGCAGGCCGGTCGTGTTGGTCAGCCGATTGCGGAGTTCGATAGCCGTAAGCGAGTCGAAGCCAAGATCCTTGAACGACCGGTCCGCGAGGACGTCGCTCGCCGTCGAGTGACCGAGCACGGTCGCGACCACTCCGCGGACGAGGTCCAGCAGTTCCTGAACCTGCTGGCTGTGCGGCAGCCCTGCGAGCCGGTCGGTGAGCGACCTTGCGCCACGCCTGGCGAGGGCGGCGCCGGTACGGCGCGACGACCCCGCCGGGACCAGCCGGCGCAGGATCTCGGGCAGCTCCGGGCCGACCGCGCGCATCCGGTTCACGTCGAGCGTCGCGGCGACGACCACGGGGCGGTCATCGCGCAGCGCCGCGTCGAACATTGCCAGCCCCTCGCCGTCGGCGAGCGGCGCGGTGCCGGCCTGCGCGAGCCGGGCCAGATCCGCGTCGCTGAGGTGACGTGTCATCTCGCTGGACCGCGCCCACAGGCCCCACCCGATGGACGTCGCGGGCAGACCGAGCGCGCCACGGTGCTCCGCGAGGGCGTCGAGGAATGTGTTCGCCGCGGCGTAGCCGGCCTGGCCGGGATTGCCCAGGATGCCGGCCAGCGAGGAGAACAGCACGAACGATGACAGGTCGAGGTCGCGTGTCAGCTCGTGCAGGTTCCAGGCCGCATCGACCTTCGGGCGTAGCACCGCGTCCACCTGGTCGGCGTTCAGCGTGCCGAGCAGCCCGTCGTCGATGACGCCGGCGGCGTGGACGACCGAGGTCAGCGGCCTGGCGGGGTCGATGCCGGCGAGCGTGGCCGCGAGCGCCTCCCGGTCCGCCGCGTCGCATCGCGCGAACGACACCTCGGCACCGGCGGACCTGAGCTCCGCCGCCAGCTCGGCCGCGCCCGGCGCCTCCTCCCCCCGGCGACTGGCCAGGACCAGGCTGCGGACGCCATGCTCGGCGACCAGGTGCCGGGCGACGAGGCCGCCGAGCAGGCCACTCGCGCCGGTTACCAGAGTGGTCCCGCGACGGTCCGGTGGCGTCGGCACCCGCAGCGCGATCTTCCCAACGTGCCGGGCCTGGCTGAGGTGCCGGAAGGCGGCCGGCGAGCGGCGGATGTCCCAGGCGGACGTCGGCATCGGCCACAGCGCACCCTGGTCGAACAGTTCGCGCAGCTCCTCGAGCATCTGTCCGACCCGCTCCGGGCCGGCGTCGAGGATGTCGAAGGCCTGGTACCGCACGCCCGGCTGGGCCGCGGCCACCTCCCGCTCGGCACGGATGTCGGTCTTGCCCATCTCGAGGAACCGACCGCCGGGAGGCAGCAGCCGCAGTGAGGCGTCGACGTACTCGCGGGCAAGCGAGTTGAGGACGACGTCGATGCCACGGCCGCCGGTCGCACGCCGGAAGTGCTCCTCGAACGAGAGGGACCGGGAGTCGCCACGATGGCTCTCGTCGAAGCCCATCCCTGCCAGCACGTCCTGCTTGCCGGGGCTCGCCGTGCCGTAGACGTCGGCGCCCAGATGCCGGGCGAGCTGGGTGGATGCCATGCCGACCCCGCCGGTGGCGGCGTGGACGAGCAGCGTTTCGCCCGCGCGCAGCCCAGCCAGGTCGACGAGCCCGTAGTAGGCGGTGAGGTAGACGACCGGGACTCCGGCGGCCTGCGCAAGGGTGAGACCGCGCGGCACGTGCGCCAGCAGCCGGCGGTCCGCGATCGCGACCGGTCCGATGCCGGTGCCGAACAGACCCATCACTCGATCGCCTGCCTCGATCCCGGTGACCCCGGGCCCGACCTCCAACACGATCCCGGCGCCCTCGCCCACCGGGGGACGCTCGTCGTCCGGCACCATCCCCAGCGCGAGCAGGACGTCCCGGAAGTTCAGGCCGCCCGCGCGCACCGCGACCCTGACCTCACCCGGCCCCAGTGGCCGTTCCACCTCGGGGGCCGCGGTCAGCGCGAGGCTGTCGAGCTCGCCCCGGATCGTCATCGACAGCCGCCAGGGGCCGTCGTCCGGTGGGGTCAGCACGTCGCTGGGGGACGTGCCGCCCCGGCTCACCGCGGGGACGAGCGCGCTGCCCGCCCGTAGCCTGAACTCGCCGCGGGCCGCGTCGATCGTCACCGCCAGGCGTGCCGTGCTCGCCAGCCGGCCGTCGGTGTCGACCTGGGCGATCCGGTCCGGGTACTCGTTGCGCGCTACCCGGAGCAAGCCGGTCAGCGTGGACTGCTCAAGCGAGGCGTCGGTGACGACCGTCAGCGGGGTGTCCACGAGCCTCGGGTCGGCCAGGTACGCCTGGATCTCGGCGAGCGTCGCGACGGCGAGCGCGCGTGCCCACGCGCCGACGCCCGGTGCCTCGCCGTCCGGGGCCTCGCCGTCCGGGGCCTCGCCGTCCGGGGCCTCGGTGGCATCCGGTCGGGGTCCGGTCCCGGCGATGGGTACGTGCGGTCTGCCGACCGCCTCGGACGGTGGCAGGAGCACGAGACGGCCGGGCACGGCCGCGCCGCCGTCGAGCGCCGCGCGCAGCGCCGCGAGGTCGGGATGCCCATCGACCCGGATCCCGGCCTCGGCGAGCGCGGCGGCGACCGGCTCCCGTGGGTGGCGCGGCCCGACCAGCGCCCAGACCTTCCCGGCCAGGCCGTCTGGGCCCTTCCCAGCGTTCCCGTCCTGCCGACCGTTCGGCTCGCCGTCGCGCTGACCGCGGGTCTCGGCAGCGGAGTGGCCCGGCTGGCTGCCGAGGCCGTCACCGAGGTCCGCCGGCTCCCACTCGAGGCCGAGCAGCGAACGTCGCTGCTCCGCGGGCCGAAGCTGCCCGGGGCTGGCGGCCCGGGTCACGAGCGTGTCGACGACGGCCACCGGGGCGCCGTCCTCGCCGGTCACCACCATGGCGAGCGTGTCGGGTCCGGTCTGGCGGATCCGTGCCCGCACCGCCTCGACGCCCTCGGCCAGCACGTCCACACCGGTCCACGAGAACGGCAGCCGAGGCAGCGTGGACTCGTCGTCGATCAGAGCCAGCACGTGCAGGCAGGCGTCGAGCAGAGCGGGGTGGACACCGAAACCAGCTGTCTGGGTGCCCGGCGCCAGCGCAGCCTCGACGAAGAGGTCCGGCCCGTCCCGCCAGGCGGCGCGCAGACCATGGAACACCTCGCCGTAGGCGTAGCCGCGCTCCGCGAGCTCCGGGTACGCGTCCGCCACCGCGATCGGCTCGGCCCCGGGCGGCGGCCAGCTGGCCGGCAGCGGCCACGTCTCCGCGGCGGAGGGCCCGGTGCGGGCCGCACCGCTGAGGGTGCCGCTGGCGTGCCGTGTCCAGGCCCCGCCCTCCTCGTCGGCCGCTGTGCCGGCGACGGCCACGCGGGAGTGCAGCGTCAGCGGCCGGCGGCCCTGCTCGTCCTGGGCGCCGACGAGCAGTTGCAGCTCGACCCGCGCCGTGCCGGGAAGCACCAGCGGTGCCTCCAGCGTCAGCTCCTCGATGTGCGGGCAGTCGGCCACTCGGCCGGCGTGAGCGGCCAGATCCACCACGGCCGTGCCAGGCAGCAGCGCGGTTCCCGACAGGGCGTGATCGGCCAACCAGGGGTGCGTGGCCAGCGACAGGACGCCGGTGAACACCAGCGCGCCGCCGTCGGCGGTACCCAAGGCCGCGCCGAGCAGGGGGTGCTCGGCCTGGCGCAGCCCGAGGCTCGCGGCATCCCCGGCGCCCGTCGGCCCTTCGAGCCAGTACCGACGTCGCTGGAACGGATACGTCGGAAGATCGACGGGACGGGAGGCATCCGGCAGGAACGGGGTCCAGTCGACGGGGCGGCCCGCCGTCCCGACCGTGGCGAGCGAGACGAGGAAGCGTCCGAGACCGCCGTCGTCGCGGCGCAGCGACTCGACGACGACGGCGCCGGGCGCCGCGGCCCGCCCGGGGGTGCCGGGGGCGTGCGCGCCGGCGGCCACGCCCACCGTGCCGGCGTCGTCGAGCGTCTCCTGGATCGACATCGTCAGCACCGGATGCGGGCTGCTCTCCACGAAGGCGCGGTAGCCGTCGCGCACGAGCGCCCGGGTGGCATCGGTGAACCGCACGGTCGTGCGCAGGTTGCGCAGCCAGTAGGCGGGGGTCAGGTCGCCGGTGTCCAGGAGGTCGCCGGTGACGGTCGAGTAGAAGGCGACGTCGGTGGAGCGGGGGGTCACACCCGCGAGCGCGTCGAGCACGGACTCGCTCAGCGCGTCGACCTGGGCCGAGTGCGAGGCGTAGTCGACGGATATCCGCCGGGCGCGAACGCCGTCCGCCTCGCAGCGGCCGACCACCAGGTCGAGTGCCTCCGGCGTGCCCGAGACAACTGTGCTGGTCGGGCCGTTCACCGCGGCGACGGCCAGCACTCGGTCAGCGGCCGGTCCGTTCGCGCCCGGCAGCGAGTCCAACACCGAGTCCAACAGCGCGCTGACCGCGTCGGCGGGCAGCGCGACGGCGACCATGCCGCCGCGGCCGGCCAGCGACCGGCGGATCGCTTGAGCGCGCAGCGCCACGATCCGGGCGGAGTCAGCCAGGCTTAGAGCGCCCGCAACGTACGCGGCGGCGATCTCGCCCTGCGAGTGGCCAACCACCGCGTCCGGCTCGACGCCGGCAGAGCGCCACAGCTCGGCCAGGCCGATCATGACGGCCCACAGCGCTGGCTGGACGACGTCAACCTCCAGCGGGGCCGAGGCCTCAGGCTCGCCGCGCAGCACGTCCAGCACCGACCAGCCTGTGTAGGGAGCCAGCGCGGCGTCACACCTGGCGAGTTGCTCGCGAAAGACCGTCGACTGCGCCAGCAGATCCACCGCCATGCCCTGCCACTGCGAGCCCTGGCCCGGGAACACGAACACCACGCGGCCGGACGAGCCACCGACCCCGGTCACCAGGTTCGGCGCCGTGCCGCCGGCGGCGAGCGCCGACAGCCCGGCGAGAGCCTCCCGCTGGTCGTGTGCGACGACAACCGCCCGGTGCTCCAGCGACGGGCGTGCCGACCCGAGCGCGGCCGCGACGTCGCCCGTCCGCGCGGAGTGCTGGTCGGGGCCTGCGAACAACGCGGCCAGCCGGTCGGCGGACGCCGCCAGCGCCGCCGCGCCGCGGGCGGACAGGAGCAGCGGGACGGGCGTCGCGGTCGTTCCGGCGGTCGTCGCACCAGCGGCGTCGCGGGCGTCAGTGCCCGTGCTCGACGTCGTCTCCACGTCGGCGGTTGCAACCGCGTCGCGCTCGGGGCTCGGCGCGGCTGGCTCCCCGACCACCGAACCGGAGGCCGGCCGCGACCGCGCGTCCTGAACGAGGACGTCGGGTGCCTGCTCCACCAGCACGTGCGCGTTCGTGCCGCTGATCCCGAACGAGGACACGCCGGCCCGCCGCGGCCGGTCGACGGCCGGCCAGGGGACCGCGTCGGTGAGGAGCTCCACCGCGCCGGAGTCCCAGTCGACCCGAGGCGTCGGGGCGTCGACATGCAGGGTCCGTGGTAGCCGGCCGTGCCGCATCGCCATGACCATCTTGATGATCCCGGCGACGCCGGCGGCGGCCTGGGTATGCCCGATGTTGGACTTGACCGAACCGAGGAGGAGGGGCCGGTCGTCCGGCCGGTCCTGGCCGTAGGTGGCCAACAGCGCAGTCGCCTCGATCGGGTCGCCCAGCGTCGTGCCCGTGCCGTGGGCCTCGACGGCGTCGACATCCGCCGCGGCGAGGCCGGCGTCCGCCAGCGCCCGCCGGATGACCCGCTCCTGGGCGGGTCCGTTCGGCGCGGTCAGACCGTTGCTCGCCCCGTCCTGGTTCACCGCGCTGCCACGGATCAGCCCGAGAACCTGATGGCCCCGCCGGCGGGCGTCGGAGAGCCGCTCGAGCAGGATCAGCGCGGCGCCCTCGCCCCAGCCGGTGCCGTCCGCCCCGGCGGCGAAGGACTTGCACCGGCCGTCCGGCGCCAGCCCACGCTGCCGGCTGAACTCGACGAAGGTCGTGGGGGTGGACATGACCGTGACGCCGCCGGCGAGCGCGAGCGAGCACTCGCCCCGACGCAGCGACTGCGCGGCCAGGTGCAGGGCGACCAGGGACGAGGAACAGGCGGTGTCGACGCTGACCGCCGGCCCCTCGAGGCCGAACGTGTAGGCGAGCCGGCCGGTCACCACGCTGCCGGTGTTACCGGTGGACAGGTATCCCTCATACTCCTCGGGCACCTGGCGCAGCCGACTGGCGTAGTCGTTGTACATCACGCCGGCGAAGACGGCGGTCTGGCTGCCGCGCAGCCCCAGCGGGTCCAGGCCGGCACGCTCGAACGCCTCCCAGGCGATCTCCAACAGGATCCGCTGCTGCGGGTCGGTCGCCATCGCCTCGCGCGGGCTCAGGCCGAACAGCTCCGGGTCGAACTGGTCGGCGTCGCGCAGGAAGCCGCCCACCCGGGCGTGGGACCGGCCCGGCGTGTCCGGATCGTCGTCGAAGAGGTTGTCGAGGTCCCAGCCGCGGTTGTCGGGGAAGCCGCCCATGGCGTCCTGGCCTCGTTCCACGAGGCGCCACAGATCCTCTGGAGACTCCACTCCGCCGGGGTACCGGCAGGCCATGCCTACGATCGCGATCGGCTCGTCGACCGGGACGTCCGCGCCGCGGCCACCAGCACCGCCGATCGTCGCGGCGGGCATCGGACCGGACAGCCGGTCACCGAGGTGCGCCGCGAGCCGGTCGGGGCTGGGATAGTCGAAGACCAGACCGGTCGGCAGCCGCAGGCCGGTGAGCTCCGCGAGCTTGTTGCGCAGCTCGACGGTCGCCATCGAGTCGAACCCGAGCTCGGTGAACGGACGGTCGGGTCTGATCGCGTCCACGGACGGATGCGCGAGCACCGTGGCCACCTCGGCGCGTACCAGCTCCAGCAGCATCTGCCCACGCACGGCCGCCGGGGCGGCGGCGAATCGCGCGGCGAACGCCGTCGTCTCCGGCAGGGCCTCGAGGTCTGACCTGGCCACGCGACGTCGAGCGGCCCGCGCGGGAGACGACGGGACCAACCGGCGGAGGATCGCCGGCACGGTGGGCAGGCGACGCAGCGCGCGCAGGTCCAGGGCCAGCGGGGCCAAAATCGGCCGGCCGTCCCGCAGGGCGGCGTCCAGCAGCGCGAGACCCTCCTCGACGGAGAACGGGATCACCCCGGACCGGGCGAGGCGTGCGTGGTCGGTGGTGGTGAGGGTGTG
>NZ_JADWYX010000143.1 GCF_016786355.1 Frankia sp. AgB1.9
GGGGGGGGGCCGCGGGCGGGGGCGGCCCCCCCCCCCCCCCCCCCCCCCCCCCCCCGGCCCCCCCCCGGGGCGGGGGGCGCTCGACGACGGCCCCTACGAGGTCCGGATGGCGATCGCCGCGATCGCCGCGCTGCTCGCGGTCATCAGCGTCGTGCTGTTCATCCGCGCGGTCTGGGACAACGAGAAGGATCTCGCCCGCTTCTACCAGCGGTCCACGACCTTCGTCGTGCCCGACCTGAAGAACCCGCCGGCGGCCATCGACACGCTGGTGAACCGGAACTCGACCGGCGACGGGCACCGCTGCGACCTGTTGGGCCCGCACGGAGATGACGTTCCGGCCTGTCTTCGCCAGGGCACGATGCCCCCGAAGGGCTGGCAGTCCCGGCCAGGCTCGCTGGCCGGCGCCGAGATCATCATGACCAGGTCGTCGAGCGCGAGCAGCAATGTCGAGCTGATGGACGACACGTTCACCTACCTGTCCGGCAGCTACCCGGGCGGCACCGGCCAGAAGGCCGCCTGGTCGGCGATCCGCGACGGGTCGGGCTGGGAGACCCCGCTCTACGGCGTCGTCGAGTGGACCGGCGGCAGCGATGCCCCGACCGAGTGTCTCTTCCGTGGCGACCACAGGATCGACCGAGCTTTCGACGGCAGCCGGGACAACAGCCTCCTGCACCTGCTCAACGACCGTTACCCGCGCCTCGTCTTCGACCGTGGTGACGCCTGGGGCTACTGCGCCGGCCAGGAGCCGGTCATCGTGCTGCCCGTACAGCGGCAGGTCCACTTCAAGCAGCGCACCGTCATGGTCGCCGCCGGGGTGGTCCTGGTGCGGGGTTCCCGGTCCGGCGGCGCGGTGTTCGACTACCAGCCGACGGTGCGGCCCGGCGAGCTGCCTGGTCCGGTCTACCCGGACTCACTGGTCAAGGCGCAGCGCGACACGGTGAAGTGGGCCGGGGGCCGGCGCCTGATGAACCGGCAGGGCTTCGGCCTGGTGCCGGGCAAGTCGTCGGTCCAGGCCGGCAACGACTCGGACTACCTGCTGCGCAGCGCGGACGACGGCCGGCTCTACTGGGTGACGCCACTGGTGCCGCGTCGCAGCGACTCCCAGCAGTTCGTCGCCTACGAGACCGTGCCGGCCGACGAGGTCACCGCCGGTCAGCTCAACCCGCTGACCGACTACGTGCTCGACCAGAGCGACCCGCGGGTCGTCAACCTCGACCAGTTCGTCGCCAGCGCCACCGACTTCCTGTCCCAGGCCGACCCCGGTCTGGTCAGCTCCGGCGGGAAGATCGTCGAGTTTCTCCCGCTGTCCGGGGACATCTGGCAGGGCTACGTCGAGGTGCAGGGCCGCGTCGTCTACCGGATCACACTGAGCTACCACAACCGGATCCCGGTGGAGCTGGTGACTATCGGAGGCCAAGGCCGGGCGGCACCGGCCACCGCGGCCGGCGGCGGCACCGCGACGGGTCCGCCCGGGGCCGCAGCCACGACCGCCACCCGCTGTGGGCAGCCGCCGGGCCAGCTGTCCGACCACGACCTGGCCGTCTGCATCCAGGCGCTCGCGGCCGAGCTCGCCGCGCGGGGCGCGACCGCCGCGCCAGCCCAGACCCGGCCGCCGGCCGCCGCCGGCTGACGCTCGCCCCGTGAGGCGTCAGGCCGTCAGGCGTCAGGCCGTCAGGGGCGGAACGCGTAGTCGTCGTAGCCGGCGGGGACGATCTTGTAGCCGGCGTCGCGGATCAGGGTCCGGGCCTTCTCCAGGTCCACGCCGAGGTGACAGGCCTCGTAGATCAGGTGGCGCGGCGCCCACGGGCTGGCGAAGTCGATCTGCCGGATGATCTCGTAGTCGAAGCCCTCGGTGTCGAGCTGCAGGAGATCGATGTGGACGATCCCGTGCTTGACGAGCAGGGTCTCCAGTCGCATCACCGGGACCTCGATCTCCTCGATCCGGTCCTCGATGTCCGGGATCAGCTCCTTGGACTCCAGGACGACCTCGCGGCGCAGCGAGCTCAGCCCGATGACCCAGACCGGGTCGCTCGGCTTCCAGTGGACGGCGTACATCGTCGCCGTCCCCTCCTCGGTGCCGATGGCCGTGCGCTCGCAGCTGATGCCCGGCACGCCCCGGTAGGAGTTGGCCAGCGCGGTGAACAGGTGCGGCAGCGGCTCGACGACGACCCCGCGCCAGCCATGGTTGACGATCGCGTCATGGATCGGGTCGCCCATCTCGCCGTCGTTCGCCCCGATCTGGACGACGGTCAGGGGTCGCCCGGCTCGGTCGGCGATCCGCTTGACGATGGAGACCGCGTCGATCCCCGGGCCGTTGGTACCGCCCCAGAGGCTGGTCCACATGTTCAGCGGCATATGCGCGTTCGCCGGCGGGACGCGGCGCACCACGTTGCGGGCGACCCAACGAGGGTTTGCCTTCACCATGGGCCGCACGATACGACGACAACCTGGGACAGCCGCGACGAGGTGCCGATACGGTCGCAGTCGGCGCCACACCCGGACGCAACGGCAGAGTTCTCCGCGGCGCGCCGAGTCGGCGGATCACTCCTGGTCACCCGTCTCCAGGCACCGGAAGTACTTAAGGGCGCGCAACTTCAACCGCCCCCGCGACGTCTGACGCGGCGTGGAGCCACGCAGGTTGGAGCATTTCCTCGCGGTCGCCGAGGAGGGCGGGTTCACCCGGGCCGCCACGCGGCTGCACATGGTGCAGTCCGGCGTGTCGGCCTCGATCCGCTCGCTGGAACGGGAGCTGGGCGTCGACCTGTTCGAGCGCACGACGCAGCACGTCGAGCTGACCGAGGCCGGCCGGGCACTGATCCCGGAGGCGCGCCGGGTGCTCGGCGCGGTCCGGCAGGCCCGCCAGGTGGTGACGGAGGTACGTGACGGTGCCCGGGGCACGCTGTCGGTGGGCATCCCGGACGGCCTGACCCCACGGGCCGTGCTCGCCGCGCTCGCCGCCTTCCGGGCCGACCATCCGCTGGTGCAGGTCCGGCTGACCGCGCCAGGCCAAGGCGGCTGCCGGTCGGGCCCGCCGGCGCAGGTCGCGCGGCTGCGCGAGGGCGAGCTGGACCTGGCGGTGCTCGCGGCCACCGGGCCGGTGCCGGGCCTGCGGCTGTACACGCTGCGGACGGAGACCCTCGTGCTGGCCTGCGCCGCGGACCACCCGCTGGCCGGCCGGGACGCGCTGACCCTGCCCGAGACCGGCGAGCTGGGCCTCATCGAGTTCCCGACCGGCTGGGGCGTGCGCGCGGCCGTCGACCGGGCCTACGCGGCCGCCGGGCTGACCCGGCGGCCACCCGAGCTGGAGCTGACCGACCTCGCCACCGTCGTAGATCTTGTCCGCCACCGCCTCGGGGTCGCGTTCGTCCCAGGATCGCTGGCCGACCAGGCAACCGACCTACGGTTCGTGCCCATCGACCCGCATCCGCCGCGCTATCAGCTGGCGATCGGAATCCCGCTCGACCGGCCGCTGTCGACGACGGCCGCGACCTTCCTGGAGCGCTGCCTGCGGCCCAGCCGCGCGGCCTGACGGACCGCCGGCCGGGCCGCTCACGGGCGCGCCCGCCGCCGGCGGCCGAAGGCCAGCCAGGTGACGGTACGCGCGATCACCGCGACGATGAAGGCTCCGAGGAAGTCCTGCCAAAGGCTGTCCCCGTCTTCCAAGAACAAGATCACGACCGACTGCAACGCGATAAAGACGACGAGAAAACACACGGTCTCGGCGCGACGGCTTCCGGAGCGTCCCGTTTCCGCCATTCGGCTGCCCATCCTCCCAGGTGGCCGACGGCGCGTGCATTGTCCGGGCCGCGGCGAGTTGGCACGACAGTAGGCGGGGCCCGGTCGGGCAATCGAGAAAGAAACGGTAAAGAACCGTCATGGTAAGAAAGCCGACAGCTGGCCTCACCGCCGCCTGGGACGGCCGTTAGTCCACGAGTCCGCCAAGGCCTACCCCGTTGCCTTGATCGCCGTCTTGGCCCTCTGGTGGCCGTGAAGACAGACCGGGTCGCGACCACAGGGGGGCGAAAACAGCGATCATGGGAACTCCGGGACGGACGAAGCCGGCGGTGCCCCCGCGCACGCCACCGAAGCTGTTCGCCCCGGTCGATCTGACGACCTCGGTCCAGCGCTCAGCCGTGCTGGGCGAGCTGGATGAGGTTGCCGCAGGTGTCGTCGAGGACGGCCGTCGTGACCGGGCCCATGACCGTCGGCTCCTGGGTGAAACGGACGCCTAGGCCGCGCAGCCGCGTGTACTCTTGGTGGACGTTGTCGACGGCGAACGAGGTCACCGGAATGCCGTCGCCGACGAGGGCCGACCGGTACGGGCCGACCGCGGGATGGGCGTCGGGCTCAAGGACCAGCTGGACGCCGTCGGGATCCTCGGGCGAGACGACCGTCAGCCAGCGGTACTCCCCCAGCGAGACCTCGTCCTTCTTCGCGAAGCCGAGCACCTCGGTGTAGAACCGCAGTGCCTTGTCCTGGTCGTCGACGAAGACGCTGGTCAGGTTGATCCGCATCGGTGCGCTCCCGCCCGGACAGGTGTGGCCGCCCGGGCACCCGCCCGGACGGCCACAACCTACGGCAGGGGTCCGACAGGTCAGATCTTCGTCCAGGCCTCCGTCAGGACGGAGCGCAGGATCGACTCGATCTCGTCGAAGTGCGACTGGTCGCAGATCAGCGGCGGCGAGAGCTGGATGACCGGGTCGCCGCGGTCGTCGGCGCGGCAGTAGAGGCCGCGCTCGTAGAGGGCGCCCGAGATGAACCCGCGCAGCAGCCGCTCGGACTCCGCGTCGGTGAAGCTCTCCTTGGTCGTCCTGTCCTTGACCAGCTCGATGCCGTAGAAGAAGCCGTCGCCGCGGACGTCGCCGACGATCGGCAGGTCGGTCAGCTTCTCCAGGGTGGCCCGGAAGTTGGGGGTGTTGCGGGCGACGTGGCCGACGAGGTCCTCGCGCTCGAAGATGTCGAGGTTCGCCAGCGCCACCGCCGCCGACACCGGGTGCCCGCCGAAGGTGTAGCCGTGCGCGAAGCTGGTCGAGCCGCGCAGGAACGGCTCGGCGAGCCGGTCGCTGGCGATCATCGCGCCGAGCGGCGAGTAGCCCGAGGTCAGGCCCTTGGCACAGGTGATGATGTCCGGCTGGTAGTCGTAGCGCTGCGCGCCGAACATCGCGCCGAGGCGCCCGAACCCGCAGATGACCTCGTCGGAGACCAGCAGCACGTCGTAGGCGTCGCAGATCTCGCGGACCCGCTGGAAGTACCCGGGCGGCGGCGGGAAGCAGCCGCCGGCGTTCTGCACCGGCTCCAGGAAGACGGCGGCCACGGTGTCCGGGCCCTCGTCCTCGATCGCGACCGCGACCTGGTCGGCGGCCCAGCGGCCGTACGCGACCGGGTCGTCGCCGAACAGCGGCGCGCGGTAGATGTTGGTGTTCGGGACCCGGAAGCCCCCGGGCACCAGCGGCTCGAACATCTCCTTGAGGCTCGGGATGCCGGTGATCGCCAGTGCGCCCTGGGTGGTGCCGTGGTAGGCGATGGACCGGCTGATCACCTTGTGCTTGAGCGGCTTGCCGACCAGCTTGAAGTACTGCTTGGCCAGCTTCCAGGCCGACTCGACGGCCTCGCCGCCACCGGAGGTGAAGAACACCCGGTTCAGGTCGCCGGGGGCGAGGTTCGCGACCCGCTCGGCGAGCTCGATCGCGGCCGGGTGGGTGTGCGCCCAGAGCGGGAAGAAGGCCAGCTGCTCGGCCTGCTTGCGGGCGGCCTCGGCGAGCTCGGCCCGGCCGTGGCCGACCTGGACGACGAACAGCCCGGCCAGGCCGTCGAGGACCCGGTGGCCGTTGGAGTCCCAGATGTAGGCGCCGTCGCCGCGGACGATGACGGGCGCCTCGCCGGCGGCGAGCGCCGACAGCCGGGTGAAGTGCGGCCACAGGTGCGCGGCGGCCGACCGGTTGAGCGAGTCGGTCGCGGTGCTGAGGTCGGTCGCTGTCTCGTCGAGGGTCGTCACGGCAGTCCTTCCACCGAGCCAGGCGGGGTCTCACCCAAAGATCGCACACATCATACGGTTAGCGCGGATGCCAGGCAGCTCTACGAACTTTTCCGCCGCGTATGATCGTCACGACAACGGTTACCGCATTGCAGGCCGGTGACGGACAGGACGCCACCCGGTGAACGGGCGGCCCGCGGCGCGCCGCCGTAACCCAGGCCCCGCCGTGACCCACGCTGACCCGTGGGCGGCGCGCACCCCACCGAGCCGCCCACCAGTTGCCGCCGGCGGCACAGCGAGCCGGTTGCCGCCAGCGGCACAGCGGGCCAGTTGCCGCGAGCGGCAAAGCGGGCCACGACGTCGACGAGGGAGCACTCAGTGAAGATCGCGATCCCCCGCGAGGTGAAGAACCGCGAGTATCGCGTGGCGGTCACCCCGGCGGGCGTGAACGAGCTGACCCGCCACGGTCACGACGTGTTCGTCGAGGAGGGCGCCGGGGCCGGCTCGATGATCCCGGACTCCGAGTACGTCGCGGCCGGGGCGAAGATCGTCGAGGGCGCCGACCAGACCTGGGCCGCGGGCGACCTGGTCCTCAAGGTCAAGGAGCCGGTCGAGCAGGAGTACCAGCGGCTGCGGCCCGGCCTCGTGCTGTTCACCTACCTGCATCTCGCGGCGTCGCTGCCCTGCACCCGGGCGCTGCTGGACGCGAGGGTCACCGCCGTCGGCTACGAGACCGTCGAGCTCGCCGACCGGTCGCTGCCGCTGCTCGCCCCAATGTCGGAGGTCGCCGGCCGGCTCGCCCCCCAGGTCGGCGCGAACGCGCTGATGGCCGCGGCCGGCGGGCGCGGCGTGCTGCTCGGCGGGGTACCCGGCGTCGACCCGGCGAAGGTGGTCGTGATCGGCGCGGGGGTCGCCGGGCTGAACGCGACCGCGATCGCCGCCGGCATGCGGGCCGACGTCACGCTGCTGGACCTGGATCTCGGCCGGCTGCGCGCCGCCGACGCGCGGTTCGCGGGCCGGGTCCGCACCGTCGCTTCCACCGCCTACGAGCTGGAGCGGGCCGTGCTGGGCGCCGACCTGGTGATCGGCGCCGTGCTCGTCCCGGGGACCCGAGCACCGAAGCTGGTCAGCAACGCGCTGGTCGCCCGGATGCGGCCGGGCGCGGTGCTGGTCGACATCTCGGTCGACCAGGGCGGCTGCTTCGAGGACACCCACCCGACCACGCACGACGACCCGACCTACCGGGTGCACGACACCGTCTTCTACTGCGTCGCGAACATGCCGGGGGCCGTCCCGCGCACGTCGACGCACGCGCTGACGAACGCGACCCTGCCGTACGCGCTCGCGATCGCCGAGGGCGGCTGGCGTGGCGCGATGCGCCGCGACCCGGCCCTCGCCCGCGGCCTGAACACCCACGACGGCCAGGTCACCTGCCCACCGGTCGCGGCCGCGCACGGCCTCGCGGGCCTGAGCCCGGCCGACGTCCTCGGGACCGCGCCGCAGCCGGCCGGAGCCGCGTCGGTCGGCTGATGGTCCGCGACGGGTGCGCGCGGTGACCGAGTGGTCACGCCCGATGGTCCTGGGGCCTTCGCCCCCGGCCGGTGGGCGGTTCGCCGGACAAGGCCAGGGCACACCGCTCGGGTGACTCGGATCCTTCCTCGCCAGCGTCGGCCGGAGGGGGCGCGTCGACCGGCCGGCAGCAGGTTCTCGGCCCTCACCGGCGTGGCTCCGGCTCGCTCGGCGCTGGGGCTGCGGGCGGCGCTGGCCGTGTTCGGCCTGGTGTTCTGCGGTGTCGTCGCCGGCCTGTTCGCGGCCGCCGGCTGGACCGTGCCCGCCATCCTGCTCTGCCTCGCCGGCGCGACCGCCATCGTCGACCTGACAATCATCGGCCTGCGGGCCCGCCGGCGGCGGCGCCTACGCCGCCCGGACGCGATGGGCTCCGACCAGGGGCAGGGGCCGCGCGACCACAGCGGCAGCTACCTTCCGTAGCCATCCTCCCACGCTCCGGCGGCATGTTTCTGACGCCCCGTAAGACGTGGGTTTCACTGCTATCCAGCCGCCTGCCCGCGGCTCGCCAGCGACGAGCCCCGCTACCTGGGCCTTTGCGAAACAAAATCTCGACTGTTGACCATGCTCTCCCGCGCTTCTACCGTCATGCCCGCACTATCTGACGACCCGTCAGATAGTGCGGACGCGGCACCGAGGAGAGCGCGATGGGGCAACAGCAGGACGGCATCGGCGTCGAGGCGGGCAACGACGGCGCCGACGACGGTGGGTTAGCGGGCTTACCGGGCTCCGGGCCGGCACCGGGGCGCGGCGGCACCCGGCGGGCGGTGCTCGCGGGCGCGATCGGCGCCGCGGCGGTGACCGCGGCCGGCTGGACCCCCGCGCTGGGCGCGGCGGCGGCCTACGCCGACCCGCCGGCCCCGCCCAACTTCCCCGCCGGCATCTCGCTGTACCGCCAGGAGTTCAAGAACTGGTCCGGGGAGATCGACGTCACCGGGGTGTGGACCTGCGCGCCGGCCAGCCCGGCGGACGTGGTGACCCTCGCCAACTGGGCGAAGGCGAACAACTACCGGATCCGGCCGCGCGGCATGGGCCACGGCTGGTCGCCGCTGACGCTCGCCGTCGGCTCGTCCGGCGACAACGTCATCCTCGTCGACACCACCCAGCACCTCACCGCCGTCACGATCAACGGGCCGAGCGGGTCGACGCCGGCGACGGTGCGGGCGCAGACCGGCGTCACGATGGACAGCCTGCTCACCCAGCTGCAGTCCGCCGGCTACGGGCTCACCGCGAACCCGGCCCCCGGCGACCTCACCGTCGGCGGGGTGCTCGCGATCGACGCCCACGGCACGGCGGTCCCGGCCAGCGGCGAGACGCGGGTCGCCGGCACCACCTACGGCTCGCTGTCGAACCTGATCACGTCGCTGACGGCCGTCGTCTGGGACCCGGGCACGACCCAGTACGTGCTGAAGACGTTCAGCCGGGCGGACGCGGCCTCGAAGGCGTTCCTCGCCCACCTGGGCCGGGCGTTCCTCACCGAGGTCACCCTGCAGGTCGGCGCGAACCAGCGGCTGCGCTGCCAGAGCTGGTTCAACATCAACTGGACCGAGCTGTTCGCGGCACCCGGGTCGTCGGGCCGCACGTTCGCCAGCTACGTCAACTCCGCCGGCCGGGTCGAGGCGATCTGGTTCCCGTTCACCGACAACCCGTGGCTGAAGGTGTGGACCCGCAGCCCGAACAAGCCCCTGCTGTCCCGGCAGGTCTCCAGCCCCTACAACTACTCGTTCTCCGACAACCTGCCGTCGTCGATCACCGACCTCGTCGCGCAGATCTCGACGGGCGCCCCGCAGCTCGCCCCGACGCTCGGGACGACCCAGATCGCGGTCGTCGGCGCCGGGCTGATCAGCACGCTGACCTACGACATCTGGGGCTGGTCGAAGGACCTGACGCTCTACGTCCGGCCGAGCACGCTGCGGGTCACCGCCAACGGCTACGCGATCCTGACCAGCCGGGCGAACATCCAGCGCGTCGTCAACGAGTTCTGCACCTACTACCGCGCCAAGCTGACGACCTATCAGAACAACAACCAGTTCCCGATGAACGGGCCGGTCGAGATCAGGGTCACCGGTCTCGACGCGGGTGGGGACGTCCAGGTGCCGTCGGCCGGCTCGCCGCAGCTGTCGGCGCTGCGGCCTCGACCGGACCACCCCGAGTGGGACGTCGCCGTCTGGCTGGACATCCTGACCGTGCCGGGCACGCCGTACGCGAACCAGTTCTACCGGGAGGTCGAGGCCTGGGTGTTCTCGAACTACTCCGGTTCCTACGCCGCGGCCCGGCCCGAGTGGTCGAAGGGCTGGGGCTACACGAACAGCGCCGCCTGGGCCGACCCGACGATGATCGGCACGACGATCCCGAACGCGCTGCGCGCCGGCCAGGCGCCGGGCGACACCTGGGACACGGCCCTCGCGACCCTGGACACCTACGACCCGGCCCGGATCTTCTCCAGCCCCCTGCTCGACACCCTGGCACCCTGACCGACCCTGGGGCGCCCTGACCGGCGCGTCCGTCCGGCCCGGCGGCCGGGCCCGCCCCTCAAGGCTGGCCCGGTCGCGGTTCGCCCGCGGGGCCCTCCCTGCCGGCCCGGCGAAACCCGGGGCGAAACCCGTAGGGTGGCCCGCAGCGACCATGTGTCGAGATGACCGGGGGACCTGTGGACGGCGCACCGGACGAGCAGGCGCAGGCCGCGCTGCGCTCCGGACTGCGCCGGATGCGCACCGTCGCCACGTGCCTGCTGGTCGCTGCCGTCGCCGTCTACATCGCCACGTCGCTCTGGCACGGAGCGCCCGGCTGGGTCGGGTACGTCCGGGCCGGCGCCGAGGCCGGCACAGTCGGCGCGCTCGCCGACTGGTTCGCCGTCACCGCGCTGTTCCGCCACCCGCTCGGGCTGCCGATCCCGCACACGGCGATCATCCGCAAGCGCAAGGACGACCTGGGCCGTGGCCTGGAGTCCTTCGTCGCCACCCACTTCCTCGCCGAGCCGGTCGTGCGCGGCAAGGTCGCCCAGATCGGGGCCGCCGCCCGGGTCGGCGACTGGCTGCGCCAGCCGCCCAACGCCGACCGGGTCAGCACCGAGGTCGCCGGCCGGCTCGCGAGCGCGCTGGAGAAGATGAACGACGCGCTCGTCGTCGAGCTGGTCGAGAAGTCGGTGCTGCCCCGGCTGGTGGACGTGCCGTGGGCGCCGGTGCTCGGGGCGCTGCTCGACCGGGCGATGGCCGACGGGCTCCAGCACCGCGCCGCAGACGTGCTGCTCGACCACGCCCAGGAATGGCTGGTCAAGAACCCCGACGCGGTGCGCGGACTGGTGCTGGAGCATGCCCCGGTCTGGTCGCCGCGCTGGGTCGACGAGGCCGTCGCGAACAAGGTCTACACCGAGGCCGTCCGGCTGATCGGCTCGCTGCGGGCCGACCGGGACCACCGCCTGCGCCAGAACCTCGACGGGTTCCTCACCGACCTGGCCCGCAAGCTGCGGACCGACGCCTCGATGCGGGAGAAGGTCGAGGAGTTCAAGACGCAGGCGCTCGCCTCCCCTGCGGCCGCCGACGCGGTCGCGGCGATGTGGGCGACGGCCAAGGGCATCCTGCTCGACCTGAGCACGGACGAGTTCTCCGTCCCCCGCCGCGCCGCGACGACCCGGCTGGCCTCGTTCGGCGAGAAGCTCACGACCGACCCGGAGCTCGCCGCGTCCGTCAACCAGGCTGCGGGCGACCTGGCCGCCCGGGCCGTCAACCGCTACAAGGGCGACATCGCGGCCATCATCGGCGACACGGTGGCCAGCTGGGAGCCGGCCGAGGCGTCGCGGCGCATCGAGCTGCAGGTCGGCCGGGACCTGCAGTTCATCCGGATCAACGGCACCGTCGTGGGTGCGCTCGCCGGCCTGCTGATCCATCTCGTCACCGAGCTCGTCCTGTAGCCGGCCCTCCTGCGAGACCTCGGCCGGACCGACCGGTCCCGCCGACCGCGGCCCCGGGGCGCGGCGCGCCGCCGTGCCTGGGCGCGCTCGGCGACCGCTCCGGTCGTCTGGGAACATGGTCCGGTGACGACAGGCCTGGCGTCGGTCATGACGGCTCGGCTGCGCCGACCGGCCCGGGCCGCCGGCGGGCCCGCGTTCGCCCCCGGGCGGCTCGGCGCGCGGGGGCGGGTGGTCTGGGTCGCCGACCTGCGCCCACAGGCGCACTTCGACATCGACGTGTTCCTGCGCGCCGGCGCCGCCGTCGACGCCGGCCGCGACCCCTATCCGTCGCCCGGCAGCCCGGCCGTCTACTCCGGGTTCGCGTTCGTCTATCCCTACCTGGTCGCGGTCCCGTTCGTGCCGCTGGCCTGGCTGCCCCGCGCGGGGGCCGAGGGGCTGTTCATCGGGATCTCGGTGCTCGCCGTGCTCGGCGGCTGCCGGCTGGCCGGCGCGCGCCGCTGGCAGGCTTACGCGCTCGTGCTCGTCGCGTCCTGCACGATCACCGGCCTGCAGATGGGCACGCTGAACGCGCTGATGTTCGCCGGGCTCGCCGCCCTGTGGCGGCTGCGCGACCGGCCGCTGGCCGCCGGTCTGCTCGCCGCGCTGCTCGTCTACAGCAAGCTGTTCCTCGCGCCGCTGCCGCTGTGGCTGCTGCTCACCGGACGGCGGCGCGCGACGGCGGCCACGGCCGGCGCCCTGGCCGTGCTGTTCGGCGTCGGCCAGGCGATGAGCCCGGTCGGGCTGACTACCTACTCCGGCATGCTCGACACGCTCGCCCGGGCGGAGGCGCCCGACGGGCTGAGCCTCACCGGGCTGCTCATGAACGCCGGGCTGGGCCTGGGCGCCGCGACCTGGGCGGCGCGCGCCCTCGCGGCCGCGCTGCTCGCCGGCTCCTGGCTGGCCGTACGCCGCCGCCGGCCCAAGCTGCTCCCGTCCGTCGCCCGGGTCCCGGACGCGGGCGAGGACCGGCTGCTGTTCACGGTCACCGTCGCCGCGGCGCTGCTCGCGTCGCCGATCGTCTGGAGCCACTACCTGCTGCTGCTCGCCGTCCCGCTGCTCGTCGTGGAGGGCGGCGAACGGACCGGGGCGCTGGCCGTCGCGACCGCGGTCAGCTGGCTGCTCGTCACCCCGCACCTGAGCACTCCGCCCGAGATCGCGGTGTCCGGGCTCGTCGTCGCCCTGCTCGTCGCCGCGCCGCTGCGCGACGCGGTGCGCCGCCAGCTCGGGCGCCACCAGCCCACCCACCCGCCCGGGACCTCGGCCGTCGGCCTGGCGCGGGAGCTCGCCCCCTGGGTGGCCGGCGTGGCGGCGATCGCGGGCGCCGGCCTCGAGCTGTGCTGGGCGCTGGCCCGCGCCAACCATGGCCGAGACGCCGTGACCGGCGCGTATCTGGTCACCGTCGCCGTGCTCGCGCTGCTCGGCTGGGGGGTGCATCGGACCCTGCCTTCGAGGGTCCATTCGTTGCCCAGCACACACCGAGGCTCGTCCAGGCCGGCCGGCCAGGTAACGTGAGAGCACTGACGGCCGCTCCCGCCGTCACGCGCCCCGCCAAACCGCGTCAGAAGACGCTTCACGGCAGGGCGTGAGAGGTCGGTGCGAGCGGTACCGGCCCCGCATGTCCGCTGGCTTTCGGCCAGCGCCCCGGAACGCCACGATGTCTGGCCGGGGGGTGGATGTCCGCCCCCTGTACCTTCATGTCGAGTTCGCTCGGCCCGAGGGTCCGACACTGGTTCACCCGTGGACGCTGGCCTGGTCGTGTGCTGCGGGGCGGTGCTGACGGTCCGGGGAAGACCCCCGGACAATCCCTCGCGAACCCGGCCGTGTGTACCGGCCGCCGGCTCGTGTTCGCGCATGTGCGCGGTGGCCCCGACCTGATCGAGGGCTCCACTGTCTCAACCCAGCAATTCCGCGACACATCCCAGCAACCCAGGCGGCTCGCCCACGGGCGGCCGTCCGGCGCGCCCCGCGCGCGGCAGCGGCGGGCGCACCCGTTCGGGCTCCGGCCACGGCGGCTACGGCGGTAACCGTTCCGGCGGCTCACGCCGCGGCAGCAGCCTCGGCCGGCGCCCGGCACCGGCCCGTCCGGCGCTGCCTACCCGTGAGCCTCGGCCGCCGGTCGAGTCGTTCGAGGCCGCCGGCCTGCCGGCCCGGCTCGTCCGGGCGCTCGCCGAACGCGGCATCAGCACGCCCTTCCCGGTGCAGGCGGCGACCCTGCCCGACGTGCTCGCCGGGGAGAACGTGCTCGGCCGGGCCAAGACCGGCTCGGGCAAGACGCTCGGCTTCGGCCTGCCGATGCTGGCCCGGCTGGCCGGGCGCGGCGCGGCGACGCCGCTGCGCCCGCGCGGGCTCATCCTCGTGCCGACCCGCGAGCTCGCCCAGCAGGTGAGCGACGCGCTCGACCCGCTGTCCCGTTCCGTCGGCCTGTGGCTTCGGCCCGTGTACGGCGGCACATCCATCTCCCGGCAGATCTCGATGATGCGCCGGGGCGTGCACATCGTCGTCGCCACGCCCGGGCGGCTGCTCGACCTCGTCGAGCGGGGTGCCTGCCAGCTCGACGAGGTCGAGGTCACCGTCCTCGACGAGGCCGACTACATGTGCGACCTCGGCTTCCTGCCCGCCGTCAGGTCGATCCTCGACGCGACCTCACCCGCGGCCCAGCGGCTGATGTTCAGCGCCACCCTCGACCGCGAGGTCGAGGTGCTGGTCCGGGAGTACCTGCCCGAGCCGGTGCTCGTCGCGGTCGACTCGGAGAACAGCCAGGTCACGACGCTGCGTCGGCACGCCCTGGAGGCTTCCGACCGGTACAGCCAGCTTGAGGTCGTCACCGCCCTGACAGGTGGCCAGGGCCGCACGCTGGTGTTCGTGCGGACCCAGCGGGACGCCGACCACGTGGCCGCCGACCTGACGAAGGCCGGCGTGCCGGCCGAGCCGCTGCACGGCGGCCTGCCGCAGGGCGCCCGTACCCGGGCGCTCGCCGGCTTCGCCGACGGCACCCGCCGGGTGCTGGTCGCCACCGATGTCGCCGCCCGCGGCATCCACGTCGACGACGTGCGGCTCGTCGTGCACATGGGTCCGCCGGAGGACTCCAAGACCTACCAGCACCGTGGCGGCCGGACAGCCAGGGCCGGGGCCGAAGGCGCCGACGTGCTGGTGACGCTGGCGGCGGACCGGGGCAAGGTCCGCGCGATGCTGCGCACCGCCGGGGTCGACACCCAGATCACTCCGGTGGGTCCGAACGACCCGCTGGTCGCCGAGATCGCCGGTCCGCCGGCGCCGCGGGTCGAGCCCGGCTCGATCCCGGCACCGCGCCCGGCGACCGACCGGCAGGGTGGCCGCTACGGCCAGCCGTCCCGGGACGGCGGCGGCCGGTACGGCGCCGACCGGTCCGGTTTCGGCAACCGCGCAGGCGGCGGCGGCCGGACGTCCCGCGACGGGCGGGGCGCGCCGCGCCGCGGCCCGCGCGTGGAGCACCCGCGTCACTCCGACTACCGGGACGGTGACGGGGCCGCGTCCTGACCCCAGATCGCGGCCGTCGCCGTTTCGGCCAGGCGGCCGTCTCGGTCAGGCGACGGCTGAGGCGCCGAGCAGGGCCTTCAGGTCACCCATCAGGGCGGGCGTCCGGCGGACCTTGAACGCGTCGTCCAGGCGCAGCAGCGTCGTGCGGTGCGGGGACTGCAGGTGCAGGTGCACCTCGGTCGTGCCGGGGTGGTCGGCGAGCACCTCACGCAGCCGGTCGACCGTCGGCGCGTTCACCCGCACCGTCGGCAGGGTGATCACCACCGGCGGGGAGAGCGCCTGCTCGGACAGGTCCGGGACGGTCAGCTCGGACGCGACGAGGCGCGGCGCGTCCTCCCGCTTGTCGAGCCGGCCCTTGACGATGACGACCGCGTCCTCGGACAGCTGGGTCGCGCAGGTCTCGTAGGTCGCGGGGAAGAACATCACCTCCAGGCCACCTTCGAGGTCCTCGATGGTGGTCAGCGCCCACACCTTGCCCTGCTTGGTGACCTTGCGCTGCAGGCTGGAGATGATGCCGCCGATGGTGACGACGGCGCCGTCCGGGTAGTCGACCAGGTTGGCCACCGTGGTGTCGGCCTTCGCGGCCAGCACGTGCTCGACGCCGGACAGCGGGTGGTCCGAGACGTAGAGGCCGAGCATCTCCCGTTCGTGCGAGAGCAGGACGGCCTTGTCCCACTCCTTCTCGGAGAACTCGCCGACGCCGAGGCCGGGGGTGGCCAGCGGCGAGCCGTCCTCGTCGTCACCGCCGAACGCGAACAGGTCGAACTGCCCCTCGGCGGTCTTCTTCTTCACCGCCATCACCGCGTCGACGGCCTGCTCGTGCTTCTCGACGAGGCCGCGGCGGGTGTGGCCGAACGAGTCGAACGCGCCCGCCTTGATCAGCGACTCGATGGTCCGCTTGTTGCAGACGACGGCCTCGACCTTGTCGAGGAAGTCGGGGAACGAGGTGAACGCGCTCTTGACCTTGCGGGTCCGCGTGATGGACTCGACGACGTTGATGCCGACGTTGCGGATCGCGGCGAGGCCGACGCGGATCTCGCTCTCGCCGTGCGCGGTGTAGTCGGCGTCGGAGATGTTGACGTCGGGAGGCAGCACCTTGATGCCCATCCGGCGGCACTCGTTCAGGTAGATCGCGCTCTTGTCCTTGTCGTCGCGCACCGAGGTGAGCAGCGCGGCCATGTACTCGGCCGGGTAGTTGGCCTTCAGGTAGCCGGTCCAGTAGGAGACCAGCCCGTACGCGGCGCTGTGCGCCTTGTTGAACGCGTAGTCGGAGAACGGGACGAGGATGTCCCACAGCGTCTTGATCGCCGCGTCGGTGTACCCGTTGGCCTTCATCCCGGCCGAGAACGGGGCGAACTCCTTGTCGAGGATCTCCTTCTTCTTCTTGCCCATCGCACGGCGCAGCAGGTCCGCCTGGCCGAGGCTGTAGCCACCGACCACCTGCGCGATCGCCATGACCTGCTCCTGATAGACGATCAGGCCGTAGGTCGTGCCGAGGACCTCGTCGAGCGCGGTACCGAGCTCGGGGTGGATCGGGGTGATCTCCTGCTGGCCGTTCTTGCGCAGCGCGTAGTTGGTGTGCGAGTTGGCACCCATCGGGCCGGGCCGGTAGAGCGCGATGACGGCGGAGATGTCCTCGAAGTTGTCCGGGCGCATCAGCCGCAGCAGCGAGCGCAGTGGGCCGCCGTCGAGCTGGAACACCCCGAGGGTGTCACCGCGGGAGAGCAGCTCGTAGGTCGTCTTGTCGTCCAGGCCCAGGCTCAGCAGGTCGATCTTGATGCCCCGGTTGGACTCGACGTTGCGTACCGCGTCGTCCATGACGGTGAGGTTGCGCAGTCCGAGGAAGTCCATCTTCAGCAGGCCGAGGTTCTCGCAGGTCGGGTAGTCGAACTGCGTGATGATCACACCGTCGGCGTCGCGGCGCCACACCGGGATGTGGTCGATGATCGGCTCGGCGGACATGATGACCCCGGCCGCGTGCACGCCGGCCTGCCGGATCAGACCCTCAAGGCCCTTGGCCGTGTCGATCACCTTGCGGACGTCGGCGTCGGACTCGTAGAGCGCCCTGATCTCGCCGGCCTCGCTGAACCGCGGGTGTTTCGGGTCGAAGATGCCGGGCAGCGGGATGTCCTTGCCCATCACCATCGGCGGCATGGCCTTGGTGATCCGGTCACCGACGGCGTACGGGTAGCCGAGCACCCGGGCCGAGTCCTTGATGGCGGCCTTCGCCTTGATGGTGCCGTAGGTGACGATCTGGGCGATCCGGTCCTCGCCCCACTTCTCCGTCACGTACCGGATGACGTCCGCGCGCCTGCGGTCGTCGAAGTCGATGTCGATGTCCGGCATCGAGACGCGCTCGGGGTTGAGGAAGCGCTCGAAGATCAGCCCGTGCGGCAGCGGGTCGAGGTCGGTGATGCCGAGCGCGTAGGCGATCAGCGAGCCGGCGGCGCTGCCACGGCCGGGACCGACCGCGATGCCGTTGTTCTTCGCCCACATGATGAAGTCCGCGACGACCAGGAAGTACGACGGGAATCCCATCTGCAGGATGACGCCGATCTCGTACTCGACCTGCTTGCGGTGCTTCTCGTCGATGCCACCCGGGAAGCGCCGCTCCATGCCGCGCAGCACCTCGGCGCGGAAGAACGTCTCCTCGGTCTCCCCCTCGGGGGTCGGGAAGACGGGCATGAGGTTGTGCTTGGGGAACATGCCGGTGGTGTCGACCCGCTCGGCGATGAGCAGGGTGGTGTCGCAGCCCTCGCGCCAGGCGTCGGAGTAGTCGATGGCGCGCATCTGGTCGGCGCTCTTGAGGAAGTAGCCCGAGCCCTCGAACTGGAACGACGGGTTCGCCACCGTCGAGGCGGTCTGCACGCACAGCAGCGCCGCGTGCGTCGTGCGCTCGGACTCGTAGGTGTAGTGCGAGTCGTTGGTGACGACGAACCGCATGTTCAGCTTGCCGGCGATGTCGATCAGGCCGTCGCGGACCCGGCGCTCGATCTCGATGCCGTGGTCCATGATCTCGCAGAAGTAGTTCTCCGGGCCGAAGATCTCCTGGTAGGTGGCCGCCGCCTTCAGGGCAAGCTCGGGCTGGCCGAGCCGCAGCCTGGTCTGCACCTCGCCGGACGGGCAGCCCGTCGTCGCCATCAGGCCGGCGGAGTGCTCGGAGATGATCTCCCGGTCCATCCGGGGCCACTTGATGTAGTGGCCCTCGAGGGAGGCACGCGAGTTCAGCCGGAACAGGTTGTGCAGGCCCTCGGCGTTGCGGGCCCAGATGGTCATGTGGGTGTACGAGCCGCTACCGGAGACGTCGTCGCTCTTCTGGTGCGGCTCGCCCCAGCGGACCCGCTGCTTGAGCAGCCTCGACTCCGGCGCGACGTAGGCCTCGCACCCGATGATCGGCTTCACGCCGGCCGCGGTCGCCTGCTTGTGGAAGTCGTAGGCCCCGTACATGTAGCCGTGGTCCGTGATCGCCACCGCGGGCATCTGCTGCCGGCTGACCTCGGTGAACATGTCCTTGAGCCGGGCGGCTCCGTCGAGCATCGAGTACTCGGTGTGGACATGCAGATGCACGAACGAGTCGGACACGGCAGGCCTTCCCGCACGCCAGAGCGCGCTCGTCGAAGCGGTCGGACCCGCACCAGGGCCGCGGGGGGACGACCAGGCGGGTCGGACAGGTCAAACAGTTCGAACGGATCCCCCGCCCTCCGGCCGTGCGAAGCGCGGCACCGGGGGTTCCGGGGGTCGCCCCCCGGGCGGATGTCGCGGACCGCGGGAGCTGCCCGCAGGGCAGCGAACAGGATGGACCGTCGCGTCCAGATGGGGTGGGTTTCCGTGGGTGGCTGCAGCCTAGCGGCAGGGTCCGACAATGCCGCGCCCGACACGAACGCCCGTTCGCCCTCGGCGGCGCACGCGGCGGTGGCGGGCCACTTCGGCCGCCAGACGCGCCGGCGGGCCGGCCGCTAGGACGCCGTCGCCTGCTGTGCTGGGATCGCCGCCGGGTCCGGGCGCAGCGCTTCGGCGCCCACGCCTTCCAGCCAGTCCTCGACCAGCGCGATGGTCTGGTCCGGGGCCTCCAGCTGCGCCAGGTGCCCGCAGTCGTCGAGGATCTCGCAGCGCCAGTCGGGCCGGCGGCGAGCGGCGTGCCGCGCGGCCGCGACCGGCACCAGCCGGTCCTGCCGGCCGTGGACGAGCAGGGTCGGCGCTGTCACCGCGGCGACGGCGGCTGCGAGGTCCCGCGGCCGGGCGAGGCGCCCGACGACCGACCGGGTCGCCGTCACCAGCGCCGCGTCACTGCCCGCGCCGCCGCCCGGCAGCTCGGCCCGCTCTTTCGACAGCGCCACCATGGCGGCGAAGGCGTCCGCCGGCACCCGCCGCGCGTCCACGGTGGTACGGATCAGGGCCTGCTCGACGAGCTGCTCCGCGGTGTAGACCTCCCGGCGGCGCGCCAGGACCATCGAGCCGACCTTGGGCAGCGCCATCCCGGCGAACATGCCGAGGATCGAGGCGTCCGGCGGCCGCAGCCGGGGAATCGGCAGCGCCGGCGAGACCAGTACCAGCCCGGCGACCGAGCGCGGGTCAGCCGCGGCCTGCAGCACGCTGATCATCCCGCCCATCGAGTTGCCGACGAGCAGCGCGGGCCTCTCCCCCGCCACGGCGGCCAGGAAGCCGGCCAGCAGCCGCCGGTTGGACTCCACGTCGGTCCGCCGGCCGCCGGCGACCGTGCGGCCGAACCCGGCCAGGTCCAGCGCGAGCACCCGACCATGCCGGGCCAGCAGCGGCCCGAAGGTCCACCAGCTGGTGTGCGACGCGCCCAGCCCGTGGACACAGACGATCAGCGGCCCGTCAGCCGGCCCGCCGAAGTCCGCGTAGTACACCGGCCCGTCGACGTCGACCCAGCGATCTGTCACCGCCGTGCCCGCCGTCCCGTCCACCTGACCGGTGCCGTCCATCGGACCTCCCCACCCGCCCAACCTGCGCACTCCTGCCTAGCAAAGTCCAACGGGACCCGATCGGATTGTGACGCAACTATCGCGCTGGTGGGGCGGTCAGGGGTTGGCCCCGCGCGCCCGCTCGATACCGTTTTGGTGCGGACTGCGCAGTGCGCGTCGCCCGCATCCCGGTTCGAGGGACATTCGAGGCACCAAGGAGGTTCATCCGGATGGAACTGAACGAGGCGGCTGTGGCTACGGCCGGATTCGCCCTGCCGGTCCAGCGGGACACCGCGGCCGAGCAGGTCGCGGCCGAGACCGCCCCGGTCGAGTCGGACGTGATCGCGATCGGCCCGGTGGCCAACCCGAAGCGCCTGCGCCTGGGTTTGCCCACCTCGGCCTGACCTCGCCAGCCGCGTCACGGGACGTGCTCGGCCCGCTCCCTCGCCGGAGCGGGCCGTTGTGCTTGGTGGGGCGGGTTTGCCAAGGCGCAACCGCTACACGGTTGTAGATGAGGTGGACACGGAGGACCACGGTAGGCCGGGTAGTCATAGCCGGGCCGGCCTCCTAGTTTGTCGGATCATGAGACGGCAGGGCGCCGGCGGGCGCCGCCAGGGCGACATGCGGTTCGGCCGTGAGGAGAAGCGCGGTGGCGCGACCTACGGCCCGCCGCCCGAGGACGAGCACGCCGACCGCGGGCCGCTGACCTGCGGCGGCTGCGGCGGTACCGGCTTCGTCCAACGAGAACACCGCGGCGCGCAGGCCGTCGACGTCTGCGTCTCCTGCGACGGCCGAGGGCGGGTGTGACCGGCCACCGCCCGCGCACGCCACGCCTGCTGCGGCTGGCCTGCGCGCACCACCGGCACCGGGACCCGCCGGACGGACGGGCCGAGTCGAAGCGGGCCTGGTCGCCGGGCCGGCACTGCGCCGACTGCCGGGTCGTCTGGGCCGACGGCGACGGCCCCGCCGCGGCCGCGCACCACGGCCCGCCGCCACACCACCCCGCCGAACCACCGGTCTGAGCCGCCGAGCGCCCAGGCCCCGCCCGCCCATGGCGCCCCAAGATCGCGGTTCTGGCCCTGGGGTGGTCGTGGTGGGGCCGTTTCCACGACCACCCCAGGGCCTAGACGCCGATCATGATGGGTGGGGTGGCTCGCCCCAAGGAGCGACTGATCGCGCTCGCGGTGCTGCCGCTCGGCCTCGCGATGTGGTTCGCCCAGGACAACGGGCACGGCCTGGTGGCCTCCTACGGCTTCGGGTGCGGCGCCGTCGTGTGGGCGGCGGGACGCCGGCTGGTCCATCCCGAGCGCGACCTCGCCCGGCCGCAGCGGACCACCCCGCCTCGCTGCCGGGCCGCTGCCGGGCCCTTTGTCCCCGTTGACATACTCGGTGCCTGTTGGGGCATGAACGTCCCGCCCGGCTCGGGCATCGATCACGGCGGGTACCGAGAGGCGGGCCATGGAGTTCGACGACCAGTCGGTCGACACCTCGCAGCTGGACGACCAGCGCGGCGGGAGGGGTTCGGGCGGGCGGATCGCGCTCGGCGGCGGCGGGCTCGGCGTCGTCGGCGTGGTGATCTATCTCCTGGTGACGCTGCTCGGCGGCGGCACCACGGGGTCAGGCGGCACGACCGGCCTGCCGGCCGGCGGCACCGGCGCGGGCGCCTCGGCGGCGGCCGACCTGGCGGCCCGCTGCAACACCGCCGGGGCGCTCGACAAGTACGACGACTGCTTCGTCCTGAAGGTCTTCAACGAGGTCAACCAGACCTGGACGAGCTACTTCTCCGGCCGCGGCCAGGCGTACACCCGCCCGACCCTGGTGTACTTCGAGCAGTCCACCAGCACCGGCTGCGGCCAGGCGTCATCGTCGGTCGGGCCGTTCTACTGCCCGAACGGCCAGAAGGTCTACATCGACCTGGGTTTCCTGGACGAGCTGCAGCAGCGGTACGGCGCCCAGGGCCGGTTCGCGCAGGCGTACATCGTCGCCCACGAGGTCGGCCACCACATCCAGACGCTGACCGGCACCGAGGCCCGGCTGCGGGACGCGCAGCAGGCGGACCCGTCCCGCGAGAACGCGCTGTCGGTGCAGCTGGAGCTGCAGGCCGACTGCTACGCGGGCGTCTGGTCGACCCTGGCCAACAAGGACGGCTACGTGACGATCGGCCAGGCCGACGTGGACGAGGCGCTCAACGCCGCGCAGGCCGTCGGCGACGACCGCATCGAGCAGAAGGCCGGCGTGGACGTGAACCCGGAGACCTGGACCCACGGCTCCGCCCAGCAGCGCAAGACCGCGTTCCAGACCGGCTACCGGGGCGGCACGCTGGAGTCGTGCGGCACCGTCCCCCAGTAGGACCGTTCTCCCAGTTCTTCCGGTGCCCCGGTTCTTCCGGTGACGGCGAGCGCCGTCACCGGAAGAGCCGTCAGGCCTGGCCGGCCGGCTGCGCGGGAACGC
>NZ_JADWYX010000144.1 GCF_016786355.1 Frankia sp. AgB1.9
CGCCCCCGGGGCCGGCCGCGCGGCCCGGCCCGGGGGGGGCCCCGGCGCCCCCCGGCCCCCCAGGCCGCGGGCCCGGCCGGCCCACCGTCAGCTCACGATCCCGTTCAACTCCGCCGTCGCGCCGGGCGGGCGTTACCTCCCTCGCGAGGCCGGGGCGTGGATCGACCGCGACGGCCAGTACCTGCTGCCCTTCGACGTCGAGCAGGCCCCACCAGCCACCGCAGCCGCCCCGGGCCGGCGACGCACCCCACCGCCGGCCGCACCCCGGCCCACCGGCCCCCGCCGCCCAGCGCGACCGGCGTCCCCGCCCCCACGCACCGGGGCAGCCGCAACACCGCCGGTACCGGCGCGTTTTCGGCAGCCGATGTTGCCCGGCATGACCCGCCGCCCCCGCCCCCCGCAGCCCGGAAGGTAACCCCCGCCGTGACCAATCCCGTACGTATCCCCGCCGATGTTGACCGTGAGGACCGGTTGCTGGGCAGCCTGACCGCCCGCCAGGTCCTGTTCCTCGCGCTGACCGGTATCGGCCTCTACCTCGCGTTCACCGCCACCCGTGCCGTGCTGCCGCTGCCGCTGTTCGCGCTGGGCGCCGTCCCGGTCGCCGCCGGGGTGGGCATGCTCGTGCTCGGCCAGCGCGACGGGCTCAGCCTCGACCGGCTCCTTCTCGCCGCGATCCGCCAACACACCAGCCCACGGCGCCGCATCCACGCTCCCGAAGGCGTCGTCACGCCGCCGCCCTGGCTGGCCGCGCGCGCCACCAGCACCGATCGCCGACGGGCCGACGGCCAGGCCGGGGCGCCGATCGGGCTCCCGGCCCGCACCGTCACCCCCACCGCCGGGGTCGGGGTGATCGATCTGGGCGCGGACGGGCTGGCGGTCGTCGCCGCCGCCTCCACTGTCAACTTCGGGTTGGCGACCCCCGACGAGCAGGACGGCCTGGTCGCCGTGTTCGCCCGCTGGCTGCACTCCCTGACCGCGCCCGTGCAGATCCTCGTGCGCACGGTCCCGGTCGACCTGTCCGCGCAGATCGCCGACCTCGACGAAGCCGCCGATCAGCTCGACCCACCCGCGCTGGCCCGCGCCGCCCGCGAGCACGCGGCGTTCCTGGCTGCGCTCGGTGACCAGATGCAGCTACTGACCCACCAGGTCCTCCTCGTCCTGCGCGAGCCACTGATCGCCGCCGGCCCGGTCGACGGGCTCGGCGGCGCCTCCCCGCTGACCGCCGTCCGCGGCCGGCGCACCGCCGGACGTGACGCCCGCCGCGCCGGCGACGCGACCCGACGAGCCGCGCACACCCGGCTGGCCCGCCGCCTGTCCGAGGCCGTCACCCTGCTCGCCCCCGCCGGGATCGTCGTCACCCCGCTGGACGCCGACGCCGCGACCAGCGTGCTCGCCGACGCCTGCAACCCGGCACGTCTCGTCCCGGCCTCCGCGCTCGCCAACCCGGACCAGATCATCACCGCCTACCGGCACACCCCTGACCACGACGAACCCGCCGCCGGCCACGCCTCGACGTCTGAGGAGGCCGGCCTCGACGACGCGGGCTGGCCCGACGACGACCCCGACGCGGAGGACCCCAGCGCGGACGACCCCTGGGAACCGCCAGCCAGCGGCTGGGTGCCCGAGATCCCCGCCGATCCGCCGCTCCCACGACGCCCGCCCGCCGCCCGCCAGTCCCGCACCGACCGAGGAAGAGGCCCGCGATGAGCCGGCGCACCCACCCCACCAACCCAGCCCCGCGAGCCACGGTGGGCGAGGCCACGGCGGCGTCGTTCGCGCCCGACACGCTGAGCATCGGCGCCCGTCACCTCGACGTCGGGGGCGACTACCTCACCACCGTGGCCATCGCCGGCTACCCGCGCGAGGTCCACCCCGGCTGGCTCGCCCCGCTGCTGACCTACCCGGGACGCCTCGACGTCTCCGTCCACGTCGAGCCGATCGACCCGGTCACCGCCGCGGCCCGGCTCCGCCGCCAGCTCGCGAAACTCGAATCCGGCCGCCAACTCGGCGACGAGAAAGGCCGGCTGGTCGATCCGCAGGTCGAGGCCGCGACCGAGGACGCCTACGACCTGTCCGCCCGCGTCGCCCGCGGCGAAGGCCGCCTGTTCCGCCTCGGCCTCTACCTCACCATCCACGCCACCACCGAGACCGAGCTCGCCGACGAAGCCGCCGCCGTCCGCGCCCTCGCGGCGAGTCTGCTGCTGGACGCCCGTCCGGTCAGCTACCGGTCGTTGCAGGGCTGGGTGAGCAGCCTGCCCCTCGGCCTCGATCAGGTGCGGATGCGCCGGACCTTCGACACCCCGGCGCTGGGCGCGGCGTTCCCGTTCGCCTCACCCGACCTCAGCCCGCCCGACCCGACCGCGCCGGCCCCGACCGGGGTGCTCTACGGGGTGAACGTCGCCAGCAGCGGCCTCGTGCACTGGGACCGGTTCGACCCGGCCCTGGACAACCACAACGCGGTCATCCTCGGCCGTAGCGGCGCAGGCAAGTCCTACCTGGTCAAACTCGAACTCCTTCGCAGCCTCTACCGGGGTATCGAGGTCCACGTCATCGACCCCGAGGACGAGTACGCCCGCCTCGCCGCAGCCGTAGGCGCCACCTACGCGCACCTCGGCGCGGACGTCCGGATCAACCCCTTCGACCTGCCGATCCAGATCACCCCCGACGGGCGGCGCACCGCGCCCCGCGACGCCCTGGTCCGGCGCAGCCTGTTCATGCACACCGTGATCTCCGTGCTCGTCGGCGAGCTGTCCGCGGCCGACCGCGGGGCCCTCGACACCGCGATCACCGCCACCTACCAGGCCGCCGGACTGACCACCGACCCCCGCACCTGGAACCGGCCAGCACCGCTACTCGCCGACCTCGCCACGACACTCGCCAGCTCCCAGGACCCGACCGCGGTCACGCTCGCGACCCGGCTGCACCCCTACACCGCCGGGGCGTTCGCCGGCCTGTTCGACGGCCCCACCACCACACCCGGCGACGGCCACCTCGTCGTCTACTCGCTGCGCGACCTGCCCGAGGAGACCAAACCGATCGGCACCCTGCTCGTCCTCGACGCGATCTGGCGGCGAGTGTCCAACCCGGCCGACCGCCGCCCCCGCCTCGTCGTCGTCGACGAGGCATGGCTGCTCATGCGCCAGCCGGCAGGCGCGGACTTCCTGTACCGGATGGCGAAATCGTCCCGGAAATACTGGGCCGGGCTGACCGTCGCCACCCAGGACGCCGCCGACGTCCTCGCCACCGACCTCGGCCGGGCGATCGTCACGAACTCCGCCACCCAGATCCTGCTACGCCAGGCACCCCAGGCCATCGACGAGATCACCCAGGTCTTCGACCTGTCCCAGGGCGAACGCCACTACCTGCTCTCCGCCGACCGCGGCCAGGGACTGCTCGCCGCCGGCGCCCAACGGGTCGCGTTCCAGGCCCTCGCCTCCACGTTCGAGCACCAGGCGATCACCACCAACCCCGCCGAACTCGCCGCCTACCCCGACGCCGACGACGGCTTCCTCGAACTCACCGGACCCGACGCACCGGAGGACCCCTACGGGCCGATCGACCTTGACGCCAGCTGACCAGGCTCACGGCCTGTTGGGAGACCTAGCCATGACCACGCGCGCCACAGCCACGTCCACACCGTCCTCGCCACTCACCCGCTACCTGACCGACCCGGCCGGGTTCGGCCACCACCTGCTCGACCAGCTCCACCACGCGGCGCTGACCTGGGGGCCCCTCGCCGGGCCGCCGCTGATCGCCGCCGCCGTGGCCGTCGTCTTGTTCCGCCGGCTGCTGCGTCACCGCTACCGACAGCAGCTGGCCGCGGGCGCGCGGCTGGTCACCGTCCTCGCTCCGCCCACCGTCGACCCGGCCGGCGGGCCCGCGTTGTGGGCGAACCTGCTGGGCCTGCTGCGCCCCCGCTGGCGGCGCCTCGCCGGTCAGCCCCATCTCGCCTGGGAGTACCTGTTCACCGCCGACGGGATCCGCATCCAGATCTGGGTGCCCGGCGTCGTGCCAGCCGGCATGGTCGAACGGGCGGTCGAGGCGGCGTGGCCCGGCGCCCACACCCGCACCCTGCCCGCGCGGGCCGCTCTTCCCGTCGTCCCCCGGCCGGGCCGGCGGTTGCTCGCGGCCGGTGGCGAGCTGGTTCTGGGTCGGCCCGAGGCTCTGCCGATCCGGGTCGACCACGACGCCGACCCGATCCGCGCCCTGCTCGGCGCCCCCGGCGGGCTCGCGCGCAGCCAGCGGGCGGTCGTGCAGGTGCTGGCCCGCCCGGTCACCGGCCGCCGGGTCTCCCGCGCACGCAGCGCCTCCCGGCGGCTCCGCGACGGCGGCTCGGCACGCCTCGCCGGCGCTCTGTTTGACCTACTGACTCCCAGCGCCGGCCGCAGCAGCCGCAGGCGTCCCGGTGTGACCCCGGCGAAGCGTGACCCGCAGACCACGTTGGCGCTCTCCGCCGAGGACCGGGCGATCGTGACCAAACAGCGCGGCGCCCCGTTCGAGACCCGCATCCGCTACGCCATCGCCACGATCATCGACGAGCAGACCGACGAGACGACCGCCGCCCGGATCGACGCGGAACTACGCGGGCGGGGACACGCGATCGCCTCGGCGTTCGCCGGCTTCGGTGAGCACAACTACTACCGCCGCGTCCGCCTGCGCCGCCCGCTGTCCCTGCTCGCCACACGCCACCTCGGCCGCGGGGACCTCCTGTCCGTCGCCGAACTCGGCGCGCTCGCGCACCTCCCCGTCGATGAGGCGACTCCCGGCCTGGCCCGCGCCGGCGCGAAAGCCGTCGCCCCACCCCCCGGCGTCGCCGCCCGCGGACCGGCGATCCGCACCCTGGGCCACACCGACTCCGGACACCGCCGCCCGGTAGGCCTGCGCGTCCCCGACGCCCGCCACCACACCCACGTCCTCGGCGCCACCGGCTCCGGGAAATCCGAACTCCTCGCGCGGATGACCCTCGACGACGTCGCCGCCCGCCGCGGAGTCGTCAACGTCGACCCGAAGGGCGACCAGATCATCGACATCCTCGCCCGCTACCCCCGCGACGCCGTCGACCGCCTCGTCCTGTTCGACGCCGAAGCCACCAGCCGTCCGCCGTGCCTCAACCCCCTCGACCAGCCCGACCGGGCCCGCGCCATCGACAACCTCGTCAGCATCTTCAGCCACGTCTACGCCGAGTCCTGGGGGCCACGCACCGAGGACATCTTCCGCGCCGGCCTGCTCACCCTCGCCGCCCAACCCGGCGTCCCCGTCCTGACCGACCTCCCCCGCCTGTTGGGCAACGCCGCCTACCGCGACCGGGCACTCACCGCCGTCCACGACCCGATCCTCCGAGGCTTCTGGGACTGGTATGAGTCCCTGTCCCCACCCGCCCGCGCCCATGCCGTCGCCCCGCTGTCAAACAAGCTGCGCGGCTTCCTGCTCCGGCCGTTCATCCGCCAGGCGATCGCCGCCGGCCCCTCCACCGTCGACATGGACCAGATCCTCAACGCCGGCGGGGTCTGCCTCGTCCGTATCGCCCAAGACGCCCTCGGCGTCGACACCGCCGCGCTCATGGGCTCCATCGTCGTCTCCGCCGTCTGGCAGGCCACCACGAGGCGCGCCGCGATCTCCCAGAGCAAACGCCCCGACGCCGCAATTTACCTCGACGAAGCCCACCACTTTTTGACCTTGCCGACCCCGTTGGAACACATGCTCGCCGCCGCCCGCGGGCTACGCCTCGGGATCACCCTGGCCCACCAGAACCTCGCCCAACTACCCCGCGACCTCGAAGAGAGCATCGCGGCGAACGCCCGCAACAAGATCTTCTTCGCCATGTCGCCCGGCGACGCGAAACGCCTCGTCCGCCACGTCGAACCCCGAATCTCCGAACACGACCTGGCCCACCTTGGCCGCTTCCACGCCGCCGCCCGCCTCGTCGTCGCCAGCGGCCAAGCCCCCGCCTTCACCCTGAACACCGACCAGCTCCCACCCCCCATCCCCGGCCGCGCCACCGAAATCCGCCGGCTGCTACGCAGCCGCCCGACCCCCACCCACCAGCCGTAGGAGGCCCAGATGGCGACCTACCCACGCCCGCAACGCGACCTGCGCGCCCCGATCCGCCCCGCCGCCCGGATCATCGCCGACGCCGACCTCCTGCCCGTCCTCGCCGCCCACCTCACCCCCCGTGACCGGTGGATGATCCGCCTCATCCACGAACACCGCGTCCTGACCAGCCACCAACTCATCGAGGCCGCCTGGGACGCCCGACGCAGCGCCAACGAACGCCTCCTGCAGCTCTACCGCTGGCGGCTGCTCGACCGGTTCCAACCCCTGCTCGGCGTCGGCCACGGCCAGGCACCCGCCCACTACATCCTCGACACCGCAGGCGCCCAGATCCTGGCCGCCGAAGACGGCATCCCCGTCAAGGACACCGGCTACAACCGCGAGAACACCCTCGCCATCGCCCACTCCCTGCGCCTCGCCCACACCATCGCCGTCAACGGCTTCTTCACCGCCCTGATCGCCCACGCCCGCCACCCCAACCCACCCGGAAGCCTGACCGCCTGGTGGCCAGAAACCCGCTGCTTCCGCGCGGTCGGGGACCTGGTACGACCCGACGCCTACGGCCGCTGGCACACCACCGGCGGCCGGGAGACCGCCTGGTACCTCGAACTCGACTGGGCCACTGAACGCACCTCCCGCCTCGCCCGCAAAATCGGCGACTACGCCCAACTCGCCGCCGCCACCCACCCCACCCCGATCCTGTTCTGGTTTCCCACCCTCGAACGCGAGATCGACGCCCGCCGCGCGCTCACCGGCGCGATCGCCGCCCTCGACCAGCCCCACCACGTCCCCGTCGCGACCACCGCCGCGCCCCTCGCGCCCGACGACGCCCGCCTCGATCCCACCCTCACCCGCTGGCTACCCATCCCCGCCGGCCGCACCGGACGCCTCCCCCTCGATCAGCTCCACCACGCCTGGCCCCGGCTACCAGCCCCACCGCCGGCCACCGCCCGACCAGCCGGGCTAAGCCCACCCGCCCCGATGCCACCCAGCCGCCCCCGTGGCTGACCCGCCATGGCCAAAACCCTCACCGCCCTCGGCGCGGCGACCGTCCTGCTCATCGTCGTGATCGCCGGGGCAGCCGCCACCGTCACCGGGCGCCTGCTCTGCCCACCCGCCCTCGCCACCCTGCTCGGCTGCACCGGCAGCACACCAAGCCAGACCGCCCTGGCCGACATCCCCACCGACTATCTGACCCTCTACCAACAAGCCGCCGCCACCTGCCCCGGCCTCGACTGGACCACCCTCGCCGCCATCGGCAAACTCGAAAGTGATCACGGTAGAAGTACCCTCCCTGGCGTCACCACCGGCACCAACAGCGCCGGGGCCGGCGGGCCGATGCAGTTCCTCGCCACAACATTCACCTCGACGATCACCCGCCACCCGCTACCACCCGGCGGCGCAAGCCCACCCTCGCTCTACAACCCCCACGACGCCATCTACGCCGCCGCCGACCTCCTCTGCGACGACCACGCCGCCACCGACCTGACTGCCTCGATCTACGCCTACAACCACGCCGACTGGTACGTCTCCGACGTCCTCACCCAAGCCACCCAATACCAGGCGACAGAAAGCCCGAACAGCGACGGCACGCCCAGCAACGCCGCGCTCGCCGCCGTCAACTACGCCCAAGGGCAACTCGGCATCCCCTACCTCTGGGGCGGCAACGGACCCGACGGCGGCTTCGACTGCTCCGGCCTCACCCTCGCCGCCTACCAAGCCGCCGACATCAACCTCCCCCGCACCGCACAGACCCAACACGACGCCGGACCCGCCGTCCCACCCGACCAGCCCCTCCAGACCGGCGACCTCGTCTACTACGGCACCCCCACCACCATCCACCACGTCGCCATCTACATCGGCAACGGACAGATGATCACGGCACCGGGGCGCGGACAAGTCGTCAAGATCGCGCCCTATAGGTGGAAAGGGGACGACTACGCCGGAGCGACCCGGCCGGGCTACCAACCTGACCGCGCGGGTTAAGGAGACCATGCGGCCTCGAAACTGGCCAGGCCCGCCGACCCTTACATCAGGAAATGAATTCGCCTACGACTTTTGTTGTGGTACGAGTGTGTACGGTCCGGCAGGTCGTCCCGTCTGCCGCTCGTTCACGGCCTCGTCTGGTGGGGCATCGCGCGCTCTGCTGGTCCAGGTCGCGTCCACCCTCATTCCAACGATCTGGTTTTGATCAGGCGTCGCCGCGCGACCAGCGCCGCTGCGAGCGGTCTCTGTGCACGGCACGGCTCCTGGCCGACCTCGAACGGGAGGCACCCCGATGACCGGTCTCGTGGACCGTTCCTGCCCGCCGTGGTGCGAGCAGCCCACCGGCCACCTCTACGTCGAGCCCGAAGGTCCTGGCGACTACCACGTCTCCGAGTTCACGGTGATCGACCTGCCGGCGATCCCCGCCGTCCGCGACGACACTGCTCTGCAGGTGTCCATCGAGCAGTACATCACCGCCGAAGCCGCCCACCAGCCGCTGATCTCTCTGAGTCACGGAGAGAAGGACGATCCCGACAGCGAAGCCCTCACTCTCGACGAAGCCGAGGCGCTCATCGCCGCGCTCACCCACGCCGTCACGGCGGTCCGCACCAGCGGTGGGGCGTCCCGGTAAGCAAAGCGCTATGTCAGGCTGACAGAAGGCCCACTGGGGCCTGACCCGTTGGCCGTTGTTCGGCAAGATCCCGCTGCCGGTCGGACTGCCCGCAGCGGCGTTCGCGGCGCCGTGACGGGCTCCGCGGGTTGTCCGGCCGAAGCGGACAATAAGCCGGTGACCAGACTCCGCCTCCCGCGCCTAGAACGTCTGTTCGGTGCCTCTCTCGATCAGATCAGCCATGCCCAGCTCGTCTCGGCGCTGGAGGCCGAGATCAGCGAGGCGATCGACCTCGACTTCAAGGAGGCCTACAGCGACCCGAAGGATCTCGCGAGCGACGTTGCCGCGCTGGCGAACGCCGTCGGGGGCCTGCTCGTCTACGGAGTGGCGGAGATCGAGACGCGGGCGACGGCATGGCCAGGCGTCACCCTCTACGAAGGAGTGCAGGAGAAGGCCGAGCAGATCATCACCGATCGGGTCGTACCGTTCCCGGACTTCGAGGTCCGGCCGGTCCGGGATCCCGACCGGCCTGATCGCGGCTTCATGCTGATCGCGGTGGCACCGAGCCCGATGGCGCCCCACGCCGTACGGTCCGGCGCCGCGCTGGACTATCCCCAACGGGTTGGGGCGACCACGACGCATCTTTCCGAGCATGAGGTCGTCGCCGCGTACCGGGCTCGGTTCGCAGGGTTCGCGACCGCCAAGCAGGAACTCGGCTGGCTGGAGGGTGAGACCACGGACGAGCTACTTCGGGAGGACGGGCCGTACGTCATCGTTTCGCTGCTGCCTGACCGGCGGGTCGACGGTCGAGTCGACGCGGCAGGCCTGAGCGCCTTCCGGAGTGATCTAGAAGCCGACAAGAGCCCGTTGATCTTCCAGAACGGGGTGCAGTGGCTCCATTTCTCTGTCGCCCCCCGCGTGCTTGTCGCGCATGCCGGTCTGCATGGTCCTCAAAATCCCGAGAAGCTCTATTGCCGGCTCGCTGCCAGCGGCTCTGGATCTATGGCGCATAAGCTACTGACAGACGACAGGTATACGGCCTCAGGCGCGATGGCCATCTCCGATGACGATGTGGCGAACGGACTGCTCGGCGGCCTGCGCTTCCTGGCCAGGCACGCCCGCGACCGGGCCGGAACAGCGGGATCCTGTTCCGTGCGGGCCTCGGTGTATGGAGGCCTCACCGACCTCACCTTGAGTTACGTCGGCTTCGGGTTCCGGGATCAACTCGGGACCCGGCACGTCGCTGCGCCCGTGCCGGCCGAGACCGTCGCAGACATCGACGGGCTTGCGGACGGCGGCACCGAACTCGTCAGCACCGGCCACCGACTCCTCCAAGACCTCTTCCAGCACTTCGGCCTCGCGGAACCACGGCAAACCACCGCGAACGGCGCCATCCGGCCGTCCGGCTGGTCATATATGTCCCGGGAGCTGACTGGCTGGACAACATCGGCTGGCGTGACCCTGGACTTCGACTAATCGGTCGTCATTGCGGGGCGAGGTCGGCTGGGTGGGCCCCGCACCTTCCAAACCGGGACCGACAGCAGCGGGCTCCGGACGCACCCACCGTCCACCCGTCCCGGGTAGCACCGCGGGGACTGAACCCGGATGGACGGAACCGGAGGAACTGGGATTGGTGGACCGGCGGGCATAGATTCAGGCTGTGCCAATACGCGATCTTGCCTACGCCGTGTACGCCCGTCGGCTTCGCGCGTCGTTCAAGGGAGCCGACCTACCGGGGCACGTTGGTCTGATCATGGACGGCAACCGCCGCTGGGCCCGCCAGATGGGGATGGCCAATCCCAGCCTCGGCCACAAGTTCGGTGCCGACCACGTCGAGGACGTGCTGTCGTGGTGCGAGGCGGCCGGGATCAAGCACGTGACCGTCTTCGTCTGCTCCACCGAGAACCTGGCCCGCCGCGAGGATGCCGAGATCGCGTTCCTCATGCGGGTCATCGAGCAGGTCGTCTCCGACAAGATCGCGACTCCCGATCCGGCGTGGCAGATGCACATCGCGGGGCTGCTCGACGCGCTGCCGGACAGCACGGCCCGCGCGCTCAAGAACGCCGAGGAGGTCACCCGATCCTGCTCGACGGGGGCGCACGTCACTCTCGCCGTGGGGTACGGCGGCCGGCAGGAGGTCGTCGACGCGTTCCGGGCTCTCCTGCACGAGCAGGCCGAGGCGGGCGGCTCGCTGGCCGACCTGGCCGAGACCCTCACCGCCGAGGACGTCGCCCGCCACCTCTACACCGCCGGCAGGCCCGACCCCGATCTGGTCATCCGCACCAGCGGCGAGCAGCGCATGTCGAACTTCCTGCTCTGGCAGAGTGCGTACTCCGAGCTGTACTTCTGCGAGGCGTACTGGCCGGCGTTCCGCGAGATCGACTTCCTGCGGGCACTACGCAGCTACGCCGCCCGCGGCCGTCGCCACGGCGCCTGACCTGGCGGTTTTCCGACGGCCTGCCGACTCGGCCGCCGGCTCGCCGCCCCGTGCCACCGCTGGTGCGCGAAACTCTAGGTGGACGACGGCGCCCGGCGGCCGACGGCGAAGGGTAAGGCTCATCCTCGTCAAAGCCCCCCGACGACTCGCTGCGAAGCGGACTTCATGGATCATCCCGCCGGCATCCAGAGGGCCTCAAGATCTCGATGACGAATACCGCGCGGGGCTCGGATAACAGCACTCCACCGGTCAACTGTGAGCTGCATCCCGCGCTGGCCGCATTTCGCGGTGGGCATTGGGCGTTGGGTCTGTCATGCTATGTCCCGTGGGGGAAGGTCGCTCTGGCGTGACCGCGTCCGGCAACGAACGTCCAGGTTCGTTGGTCGAGGCGACAGAACTTCTGCGGACCGATCCGGGCTCGATCGGGCCGTATCGGCTGCACGGCCGGCTCGGCGAGGGTGGTGCCTCAGTCGTCTTTCTCGGTACGACACCGGACGGCCAGCGTACCGCTGTGAAGGTGCTTCGCGACGATCCGAGCGGTGCCGAGCCGCCGCTGGAGAACCTTCATCCCGATTCCAGTCCGATGGCCATCCGCGGCGCCCAGGACTGCTTCCGTAATGAACTCGCCGTTGCGGACCAACTGCCGGCGGCCTACACGCCTGCGGTCGTGGACTCAAGCCTCGACGGAGGCAGGTGGTGGATCGCGTACGAACTCCTCGAAGGCCCGACCCTGCATACGAGGGTCTCGGAATCCGGGAGACTGCAGATATCGGCTGTGGCTCAACTCGCGGTCGGGCTCGCGCTTGCCCTGGACGCGCTCCACCGGTCCGGGATCATTCATCTGGACGTCAAGCCAAGCAACGTCATCCTGTCCCGCACCGGCCCGAAACTCATCGATTTCGGCCTCTCCCTACCGCACGGCCACCATCCCGATCGGGGGTTTGCGGCCGGAACCCCGGGATTCATGGCCCCGGAGCAGGAACGCGGGCTGGCCTCGGCGGCGGCAGACGTGTTTGCGTGGGGCGCGACCGTACTATTCGCGGCAACCGGCACGGTCCACAGGACGCTGCCAGACGACGATCCCTCGATGGACCCCTCCGGGGCCTTGCCCGGGGATCTCGCGCGAATCGTCAGGTCGGCGCTCAGGGACGACCACCGCCGTAGGCCAGCGGTCGGCTTGCTGTTCGAGGAAGCAGCTGAGTTCGCCAAGACGTATCGCCGCGGCACGGCAGACGATGTCGTCTCCCGGCCGGAACCCGGGTCTCCGCAATCCGACCGAGTTGCCACCGCCACGGAAACCCCTCCGCTCAGCCAGCCGCCCTCACCAGGCGGCTTTTCGCTCTCGTTCGTGGTGCCTGCTGCGGGCCCGCCGACCATGGGTCCTGCCACCGGCATCGTGTTCCGCGCGCCGGTCATGGACGGCATGCTGGCGGGCGATCCGCTGGTGAGGGCCGGTCTGACTGCCCTGACGTGCGCAGTCTGTGGGACGGTAAATTATGTGGCCGCCTTCGTCGAGACGAGGACGTACTGCGTAACCGGTCACCCGCTGTCGGTGAGCTGGGATTGAGGCGCCGTGGGTTCGGTACTTGATACGGTCACGGCCCTCGTCGATCGGCGGCTGATCCGGAGCACTCTCGTCCAGCTGCTCGCCTTTCTGGCTGCCAACGGGGCGCTCATCATCACCCGGCTCGGCTGGAAGTCCACGGCGCTCTGGTGGTACGCCCGGTCCGGCACCGAGAAGGGCGCGCTCGTCGTCGCCACGGTTGCCGTGCTGATCTCGGCCGCCACGGCGCTGGCAGGCCAGATCAACGGCCTACTGCGGCTCTATGAGGGCTACGCCCTGCCCTGGCCGCTGCGCCTCGCCGCCGAGCGTCGCCGTACTCACCATGTCCGCCGGTTCCACCGCCTTCCGCTCGACTCGCCGCTACGCCATACCCGATACCCGCCCCTTATCGACTGGTTCATGCCATCGGCGGTCGGCAACCTGCTCCGAGCCTCGGAGACCCATGCATTCCAGTGCTACCGGATCGACTCCGCAGTCGTGTGGCCCCGGCTTTACGCTGTACTGCCAGCGGACTTCAAGTCTGAGTTCGCCGCCGCCCGGGAACGCCTTGACGCCGCTGTCGCGTCGTTCACCCTCACGTTGCTGTTCGTGGCCAGTAGCACCGCCATCACCACGCTGACCCAGCCATGGTTCGTACCACTCGCCACCTTCGCGTTCACAGCAACAGTGAGCTGGGTCGCGCACCGAGGCGTGTTCCGGGCAGCCGTGCCCTACGCCGAACTGGTCAGAACCGCCTTCGACCTGCACCGCGGCCTGGTCATCGATGCGATCGGCTGGCAGCATCCCACGTCCTACGGCGCTGAACGCGCGCAATGGGCCCAGATCTGTCGCCTGTGGCAGCAAGGAATACCCGACGGCCCGATCGGCGCCCGAGCACTCCTCTACCCGCGCTCCACCAGCGAACCTTTGATATAAAGTCGGCGCCCCCAGTGCCGGTCTGGTGGCTCCCTTCAACAGCCGGGAGTCTCCATCGGAATTCCCATGGGCGCTGATCTATTCCCAACCACATGGCGCGCGGCACGCTTCCTACTGGACCATCTGCAGCACGCCTTGGCGCGGGGAGCGCTGACCGCCCCCACGCACCGCATGAGGGGCGAGGCCGAAGATGTGTCGATTCAGTTCGTCAAGGGTGAGCCCCAGGTCTTTACAGATGGCTTCAGGGCCGACACCATCTTCACGAAGCGCCCGAACTATTTTAGACAGGACCTGGGACCTCTCGCCGTTCACCCCATCAGGTTCGCCATTCCTATAGCCAAGACTAGATAGGGCGACGCAAGTGTTTCGATAATTCCAGTCACTAATCAGGCGCATCTCGTGTAGACGGTGCGTCATCGCCATTGCCGAGACCATCCAGTAGCGCTTTGCTGCAATTATTCCTTCGAGCGTGGCTTCACGTAGACCTTGAGCGATAACGCCGCGCTCAGGCATCAGAAGGGCCGCCGCAAATCGGTTGGCTTCGATTTCTTTGTCTCGCCCGTGCGCCCGGTCGGATTCCATGTGGAGCAGAAGGTGGCCGAGTTCATGCGCGCAATCAAAGCGTTGCCGCTCCCCAGAGACGCCAACATTAAGAAAAATAAATGGAACGCCGTCCCTGTAGAATGAGAAAGCATCAATATCCCGGCAATCAGACGCAACCGAGAATACCCTTACGCCGTGGGCCTCAACAAGGTGAACCACGTTGGAAATCGGCTGCTCACCGAGTCCCCATCGTTCTCGTAGTATTCGGGCAGCCGTGTCCGGGTCATGCTTATCTAGCGTGGGGAGGTCCGGCTTGGGAAGGCGAAAATTATCATCGTTCCAGTCTGCGATCTCAATAGCAAAGCGACCAGCAGCGAGGGCGGAGTCTCGCAAACGGGCGGTCGTCTTACTCAATTTTCGGAAGCTCACGGCGTCTGGATCAATGAACTCGATCTCTTCACGCTCTAGGAACGCGGGCGTGACTTCCAAGATCTCCGCAAGGCGTCTCACCATGTCAGGCTTGGGCGAGTGTTCACCGTTCTCGTAGGCCGAGAGTGTCCGTAGTGGAATCTGAGACGTCCTGGCAAGATCGGTAAGTGTCATAGCTCGCCGTAGGCGAGTGAGCTTTAGGCGGGATGGGGTCAGCATCTCTGACTCTCGACCTCCCTCCTCGCGCTTCGCTGGCGGGCTCTGCCTCTCCGTAACGATCAAGCACGCTCGATCGTGATGTCGATCTCTGTCGAACCCGGCTGCCCTGGGTCAATTCTTACCAGACTGCCGAGCGAGATGCTCGGTAGTCGGATCTGATCGAACCAGGAGCGAACGCGCCCGGTACTGTCGATCTCATCCGGTAGTGAAAGTTCCATATACAGGTGACCGTCTTCTACCTGCAGTAGCAAGATATAGACCATCTGTGCTACGTCCTGCCGCGGCCGTTGGACTGCGGGCGCAATTTCTTCGAGGGGGAAGAGGCCGGCCTGGATAGACTCTCGGTTGGCCACAACGACCTCGCGCAGGAGCGGCCCCTTGCCATGGGCGTTGCGGGGTTGGCCGCCAACCCGGCCGACGTTCCCGTCGCCGGTCGCCACCATGATCGCAAAGCGGCCGTCGGGCGACTCCACTCGTTCTTGACCACTAACCGTGACGGGCTCCCACTTGTCGCGACTGAGGGTGAGGCGTAGCTCCTCGACCGTGTGGGAGTACAAGTCGGTCCCTTGCGCGTTTATGGGCGCGAACGCGGTCCGGGATGCACGGGCAGCCAGCCCGGCTCGGACGGCCTTCTGCAGCTTGTCGAGCGACAGGCCGCCGATCGCCGACAAGCGATCTTCGATCTCAGCCAGATCTCCGGCGGCCTCGCTGTCGTGGTACGTCGAACCAGCACTTTCCGTCATCGGTTCACCTCAAGCCGCCCCGCCCCCTGCGCGATATTCCCCCTCATATGAGGGAGATTATCACGCAGGTGTGAGGAGACCGCGACGGGGTAGGTTCGGTCGGCGACGGGTCGGCTCCGGCCATCCCGCAGGCCACTTGAAAGTGCCGCTGCGAGGAGGCATCCGACGACGGCTGGACTGGCCAGGCGCACGTCGCGACCATCCTGCGCACGGGGACCTTCCAGGTTGGAACCGCGCGACTACGGCTTCCGCAAGCTGGGCCGGTTGATCACTGCGACCGGCCTGTTCGAGAGGGGACGCCGCGCCGACAGCGCGGGCAGGCTGACTGTCGCCTATCTGCGCGACAAGCGCACCCACCCGATCCTGGGGCAGCGTGAGGAAGGCGACCCGCACCGGAATGCAGACACGCCCTGCCCCGCTCAAGGATCGAGGAGCAGGTGCAGCAGGCGTCGTCCTGGCATCCGTTCGGTGGCGGTGATCGGGATGTCGAAGAGTTCGGGTTCGCCGAAGACGGGTCGGCCGTTGGGGCGGCGGGTGTAGGGGGCGAAGCCGTAGTCGGCGCCGTCCGTGGTGTCGTGGGCGGTCCAGGCGATGGTTTCCTGTTCGCCGGGGCGCAGTGGGTGGTTGGAGACGGCGCGTGCCTGGTAGCGGCCGGGGGTGGGTTCGGCGATGACCTGTGGGACCGCGAACGCGAACCGGCGGGCGTGCAGCGCGCGGGCCTGGTCGGCGGCTTTGGCTTCGAAGGCGTGGCTTGTCGCGTCGTCGCGTTGGTAGTCGTAGTCGGACAGGATCCGTCGTCCCTGTTCGCCGTCGAGGATGACGATCGCGGGGGCCTGCTGGAGGCCGATCGCGCGTTGCACGCGGGCGACGACGTCGCCGACGAGCGCCCAGGTGTCGTCGTTCATCGCCGCCGGTGTCTCCTTCGTCGTCGGATGCCGTGATGCGGGTGCGTCAGCTGGATGCGTCGGGCCGGCGCAGGTGGAGGTTCTCGTCGAGGATCTCGCGCAGCAGGGTCATCCCGGGAGCGGTATGCGCGGGAGTCACCGCGATGGTGACGACGTCCCGCGGGTCACCGTCGAGACCGAAGGTGTAGGTGCCGTCGGGGTTGTGGCTGTAGGGCGTCATGCCGTAGGAGACGCCTTCTTCTGTGTCGTAGACCATCCAATAGATCACGGTCTGTTCGTTGTGGTCATCGCGCAGCGGCCCGCTGTGCGGGGAACGGAACCGGATCGAGTCCTCGTCGACGGCGGGTAGCGGGGTGGCGATCATTGGGACAGCCAGGGCGAGGCGGTCGAGTCGCATGCTGTGGACCTCGGCGGCCAGCCGCCGTTCATACAGGGCGGCCTTGTCTCGGTCGCGTAGGTAGTCGGCGAAGGAGTGTTCCCGGGAGGGGTCGCCTTCCAGGATCGCGACGGCGGGCAGGTCGCCGTTACGCAGTGCCTGTTGGACCTCGCCGACGATGGTGTCGATGAGGATGTCGATCTCGATGCTGTCCATGGGCGATCCTCCTGCGGGGTCGTGGCGGGACGGCGGGCGCCGACGGGCGGATGGTTCCAGTCTGGCCGGGTCGGCGCCCGCCTGTCCCCCACGGCTGCCTGCTAGTACCGGACGGCATCGTGGGCCGGGTGTTCACAGCCTGCGGACGGTGTCGCGGGTGGCGGCGACGGTGCCGTCGGAGCCGAGATCGACTTCGACGTTCTCCCCGTCGATGCTGGCGATCAGACCGAAGCGGAAGATGTGTCCGTCGCCGACGGGCACGCGTACCGGGGTGCGGATCGTCAGGCTGTCGGGGTGGGTGTCCATGCGGGGGGCCCTTTCTGCGTGGCCGGCGGCGGGCAAGCTGCCGCGCCGCCGGGGGCGGCTGGGTGCGGATCTTCAGGTCGGCGAGGTTGAGGTGGCCGACGATGTGCCGGGCGGGCCAGCGCACGACCCGCCCGCAGCGCAGGCAGCAGTAGTCGCCGTGCCAGCGCCAGGACGCCGGGCTGACCTCGCGGTGTCCGGTGACAGGGACGAATCCCTGGCGGGTGGGGGTGTTGTCACAGCGGCACAGCCAGGAGCCGGCGCCGTCGAGGGCGAGGTATTCGCGCATGCGGGGGACCTGCCGTTCGTGCGGGTGGAGGCGCAGGGAACAGGCCGAGTCGGCGCCGGTGGTTGTGGGCCGTCGGTGCCTCTGGCGCCAAGCCCCTGCCCGGGGGCGGGTGTCAGCGCTGGTGTGGGCGGCGGGCGAGGGTGTCGGCGCGGACGCGGACCAGCCGCACGATGGTCAGCACCGTGGGCCGGGCCGCGTCCGGTGGCGGACGCAGGATGTCGCGGTCGTAGGTCCCGAGCAGCAGTTCCGCGGTGACCGCGTAGACGGCACGCTCGCTGGCCCGGACCGGGGGGCGGTCGCCGTTGGGGGTGGGCGGGGTCCATCCGGCGGCCGGGACGACGACGTCCGGTGGTGGCAGGCGGCGGAAGACGACGCGTAGGTGGGCCGGGTCGCCGTCGTGGTCAAGGTAGAACACGTCACCGGGCAGGGACGTGAGGGCGTCGGTGATCGACGTCGCGTCCGCGCCCGGTCGGATGATCAGGTGGATGTGGTCCGGGTCCGGGCTGCCGACCGTGACGAGCGGGCCGTCGTGTGGTGGGGTGGGGCTGGTCGGGGTCATGCCGGTTTCTCCTCGCGGCGCAGGGCTGTGCCAAGCAGGTGAGGCGGGAGGTCCACGGGGGCACCCGGGCGAGCGCGATCCCGCCGGGCGACCGGCGGGATGTGCCTCAGGGGAGCGGTGGAAGGCGCCAGGTGATCGGGCGAATGCGCAGCGGCGCGGTGTGGGCGTAGGACGCGGCGAGGGTGCCGTGGTCGGTGATGACCTGGTAGTCGGTCAGCCAGACGGCGAACCAGGGTTCGGCGGGTGCGCCGTGGCGGGCCGACGCGTCCGCGGTGGGCGCCGTCGTCGTCGGGTCGAGGGGCAGCGGGACGGTCCGGTAGTGCTCGGCCCGGCCACCGACCATGGGACAGGCCGCGATCGTGTAGTGGGCGCAGGAAGGGTGTAGCGCCGGTTCTGGGGTGCATCGGCGGGGTAAGTCGGATAGGCGCATCAGCAGCAGCAGCCGCTCGTCGAGACGATGGCCGCACACGCCGCACAGCCGCCCCGTGAGCGCCCGGTCCGTCCGGTCGCGGTCGATCGCCCCGAACAGGGACCGCCCGCCGGAACGGGCGGTGATCCAGGGAACGGCGAGGCCGCCGGCGGTCGGTAGATGCGCCAACGACAGCGGGATCACCGGTGAACTCAGGTCTGGCATAGCTGGTTTCCTCTTCGACGATCTCCTACGGGGCAGCCGGCGGCGGACACCCACAGCGGCGCTTTCCCGGCCATCGCGGGGCAGGCAGCATCCAACGGCCAGGCATTGTTCTGCGTGGACGCCGCAGAGCCGGCCGGTTCTTTCGACGTGAACGGCACGAGCGCGCCGCCGGAATCGCTTTCCGGTCAGCGGTGGCGCGGCTCTCGGGTGGGTTTTGCGGTCCGCTAGTGGGCGGGGTCGCGTGGTTCGGGGCGGCGGCGCCAGACCCGCCGGCCGCCGACCCGTTCGTACCCGAGGGCGCCTGCGAGGGTGTGGCACGTGTGGCAGCGCAGGTCACATGCCCGGCACTCGTCACTGAACAGAAGGGATTTCCACATCCGCCGGGCAGCGGCCGGGGTGGTGGTGTTCTTCCAGGCCGCGATCTGTGCGGGGATCAGCGTGTTCAGGGCGGCCAGGATACGGGCGATACGGTCTGGCTCGTATCCCGGGCTGAACACATCCCAGGGGGCGGCGGCGCGAAAAGCGTCACCGAGGTCACCGGCCCCGCCGTAGAGGGCTGCGAGAATCCGGTACGCGTCGCGGACATCATTCTCATCGGGAGACCCTGGCGGATGGGTCGGCTCAGGGTTCATCGTCGCGGCCTTTCATACCGGACTTGCGGGCGTGCGGGCACCGCCCCGCCCCGACAGCCGGGCCGTCGGGGCGGGGCGCCACCGGATGGGGGTCAGGCGGGCAGCAGGGTGCGCAGCGTGGCGAGGGTGTCGCCATCGAGGCTGTCGGCACCGCCGGTCACCGCGCGCAGCATGTTGCGTTCGGCGCGGCTGGTCCCGCGGACGGTCTGCTCGTGGTGGGTGTAGGTGTTGACCGCCTGCACGACGCCCCAGCCGGTGCCCCGCCACGGGGAGACCCGCGCGTCGTGGTCCCACAGCCGGGTCAGGGTGTCGCGGTGCTTCTCGGCGCTGGTCCGCGCCCGTCCCTTCTCCTCGGGGACCGGGGCGTGCGCGTCCAGGAACGCCGCCCACTGGCGGTCGTTGACCTCGATGCGGCACAGCTCGGCGACTTCGGCCGCGAAGTCCTCGGCGATCGTGTGCACGATCGCGAGAGCCTGACGGGCCTCACCGAGCCGCAGGTTCGAGTTCCGGGAGTGCTTGACCTTCGTCTGCTGGCCCTTCTCCCCCAGACCGGCCGCCATCGTGTTGTCACACACGACGTTCGTCACGATCCGCTTATACGTCGTCGCGAGCGACCCGTCGAAACTGGTCGTGGCCAGCAGGTTCGGCCGGAACGCGACCCCCTCCGGAGTGGTGATCGTGTCGGGGACCTCCACCGACACCCACGCCACCGCACCGCCACGCAGTAGACCGGCGGAACCGATCGCGAGATCGTCGTCCAGGAGCTGGGCGACGTTGTCGACCAGCCACTCCTGATACGGATGCGGCAGGTAGCCATCGGAGAACACGCCCATGACAGCCCCGGTGTCGGACCGGACGATGGCCTTGCGGTCCGGGACGACATCCAGCCCGCCCGTGACCGGCGACTCGACGTAGATCGGCCGCTCCAGGGCTTCCCAGTCGAACAGCCGACGCGAGACGTCCCCGACCGGGATCGCCCCGGGGTAGTGGTTCGTCTCGCCCTGCTGGTCGGCGCGGTAGTGCCAGGCGTAGCCACGGCTGTCGGTGAACCCGATCAGCGTGTTGCTGTTCAGCCAGGCAAGGGTTTCCTTCGACATGTGCGGTCCTTCCATCGGCGGACACGGATCGGGAGGCGATTCGCGGGCATGCCGACCGGCCGCCGGGCACGGTGTCCGGCGGCCCGACATGCGCAGGCGTTAGGTGGCGGGTTTGCGGGCGGCGGCCAGCGCCGCGTGAGCCTCGGCCAGCGATCCCCAGGGGCGGACCTGGGAGCTGCCGGGATAGGTGTGCGCGCGGGCGATCGCGACCGCGCGGGCCGTGTCCAGCGCTGAGGCGTCGAGGAGGCGGGCGATGGACCACGCGGTGGTGGCGACGCGGACGGGCCGCCCGCCCGGCCACATCTGTTCGTAGCCGCGTACCCGCCCGTCGCGGGTGACCGACCGGATGACGATCAACTCGACGTGCACGGCGTCCGGACCGCCCCCGGTCAGCGGCTCCGGATGCGGCGACACCAGAAGCGCGACATCGCCCCGCCGGGCTTGTGCGCCGTTCGCCAGCGCCACCGCATCGACCCGGCTCACCCGGAAGCCTCTGGCACAGGTAGCCAGACCACGGCCGGCGTTCCGGTCAGCGGCGGCACGGCTTCACGGCACACGGTGGGCGGGAGGCACGGCCACGATGCAGCGCTTCCGTGCCTCCCGCCCGGCGTCCGGTCACTCGTCATGCGTGGGCCTGTCCCTCCGGGGCAAAGCGTCGATCGCGTCGCGCGCGAAAAGCGCCACCGCCATCAGCACATGCACGAACAGGACTTCGACCGAGACGAGGAGAACCAGTTCCAACATGCACAGCAGCGCCGCGACGACCAGGTGATGACGCCCGTCACGCGTGGCGACGTTAGCGACGAAATTGGAACCGAAGAGACGCATACAATCTCCCGTCAGAACCGATCGGCCCACCGATTTGCGGGCGCTAAAGGTCCGGACCCCGTCACCCTCATAACCCCACAAGCACGCCCCGACCATCCGGCCGAAACACACCCACGGGAAGAGGCTTCACAGGCCGAACCCCCTCACCCTCATAACCCCACAAGCACCTCCCGACCATCCGGCCGAAACACACCCACGGGAAGAGGCTTCACAGGCCGAACCCCCTCACCCTCATAACCCCACAAG
>NZ_JADWYX010000145.1 GCF_016786355.1 Frankia sp. AgB1.9
ACGACTGGATCCTCAATGGTTCGAAGATCTGGACCACGGGGGCCTGGTGGTCGGACTGGGGCCTGTGCCTGGCCCGCACCAACTGGGATGTCCCGAAGCATCGCGGGCTCACAGTCTTCATGCTGCCGATCCAGCAGGCCGGCATCGAGATCTCCCGCATCGAGATGCTCGACGGCAGTCAGGAGTTCTGCCAGGAGTTCCTGACCGACGTCCGGGTGCCGGACAGCGCCCGCGTCGGCGACGTCGACCAGGGCTGGACAGTCGTGACGCGTTGGCTCTTCCACGAGCGCAGCTTCACGTCGTCGCCGCTGACGATCCGCCCGGTGCGAGGCGCCGAGATGGCGCAGGGTGAGTCCGGGGCCAGCCTCCACCATCTGGCGGAGCAGGCCGGCCGGCTCGATGAACCGGGCGTCGCGGAACTGATCGGTGAGGGGCATGCCCTTCGGGTCGCGATGGCCGAGCTCGACCGGCGGCTGCAGGCGACCATCGCGGGGGGCACGGCGTCGGATCAGCTCGCCTCCGTCGGGCGCCTCATGCACGGCGTGGTCGAGCCCCGGCTCCTGACGATCGCCTTCGAGCTCGCCGGCCCGCGTGCCGTGGCGTGGGACGACGAGGAGGAGATGTTCGGCAACCGGGGCACCGGTTACCTGTTGCGCCAGATCTACAGCATCGGTGGGGGTACGACCGAAATGGCGAGAAACGTGGTCAGCGAGCGCGTCCTCGGAATGCCGCGAGAGCGCACGCTTGACCGGGACGTGCCGTTCCGCGACGTACGGCACTCGCCGTCTGCCCGCCGGCGGTCTGACGGCTGATCTGGCGCGTCGGTTTGACTGGAAACATGCGTTGTGTGACGCGAGGCCTGGCCGCAATGAGCATGTCTGCTCCTACCGGACGACATTGGCTGAAATCCTTCTGGTCGCTTCCTGTGCGCGTCCAGATCGTCTGGACTTGCCGTGAGGAGCACCGGGTACATTTGGGTATCCGGAGTCGCGGGACGGCTTCGCCATGATGGGTTGATCGACAGTGGGTTAATCGACATGGTTGCCCGAGGCGCTCTCGCGGTGGAGGGGGCGCATGTTGGGCGTGGCCGGAACGTCGAGACCGGATGGCTGCGATCTGGACACGGTCGCTGCCTCCCCTCGGCGACTGCGGATCGCGGTCTGCTGCGCCGTGCCCCTCGTCGCGCTGGTGACGTTGGCCGCCGGGCTCTCAGGCGGGCGTGCGCAGACCTACGTCATCGGGATGAGCCAGACTCTCGCGCTGACGTTCACGGCGACCGTCGCGGCCTGGTTCGGCAGCCGGGCGCACGGCGCGGGACGCCGATGGCGCCTGTGCCTCGCCACGGGAGCCCTCGTCACGGCGGCGTGCAGCGGCCTCGTCTTCTACCGCACGGCCGCCGGCGCTGACATCGCTGCCTCCGGGCTCTCCGCGGGCATCATGTCCATGGTGGCCACGGTCTTTTTCGTGGGCGCCCTGGTGACTCTTCCGACCGAGCGCTCGGATGCGATCTCCGCGCGGCTGTACGGCGTCGGTCGACCATCGCACCTGGTGCTGGTCCTCGACGGCCTGCTGATCTCGGGGTCCATCTTTCTGCTGCTCTGGTCGACGACGCTGCGGGCCGCGCTGTCCGCGCATGGCTCGCAGCGGGCTGAGGCCGCCAGCTCGATCCTGGAGACGGTCTGCGGCCTGGTCATGCTCTCGGTCGTGTTGATGATCGCCGAGTTTCGTCGCCCGGTTAACCACCGGGCGTTGGCGTTGACCTTCCTCGGCCTGATCGCGTATCAGCTCTCCGATGCCGCGCTGATCTACCACGCGCTCACCGGTCAGGTTGCCTACACGACGCTGGTCACCTTCACCACGATCACAGGATCACTTCTGCTGGCTCTCGCGGTGTGCGTCCCGCACGGTCCCAGCACGGGGCGCGGGCGCTTCGGGCGGCGCGAGCGGGCCAGGATGTGGTCCCAGATCCTGCTGCCGTACGTGCCGTTGACCGCGGTGACGGTGTTGACGGCCGTGCGCGTCATCGAGCAGTACCCGTTCGGGTTCATCGAAATAGGAGTCGGCGTCGGACTGGTGTTCCTCGTGACCGCTCGTCAGCTGGTCACGATCGTGCAGAACGTCCGGCTGCTGACGGCTTTCGATGAGCGCGGGCGGCTGCTGCACCATCAGGCGAACCATGACGCGCTGACGGGCTTGGCCAACCGGAAACTCTTCCTTGAGCGCCTCGCGGTCGCCGGCCGGCGACACGGCGAGCGGATGGCGTTGCTGTTCTGCGATCTCGACGGATTCAAGCGGGTAAACGATGTCTACGGTCACAAGGCAGGCGACGCGGTTCTGCGGGTGACCTCGGCCCGGCTGCTCGGCTGCATCCGCGAGCAGGACGTCGCCGCCCGGCTTGGCGGGGACGAGTTCGCGGTGCTGCTCGGTGACGCCGGCCGCGAGGAGGCTGGCCAGGCGGCCGGGCGGATCGTGGGCGCCATGCGCCGTCCCGTCCATGTCGAGTCGACGGACTACCTCATCGGGATCAGCGTCGGAGTGGCCGTCATGGACACCGACGGGTCGACCGACGTCGAGGCCTTGGTCCACCGAGCGGATGCCGCGATGTACAGGGCGAAGCGCGCGGGCAAGAGCTGCTTCGCCATCGCCGGCGCGGACGTCGCCTGCGCGACCCTGTCCTGACGGGACCCCGCCGTGCCCTCACCGGTCTGGCCGGCACACGGCGCAAGTGCCGCACGCTGATCGTCGTCGGTATCAACCATCTTGACCGATCTTGCGCGAGCATCGTAAAGTAAGTCTTGCGACTTATAACAACGGATGGTCCGACGCCGCCACGACTCGGCGTTTGTCGTCGTCGGGTCGCGGGCTTGGCGGGCCGCAGGCCGGGTCCGCTCGCGGTCGGAGGCCCGGGTGGGCCGTGGGAGGGATCGGGAGAGGCATGAAGGCAGGCAGTCGTCTCCGTGCGTCGAACTCGGCGTGCGAGGTCGTTGTGGTCAGGGCCCCCGCGAGCGAGGAGGGCCTCCTGTGCGCCGGCGTGGAGATGGTGTCCGACGGTGTCGGACCCGCCGGAGATCCGGTGAGCGCCGGCCCGCGGATCGAGCTGGGAAAGCGCTACGTGGACAGGACCGCGGCGCTTGAGGTGTTGTGCACGAAGCCGGGCTTCGGCCCCCTGGCCTTCGGCGGAGAGGAGTTGACCTTGAAGTCGGCCAAGCCTCTCCCGGCGTCCGACTGATATAATTGAGCTTATAAGCTTATTTTTGACTCCGCCGGGCACTTCTGGCTGGGAGCGTCGCTCGCTCGGCTCGAAGCCCGCCTGACATTCGAAAGCTTTCATGCCGCTGGTTTCGGGCCGGCGGCGAGCGAGGGGATCGTCCGCGCGAACAACGGCTTCACGCTGCGTGGATTCTCCGCCGTCCCGTTGACGGGGATTCCCGCGGCTCACACCAGGCGGCCGTCACGTCGTCGACGAGCCGCGGGACATCGAGCGGTGTCACTCGGTCGCGCCGCGTTTACGACTGTCGCGCTTAAATTGTCGCGTTTCCGTCACGCCGGGTGGACGCCGTTGGGTGGTGCCTCGAGACCCGCGGTGAGGAAACGGACGAGGTCCTCGATCAGATCGGGCAGCGGACCGGGCAGCGAGCCTGCCTGCATGGCGCTCTGATACCTGGCCAGCGTGTGTACCGCGCTGGTCATCATGACCACCCAGCGTTCCTGGATGATGTCGTCGGGATAGTCGGGGAGCAGGCGGCGGAGCATCGCGGTGAAGGTGAAGGTCGTGCCGCCGACCGACAGACCCTCGAAACCCACGTAGCCACCGCGCTCAATGACATAGCGCGACAGAAAGGCCAGGTAGTAGTTGTCTCGCTCCAGATGGCAGGCGAACGAGCGCACGAATGCCTTGACCAGGTCGTAGACCCGCGGCGGGCGCCCGCCGGCCATCAGCTCCGCCAGGAGCTCGGCCCGCATATGCTCGCTGGCCTGGGCCCGGTACGCCGTGATCTCGCGGAGCAGGTTCTCCCGGTCCTGGAAGTGATACTGGACGGCGACGTTGTTCTTCTGGCCCGCCGCGACGCCGATGTCGCGTAGCGCCACCGCCGAGATCCCGCGCTCGGCGAACAGCTGCTCCGCCGTCATCAAGATCCGCAGCCGGGTAGCGTCGCCCCGGGAGTTGGGCCGGTCACGACCAGTCGATCTTGGCGATTGCTCTGTCGGTCGCCTGCCGGATGTCACCGCCACGTTCTATAGAGTACCGATCGCCGATTGCGATGGTGAGTACCGCCCCTCACATCGCGCGTCCCGAACCGTTCCGGATTCGCGGGGCGCGCGAAATCTACAGTCCCCGCGACGCCTGGCGGTGGGGGAGATGGATTGTGGCGCGGCGGGCTCGGGCCTTGGAGCGTTAGGCAGCCGTCGCGACTGTGTTGCCGAGATAGTGACGGAGCGTCTCGTTGTGGGCCTCGCTGGCTGGTCCGCTCCAGGCGACCTCCCCGCGAGGCGGCACCACCGGAGGTGACCGTGTGCTCGACCGGGTGTCCGTTGGACGGCTCGCAGGATGACCACGGACCGCGGGACGTCGCCCGTGTGCATCCGGCCGAACGCGGCCTCGACGTCGAGCGGGATCTGCTCGGAGACGAAGGCGTCGAGGTCGAGCCGCCCCTGCAGGTAGACGCCCTTTCCGCGCGCGACCACCCCGCGGACCTCCTGCACGGTCTCTCCTCCTTCAGCTTCCCTCGGCGATGGGCGCCACCGGCCGTTGCCTCAGGGCACCGATTAAGGCGATGTCCGCAATAGTTGTCCAGCGGAACCGCGCTGTCCACCCGCGCGCCCGGGTCGGTCCGCACCCCCTCGGGTAGGCCGCCGGTGGCATCCGTCGGCTGGGTCGAAGGCTGCGCCGAGGCCGTGGCCCTTCTACCTGGCGTGATACCGCAGAAGGAAGCCGGTGGCTCGTCGCCGCGTCCGATCTTGAGGGCTGTCGAGGTGGACCTCGCTGGGTGGCGGGCCCCTGGGGCCTGACTGCCCCGCCGTCGCCCTACAGTCGTCGCTTTTTGAGGCAAGATACTGAATACTGGTGGCGTGGCGCTCGGGGACGAGGGGATACCGGTCGGGCCTCGACGCCTAGGAGGTCGCTGTGCCGAGGTCGGTCGGTGGCGGCGGCCCTGGGCCTTCTGGCACCTGATCGCCGTGCCGGGCCTGGTTCTCCCGGCCGGCGTCCGAGGTGAGCATGTAGTTAAGCCATACGGATTATGATGGCTGCTGCTGGCCTGCGGACGACTCGGCGCAAGGCGGGCGAAGGGCGGCCCATCCGGTCATGATCGGGCGGGTCGACTGATCCATTTGGTGGATCCAGATGAATAATGCAGACAGCTCAAACACGGCAATAGACGCAGGTCAGAGTGTTGACAGAATAGTCGATTTATGATACGAATGACTTATTGCGTAGAGGCTTGGGTGTGCCTCGGTTGGCCGTTTCGGCGATCACCCATTACCCGCACGTGGCAGGCAGGACGGAGACCTGATGGACTACAACGACTACATCCTGGTCAGCGTGGATGATCACATCGTTGAGCCGGCTGACATGTGGGACGGCAGGCTGCCGAAGAAGTTCCAGGACAAGGCGCCGAAGTTCACGAACCGTGCCGACGGCGCGGCGATCTGGATGTACGAGGGTCACGAGGTCGAGACCTGGGCCGTGAACGCGGTCGTCGGCCGGCCGCAGCACGAGTGGGGCTTCGAGCCGCAGTCGCTCGACGAGATGCGCCCCGGCTGCTACGACGTTCACGCGCGCGTCAAGGACATGAGCGCGAACGGCGAGTGGGCGGCGATGAACTTCTCGACGTTCGTCCAGTTCCCTGGCACCTTGTTCGCAGTCTTCGCGCACCGCGACCCCGAGCAGGCGACGGAGATGATCCGGGCCTACAACGACTGGCACATCGAGAGCTGGTGCGCCGCCTACCCGGACCGCTTCATCCCGCTCGCGCTGACGCCGGTGCACGACCCGGACGCGATGATCAAGGAGATCAGGCGGGTGGCGGATCTGGGCTGCCACACGGTCTCCTTCATGGGTGACCCGTATCCGTTCCCGTCGCTGTTCACCGAGCACTGGGACAAGGTCTGGTCGGTCTGCCAGGACCTGGGGACCGTCGTCTCCATGCATCTGGGCGCCGGTGCGAGCGTGCACAACATGGTCGGCGAGGTCGAGGACGCGCCCCCGCTGCCCGCGCCCGACCCGCCCCGTCGCGGCCTCGGCAATGTCAGCATCTCGGTCGAGCGGGGCATGCCGGGCGCGGTGGCGGCCGACCTGCTCAACTCGCACCTGTTCGAGCGTTTCCCACGGCTGAGGATCGCGCTGTCCGAAGGCGGGATCGGCTGGATTCCGTACTTCCTCGAGCAGGCCGACCACCGGTACACACACCACGGACCGTGGACCGGAATGTCGTTCGGTGGCCGGCTGCCGAGCGAGATCTTCAAGGAGCACGTGTTCGGCTGCTTCATCGAGGACCGGGCGGGGATGGAGGCGCGCTCCCTGCTGAACATCGACATGATCGGCTGGGAGAGCGACTACCCGCACTCCGACGGCATCTGGCCGGATGCCCCCGAGCGGCTGGTGCCGGTGTTCGCGGGTGTGCCCGACGACGTCATCAACAAGGTGACCTACCAGAACGCCTGCAAGTTCTTCCAGTTCGACCCGTTCACCCGGCGCAGGCCCGAGCAGTGCACGGTGGGGGCGTTGCGGGCCGAGGTCGCCGACTGGGACGTGACGATCCAGTCCGGGTTCACTCACCGGCAGTCCGACGCGCTGGTGGCCAAGTACATGCACAACCGGATCTCGTCGATGGCGGCCTCGGAGTAACCCTGGCGTGCGTCGCCGGCCGGACGCAGGTGCCCGCCTCCGACCGTTCCTGGTCGGCGGCGGGCGCCTCGGCCTGTCGGGGATCGACATCGGCGCGGGCTCCAACGAAGCGGGTTCGGCAGCGAAGGGCGGCAGGCGCAACGATGAGTGGGGACAAGGGCTTCCGGACCGACAAGGGCTTCCGGAACAAGGTAGCGATCGTCGGCGCGGCGACCGTGAAGTCCGTTCGTCACGCGGACAGCCCGGTCGGAAGCCTGGCGGTCCAGACCGCGGACCTGGCGATCAAGGACGCCGGGCTCACCCGCGACGACATCGACGGCGTCGCCTGTGGCGTGAGCCTTCCGTCCTACGCGACCAAGGACAGGGTCACCAGACCGGGGTTCGACTTCGTCGACAGCGAGTTCCTCATCGAGCAGCTGGACCTGGACCCCGTATGGTCCCTGGACGACGGCTCGTTCCCCCCGGCGCTCGCGCACGCCGTGTTCGCCGTGGCCTCGGGGGCCGCGTCCTGCGTGCTGGTGAACCGGACGCTGCACAACCCGGTGGGTCGCTACAACTCGATGCTGTCGCAGCAGGCCAAAGGCTGGGACCAGTTCACGGCTCCGTACGGGTTCGTGGCCCCGTCGTCCGGTATCGCGATGCCGTTCATGGAGTACCAGCAGCGCTATGGCGCGACCCGCGAGCACATGGCGACCCTGGTCCTGCAGCAGCGCAAGAACGTCCAGCGCATTCCGGACGCCTACTGGCACGGCCGCGAGCTGACCTTTGACGACTACATGTCCAGCCGCATGATCAGCGAGCCGATGTGCCTTTACGACAATGACATCCCGGTCGACGGCGGCGGCTCGTTCGTGGTGACCACGGCCGAGCGGGCCCGGGACCTGCCGCACAAGCCGGTCTACGTCACCTCCTGGGCGAAGATCCGTAATCCCCCGACGTTTCTGCCGGGGACGCTGGGACCGCTGGACGACTTCTACGACCGCGGGTTCGATCTGGCCGGCCGGCTGTGGGCCAACAGCGGTTGGCAGGCGTCGGACGTCGACGTCGTCCAGCTCTATGACGGGTTCACCCCGTTGGTGTGGTTCTGGCTGGAGGTCATGGGTTTCTGCCCGCAGGGGGAGGCCTGGAGCTTCATCCAGGACGGCCGGATCGCCGCGGACGGGCCGTTCCCGCTCAACTCCGGCGGCGGCAACCAGGGCTGGGGCCGAGTCCACGGCGTACCGCACGTCCTGGAGTGCTACCTGCAGCTGTCCGGCCGCGCGGGGGAGCGTCAGTCGGCCAGGGCCGAGACCGCGCTGTCGACCTACGCGACGCCTGCGCACGCGATCGGCGAGGCGTTGCTCTACAGCACGGATCCCGCCTCGTAGCGGCCTCAGCCGGCCCGGCCACCCGCGTGAGAAGGAGCCGAACACAGATGACGGCCACTGGTGCGGGCGGCCACCCGGTTCCCGCCGGAGAACGGGCGAGGTGCTGGCGTTGAGGCTGCGACTGGGCGTGGGTCTTCCGCATTCCCGCGGCCTGCCAGCCGCCGTGGCGGCGGCGGTCGCGGCCGATCAGCTGGGTTACCACAGCGTCTGGGTGCCGGAGGCGTACGGCTCTGACGCGGTGACGGTGCTGGCCTACCTCGCGGCGCGGACCTCGACGATCGGCCTGGCGTCCGCCGTCCTGCAGATGCCGGCCCGGACGCCCGCGAACACGGCGATGACCGCGATGACGCTGGACGAGCTCTCGGGCGGCCGGGCGATCCTCGGCCTGGGCGTCTCCGGCCCACGCGTCGTGGAGGGCTGGCATGGCGTGCCCTATCGCAGGCCGCTCGCGATGACGCGTGAGTACGTCGAGATCGTCCGGCGGGCGATCCGGCGGACGGAACCGCTGACCTTCGACGGCGACCTGTTCCGGATACCCATCGATGAGCGGTCAGAGCCTTTGATGTCGGCGATGCGCCCGCATCGACCCGAGATACCGATCTATCTCGCCGCGAACGGGCCCCGCAACATCGGGCTCGCCGCCGAGATCGCGGACGGCTGGCTGCCGACGCTGTACGCGCCGGAGTACGACGAGACGGTCGCGCAGGCGGTCGAGTCCGGCCTGGCCCGGCGCGATCCGGCCCGGTCCGCGCTGATGGTCGCCTGCGGGGTGCCGACGTTCATCGGTCCCGACGTCCAGCGTTGCCGCGATCTCGCCCGGCCCTACCTCGCGCTCTACATCGGCGGCATGGGCTCCCGCGAGCAGAACTTCTACAAGGACGTCGTCACCCGTTACGGCTACGGCGAGGCGGCGGCGCGGATTCAGGACCTCTACCTGTCGGGACGCGCCGGGGAGGCCGCCGCCGCGGTGCCCGACGACCTCGTCGACATGCTGGCGCTGGTCGGGCCACCGGAGACCATCCGTGAGCGGCTGGCGGTCTGGGAAAGGTCCAGGGTGGACGTTCTGATCATCCGCAGCGTCGACGTGCGGGTGCTGGAGACGGTCCGGGAGCTGGCCGAACAGCTGTGACGACGGGTGGGCCGGAGTGACCGGTGGTTCCGCCCGAGCCGTTCTGGCTGACTCGGGAACTGGCGGAATCGCACCGGTTGTCCAGCCCGCCCGGCGGTGCTTCGTCCCCGGCGAGTGCACGACGGCCACGGGGAGTGAGCGCGGCGGTCCTAGCTGAGGTACCGCGATCCGCCATCGAGCATGATCGTCGCACCCGTCACGAACCTCATGTCATCGCCGACCAGAGCGGCGATGGCGGCGCCGATGTCGTCCTCGGTGTCGCCGATCCGGCGCAGCGGGATGGCGGCGATGGCCTGGTCCATGATGGCGCGGTTGGCCTCGACCATCTCGCGGAGCCGGTCGGTCAGCGCGGACGGCAGGACGACGTTGACCCGGATGTTATCGGGTCCCCATTCGGTGGCGGCGGCCCTGGTCAGCCCGCGGATGGCTTCCTTGGTGATGCTGTAGGACGCGAACCCCGACATGCCCGCGATGGCCGTGGTGGAGCCGAAGTTGACGATCGAGCCGCCGCCGCGGGCCTTGAGATGCGGGTAGCAGGCCTGCATGCAGTGCAGTGTGCCGAGCAGGCCGCTGCGGAAGGGGATCGCGAGGTTCTCCTCGGTGACGTCCAGCACGGACTCGTTGAAGTCGAGCGTCACCTGCGCCTGAGCGTTGTTGACGAGGATGTCGATGCCACCGAACGCGTCGACGGCGGTGCTGACGGCCTTGTCGACGTCGGCGCGGGTGCCGACATCGCCGGGCACGATCTCGATCTCGGCTCCGGCGGCGCGCAGCTCGTTGCCTAAGGCATCGAGCTTCGAGGGTGTACGCCCGGTGACGACCAGCTTGACGCCGCGCCGGGCGAGAACCCGGGCGATCGACAGGCCGACTCCCTGGCCGGCGCCGGTCACGATCGCGACCTTTCCCGTCAGGCTGCCGGGTGCCGCCCCGGTCATGACGCGCTCCGTACGCCGGCGGCGCCCGTCAGTGTCGCTACGACCTGGACGGTCGCCATTTCCTCACTCATCGCGTGCCTCCATCTGATGGATGACGCAGGACTGGACTAGATAAGTCGCAAGCATTAGCTTTTCACGTGCAGCGATGCAGGTACAGGTACTTCGGGCGCCGAAGCATCAAGATCTTCGAGTTCGAGGTTAAGGTGCATCGCTCAGTCATACGTGGACCGGGCACCAGGCGGCCGCGCTCCGCGCGGTAGGTGTCCATGGACGGACAGGAGGCGGGCGACCATGCCAGACCAGGTAGCGATTGTCACCGGAGGAGCCGGGGATGTCGGGCGGGGAGTCTGCCGGGCACTGTCGGCCGCCGGTGTCGCGGTGGCGGCGCTTGATCTCGACGTCTCGAAGGTGGACGGGGCTGAGCTGGCCCTGGAGTGTGACGTGACGGATCACAACGCGTGCGCCCAGGCAGTCGACGCGGTCGCCAGCCAGCTCGGTGGCGTGAGCACCCTGGTGAACATGGCGCAGGCGATGCTCGCGGGGACGCCCTTACTGGACCTCTCCGCGCGGGACATGCGGACCGAGTTCGAGTCAGGGCCCAACGCGACGCTGCGGATGATGCAGCTGTGCTACCCGCACCTGAAGGCTCGCGGCGGCGGCGCGATCATCAACTTCGCGTCGGGGGCGGGCACCTACGGCCTACCCGGGCTGGGGGCCTACGCGGCGGCCAAGGAAGCGATCCGAGGCCTGACGAAGGTGGCGGCCATGGAATGGGGACGCGACAACATCCGGGTCAACGCGATCTGCCCGGTGGCCACGAGCGATCACACGGCGGACTGGGTCTCCCAGGCGGTCGCGGTCAGCCCGATGGGCCGGGTCGGGGATCCCGAGACCGACATCGGCGCGGTCGTGGTGTTCCTCGCCGGCCCCGGTGCCTTCATCAACGGGCGCACGCTGCAGGTGGACGGCGGGTCCGGCGCCTGGCGCTGATGGCGGCGCCTTCCACCGGGAGCGTCAGGACGACTGGCCGGCCAGGGTGGTCCGAGACTCCCAGCAGTCGCTCATCGCAGGTACTCGCCGCCGAACACGTCGAGGAACCCGAGGGTCGCCTCGGCTGAGCCGCGCGGCGTGGAGACGAAGAGCGAGGTGACGCCGATCCTCTCCAGCTCCGCGATCGCCGCGTGATGGCGGTCGGCCTCGACGCCCGGGTCCGTCCCGAGGCTTGGATCCGGATACATCCAGGCGATCTCGACCGGGCCGCGGCCCTGGGCGGCGGCCCGCTCCTGGACCTCGGTGATCAGCCGGGCGAGCGTGCCGGCACCCGCGATCCCGGCCGTGCGGGCGGTCGTGCTCAGCTCCGGGCCGCCGGGCATCGGCATCCAGCCCTGCGCGTGGTCGGCGGCCCGCAGCCTGCTGCGCCTCGCGTTGCCGCCGATCCAGATGGGAATCGGGTTCTGGGTGGGCCGTGGCCGCGCTATCACGTCGCGCGCGTCGAAGTGCCGGCCGTGGAAGCTGAACGGCTCGCCGCGCCAGTGCAGCGGCAGGACCGTAAGCAACTCGTCGAACAGTGCGTTGCGCTCGTCGAAGTCGACACCGAGCGCGTAGAACTCCGACTTCTGGTAGCCAGCGCCCAGGCCGAGCACGAAACGGCCGCCGGACAGCCTGTCCACGGTGGCCGCCGCCTTGGCCAGGAGGAACGGATTCCGGTAGGGCCCGACAGAAAGGTGCGTGAGCAGGAGCAGACGGGTGGTGGCCGCCGCCGCGAAACCGAGCGCCACAAACGGGTCCAGGGTCTGGTGGCCGCCGCCCGCGAGCCATCGGGCGCCGGGAATCGGGTGCTCCGTGAACGACATACCGTCGAAGCCCGCCCGCTCGGCCGCCCGGGCGACCTCGTCCACCGCGCCGGACTCCAACAGGTCGCCGTCGAAGCCGGCGGTCTCCGGATACGCGAAGAAAAACCTCATCCCGCCCCTCCCGAGTGGATCGTGATCAGCTGATCTGGTTTCCAGTGCGGCGTTCGCCCGCGTCCGTCGTCGCCACCCCGTCCGCGCCCAGAGCAGGCGCGGGAAGGCGCGCCGGATCGGTCGGGGTCCGGGAGAGCAGGAGGGGCAGGGCCAGCGCGTCGTAGGTCGGTCCGCCCGGCGGGTGGGCCAAGGTCGCGACGGAACCCCGCTCGCGGACGAGCGGCGAGGCGAGCGCCTCGTCCAGGCCCGCGACCACCGTCAGGCAGCAGTCGTGGGCAGCGCCGAAGTCCGCCCACTCGGCCTTCGAACGTGCCTCGAAAATCGCCAGCATCTCGCTGTGGGTGGCGGAGCCGGGACCGTCATACCGGTGATCGAGCAGATCGGGACGCCCGACCCCATGACACCAGGAAGCCCAGAACTTCTCCTCAAGGGCGCCGAGCGCGATCCAGCCGTCCCGGCACCGATAGACCTGGTAGCAGACCGCGCCGCCACTCCACACCCCCGCGTCGCGCGGCGTCGCGGTTCCCGTCGCGAGAACCCCCGCCACCGTCATCGCCGCGAACGAAAGCGCGCTGTGGGCAATCGAGACGTCGACGTGCTGGCCCCGCCCGGACCGCGCCCGCTCCTGGAGGGCGGCGAGAATCGCGACGGCGCCGAACAGTCCCGAGGCGGAGTCGGCCACCTGCAGGGGTGGATGGTCGGGCCGCTCGCCCGGGCCACCGGTGAACGACAGGAGGCCCATCGCCGCGAGGTAGTTCAGGTCGTGGCCCGCCGCCTGGGACAGCGGGCCGTGCTGTCCCCACCCGGAGATCGAGCAGACGACGACGCCCGGGTTCACCTCGGCCAGCGCCGCATAGCCGATGCCCAGTCGGTCGATCACGCCGGGCCGAAACGACTCGACGACCACGTCCGACTCCGCCACGAGCTTCAGGAATGTCCCGTGGTCCGCGGCCGACTTGAGGTCGAGCACGATCGAGCGCTTGTTGCGGTTGAGCCCGCGGAAACTCGCCGACGACGTGGTCGGCTCCCCGCCTGCGAAATGCGGCGCGCGACTGCGCGCGTAGTCCCCGCCGGGAGGCGCCTCGACCTTGAGGACGTCGGCACCCAGGTCGGCGAGCACCAGCGTGCACAGCCCGCCGGGCAGCAGGCGGGTCAGGTCGAGGACGCGAATGCCGGACAGGGCCGAATCACTGCTCATGGCGTCCATCCGTTTCGGGTGAGACCGGCGCCGAGGTGGCGGCCGCCTACGAACCGCGCGGCTCCCGCGGCCGGAGCCCGTCGAGGAGCAGGTCGACGTAGCGGTCCGCGATCTGCTCCGGCGGCAGCGGGCCGTCCGGCCGAAGCCAGCGGGCGGCGGAGTTGAACGTGCCGAGAATGCCGCGCACGTCGACGCCGTCGACGGGCCGCCACAGGCCGCGCGCGGCCCCCTCGTCGAGCACGTCGCGCCAGATCTGCTCGAACTCGTCGCGGGCGGCGATGACCTCTTTGCGGTGCTCGTCGGAGAGGAAACGCGCTTCATGAATGGCGACCGACCAGCCGTCGCCGTGGGTCAGGTGATGACGCAGCAGCGCCCGCGCCAGAGCGCGGAGCCTGGCGTCGGGTGGGCCGTCGTCGGCCACGATCGGCTCGGTGATCTCCGTTGCCTGCCGCAGTAGCGTCATGCTGATCTCGAACAGCAGGAGTTCCTTGCTGCCGATGTGGTGGTAGAGACCGCCACGTTTGAGGCCCACCGCGTCCGAGATCTCCTGGATGCCGACGCCGTGGTAGCCCTTCTCGACGAAGAGCCTGGTCACCTCGTCAAGGATCCGCTGCCTGAGCGCGGCTGCGCTACGCGGCACGTCGGCCTCCTCTCGCGTTCCGGACTGTTCCGGCCTCTGGCGCCCTGGGCGCCACTGGGCTACCGTACCGCACCATACCGACCGATCGGTACGGTTCAGTCGTTGAGCGGGTTCAGCGGCAGAGCGGTTCAGCGGCAGAGTGGAGGAACGCGGTGCGCGACGCGGTCATCGTCGAGGCGGTACGCAGCCCCCACGGCAAGCGCAACGGCACGCTCGCCGGAGTTCACCCGGTCGATCTGATGGCCGATGTGCTGTCCGCGCTGCTCGCGCGGACGGGCCTGGAGCCGGAACTCGTCGACGACGTGGTCCTCGGCTGCGTGACGCAGCTCGGGGACCAGTCGAGCAATATCGCCCGGTTCGCGGTGCTCGCCGCGGGCTGGCCCGAGCGGATTCCCGGCGTCACGGTCAACCGGGCCTGCGGGTCGAGCCAACAGGCGCTCGACTACGCCGCCTGCGCCGTGCTGGCCGGCCAGGCGGAGATCGTCGTGGCCGGCGGTGTCGAGACGATGAGCCGGGTCCCGCTGGGCGCGGCCCGCGAGATGGGCCTGCCCTACGGCCCCCGCGTGCTCGAACGCTACGACAACTTCTCGTTCAACCAGGGCATCAGCGCGGAGATGATCGCGCAGCGGTGGGGACTCGACCGCCGGCAGCTTGACGAGTATTCGGTCGCCTCCCATGAGAAGGCCGCCGCCGCGACCGACGCCGGAGCCTTCACCGGCCAGATCGTCTCGATCGACACGGGCGGTTCGCGGTTCAGCGTCGACGAAGGCATTCGACGCAACACCTCTGTCGACGCCCTGGCCAGGCTCAAGCCGTCCTTCAGCGCGGACGGCCGCATCCACGCGGGTAACTCCTCGCAGATCTCCGACGGCGCCGCGGCCCTACTGGTGATGACCTCCGAGCGGGCGAAGGAACTCGGCCTGACCCCGATCGCCCGCTACCGCCATGGCGTCGCCGTCGGCGCCGACCCGAAGCTGATGCTCACCGGGCCCATCCCCGCCACCCAGCGGCTGCTCCAGCGCGCCGGGATCGCGCTGTCCGAGGTCGGCGTCTACGAGGTCAACGAGGCCTTCGCGCCGGTGCCGCTGGCCTGGCTGCACGACCTCGACGCCGATCCGAAGCGGCTCAACCCGCTCGGCGGCGCGATCGCGCTGGGCCACCCCCTGGGCGCGTCCGGGGCCAGCCTGATGACGCGGATGGTGCACCACATGCGCGAACACGGCATCCGCTACGGCGTGCAGACCATGTGCGAGGGCGGCGGCACCGCGAACGCGACGCTCGTCGAGCTGGTCGGATGAACCGGGCCGGCGGCAGGACTGGAGGGCCCCGGTGAACCGGACGATCTTCCGGCCCGAGCACGAGGCGTTCCGGGAGATGGTGCGCGCCTTCGTCGCGAAGGACGTCGTGCCGGTGTACCCGGAGTGGGAGGCGGCCGGCGTCCCGCCGAAGGAGGTGTTCCGCCGGCTCGGCGAGCTCGGGATCATGGGCATGAACATGCCCGAGGAATGGGGCGGCGGCGGCCAGGGGGACTACGTCTACAACGTGGTGCTCCAGGAGGAGACCGCGCGGGCCGGGGTGACCATCGGTCCCCTGCGCACCCATCTCGACGTGATCCTTCCCTACTTCCGCCGGTACTGCGACGCGGCGCAGCGGGACCGCTGGTTCCCGGGGATCTCGTCCGGTGAGCTGATGACGGCGATCGCGTTGACCGAGCCCGACACCGGATCGGATCTCGCCGCGGTGCGCACCGCCGCGAGGCGCGAGGGCGACCACTATGTGCTGAACGGCGCGAAGACCTACATCACCGGGGGCTCGCTCGCCGATCTCGTCATCGTGCTGTGCAGAACGTCGACCGACCCAGCCAACCGGCGCAACGGCCTCACGCTGCTCGTGGTCGAGGACGGCATGCCGGGGTTCGTGAAGGGCCGCAAGCTCAAGAAGATCGGGCTGAAGGCCCAGGACACCGTCGAACTGTCGTTCACCGACGTCGTCGTGCCGGTCGCGAACCGGCTCGGCGAGGCGGATCAGGCGTTCGGCTATCTCGGCGCCAACCTCCCGCAGGAACGGCTCGCCATCGCGGTCGGCTCCGTAGCGCAGTCCAGGGCGGCACTCGACCTGACGGTCGAGTACGTGACGAGCCGGCACATCTTCGGCCGGCCGGTCAGCGGCTTCCAGAACACGAAGTTCGAGCTGGCGGCCATGTCGACGGAGATCGAGGCCGGCCAGGCGTTTCTCGACCGCGGGATCGAGCAGCTCGTCGCGGGCTCCCTCTCACCCGCCGACGCCGCGCGGGTGAAGCTCTTCTGCACCGAGCTGCAGGGCCGCGTCGTCGACCGCTGCCTGCAGCTGTTCGGCGGCTTCGGCTACATCACCGAGTCGCCCATCGCCCGGCTGTACGCGGACGCGCGGGTCACGCGGATCTACGGCGGCACCAGCGAGGTCATGAAATCCATCATCAGCAAATCCCTCGGTCTCTCCTGACACGAGCCGGCAGAAAAGCGAGCGAGTATGCGGATCGACGGCCTTTCGGCTCTGGTGACCGGCGGGGCCTCGGGCCTCGGGCTGGCCACGGCGAAACACCTGCTGGAGCGGGGCGCCTTCGTGACCATCGTCGACCTGCCGACGAGTGACGGCGAGGCGGTGGCGAAGGATCTCGGCGCCCGGGCGCGGTTCGCGCCGGCGGACGTCACCGCCGAGGCGGAGATCTCGGCGGCGATCGCGCTCGCGCAGGAGGCCGGGCCGCTTCGCGCGCTGGTCCACTGTGCCGGGCGTGGCGGCGACCGTACCCGCATCCTCGACAAGGAGCACCGGCCCGGGGCGCTGGAGAGCTTCGAGCAGGTGATCAGGGTGAACCTGGTCGGAACCTACAACGTGCTGCGTCTGGCGGCCGCGGCCATGAGCCACAACGAGGTCGTCGACGGTGACCGCGGCGCCTGCGTCCTGACCGCGTCGGTCGCCGCGTTCGACGGGCAGATCGGCCAGACCTCGTACACCGCGTCGAAGGCCGCGGTCCACGGCCTGACCCTCGTCGCGGCGCGCGACCTGGCGAGCTGGCAGATCCGGGTCAACACCATCGCGCCCGGCACCTTCGACACGCCGATGCTCGCCCGCCTGCGCGACGACATCCGCGACGGCCTCGCCGCGTCCGTCCCCCACCCCAAGCGGCTCGGGCTGCCGGCCGACTACGCCCACCTGGCGGTGAGCCTGCTGGAGAACTCCTACCTCAACGGCGAGACCGTGCGTCTCGACGGGGCGATCCGGATGGCGCCCCGGTGACCGTGCCAGCCGAACCGGAGGTCCGGGTCGAGCGCGCCGACCGGGTGCTGGTCATGACGATCAACCGGCCGGCCCAGAAGAACGCGATGACGCGGGCCGCCGGCGAGATCGTCGCGGCCGCGCTCGACGAGCTGGATACGGACTCCTCGCTGTCGGTCGGCATCCTCACCGGCGCCGGCGGCACGTTCTGCGCTGGCATGGACCTCAAACGCTTCGCGGCCGGGGAGCTTGCGTCGGTGCCGGGCCGCGGGTTCGGCGGACTTACCGAACGCCCACCGGTGAAGCCGCTGATCGCGGCGGTGGAGGGCCACGCGGTGGCCGGCGGCTTCGAGCTGGTACTCGCCTGTGACCTCGTGGTCGCGGCGAGAGGCGCGCGCTTCGGGCTCCCGGAGGTCAAGCGCGGACTCGTGGCCCGTGGCGGCGGCCTGTTCCGGCTGCCCCGGAGCGTTCCGAAGGCACTGGCGGCCGAGCTCATCTTCACCGGCGACGTCCTCACGGCCGAGCGAGCGGCGGCTCTCGGCCTGGTCAACCGGCTCGTCGACGACACGCGGGCCCTCCCGGAGGCCCTCGCGCTCGCCCGCCAGGTGGCGGCCGGCGCCCCGCTCGCCCTCGCCGCCTCCAAGCGGATCCTCGCCGAGTCGGCCGACTGGCCCGAGGCGGAGGCGTTCGCGCGGCAGGCGTCGATCACCGACCCGGTGTTCGCGTCCGAGGACGCCCGTGAGGGAGCGCTGGCCTTCGCCGAGAAAAGGCCCCCGGTGTGGCGTGGCCGCTGACGGCCCGGCGGCAGAAGCATTCAACAGCGGCGGGGGCGTAGAGAAAGCAGGTCACCCATGTACGCACTGAGGTTCGACATGCGCGCGCCCGCGGGCTTCACACCGGCGCCGACGCTGTACCGCGCCGCGCTCGAGATGGCCGAGTGGGCCGACAGCCACGGTGGCCTGGCCATCACGATCTGTGAGCATCATGCCTCGCCTGACGGGTACCTGCCCGCGCCACTCCTGATGGCGGCCGCGGTGGCCGCGCGGACCAAGCGCATCCCGATTCGGGTGGGCGCCGTGATCGCCTCGCTGCGCCAACCGGTGCAGCTCGCGGAGGAGATGGCTGTCCTCGACATCCTGAGCGAGAGACGGGCCTCGTTCGTGTTGGCGCTCGGGTACCGGCAGGTTGAGTTCGATCTCTATGGCATCCCGTTCGCGGAGCGGGTCCGCCGGTTCGAGGCGGCCATCGAGACCATCCAGGCCGCGTTCCGGGGAGAGGCGCTTCCCGGCGTCGATCCGTCCGTGCGCGCGACGCCGGCCCCCGAGACCCCGGGAGGCCCGCTCGTCACCCTGGGCGGTAGTTCCCGGGCGGCGGTCCGGCGCGCGGCGCGTTACGGGCTGGGCATGATCACCGAAAAGCCGGGCCTGGAGGACGCCTACCGCGCCGCCTGCGCGGAGCGTGGCATCGAGCCCGGTCCGTTCTTCGAGGCGCCGCGGCACGCGGTGACGGTCGCCTTCGTCGCCCCCGACCCGGATGCGGCGTGGGAACGCCTGGGCCCGCACCTGCTGCACGACGCCCAGACCTACGCCCGGTGGAACGCCGACGCCGGCAAGACCGGCCTCGACGCGATCATCGCGGCGGACGACGCCGACGGTCTCCGAAAGGCTGGGCATCCGTATCGCGTCTTCACACCCGACGAGGCGGTCGAGCACATCCGAACGGTCGGCCCCCTCTCGCTGGCGCCACTGTGCGGGGGAGCGCCGCCGGAACTCGGCTGGTCGACGCTGCACGCGATCGTCGAGGACGTCGTTCCCCGAGTGCAGGCGGCGGCGAAGGAGCCGGCCTGAGAATCGGCGGCGTGGCCGCGCTCGCGACCGGCGCGGCCTCGGGCCTGGGCGCCGGGCGGTAGGTGAATCAGCCCCCTACGACCTCGGTGAACGAGCCTGAGTCGGCTCCCTGATGCGTCGGCGGGCCCTGGTCCGTAGGCGCGCCCCGGCTTGTCCGCAGTGGGACCTCCTTGAGGAAGAGCGCGAGGAGCAGCGCGACCACACCCATCGGGACGACAGCCCAGAAGACCGGGTGCAGGGCGTCGTCGAAGGCATGGACGAAGTGCTCGTAGACCGACGGGGACGTCGCCTTGAGCCGTCCGAGCTGGGCCGGGGTCACGTGCGCCGCGTCGATGCCCCGCGGGCTGTCGGCATTGCCGAGCGTCGTGCCGAGGCGGTGGGCGAAGATCCCGCCGAAGATGGCGATGCCGACGGCCCCGCCCATGGAACGGAAGAAGGCCATGCTGGCGGTCGCGGCCCCGATATCGCCATGGGGAACGGAGTTCTGGACCGTGAGGACGTACACCACGGTGGCGAGGCCGACTCCGGCCCCGAACAGCACCATGCCAATCGCGGTATGCCAGTAGGGCGCGTCGAGGCGGGTGCCGAAGAGCGCGACCGTGCCGGAACCCGCGATGAGCAGCACGGCGCCGGCGATGGGGTAGGAGCGGTAGCGGCCCGTGCGGGCCACCCGACGTCCAGCCCAGATCGTGCACACCAGCATGGTGGTGACGATGGGCGCCGTCTCGAATCCCGACAACGTGGGGGATATCCGCTGCACCGTCTGCAGGAACAGCGGGATGAACGTGATCAGGCCGAGCATCGCCATCGTGATCACCGCGGTGCCCAGAATGGAGATGTCGAAGACGCTGCTGCGGAACAGGCGCAGCGGAAGCACCGGCTCGGGCACCCGCGTCTCGACCGCGACGAAGGCTGCCGCGAGCACGACCGTCGCCGTCAGGAGGCCGACGATCACCGGTGAGGTCCAGGCGTACTCGCTGCCACCCCAGGTCAGCAGGAGGATGAGCGAGGCCGCCGCCGCCCCCAGCAGCGCGGTTCCCGCCCAGTCGACGCGTTGTCGCCTCCGCGCGGTGGAGGCCGGCAGGACGAGGGCGATGACAATGACGGTGAAGACGCCTACCGGCAGATTGATGTAGAAGACCCAGCGCCAGCTGAGCCGGTCGGTGAACAGGCCACCCACCAAGGGTCCCAGTACCGAGGCGAGCGCGTAGACCGACCCCATCAGGCCGCTGTAGCGGCCCCGTTCCGCGGGCGGGATGATGTCGGCGATGATGGCCTGCGGGCCAACCGCGAGCCCACCTGCACCTAATCCCTGCAAGGCGCGGAAAAGGATGAGCTCGGGCATGTTCTGGGCGGCGCCGCACAGCAGCGAGCCGACGACGAAAATCCCGATGGCCGCGTGGAACAGCTTCTTGCGGCCGTAGAGATCACCTAACTTCCCGTAGAGCGGCGCCGAAACCGTCGACGCCAGAAGATAGGCGGTCACGATCCACGAAAGGTGGTTCAGGCCGCCCACGTCGCCGACGATCGTCGGGAGCGCGGTCGTGACGACGGTCTGGTCGAGTGAGGCCAACAGAACGCTCAGCATCAGTCCGACGAAGATCAACCGAAGCTGGCGCGGGCTTACCGTAATCTGGCTGGGCGCGGTGGACACAGGTCTCGGCTCTCAGCTCAGGCGTCGGCCGCAGACCAGGCTCGGCTTCAGCGGCACGAAGCTGCGGCCGTCGTTGGCCGTGCGCACGAAGTCGAAGCAGGTGTTGAGCTGGCCGACGTTCGTCGCGAAGTCGACCGGGCCGGGCAGCAGACCACCGCCGTCATAGTCGTGCACGGCGCGCAGGTTCTGGATGAACGCGGCGCGGGTCGGGCAGCTCCCCGCCAGCTGGAGGCCCCGGATGAACATGTCCGCCGCCAGCCAGCCGTTGACCGCGCTCTGCTGGGCCGGCGGTTGGATCTGGGGCGAGTAGCGGTTCATGGCGGCGAGGAAGGTCCGGTGTGCCGGGGTGTCCAGCTCGAACGGCACGAAGTCCACGAAGGTTGTCATCCCGGCGAGCAGCGGGCCCAGCCGGGCGAGCAGGACCGGGTCGTAGCTGCCGGGCGCGAGGACGACCTTCAGCGGAACATCGGCGGCCCGAAGCGCCGGAAGCAGTTTCGCCAGGATATCCGGGGTGACGCCGCCGGTGATGGTGTCGGCGTGGGCGTTCTTGATCTGGCCGACGAGCCGGGTGAAGTCGGTGATGTTGGGGGTCACCTGCGCGCGCAGGA
>NZ_JADWYX010000146.1 GCF_016786355.1 Frankia sp. AgB1.9
CGGCGTCCCGGCCCCGCGATGGACCGCCCGGACGACCACCGACAGCTAACCGACCATCAAGATTCAGGACAGGCACTCAGGGAGTGCCGCTCCTAGAAAGACCCATTCAGGTTCCCTCGGCCCTGCCTGGGGCGTCGCCGTGGGCACCACGAACCGGACCGGATCCCGGCCTGCCCAGCACTGGGAGGACCTGCGCGGAGATCCGAGCTACCTCCAGCGGGCGGGGTCGGGAGGCGGCTGTGAGGGGGCGACAGGCTCAGATCGGCCGCCTCCCGGCCATGTGACCCAAGTCTCACTAGGACGACAGCTATCTTGATCGTCGAAGTGATGCGAGGGAACGAAAGTGGCATCGCGACGACGAATAAAGTGTCACTAAACTGTCACTTTGAAGATCAAAAATCCTGATCCTCTTGCAAACGTGCTGGTCAGGCTCCTGCGATAGGACTCGAACCTATAACCTGCCGGTTAACAGCCGGCTGCTCTGCCAATTGAGCTACGCAGGACCGTTCGTGTCGATCCTACCGATGAGTCCCACTCTGGGCGGATCTCCCGGGGTGATCTTGCATCGGCGCGGGGCGACGAGAGTCAGCTTACCGGAGGTTCGGGGGGGTCGGCGGTGGGGTAGGTGCGCGTTGGCGGCTCGTTGCCGGGCTGTCGGTGGCCGGTGTCCTCGCCGGGTCGGCGGATCGGTCCTGGAGTTGTCGGTGCGAGTGGGTAAGGTCCGTTGTGATCGCGGTGGGTGGTGGGCCATCACGCGGACGCCACCGCGCTGGCTCGGTCCGTCTCGTCCGGACCGAGGTCGCTCGGAACCAACGTCACCAAGCCAGCGTCACTCGCCCCACGGAACCCAGCGTGGCGCACCTTGCTCGGCCCAGGCCTCGGGAGGCAGCATGCGGATCCGCCCCACGATCGCCGTCGCGTTCGGGCTGGGCTACGTGCTCGGCACCCGTGCGGGCCGCGAGAGCTACGAGGAGATCACCCGGCAGGCCCGCCTCGTGTGGGATCGCCCCGAGGTGCAGAGCGTCGCCGGCATCGTCTCGGCCCAGGCGGGCGGCGCGTATCGACGCGCGAGAACGGTGATCGGCGGCCACGGGGGCGGCGCGTGAGCGGCTGGTGAGTCGATCCGCCTCGCGCCCGGCGCCGGAGAACCGGTCGACGGGCGGTCCCGAACTGCCGTTGGCCGTGCTGCTCGATCTGCTCGGCCGGCGGCACAGCCTGATGATCTTCTGGTCGCTGCGGACGGCGCCGCGATCGTTCCGAGCGATCGAGTCGCTGCTTGACGCCCCGTCGGCGCAGCTCACCCAGCGGACCCGCGAACTGCGGGAGGCTGGGCTGATCGAGGTCGACGAGGCTGGCGACTACCGGCTCACCTCGACCGGCCGCCGGCTGCAGGGCCTGCTCGAACCGCTGTCCGACTGGGCCGAGACGTGGGCTGGCCTCAGCCCGCGCCAACGTCTGCCCCGCGGCTCCGCCACCCGAGCCCGCGACGAGCCTGACTGACACCCGCCGAACGCGCCGACACCAACGATTCCCCTGGCTTCCCAGCAGCAGCTGTACCGCCACCCTTCGTGACCCGCGACCACGCGCAGCACCCCGATAACCCTTTGCCCGGATGATCGCGGGCCCCGAAACTGGCCCAGTGGATCGCAATACAGGGCGGACGATCAGCGCCGTGGTCACCGCGGACGGCGACTGTCTCGGGGCTCTCGGGCCGTTCCCAGTGGAAAGCCCGTGGTGGGCGGACGTCGAGCCGGTCGTCACGCGCATCACCCAGGAGCTGGACGTACCCGTGATGGTGCTGCGCCTGCTCGATGTCAAAGGCGCGGACGGCGCCCGCAACGGGCACGTGACCTACCACGTACAGGCGGCCCGCCGTCCCACCGATCACCCGTTCACGCCAGCACCCACCGATTGCCACCAGCTAGCGGCGCCCGAGGCACTTCGAGCGCGCTGGGCCACCAGAGAAGGCCTCCAGGAGACGATGACCTGGGTTGACGCCGCGCTACGGACCGCTGGCCGGCCCCCGGCCGGACCCGTCGAACAGGTCAAGACCTGGAACCTCGCCGGGTTGTTCCGGATCCCGACAGCAGCCGGGCCGGTCTGGCTGAAAACGACGCCGCCGTTCGCGGCCCGCGAAGAAGACGTCATCGCGGCGTTCGCGCACGTCGCACCGCGACTCGTCCCCTCCGTCCTGGCGGCCGATCCCGAGGGCCGACGGGTCCTGCTCGACCACGTGCCGGGCACAGACTGCTGGAACCCCTCGGCGGGCACCATCCGCGCCGCCGTCAGCGGGCTCGCCAGCGCACAGGCCGCGCTCGCCACCCGGCCCGAGGCGATTCCCAACGACCTGCCGGACCGGACCCCAGCCGCTTTGGTCGACGAGGTCAACCAGCTGCTCGACTGCCCGGCCGCGCACGAGCTGACCGCCGCGGAACGGGCCGCCGCCGATCGCCTGGCCGAGCGCCTGCCGAAGCTGATCGCCGACCTGGAGGCCTGCGGCCTGCCGAACACCCTGCTCCACGGCGACTTCCACCCCGGAAACTGGCGATCCGACGGGAAGGACACCGTCCTGGTCGACTTCTCCGACAGCCACGTCGGCCATCCCGTGCTCGACGGACTACGGCCCCGCGAGTTCCTGTCCGACGACCAGTGGGCACACGCGGCCGACGCCTGGATCGCCACCTGGGCAGCGTGCCGCCCAGGCAGCGACCCGGCCCGCGCGCTGGCTCTCGGCGCGCCTCTGGGCCACCTCGCCTACGCGGTCCGCTACCAGCAGTTCCTCGACAACATCGAACCGAGCGAACGCCGCTACCACGCCGGCGACCCGGCCCAGACCATCCGCGCCGCCCTGCGCGGCTAGCGCCGGTCCGGCGAGGCCGGCCCGTGAGCACGATCGCCGTCTTGGCCCTCGAATGGTCACGAAACCGCCGCGGCTACAGCCACGCGAGGGCGAAAACAGCGATCTTTCAGACGCGACGCTAACCGGCGGCGGGCTCCAGGACGAAGACGGGGATCTCGCGGAGGGTCTTCTTCTGGTACTCCGCGTAGTCGGGCCAGGTGGCGACCGCGCGCTCCCACCAGAGCGCCTTCTCGTCACCGGTCACCTCGCGGGCAACCATGGCCTGCTTGGTCGGCCCGTCCTGGAGTTCCACCTGCGGGTCCGCCAGGACGTTGTAGTACCAGACGGGATGCTTCGGCGCGCCGCCCAGCGAGGCCACGACGGCGTAGAGGCCCTCGTGTTCGACCCGCATCAGCGGGCTCTTGCGGATCTTGCCGGACTTCGCTCCGACCGTGGTGAGGATAATCACCGGTCGACCGTTCAGCTCCGTGCCGCGGGTGCCGCCGGAACTCTCGTACTCCTCGACCTGCTTACGGACCCAGTCCGACGGGCTCGGCTCATAGTCACGGGCGACAGACATGGCCTTATTCAACGCCAGGCCCGCTCACCCGTCGACCTCGGGCGGCTACTGACCCGCCGTAGCGCAGGGCCGTTGTACCCGGGGCGCCGACAGGACAGATCACAACGTGTCCCTCGAATGGCGACCGGCCACCGCCTGGTGAATTTGAGTATTTACGCTCAGGCCGTCACGACGGCTGCTGGGAAGACTGGCTCTCATGCCCACCTCAGCACCGACGCGGTCGCCGGCCTCCACCCTTACCCGAGCCCTTCATGGTGGGGCCGCTGCCCTTCTGGTCCTGGCCACGCCGGTCGCGGTCGCGGGACTGCTCGGACAGGACGACTATCAGGGCGTCCCACGCTCGGAACTCGACTACGCCATCCGTCCGCTGGACATCCCGCCCGGCCGGATGACCGCCGTCGGTATCGCCGCCCTGCTCCTGATGGCAGCCGTCACCGCGCTGCTGCTGCACGAGGGCCGCCGTGGCACCGCCGACCGGCGCCGATGGCAGGTCGTGTGCCCGCTCGTCGGGGCCGGGGTGGTCCTCGGCTTCGGGTACCACGTCGCGACCGCCGGAGTGATCGGCGCCAACATCGGCTACGGGCTGGTTGTCTTCTTCGGCGCGCCGCTGGTGGCCGTGCTGATCCTGGTCGCCGCCGCCCGAGCATGGGCGCTGCGCGCGACGGCCACACGGCGCATCTCCTGAGGGCACCGCTCCGCGAGAGCCAGGGACGCATTGATCATGCGGCTCCCCCAACCCGGCGCCACCCTTACAGTTGCGCCATGAGCAACAGCGAGCCGGCGCTCGTGCAGTCCGTCGATCGGGCGGTCACCGTGCTGGAGATGCTGGCGCGCGGCGGCGAGGCGGGCGTCACCGAGGTCGCGGCCGAGCTCGGGGTGCACAAGTCGACCGCCTCCCGGCTCCTGGGCGCGCTCGAGCACAGAGGGCTCGTCGAGCAGCCGCGCGGGCGGGGCAAGTACCGGCTGGGCCTGGGCATCGCGCGGCTGGCGGGCGCAGTGACCGCGCAGTTCGACCTCGGGCACGCGAGTCGCGAGGTCTGCGAGCGGCTGGCCGACGAGCTGGGCGAGACCGTCAACGTGGCCATCGTCGACCGTGGGTTCGCCGTCAACATCAGTCAGGTTCGCGGGCCGGCGGCCGTCGCGAGCCACAACTGGGTCGGGCAGCGGACGCCCCTGCACGCCACGTCCAGCGGCAAGGTCCTGCTCGGCACGCTGCCGCCCGAGGAACGTGACAGGCTCCTGGGAGATCCGTTGGAGCGGTTCACGCCCCACACGATCACCGACCCCGCCGTCCTGGCCGCCGAGCTGCGGGACATCGCCGACCGTGGTTGGGCCAGCACCCGCGAGGAGCTGGAAATCGGCCTGAACGCGGTGGCCGCGCCGATCCGCGGCTGGGGTGGCCAGCTTCGCGCGGCCGTCAGCGTCTCGGGGCCGACCTACCGCCTTCCCGAGGAAAGCTTCCCCGACGTCGCCGAGGCCGTCCGCAGAGCCGCGACGGACATCAACGCGGCGGTCGGCCACCTCACCTAGGCAGCCCCCGACAAGGCCAGCCCGCTCCACACCTTGATCATGATCGCGAGTTTGGCCCTCAAACGGTTGCTACCAGGCCCGGTTCACGACCACCCGAGGGCGCAAACGGCGATCACTGTGCCGGGCCGACCTTTGCAGGCACCCCAGCTGGCACCGAAGCCGCCGACACGGTTTCGCGCGGGTGAACTCCTTGCGCGGGCCATTGACCGGCCGGCGACTCCCGTCCGATCCTGTTGCGGCAGGGGCAGCAAGTTGTGCCATCCGCAACAGTGGGGGACGGGCGGGGCTGCTGATGGAGGCGCACGGCTCGTACGACGTGGTGATCGTCGGCGGCGGGACAGCCGGTGCCGTGGTGGCCGCCCGGCTGGTCGAGCGGGGCGCGACGGTCTGCCTGATCGAGGGCGGCCCGAGCGACGTCGGGGACGAGCGGGTGCTGCGGCTGCGCAACTGGATCAACCTGCTCGAGTCCGAGCTGGACTACGACTACCCGATCACCGAGCAGCCGCGGGGCAACAGCCGCATCCGGCATTCGCGGGCGAAGGTGCTGGGCGGCTGTTCGTCGCACAACACGATGATCAGCTTCCTGCCGCCGCCGGCCGACTTCACGGACTGGGTGGCCGCGGGAGCCGACGGCTGGACCTATGACGCCCTGCTTCCGCTCTTCCGGCGGCTGCGGACCAACATCGTGCCGGTGGCGCCCCGGCACCGCAACGCGCTGACGGAGGCCTTCATCGCCGCGTCCGGCGAGGCGCTCGGCGTACCGCTGGTCGAGGACTTCAACGCGAAGCCGTTCGTCGAAGGAGCAGGGTTCGCGCCGGTCGGCTACTACCCGGAGACCGGCGTGCGCAGTTCGTCCTCGGTGGCCTACCTGCACCCGCTCCTCGACCATCCGAACCTGACGCTGCTGACGGAGACCTGGGCCTACGACCTCAGGCTCGACGGCGACCGGGTGGTCTCCGTCACCACCAGCCGCGGCGAGGTTCACGGCGACCAGTTCGTGCTCTGCGCCGGCGCGATCGACACGCCGAGGCTGCTGTTGCTCGCCGGCATCGGACCGGCCGCGGACCTGGGCGGGCGGACGAGAATCGACCTGCCGGGGGTCGGCACGAACCTGCTCGACCACCCCGAGTCGATCATCATGTGGGAGGCGACGCGGCCGCTTCCGGCCGAGTCCGCGATGGACGCCGACGCCGTGCTGTTCGTCCGGCGGGACACCGCGCAGGACCGGCCCGACCTGATGTTCCACATCTACCAGCTGCCGTTCACCGTCAACACCGAGCCGCTCGGCTACCCGGTGGTCGAGAACTGCTTCGGGCTGACGCCGAACGTGCCCCGCCCGCGCAGCCGCGGGCGGCTCACCCTGGCCGACGACCGTCCCGAGACCAAACCGCTGCTCGATTTCCGGTACTTCACCGACGCCGAGGGCTACGACGACCAGACCGTGGTCGACGGCCTGCGCCTCGCCCGCGAGGTGGCGCGGGCCACCCCGCTACGGGACTGGATCGCCCGCGAGATCGCGCCGGGCCCGGAGCTGACGACCGACGCGCAGCTGTCGGCCTACGGCCGCGCCGCCCACCACACCGTCTACCACCCGGCCGGCACCTGCCGGATGGGAGCGCCTGACGACCCGCTGGCGGTGGTCGACCCGGAACTGCGGCTGCGCGGGCTCGCGAACGTGCGGATCGCCGACGCGTCCGTCTTCCCGACGCTGCCCTCGGTGAACCCGATGGTCACGGTACTGCTCGTCGCCGAGCGCTGTGCCGACCTGATGACCGCCGAACTGCGGACACCTGACCCGACGCAATGAGCCCGCGGGTCGTGATCGTCGGTGCCGGCATCGTCGGATGCGCGCTCGCCGACGAGCTGACGGCGCGCGGCTGGACGGACGTCACGGTGCTCGACCGCGGCCCGCTGTTTCGCACCGGCGGCTCGACGTCGCACGCGCCGGGGCTCGTCTTCCAGGTGAACCCGTCGCGGACGATGGCCGGCTTCGCCCGGTACACGGTCGAGAAGTACCTGGCCCTCGGGTGCTTCGACCAGGTCGGGAGCATCGAGGTCGCGACGACGCCCGAGCGCTTGGCGGAGCTGCACCGGCGGCATGGCTTCGCCCTCGCCTGGGGCATCGGCGCGCGGGTCCTCTCCCCCGCCGAGTGCCACGCTCTGTTCCCGCTGCTGGAGCCGGATCGGGTGCTCGGCGGCCTGCACGTGCCGACCGACGGCCTGGCCCGCGCCGTCGACGCCGCCCGGGCGCAGGCGCACGCCGCGATCGCCCGCGGCGCGGTCTTCCACGGCCGCCAGGAAGTGACCGCGATCGAGGACGACGGGGTCAGGGTCGGTGACCGCCACGTCCCGGCGGACCTCGTCGTCTGCGCGGCCGGGTACTGGGGGCCGAAGCTCGCGCCCGTCCCGCTGCTGCCGCTGGCGCACCAGTACGCGGTCACCGGCCCGGTGCGCGGCCTGCCGGCCCGCACTCGGCCCGAGGCGGGAGTGCCGATTCTGCGGCACCAGGACCGGGATCTGTACTTCCGCGAGACCGCGGGCTGCATCGGCATCGGTTCGTACGCGCACGACCCGATGCCGACCGACGTCGAGCCGCCGTTCGCCGCCGAGCAGTTCGCCGCGTCGCTCGCGGACGCCCGGGCGCTGCTGCCCGGCCTGCCCGACATCGAGCACGGCCTCAACGGGATCTTCTCGTTCACGCCCGACGGGTTCCCGCTGCTCGGCCCGGTCGAGGGCCGGCCCGGCCTGTGGCTGGCCGAGGCCGTCTGGGTCACCCACTCCGCCGGGGTCGCGCGGGCGGTCGCCGAGTGGCTCGTCGACGGGCGCTCGGCGGTCGACCTGCACGAGTGCGACACCCAGCGCTTCGAGGAGGTCCAGCTCTCGCCGTCCTACGTCAACGTCCGCGGGCAGCGCGCGTTCGTCGAGGTGTACGACGTCATCCACCCGCTCGACCCGGCCGGCGACCCACGGCTGCTACGGGTGAGCCCGTTCCACGCCCGCCACGTCGCGCTCGGCGCCCACTTCACCGAGGGCGCCGGCTGGGAGCGGCCGCTGTGGTTCGAGGCGAACGCCGGCCTGCCGGTGCCGGACCTGCCGCCCCGGGACGCCTGGGCGGCCCGGCACTGGTCACCGATCGCGGCGGCCGAGGCGCTCGCCACCAGGGAGCGGGTCGGCCTGTTCGACCTGACCCCGCTGAAGCGGCTCGCGGTGACCGGCCCCGGCGCGGCCGCGTTCCTGCAGCGGATGTGCTCCAACCACGTGGACCGGCCGGTCGGCGCCGTCACGTACGCCCTGCTGCTCGACGAGGGCGCCGGGGTGCGCAGCGACATCACTGTGGCGCGCCTGGGAGCGCGGGAGTTCCAGCTCGGCGTCAACTCGAACCTCGACCTGGCCTGGCTGCGCGCGCACGCCCCGGCCGACGTGCACGTCGGCGACGTCACCGGTGGGACGTGCTGCGTCGGGGTGTGGGGCCCGGCCGCCCGTGACCTGCTGGCGCCGCTGACGACGCTGGACCTCGCGCACGAGGCGTTCGGCTACTTCACCGCCCGCCGCACCCACCTCGACGCGGTTCCGGTCACGATGCTGCGCGTCTCCTACGTCGGCGAGCTCGGCTGGGAGGTGTACGCGAGCGCGGAGCTGGGTCTGCGGCTGTGGGACACGCTCTGGGCCGCGGGTGCGGCGGTCGGTGCCGTCGCCGCCGGGCGCAGCGCGCTGACCAGCCTGCGGCTGGAGAAGGCCTACCGGGCCTGGGGCGTGGACCTGACCGCGCAGGACGACCCCTACTCGGCTGGCCTGGGCTTCGCCGTGAACCTCGCGCACGGCGACTTCGTGGGCCGGGCGGCCCTGCGGCCGGACGGCCCGCGGGCCCTGTGCTGCCTGACGGTCGACGACGGCCGGACGGTGCCGACGGGCCGTGAGCCGGTGCTGGCCGGCGGCGTGCCGGTGGGCCACGTGACCAGCGCCGCCTACGGCTACAGCGTCGGCGCCCCGATCGCCTACGCCTGGCTGCCCAGGGCTCTCAGCACGCCAGGGCAACCGGTGGAGATCGCCTATTTCGACGAGCGGGTCGCCGCGACCGTGCGCGCGGCGCCGCTGTTCGACCCGACGGGCAGCAGGATCCGGCGATGAATGAGGTGCGGGGTGCGGGCGTACGACGTCATCGTGGCTGGGCTCGGCGGCATGGGCAGCTCGGCCGCCTATCACCTGGCCGCCCGTGGGCGCCGGGTGCTGGGCTTGGAGCGGTTCGGCCCGGCCCACGACCAGGGCGCGAGCCACGGCGGGTCGCGGATCACCCGCCAGTCCTACTTCGAGGACCCCGCGTATGTGCCGCTGCTGCTGCGCGCCTATGAGCTGTGGGACAAGCTGGCGCGGGACTCCGGCCGGGACCTGATCACCCTGACCGGTGGGCTGATGGCGGGCCGGCCGGACTCGGTGGTCGTGGCCGGCAGCCTGCGCAGCGCGCGGGAGTGGGGGCTGCCGCACGAGCTGCTCGACGCGGCCGAGATCCGCCGGCGGTATCCGCTGTTCCGGCCCGAGCCGGACGAGGTGGCGCTGTACGAGGACAAGGCCGGGCTGGTCCGGCCGGAGGCGACCGTCGAGGCCAACCTGGCGCTGGCCACCGGGCTCGGTGCCGACCTGCGCTTCCACGAGCCGGTGGTGTCGTGGTCGGCGGACGGCGCGGGAGTCGCGGTCCGCACGCAGGCCGGGACCTACCGGGCCGACGCCCTCGTCGTCTGCCCGGGCCCCTGGGCCTCGCGGCTGCTCGCCGACCTCGGCCTGCCGCTCGTCGTCGAGCGCCACGTGCAGTTCTGGTTCGCCCCGCGCGGCGGCGTCGAACCGTTCCAGCCGGCGCGGCAGCCGATCTACATCTGGGAGCAGTCCGCGGGAATCCAGGTCTACGGCTTCCCGGCGCTGGACGGCCCGGACGGCGGCGTGAAGGTGGCGTTCTTCCGCCGCGGCGAGGTCACCACGCCCGACACCATCGACCGCGCCATCCGCCCGCGGGAGATCGAGGACATGGCCACCCACCTGGCCGCCCGGCTGCCGGACGCCGCCGGGCGCTTCCTGCGGGCCAAGGCCTGCATGTACACGAACACGCCCGACGAGCACTTCGTCATCGGCAGGCATCCCGCGCACGAGCGGGTCACCGTCGCCTGCGGCTTCTCCGGGCACGGCTTCAAGTTCGTCCCGATCGTCGGGGAGATCGTCGCCGACCTCGCCCTGACCGGTTCGACCCCCCACCCGATCGCGCTGTTCGACCCGGCGCGCGCCGCCCTGACGGCCCCTCGATGACCGATCCGGCAGGCGGGACGGAGCGGGCCGGCCCGAGCCTGCTGCCGACGCTGCCCGGCGCCGCGTACACGTCGGCGGAGGTCTTCGCCCGGGAGCAGGAACGCATCTTCGAGCGGCTGTGGACGTGCGCGGTGCACGGCTCGGACCTCGCCGAGCCCGGACAGTTCCGCACCGTGCCGGTCGGCCAGGAGAACGTGCTGATCACCCGGGCGCTCGACGGTGCCGTGCACGCGTTCCTCAACGTGTGCCGGCATCGGGGCGCACGGCTGTGCGTCGAGACGGCCGGGCGGACGCGGCGCACCCTGCGCTGCCCGTACCACGCCTGGACGTACGCCCTGGACGGCACGCTCGTCGCCGCGCCGAACCTCACGGACGCGCCCGACGTCGACAGGTCCGCCTACGGCCTGCACCGGGTGCACGTGCGCGAGTGGCTCGGCTACGTCTGGGTGTGCCTTGCCGCGTCGCCGCCGTCGTTCGAGGAGACGGTCATCGGCGCGGCCACCGAGCGCCTGGGAGATCCGGCGGCGATCGAGCGCTACCAGGTGGCGGGCCTGCGCGTCGGCCGGCGCGTCTCCTACGACGTGGCGGCGAACTGGAAGCTGCTGGTCGAGAACTTCCTGGAGTGCTACCACTGCCCGGCGATCCACCCCGAGCTGGTCCGCGTCCTGCCGGAGTTCGCCCGCGGCTACGCCGCGCAGTACTACGTGGGGCACGGCGCCGAGTTCGGCCCGGACGTCGCGGGCTTCACCGTCGACGGGTCGCCCGGGGTCGAGCGCCTGCCCGGCCTGACGCCGGCGCAGGACCGTCGCTACTACGCGATCACGATCCGCCCGCAGGTCTTCGTCAACCTGGTCCCCGACCACGTGATCCTGCACCGGATGTTTCCGGTGGCGGCCGACCGCACGCTGGTCGAGTGCGACTGGCTCTACCTGCCGGCCGTCGTCGAGGCGGGCACCGACCTCGATCGTTCGGTCGAGCTGTTCGACCGGGTCAACCGGCAGGACTTCGCCGCCTGCGAACGCTGCCAGCCGGCCATGGCCTCGCGGGCCTACGCGGCGGGCGGCGTGCTGGTGCCGAGCGAGCACCATTTGCGCGCCTTCCACGACTGGGTCCAGCGCCTGCAGGCCTGACCGAGGTCCGGCCGCCAGCCCCGACGCCGCTGCGCTGGCCGCGATACTGCGCGAGCCACTGTTCGGGGCAGCGAGTCATACCTTGCGGCCACGACTCCCGGCCGTGGATCACCACTTGGTATCACTCGCATCGGCTGCCACCGGCCGATCACACGGTCGGCGGAACTGGCGGCAATGGCGGAACTGGCGGCCCCGGAGGCTCCGGAGGGCCTGGGAAATTCCGGCGGACGAAGATAAGCCCGGTTGTAGCGGTGATCGTGGTGGGCACAGCACCGATCAGTGCCACCAGTACCGGAGTGAGATCAACATTGACGCGACTCCCTGATCGACCTGGGGGAGGTGGCTGGGTCGGCGCCGCGGTCACCGGAGGCGCCGTGCCGGGCGTCGCGGTAGTCGGCGGCGGCGACGCACTGGCTGACGGGTTGCCCGGCAGTGTCGTGGCTTCGCCCGTCTCAGGTGGAGGCGTGGCGTCTCCTGTTGGCAGCTGCGTCGGAACGACCGTAGGAGCCGGTGAGTCGTAGCTGAAACGGATGACGACCGCGCTGACCAGCACGGCAGCAAGCGTCAGCCCGCCGAGCGCGACGCCGGCCCTCAGCAGGGACTTGCCTCTCCTGAACAGTTGTCGACGCCGGTCCGGTGTTTCCCCCCGCATCCGCATGCCCGATTTATACCGGGGGCCACCGGACGACCACCAGTTCGTACCAGAATCTTCGGCCGCCGCGAGAGTTCTGAACAGACCGCGTAAGCGTTGGCAGCGGTCAGTTATTGCTGCCGCGGCGCCGCCACGAGCCCCGGCGCGGAAGTCATTCGCCGGCCAGGGTGAGAACCGGGAAGGAATGGTGCTGCCAGATCAGGCGGGACCGCTCCTCGGGATAGGCGGTGACGACCGACGGGGCGTCGAAGACCTGGGTGAGGCGCCGCTCGGGTTCGTAGGCGGGCCAGCCCGGGTCTCCATCCATGGCGAACGAGGTCCAGGCGCTTCGCATCCGCGCGGACAGCGTCTCCGCCTCGGGGGTGGTCGGCTCGCCGATCAGCATCGCCGGCTGGCTCCCGGTGAGGTTGCCGAACACGAGCGGTACGTCGAGGCCATGACAGGCGCCGAGCGCGCCGCCCATGCCCGGGGCCGACCATGCCAGCTCGTAGACATGGGCCCGGCCGCCGCCCGCGACCTGCGCCTCGGCGAGGTGCAGCGTGGGCATGCGGAACAGCCAGTCGGAGTGGACCAGCTCGTACAGCTGGTCAGGGCTCGCCTCCGGATAGGCATCCCGGTAGCGGCGGGCACCGTCCGGACCAGGCGCGAAGTCCTGGAGCGCCGTGTCCGCCTGTTCGGGCGTGACCTCGCCGAGCAGGCCGGACATCGCGGTGAACAGGCGCTGTTCATCGCGGGTATGGCCGGCGAGCAGGGCGACGGCCCGGCTGGCACCGGCGGCCAGGGCCTGCCACGGGGTGGCCGGCAGGACGTCGCCGTCGACGACGGGCGCGAACAGGATCGACCGGCGGGCCGGCTGGCCCCAGCGTCGCGCCTGCTCCATGATCGTGGCGGTGACGGCGTCGCCGGCGAGAGCCAGTAGCGCCGGGTCCACGGCGGCCAGTTCCGCGGCCGTGGGAGCCAACCCGAGCTCGTCGGCGCAGGCGGCGGCGATGTCGGCGGCCAGCTCCGTCGAGAAGAAGGTGCCCGGCGCGCTCTGCGCGACGGCCGCGCGGAACAGCCCCGCCGCCCGTGGCATGGCCAGCAGGGCGGCGACCGATCCGGCGCCGGCCGACTCGCCGAAGACCGTGACCCGGTCCGGGTCGCCACCGAAGGCAGTGATGTTGTCGCGTACCCACTCCAGGGCGGCGACCTGGTCGAGCAGGCCGCGATTGGAGGGCGCTCCCTCGATCTGGGCGAACCCTTCGATGCCCAGGCGGTAGTTGAACGTCACCACGACCACGCCGCCCTCCCGGGCTAGGCGGCCGCCGTCGAACTCGGGCCGGCTGGCCACGCCGAACGTGTAGGCGCCGCCATAGATCCACACCAGGACGGCGAGCTTCGCGGCGGGGTCGGGCTCGGGCGACCAGACGTTGACCGTGAGCCAGTCGTCGCCCGCCTCAGCCGGGGCTTCGCCGATCACGTCGGTCTGAGGCGCCGGAGGGCCGTACGACACGGCCGGCCGCACGCCGTCCCAGCCCGGGGCCGGCCGCGGCGCGGCGAAACGGAGCTCGCCGACCGGCGGCTCGGCGAACGGGATGCCGCGAAAGACCGCCACGCCCGGCTCCCGGCTACCGCGCAGCCGTCCACCCGCCGCCCGGACCTCGAACCCGGACCCGGCAGCCGCCGATCCCAGAGCGCCGGTGATCGTCATGGTTCTCCCTCGCCAGGTTCCCCGTACACGGTCGCGGCGGCGAACGACGGAATCATCACGCGGAACCGAGACACTCGCGAACCATTTACCGTTGGGCCGCTTCTGGCTCCGAGCCAGGTCACCGGGTCTCGGTCGCCCCGGCGGACGCAGGGCCGGTGACGGGGCGTGCCTCCACGGGCGAGCGCGTCGGGCAGCCAGGCCTGCCTGGACGCCACGAGGCAGCCTGCGCGGTCGGGGCAGCCGGGCCGGCCGGGGAGCCGTCGATGCCAAAAGGGTTGACGCGGTGAAAACAGGGGAAGTCGTCGATCATCGCCGTCAAAGTCCGGCGCGTGTTCCCTGGAACACCTCCACTGACAGTTCTGGAGCACTGACATGGGCCTGCGCTATACCCGTCGCCCCAAGATCGGCCCGTTTCACATGAACGTGGGTGAGCACGGGGTCTCCTCTGTCACGCTCAAGCTCGGTCGGGTCTCCTGGCGGGTCTGGTCCAAGCGGGGCCATGGCGGCCTGTCCAGCGTCGACCTTCCCGGCCCGTTCTCGTATCGGCGCGAGAGCAGCTCCCGCCGGTAGCCCCGGGCGTACATTGCTGGCATGACGGGCGGGTCGCCGCTACCTGCCGCCGGAACGCGGGCCGCGGGAGCCGACGACGGGCTTCCGCAGGCCGGCGCGGGCCGAACGGGGAACGCGAGGTCCGGGCTCACCACAGAACGCCAGATCGCCTACTGGCGGCGATCGGGGCTGTTACGCCCCGGCGTCAACGACCTGGCCCAGGCACGGACCATCGCGGCGCTGCGGCGAGCGGGCATCAGCCTGGCCCGCATCCGGGCCGCGGCGGACCGGCTGCGGGCGAGCTGGCCGGACAGCCGCGGCGACGAACCGATGTTCGAGCCGCTTTCCGGTGGTTTCGGGCCGTCAGACGGGCCGGCCACAGGATCAGCCAGGTTCGCCGTCGTGGCAGGTGAGCTGTTCATCCGGCACCCGGACGGCGCCTGGGAGGGCGACCGCCGGCCCGGCCAGCTCGTCCTCGACGGGATACTCCCCCTGCCCGGCTCGCCGTTCGCCGCCGAACCCGGCACCGGCACCGGCCAGACCGCGCGCAGGCCGTCGGTCTCGGTGACGCATCCACGCGCGGCCCCCGACCGCGAGACGATCCTCCGGTTCGTCACCCGCGAGGACGCTCGGCCACGCTCGGCACCATCCGGTCGCGATTCGGCTACCGGACGGCGCGGCGCCCTCTGAACACGGCGGCGGCCGGCGGTCCGACGAGACCGACTCCGGCCAGGACGATGGCGAGGGTGTCGAGGGCGGCGATCGAGGCGCCGTCGGACGACGAGATCAGCTGGCTGTGGACGACCGCTCCGGCGGGGTCGGCCGGGGCTGGGGTGGGCGCTGGCGTGGGCCGCGTCGCCTCGCTGCTGGGACCTGGGGATTCGGTGGGCTCTGCGGTCGGTGGGGTGGCGGTCGAGTCGCCGAGGCCGGCGTCCGTGGTGGGTTCCGGGGTCGCGGGCGCCGCTGGAGGCGTGGCCGCCGTCCCCCTCTGACCAGTGCCGGAGCCGCCGCGCGAACCCGAGCCGGACCCGGTGCGGCCGGCCGGATGGTTGGGAGCCGGGGTCGGCACGCCGCCGCTGGCGAGCAGGCCGCCGATTCCCTTGGTGATCTCACCGAAGACGCTGCCTAGGTCCGCCGGCGGCCGCGGGGCCGCCGATGGGCCGATGTTGACGTGAATGTCGAGCGGATGGTCGAACAGCGGGTGGGTCATCCCGGCCGCCTCGGCGGGGCTGGCCGTCAGGAGCGCGACGGGCGCGACCATCAGTGCGCCGGCCACGAGGCCGCCGAGCACGGCCCGGGCCGTGCCGGTCCCGCGCGATCCCGGTCCGTCGGCGCCGGGGCCTCCGGAGGCAGCACGCGCGCGGCCGGGCCGAAAAGTAGCTCGTCGCTGCGCAGCCATCGCCAGATCCTTCCCACAACGTCAGTAGAGCAATTGTGCGAACGACCCACGCCAATGACATCGGTTTGCGCGGTCAATCCAACGACAGGGCGTGTCGGCACCCGTCCAGTCGCATTTCCGACATGTACTGGAGGTTGTGTGGTCAAGGCCATTCCAGTCCCGAAACCGAACATTCAGCGCCCATTTCTGCCACATCCAAAGCCCACGCCGGCCGAGCGTCGCCAGAGACTCCGGCCGCCCGGGGCGGGGCGGCGCGGCACCCCCGGCCGGGACGACTCGTCGCGGGCGGGGCAGCGCGGCGTGCCCCGGTCGGAGACGGCTCGTCGGGGGCGCTGCGTCCCGTTCGGGGACTGGGCTGCTCGCTCGGGGACGGGGCGGGCGGCGGCCTCGGACCGGCCGGCCAGCAACGCTGGTTTGCCAACCAAGCGCTTGTTAGAGTGCTCGCGGCTCGCTCCTGGAGGTTGGATGATCACTACGGTGGTGGACGGCGGGATCGCCGAGATCGTCGTCGACTACCCGCCGGTGAACGCGCTCCCGGTGGCCGGCTGGTTCGCCCTGGCGGACGAGCTGCGGGCCGCGGGCGCGAACCCGGCCGTTCGGGTCGTCGTCCTGCGGGCCGAAGGACGCGGATTCAACGCGGGCGTCGACATCAAGGAGATCCAGCGCGACCAGGGCCATCAGGCGCTCATCGGCGCGAACCGTGGCTGCTTCGCCGCCTTCGCCGCGGTCTACGACTGTGCGGTCCCGGTCGTCGCCGCAGTGCATGGCTTCTGCCTGGGCGGCGGGATCGGGCTGGTCGGCAACGCCGACGTGATCGTCGCCAGCGACGACGCCACCTTCGGCCTACCCGAGGTCGACCGGGGAGCGCTCGGCGCCGCGACGCACCTGTCGCGGCTGGTCCCGCAGTTGAAGGCCAGGGCGATGATGTACACCTCGGCTACGGCGACCGCCGCCGAGCTGCACGCGTTCGGCTCCGTTCACACCGTCGTCCCGGCCGCCCGGCTGCGCGACGCGGCCCGAGCCGTCGCCGGCGAGATCGCCGCGAAGGACCCGCGGGTGATCCGGATGGCCAAGGAGGCGTTCAACGGGATCGACCCGTGGGACGTCAAACGCAGCTACCGCTACGAGCAGGGCTTCACCTTCGAGCTCAACCTGGCCGGCATCGCCGACGAGGTCCGCTCCGGCTTCGGTTCCACGCCCAGGGCCGAGCCGGCCCCGGACGCGGCTGACCAGAAGTCCGATCAGGGCGACGGCTGATGGACCTGACCTGGTCGGACGAGGATGAGGCGTTCCGCGCCGAGGCACGCGCGTGGCTGACGGCGAACGTGCCGGCGACGCCGCTACCGTCCGGCGACACCCGAACGGGATTCGCCGCCCATCTCGACTGGGAACGGCGGCTCTTCGAGGCTCGCTGGGCGGTCGTCTCCTGGCCGGAGCGCTACGGGGGCCGCGACGCGAGCCTCTGGCAGTGGCTGGTCTTCGAGGAGGAGTACGCCCGGGCCGGCGCCCCGCAGCGGGTCACCCAGAACGGGATCTTCCTGCTCGCCCCGACCGTGTTCGAGTTCGGCACCGCCGACCAGCAGGACCGGATCCTGCCCCGGATGGCCGCCGGCCTGGACACCTGGGCGCAGGGCTGGTCCGAGCCGGGCGCGGGCAGCGATCTCGCCGGTCTGCGTTCCACTGGGGTCCAGGACGTCGAACGCGGTGGCTGGCGCCTTTCCGGCCAGAAGACCTGGACGACCCGGGGCGCGTTCTGTACCCACCTGTTCGGCCTGTTCCGCACCGGTACGCCCGCCGCGCCAGCTGCGGAGCCGGAGGCGGGCCCACGCGCGGGCCGGGCCGGCGGCAGGCATCACGGGCTGACCTATTTCCTGGTGCCGCTGGACGCGCCGGGGGTGACGGTCCGCGGCTTCGAGCGCCTGGATGGTGACGAGGGCTTTGCCGAGGTCTTCTTCGACGACGTCTTCGTCCCCGCCGAGAACGTCCTCGGTGGCGTGGGCAAGGGCTGGCAGGTCGCGATGGCGACGACCGGCTCCGAACGCGGCCTGACGCTGCGCCCGCCGGGCCGGTTCCTGGCCACCGCGAACCGGCTGGTCGAGCTGGCCCGCGCCACTCGAAGCGGGCTGCCGGCGGCGGTCCGCGACCGGGTCGTGCAGGCGCACATCGACGCACAGGCCTACCAGCTCTTCACGTTGCACCAGGTCAGCGGCCTGCTCAACGGCCAGCAGCCCGGGGCGGCGTCGAGCCTGAACAAGCTCTTCTGGTCGGAGCTGGACGTCCGCATCCACGAGACCGCCCTGGATCTGCTGGGTGCGGGTGCCGAGCTCGACGGCCCGTGGAGCAAGGGCTTCCTGTTCTCGCTGTCGGGCCCGATCTACGCCGGCACCAACGAGATCCAGCGCAACGTCGTCGCCGAACGGCTCCTCGGCCTGCCCAGGGCCTGACCCGAAACCGCGGAAGGGAGCCGGTATGGACTTCGAACTCGACCCGGAGGCGGCTGCCCTCGTGGGCGCGGTCATTCCGGTGCTCGACGCCGAGGCGACCGCGGCCCTCATCCGCGGCGCCTGGCCGGCCGGCGCGGGCGAGGCGGCGGCCGGCCTGGAGCAGGTGCGCAAGGTCTGGGCGACCCTCGCCGACATCGGTCTGGCCGGCGCGCTGGTCCCTGACGGAGCCGACGGGCTGGGCCTGACCATCTCGGACGTCGTCCCGCTACTGGAACGCGTCGGCCACGCTGGCCTGCCCGTGCCAGCCGTCGAGACGGTCGCGTTCGCGGCGCCGCTGTTGGCCGCCGCCGGTCATCCGGCGCTGCCCGACCTCGTCGCCGGCCGAGCGCTCGTCACGGTCGCCACCCGCACGCCCACCGGCGAGATCGTCGTGCCGCACGGCCAGCAGGCCGACCTGGTCATCCTGCCGGTACCCGCGCCGGCCAGCGCGGAGTCGTCGGGGTCGGGGTCGGCGGGGTCGGGGGCGTCGGCGTCTGCGTCGGCGTGGAACGCATCGACCGGCTCGCTGGCGACGGACGCGTTCGATGGGCTGCCGCACGGCACGGCCCGGCTGCGGATCTACCGCGCCGACGAGCTGGAGCTCGCGCCGGTCGGGACGGTCGACGGCGCCCGCGCGCTGGCCCGGCTGACCACGTTGCCTGACCCGCTGGCGGGCGCGGTCCTGACGGACGACCCCGACGCCGCCCGGCTGGCCTGGTGGCGAGCGGCGGTCGGCACGTCGGCGGTTCTCGTCGGCCTGGCCGCCCGGATACTCGCGATCACCATCGACTACGTGAAGACCCGTCATCAGTTCGGGGTCCCGGTCGGCAGCTTCCAGGCGGTCAAGCACGCGTGCGCCTCGGCGCACCTCGCGACCGAGTTCGCCCGCCCCGCGGTCCTCGCCGCCGGGTGGCGGCTGGCCCACTCCCCCGAAGACCACGTCGCCGCACGGGACGCGACGCTCGCCGCGCGGGACGCGGTGAGCGTCGCGAAGGTGTTGGCGGCGGAGTCGGCCCGGCTCGCGGCCCGGGTGGCGATCCAGTGCCACGGCGCGATCGCGTACACCACCGAATACGACCTGCACCTGTTCGCCAAGCGTGCCTGGGCACTCATTCCCGCCTACGGCGATCCGCTGTTCCACCGGGCCCAGCTGGCCGACAGCCTCGGCCTGCGGCCAGCGGCCCTGGATGCCGTCTCGACAGACCTGGTGCCGCCTTCCGGAAGGGAAACGTCGCGATGACCGAGCAGATCGCCCAGTCGGCGCCGACGGCCGACGATGCCGAGCCTCCGGTGGTGCTGTACGAGGTGACCGGGCCGGTCGCCCGGGTCACGATGAACCGCCCCGAGTTCCGCAACGCCCAGAACTCGAAGATGACCTACGCCCTCGACGACGCGTTCTACCGGGCCGCGGCCGATCCCGAGGTCAAGGTCATCGTGCTGGCCGGCGCGGGCCGACACTTCAGCGCCGGCCATGACATCGGAACCCCGGGGCGAGACATCGACCAGTCGTTCACCCGGCGCGCGGGCCTGTGGTGGGACCATGTCGGGGCCTCCGGCGCGGAGAGCCGTTTCGCCCGCGAGCAGGAGGTGTACCTGGGAATGTGCCGGCGGTGGCGGGAACTGCCGAAGCCGCTGATCGCCCAGGTGCACGGCGCCTGCATAGCCGGAGGCCTGATGCTCGCCTGGGTCTGCGACCTGATCATCGCCTCCGACGACGCGTTCTTCGCCGACCCGGTCGTGCGGATGGGCATTCCGGGGGTCGAGTACTTCGCGCATCCGTGGGTGATGGGCCCGAGGGCGGCGAAGGAGTTCCTGTTCCTCGGCGAACGCGTCGCCGCCCACCGCGCACTGGAGCTCGGCATGGTCAACCGGGTGGTCCCCCGCGACGACCTAGCCGCCGAGGTGACCTCGGTCGCCGAGCGCATCGCGACGATGCCCCGCCTTGGACTCGCCCTCACCAAGAAGGCGGTGAACCAGGCCGAGGACCTGATGGGCCTGCAGGCCGGCATGGACTCCGTCTTCGGCCTGCACCACCTTGCGCACGCCCACAACGCCGAGGTCGGAACCGACTCCCTCGGCGGCCAGGACGCCCGCTCCATGCGCGACGCCCGCCGCGCCGCCGAATCCAACGACTGACCCGGCCGCACCAGGGTCACCCGGCTGCCGAGACGATTCGGCGGCGGCCAGGTTCCGGACAAATCGGTGTCGCGGGCAACCTGGTACTGTCTGGTCAGACAGTACCTGATTAGACAGATATCGGTTCAGACAGTGTCTGGACAGACACTAACTGGACAGACAGCGTCTGAGCAGACAGGGGCTGTTGTGCTCGCCAAGGTCCTCCGCACCTCGCGTCCAGGTCGAGATATCATTGGGAGCCAAGTAGATATCACCTGTTGCGAGGAGCGATCCGTGGCCGATCTCCTCATTCGCGACGTACCTGACGGCGTCATCGCCGAACTGGACGCCGCGGCGGCCCGCGCCGGCGTGTCACGCGTCGAGTACCTGCGTCGCACGCTGTCCGCCGAGGCGGAGCGTGCCGCCCGCGAGACACATCAGCCACTGGCCCCGGCGGACTGGGCTCTACTCGGGGAGCTGATCTCAGACCTGGATGACACAGAGATCATGCGTGAGGCCTGGTCGTGACCGAGTCGTGGCTCTTGGACAAGTCGGCCCTGGTTCGAATCCCGAACCATCCTGACGAGCCCCTGTGGTCCGAGCGCGTCGATCAGGGCCGAGTGCACGTCTGCGCGGTCACCCTGCTCGAGATCGGCTACTCCGCCCGCAACGGCGCCAGCCACGCCCGATTGCTCGGAACGCCGCCACTCTCCCGAATGATCCACGACTGGGAGACGGCCGCCGAGGTGACGAGGCGCGCCTTCGCGGTGCAGGGCATGTTGGCCGCCGCCGGCCACCACCGCGCGCCGAGCATCCCCGACCTGCTGATAGCCGCCACCGCGGAGCTGGCCGGGCACACAGTCCTCCACCACGACAAGGACTTCGAGCTCATCGCCGATCTGACCAGGCAGCCGGTGTACCGCCTGGCCTGAGCACGCTTCAGATCTTCGGCAGTCGCCCCGCGGAGCTTGCAAACGCGAAGATCGACCGCACCGCGGAACGCGAAGATCGACCGCACCGCGGAACGCGAAGATCGACCGCACCGCGGAACGCGAAGATCGACCGCACCGCGGAA
>NZ_JADWYX010000147.1 GCF_016786355.1 Frankia sp. AgB1.9
CGGACGGACACCTGCATGACATACCCGAACCCGCCAGATATCAACATCATCCGAGCCGCTTAAATTAGCGGTATTGCGCCGCGGACACCCGCGGACTCTCCTGGTGCGCGCCGCTCTGCCGTATCTGGCGCTTGGCGCCGCCGGCGTTCTGGTGCTCATCCAGCTGATCGTGAACAGCTCCATCGACAGCGTCGAGCGAGGCATCCTGATCGGCCTGCTGCTGGTGGTCCTGATCCGCCAGCTGATGACCTTGGGTGAGAACAGCCGGCTGCTGGCGTCCGTCGAGGCCAGTAGGCAGGAACTGCGCTATCAGGCGCTGCACGACCCGCTCACCGGGCTGCCGAACCGCGTACTGTTCGCCGATCGGCTGCGCCGCGCGCTCGCGCTCCGCGACAACCGGCCGTTCTCGTTGGTGTACTGCGATCTCGACGACTTCAAGCGCGTCAACGACACTCTCGGACACGCGGCCGGTGACGAGCTGCTCAGGACCACCGCGGCGCGGCTGCGCAACGGTGTCCGGCCAGGCGACACCGTCGCCCGGCTCGGTGGGGACGAGTTCGCGATCCTGCTCGAACGCGGCCATCGGGATCCGGAGGCGCTGTGCTGGCGGCTCGCCTCGATGATCCGGGCCCCGACCACGCTTAAGGGACACCCCCATCCGGTCGGCGCCAGCCTCGGGCTCGTCGTCGCGGACTCGACCATTCCTCGAGAGCCCGATGCCCTGCTGCGCGACGCCGATCTGGCCATGTACGCCGCGAAGCGCCAGGGTAAGGGCGGCCTGATTGTCTATCGGCCGGAGTTGACGACGGCCGAGTCGGCCCCACAGATCCGTTCCGACCTGGAACAGGCACTGCGCGGCGACGAGCGTCATGGAACCGTCAGGGTCCGCTACGACCCGGTGGTCGAGCTCCGCACCGGGCATACCTCCGCCCTCGACGCGGTGCCGCTCTGGAACCACCACCAGCTCGGAGAGGTCGCGCCGGACCTGCTGGACCGGATCGCCGACGAGGCAGGCCTGACCATGCTGCTTGTCGGCCGGGTACTTCGCGAGGTCTGCCGCGACCTCTCCGAGCGGAGAAGCCCCGAGCCGACCCCGGTGTTCGTCAGAGTGTCGGTAGGCCGTGGCCTGGACAAACAGCCCGCCGATGTCGGGCGTCTCCTGGCCGAGTGGAGCGTGCCCAATCGGACGATCATCCTGGTACTCGCCGACTCGGGTGGCACCGTCGACCTGACTGCCGCGGCCACCATGCTGCAAAGCATTGGCGACTCCGGCATTCGCCTCGCCCTCGACGGCGTCGGTGGGACGGCGGGCGCCTTCGGCGGATGGCACAACAACCTGCCGATCGAGATCATCAGGCTGGACCGGTGTTTCACCGATCCCGACGCCACACCGGCTCCCACCCGCACTCGTATCGTGCGGGAGGCGATCCTCGGCGTCGGCTCGCGGCTCGGCCTCACGGTCGTCGCCACCGGTGTCAGGAACCCGATCCAGGCCCGTGAGCTGGCCGACGCTGGATGTCCGCTGGGCGCCGGCCCTCTTTACGACTCGTCCGGCCCCCGTCGCACGTCGCCGACGGGGGCCGAGGACGTGTCCGCCTGCCAGCCGGCCGGGCGCCGCCAGGCCTGAGCCGGGACGCGCTGTCCCAGGGGGCTGCCACGCCCGGCTGCGTCGGAGCGCCGCAGGCGATACCGTCCTTCGCATGACGCAAGTGTCACACCGGGCGCGATCTGTTCAAGATCTTGTTCTCGGAAGAGCTGGTGACAAGCGGGTTGGACTCGTTTTCGAGGGCCGATCATGGACCTGGGAGGAGGTGACGCGAGCGTCGGCTCAGTGCGCGCACGTCCTGCGCTCGTTGCGAACGGACGGCCCGTTTCACATCGGCGTGCTGCTGGAGAACGTGCCGGACTTCCTCTTCCTGCTGGGCGGCGCGGCCCTCGCCGGGGCGACGGTCGTCGGGATCAACCCGACGCGGCGCGGGGCCGAGCTCGAACGGGACATCCGCCATACCAGCTGCCAGTTGATCATCACCGACGAGCGGCGGGCCGCTCTGCTCGACGAGCTTGACGTCGCCCTGCCCGAAGACCGAGTCCTCGACGTGACCGACCCGGCCTGGACGGAGCGCCTGGCCGCCAGCGACGTCGACCTGACCGAGGAGCCGGTCGAGCCCGAGGACCTGTTCATGCTCATCTTCACCTCGGGATCCACCGGGGCACCGAAGGCGGTACGGGTCAGCCACCAGCGACTGGCCCGTACGGGCTCGCTCGGCTTCTCACCAGAGGATGTCCTGTACTGCGCCATGCCGTTGTTCCACGGCAATGCGTTGGCGAGCTGCTGGATTCCCGCGCTGGCATCGGGCGCACGCATCGTACTTCGGCGAAGATTCTCCGCCACGGGTTTCCTGCCCGACGTCCTGGCCCATCGGGTCACGTTCTTCAACACCGTGGGCCGGGCGCTCTCCTACGTGCTTGCCACCCCTCCATCGCCGGACGACGCTCACACGACGCTGAGGATGGTTCTCGCGCCGGAGGCGTCGCCACGCGACGCCGAGGCATTCCGCCAGCGTTTCGGGTGCCGGGTCGTGGAAGGATATGGATCGAGCGAGGGAACGATTGTCCTGCATCCTCGACGCGGCTGCCCGCCTGGTTCGCTCGGGAAGCCGGTCGGGGGCGCCGACATCGCCGTCGTCGACCCAAAAACGAGAATGGAGTGCGTGCCGGCGGTCATTGATGCCGCGGGCCTCGTCCTGAATCCGGGCGAGGCCATCGGCGAGATTGTCCGCCGAGACGTCGGAACCTCGTTCGAGGGATACTACAACAACGATCAGGCGCAGGCCGAGCGGGTGCGCGACGGATGGTTCTTCTCGGGTGACCTTGGGTATCGCGACGCGGATGGCTGGTTCTTCTTCGCGGGGCGGCAGGGCGACTGGATCCGGGTCGACGGGGAGAACTTCGCCGCGTCAGCCGTAGAACGAATCATCGAGCGGCTCCCGGGCGCGAGCGGCGTCGCCGTGTACGGCGTACCGGACTCGCACTCCGGCGACCAGGTCATGGCGACGGTCGAGATGGCCGATCCGGCGTCGTTCGACCCGGCCGAGTTCGCCGCGTTCCTCGCCGACCAGCGCGATCTCGGGACGAAATGGGCTCCGCGGTTTGTGCGGGTCGTCGACAGGCTACCCGTCACCGCCACGAACAAGGTCGACAAGCAGCGCCTGCGCGCGCGACGTTGGCTTCCGGCCGACTGGACCGCCGACCTCATCTGGTGGCGACCAGACCCCCGCGCTTCCGCGCACTACGCGCGGTTGACCGGGCGGGACGCGGATGAGCTGGCCGCCGAGTTCGTCCGCAACGGTCGTTCCTCCGTCCTGCTCGCCTAGGGCTGCGTCCGGGCCGGCTCGGGTCGCTGACACGATCGTCAGATCGCCCCCCGTGCTCTTCGCTGGCCAGCTCACATAGGCTAGGGCTAGGCTGACGCAAACGTCCGAAACCGGCTCGGAGCTGCTCGAGGGTCAGGCCGCGCGTCGCGACCGCGACGCCGGCCACCGCCTGAAGAGGGAAGGCACATGACGACCAACACCATCGACCTGGTCAGCGCCGAGGTGATTCGTTCGGCGATGGAGACCGTCTGCTTCGAGATGGCCACCTATGTCTCGCGAACGGCGACCACGCCGATCCTCAACCAGAGCAACGAGCGCAACGCGACGATTCTCGACGGCCAGGGCCGACTCGCCGCGCTGTCCGTCGGCATCCCACAGTTCATGCTGAGCGCGACGCTGCCCGTTCGCTTCGCGATCGATTTCTACGGTGACGAGCTGCGTCCGGGGGACGTGATCGTGGCCAATGATCCCTACCACGGCGGGGGTCATCTACCCGACTTCAACGTGTTCGCCCCGGTCTTCGCCGACGGCGAGCTGATTCTCATCGCGTCGATCCAGTGCCATCACGGCGACACCGGCGGCGCCGTGGCCGGTGGTTACAACACGACCGCCCGGGACATCTACTCCGAGGGCACGCGGTACCCCCTGCTGAAGATCATCGATGGTGGGGTCGAGCGCCGCGACGTGGTGCTGACCATGCGGGCCAACAACCGGCTCGCCGGCTTCATCGGCGACCTGCGCTCGCAGGTCGGGGCGGCCCAGCTGGGCGCCCAACGGCTGACGGACATCATCGAGCTCCATGGCGCCGCGACCGTGCGGGCGGCGGTGGACCATTCCATCGATGACGCGCGGAACCGGTTCTCGCGGGAGATCGCCCAGTGGCGGGACGGCACCTACGAGGCGGACGTGTATGTCGACAGCGACCCGCAGGGGAACACCGACATCCACGTGCACGTCGCCGTCACGGTGGACGGTGACCGGCTGACGGTCGACTTCGCCGGCTCCGACACGAGGCCGCAGATCGCGGCCTGGTCCACCTTCGGCAACACCCGGGGAAACGCGATCGCCCAGCTCGCCAGCCTCGTCGACTCGACCATTCCCAAGAACGAGGGATTCTTCGAGTGCGTCGACCTGCGGGTACCCGTCGGCTGCTGCCTGAACCCGACGGAAGGCAAGCCGGTCAGCAGCGGGACGCATCACCCGGGCGTCGAGGTGAGCGACGCCATCGCGATCGCGATGGCCCAGATCCTGCCCGACCGGTGTTCACCCCAGACCTACAAGTACGGCAGCCCGCGCCAGATGTGGGGTGACCACGACCCGCGCACCGGCCGACCCTTCTTCGACCACGGCGGCGAGGTCAATGCCGGCTGGGTGAACGCCGTCAAGGGCGTGGACGGCTGGGGAGCGCTGGCGGCGGCCAGCGGGAACCTCATCAAGGCATCAGCCGAGCTCAACGAAACGATCTTCCCGCACCTGCTGCGCGGTCGCAACTATCTGACGGACTCGGGAGGACCCGGTCAGTGGCGCGGGGCCTGCGGCAGTCATTTCATCAAAGAGGCCCGCACGCCGACCTACGTCAACCAGTACGTCGTCAACCAACACCATGTCCATCCGGGGATCGCCGGTGGGCGTTCGGGAGCCCCGGACTCGTGCCTGCTCAGCGCGGGCACCGAGCGCGAGGTCGCGGTCTCTCCCGTCGTCACCAACCATCTCCTGCACACGGGCGATCAACTCGTCTACCGGTTCGGCGGCGGTGGCGGCTGGGGCGATCCGTTGCTCCGTGATCCCCACGCCGTCCTCGACGACGTGTGGGACGAGTACGTGTCCGTCGAGGGCGCCCGCGAGGACTACGGCGTCGTGGTCACCGGATCGGTCGAGGCGATGGACCTCGCGCTCGACGAGCCGGCGACGGCGGAACTTCGGTCCAAGCTCGCCGGCGACCAGCGCCCCGGCTCGATGAGAGGCGATGCTGCATGAGCGGCTACCGGATCGGCGTCGACGTCGGCGGAACCTTCACCGACTGCGTCCTGCTCCGTCCCGACGGTTCTCTTGTCGTGGAGAAGACCCCGACGACGCCGCACGACCAGTCGGAGGGCGTGCTGGCCGGGTTACTCCGCCTCGCGCGCGCCGAGGGCCTCGACGACAGTCCCGCACTGCTCGCCGACACGGAGTCGATCGTCCACGGGACGACGGCGGCCGACAACACGATGATCGAAATGTCGGGGGCCTCGACCGGGCTGCTCGTGACGGAGGGATTCCGGGACGAGATCGAGTTCCGGCGTTGCTTCAAGGAGGAGATCTGGGACCCGGCCTTCCCGGCGCCGGCGCCGATCGCGCGGCGACGGGTCCGGCTTGAGGTCCACGAACGGCTGACCCCGGCGGGCGACGTCGAGACGCCGCTGGACGAGGAGTCGGTGCGCAAGGCCACCGCCCGGCTGCGCGCCTTCGGCGTCACGTCGATCGCGGTCGTCTTCCTGCACTCGTATGTCAATCCCGTCCATGAGCTGCGCGCGCGGGAGATCATCCGCGACGAGTACCCGGACGTCGAGCTGATCTCGCTGTCGCACGAGGTCTGGCCCAAGCCACCCGAGTTCGAACGTACGTCGACGACGCTCGTCAACGCCTATGTCGGTCCGCCGATCGTTCGTTACCTCGACCGGCTGGAACGGCGCCTGCTGGAGGCCGGTTACGGCCGCGAACTGCTGCTCGCCACGAGCTCTGGGGGAGTGGCCACTCCCAGCCAGATCCGCGCCCGCGCGTTGGCGACGATCAGTTCGGGCCCGACGGGGGGCGTGGTCGCCGCGGCCTCAGCGGCCCGCGCCGCCGGGCTCGGTGATGTCGTCAGCATCGACATGGGCGGAACCAGCTACGACGTGTGCCTGATCCGGGGCGGCCGTCCCGAGGTGACGAGCGACTGGAACTGGCGGCACCGCTACTGCATTGCCCTGCCGATGGTCGACGTGCACTCGGTCGGCGCCGGTGGCGGCTCCGTGGCCAGTGCCCTTGACGGGTCGCTGCGGGTCGGCCCCGAGTCGGCGGGCAGCGTCCCCGGCCCGGTCTGCTACCGGCGCGGTGGTACCCAGGCCACCGTCACGGACGCGGACCTGGTGTTGGGCCGCCTCGACCCCGAGGCCTTCTGGGGCGGCCGCCTGGCCCTGGACGTCGAAGGCGCGCGCGCCGCCCTCGCCGACGTCGGCGCGAGTCTCGGCCTGGACGTCGAACAGACCGCCGTCGCCGTGGTCGACATCGTCGATGCCCACATGTGTGACGCCGTTCGCCGCGTTCTGTCCCTGGCCGGCGTCGATCCCCGCCGGCTGGACCTCGTCGCGTTCGGCGGTATGGGCGCCGTGCACGCGACCGCGCACGCGGCGGCGCTCGGCATGCGTCGTGTCCTCGTTCCGAAGGCCGCGGCGGGACTGTCAGCCCTCGGCCTGCTCACCGCCGATCACATGATTGACGACGCGCGCACCCTGGTTGGTCCCTGGCGTGAGATCGATCTGGACAGACTCACCGCGCTCGCTGACGAGCTCGCCGATCGGGCGAACGGCGAGCTGACCGCGGCTGGCCTGACGCCCGACCGAATACGCCTGGAATGGCGGCTCAACCTGGTCTACCCAGGCCAGACCTTCGACGTGGGAATCCCGCTGGAACGGCGCGACGGCGAGGCCGTCCGGGCCGAGGCCGTAGCGGAGGCCGTCGAACGATTCCACCGATCCAACGAGGAGGCCAGACTCATCGAGGCCCGTTCGCAGGAACCGGTCGTGCGCGGCATCCGTCTGGTGGCGACGGGTCTGGTGGACCAGCCGCGACTGGCCCAGCTCGAACCCTCGAAGGAACCACCGGTCCCGATCGGTCATCGCCGGCTCTACGCGGGCGGCGAATGGCATGACAACGCGCCGGTCTATGACGGTGATGCCGTCCGCCCGGGCCCGGTCATCCACGGACCGGCGCTCGTGCAGAGTCGCTTCACGACACTGGTTCTGGCGCCCGGCGACGCCGCGAGGACGCTCGCCAACGGTGATGTCGTCGTAGAGGTCGAGGCCGGGTCCGGCGGCCGCGGGTGAGCACGGCATTCGGCCATGTCGGCCATTGCGTAAGCGACCTGCCCCGGGCTCGCCGGTTCTATGAAGAACTGCTCGGGTTCACCTTTGACAGAGCACTGACCATCCCCGACGACATGGTGACGACGTTGCTCGACGTCGACGCGCCCGCCAACCTCACCGCCGTCTACCTCCGGCTCGACGGTCTGGTCCTGGAGCTGCTGCACTTCGACCGCCCGGTGGGCCTGCCCCCGCCTCGCCGTCGGTTCGATGAGCCAGGACTCACCCACCTGTCGCTGCGCGTGTCGGACCTCGCCGCCGTGGCGCGCCAGGTGGAGACCTACGGCGGTGAGGTTCTGCCGGGAACGCCCGCTCCTGACAGGGTTCTCATTATCCGTGACCCGGACGGGCAGCGCGTCGAGCTTGTGGCGGCGCGCGGCTGACCAGCGCCTTCCGGGAACCCAGATCAGGTGGCGGAGAAAACCAGAGCTAGCTCGCCGCGGGCAGCGGCAGCGGACGCGCGTCGAGATCCACCTCGGGGTGAACCATGCGGAAGGCGACCACCGCCAGGGTGTTGACGACCGTCACGCGACCGACGTCGAGGTGGTACGCGGCGGACGCATAGCTGAACCGATCCACCATGGCGAGCAGCGCGACCGCGGTGAGATGGGAGTCGACCTCCGGCGGGAGGCTGCCGCGCAGGCGGCGGGCGAGCAGCTGGGCGGACTTGGTCACGAGCTGCGCGCCGAAATGCCCGTGCGGGCTGTCCGGGCTCTCGTTCTCGACGAAGACGCGCAGCATGGGAAGCCACTTGTCGCAGACCGTGAGATAGGTGTCGATCCAGTCGTGGACCGCCTGATAGCCATCGAGGTCCGCGGTGACTTCACGAAGCGACGTGAAGGTGTCCAGGACGTCCCACTCCACCTCGTGGAGGACCTCCGTGAACACGGAATCCTTGCTGTCGAAATACTGATAAAAAGCGCCGCGAGAAACCTTGGCGACGGTGGCGATCTCTTCTACCCGAGCTCCGTGCAGCCCGCGGCGGGCGAAGACCTTCGTGGCGGCCTCGACGAGCCGTCGCTTTGTGTGCTGACCTCGGTCGCCGATCGCGCTGCCCGGACCAGCGGTGTTTCGTCGCTGTGTTACCTGCTCCGCCACACCCGTAGCATAGTGCCGACCTGCCGGGGAGGAGCCGCGAGCACGCATGACGGAGCGCACGAGGGAGGACCCGACCGGTCCCGCGGTGGGCCGCCGGGCCCTGGCCAGGCGGCCGTCGAACGCGCGGGAGGAGACCCCTGGCGGGGCGCGGATGGTGCGTCGGCTGCTGGACGCGGGCCTGGTGGTGTTCGCGCGCCGGGGCTACCTGGCGGCCCGGGTTGACGACATCACGGTAGCCGCGGACGTCTCTCACGGGACGTTCTATCTGTACTTCAAGAACAAGGAAGCCCTTCTCCACCGGCTCGCGCGCGAATGCGCGGCGGAACTCGACACGCTTATCGTCGCGCTTTCTTCGTTGTCCACCACGCTCGACGAGGAGAGCCTCTCACAGTGGCTCCGCGACTTCGTCCGGGTTTACCAGCGCTATGGGCCGGTGGTGCGGATCTGGTTCGAGGCCCATGACCCGGACGCGCTCATGCAGTCGATGGCTGACAACGTCTTCGAGGGCCTGATGACCGGGCTCGAGCAACTGGTACGCCATCGGTTGCCCGCCGGCGCCGATCCCGCGGTCGCCTCGCTGGCCGCGGTCGGCATGCTCGAGCGGGTCAGCTACTACCTGACGTCTCACCCGGAGGTCTTCGACGAGGAGGCGATCATCGCCGTCCTCTACCGGATGTTCGCCGGCCTCACGTTCCCGGCGGCGGGAACCCGATGACGGCGTTCGGGACGTTCGCCGGTCAGCTCGCCGGCCCGGTGCGGACGGACGGCGTACTGCGCACGTCCCGGAAGGGCAGGCCACGGTCAGGCGCCGCCTCCCGCGGCATACCGAGTACGCGCTCGGCGACGGCGTTGCGTGCCATCTCCGTGGTGCCGCCGGCGATGCTCATCAGCTGGCGAACCAGATAGCCGGTGCCGTGGCCGCGCACCCGCTCGTCGTCGTCGTCGGCCCAGACGACCGCATGGCGACCGGCGAGCTCGAAGCCGATCGTCGCGAGCCGCGCCTCCACCTCGCCGTGCATCAGCCGGCTCACGGAGGCGAGCTGGTCGGTCGCCACCTGATCGGCGATGGCCGCCTGCACACGGCGGTCGAGCTCACGCGACACGACCCGAAGGACGTGGGCCTCGGCGACGAGCTCCCGGGCGGTCGGATCGTGGCGCCGGCCGACGAGCTCGGCCAGGCGGAGCAGGTCGGCGCCGGATCCGCTCGACGGCTCGCCGCCGGCGTCGGCGGAAACCGGTCGTACCGCGAGCGGTGAGGAGTGAATGGTTCGTTCGTGGAACATCCACCGGGTCGCCACGGTCCATCCGTCGTCGACCTGGCCGACGCAGGCGTCGGCTGGCACGACGACGTCCGTCAGGAACTCCTGGCAGAACTCCTTGTTGCCGTTGATCATCTCGATGCGGGAGACCTCGATCCCCGGCTGGTGGATCGGCAGCATGAAGACGGTCAGCCCGCGGTGTTTGGGAACGTCCCAGTTGGTCCTGGCCAGGCAGAGCGCCCAGTCCGACCACCAGGCGCCCGTCGTCCAGATCTTCGACCCGTTGAGCACCCAGCTGTCCCCCTGGCGCTCGGCGCTGGTCCGCACCCCGGCGAGGTCCGACCCCGAGCCCGGCTCGGAGAGGAACTGCATCCAGAACTCCTCGCCGCGCAGGATCGCCGGGATGTGCGCCAGTTTCTGCTCGTGGGTGCCGAACTCGAGGAGTATGGCCGCGCACGGCGTCATCGTCGGGACCTGCATGCGCATCGGATAGCGGTAGCCCGCGAGCTCTTCGCCGAACGCCGCCGCGTGCGCGGGAGTCAGTCCCAGCCCGCCATACTCCTTCGGAAAGCAGATGCCGGCGAACCCGCCGTCCCAGAGCAGCCGCTGTATCCGCCGCTCCTCGGCGACCTCGGCAAGCTCCTGCTCGTCGGAACGGGCGGCGAGTGGCCCGCGGTCACGGTCGGTCGCGGGCGGCAGGTTCGCGCGCAGCCAGTGCCGGGCACGCGACCGGAACTCACCGATCGGCTCGCTCTCATCGGTCATCAGACGACGGCTCCTGTTCGATGTCTCGTCGTTCGATCAGATCGGCGAGCCGCATCCGATGCTGGCGCGGTGTCCCGAGCAGCATGCTCGACAGTGCGACCCGGCGAAGATAAAGGTGCAGATCGTGCTCGTACGTCAGGCCGATTCCGCCGTGCAACTGGACGCACTCCTGGCACAGTTCCGGGCCGCGGTCACCGATGTACGACTTCGCGACGCTGACCATCTCGATCGCCCGGCCGAGATCGTCACAAACCGCGGTCGTGACCGCGTCGACCAGCGCGTGGCTGGCCTCCAGCCACATCTTCATGCTGGCGAAGCGGTGCTTGAGCGCCTGGTAGGACGCCAGCGGCCGGCCGAACGAGTATCGGTCGGCGGCCCAGGCGACGGTCAGGTCGAACGCCCTGTCCATCGCCCCGACCATCTCGGCCAGCTGGATGACAAGCGCGTCGCAGACCTGACGTTCGATCTCGGTGGTAGCCGCGTCGGGCTCACCCAGCAGGCTCGTCGCCGGCACCTGGACATCGTTGAAGTCCACCCGGGCGAAACGGCGGCTCACGTCGATCGAGCTCAACGGTCTGGTGACGACCCCGACGCTCGTAGCGGGCACGAGCAGCTGCAGCATCCCGCCCGGAGCCCGGGCGGTCACCAGGAACAGGCTCGCCTGGGCACCGTGCTCGACCGGAGCGGTCCCGCCGGACACTATCCAGTCCGGTCCCGCGGGCCGGGCGACCACTGAGCCGGCTCCGGGCAGACCGGTCAGCTCCGGCGCCGCCGGGCACCACGCCGCGACGGCCTCCCCGGAGACCAGCGGGTCGAGCGCGCAGAGGGCGCGGTCGTCGCCCACCCGGGACAGCGCCGCGGCCACGACATTCGTTCCCAGCAGCGGCCCCGGTGCCGCGGCCCGCCCGAACTCGCGGGCCACCAGGGCCAGATCGCGCAGGCCGTCGCCGCTGACAGTCCCGCCGCCGTGTTTCTCCGCCACCAGCAGCGAGGTCCACCCCAGCTCCGCTCCAGTCGCCCAGTACTCCGGTCGGTAGCCGTCCGCGGTGTCGCGAAGGTCGCGCAGCGTTGCCGTCGGGACCGTGTCCTGGAGGAACTTCCGGGTCGTCGCCACCAGCAGTTCCTGGTCCGCCGTGAGGCCTGACTTCAACTGTCTTCCTTCCCCTCGTCGGCGCGGGGCGGCCCCGCCCTAGCCTGCCGCGGGCCGGCCCAACATTACTATGATTATCCTGATAGTGCGCCAGTCCAGGGCGATCGACTCCGCCGGGCCCGAGCAGGCCCCCGGCCTGCGGCGGCGCTTGACCGGATAATGGTTATCCTCTTAGTGTGGCCGCCATGTCGAACAGCTCCGTGCGAGGCGCGTGGCAGCCGGAACCAGTGCGGATCGGCCGGTAGGACCCGTGGACTTCTCGTTGCCAGTCGAGGCGGAACTCTTCCGCGCGGAGCTGCGCGCGTGGCTCGCCGCGAACCTGACGGATGACGTCGTGTCGGCCGGTCGCCGCCGGGGGTCGGACCCGAGGTCGTTCGAGACGCTGCGCGGGTGGGACCGGGTGATGGCCGACGCGGGGTGGGCCGCCGTCTCGTGGCCACGCGAGTACGGCGGCCGCGGCGCGACGGCGCTCGAGCAGCTCGTCTACGCGGAAGAGGTCACCGGGGCCGGCGCGCCCCTGCCGATCAACATGATCGGCCTGAACAACATCGCGCCGGCGATCATGCACTACGGAACGGACAGCCAGAAGAGCGCGCTGCTGCCGCGGATGAGGCGGGCCGAGGACATCTGGTGCCAGGGCATGTCGGAGCCTGACGCGGGCTCGGATCTCGCCTCCCTGCGCACCCGCGCGGTGCGCGACGGCGACGAGTTCGTGATCAGTGGCCAGAAGACCTGGACCTCACTCGGGCACTGGGCCGACTGGTGCCAGCTGTACGTGCGCACCGATCCCGAGGCGCCCAAACACCGGGGCATCTCGTGCCTCATCGTCGACATGTCCCTGCCCGGCATCGACGCCCGCCCGCTGACGACGCTCGGCGGCGAGACGGACTTCGCCGAGGTCTTCTTCGACGACGTGCGTGTGCCGGCCACCGCTCTGCTCGGGCCGTTGAACGCCGGCTGGCAGGTCGCCACCACGACGCTGAGCCACGAGCGCGCCGGAGCCGCGCGGCTCTATGCCGAGCTGCAGATCTGGCTCGATGACCTGGTAGACGACCTCGCGCGTGCGGAGTCGGGCGGCCGGCGGCCGTTGAATGACCCGTCCACACTTCGCCGGATCGGAGAGATCGCCGTGCGCATTGATTTCCTGAAACGGTTATGCCAGCGCTCGATCTCCGCGGGCCTTCATGGCGGTGACCCGTTCGGCTCCGCGAGCCTGGCCAAGACCGTGTGGGGCGAGGTCGGCCAGGACCTGGCCGCTCTCGCGTTCGAGCTGCTCGGCGCGCTTGACGCCGGTGGTCGGTGGGCACAGCTGCGCCTGTCGTCGCGCGCGCTCACCATCGCCGGGGGCACGACGGAGATCAACAGGAACATCACCGCGCAGCGAGTCCTCAGGCTGCCGCGCGGATGAACCTCGAACCGACCGAAGAGCAGCGGGCCCTGCGGGCCACGGTCCGGCGCTTTCTCGCCGAGCGGGCGACCGTCGCGGAACACGTCCGCCCGATGCTCGACGACCCGACGGGAACGACCCACGTCGTCTGGCGAGGTCTGGCCGACCTTGGTACCACTGGCCTGCTTGTCGCGACCGAGCATGGTGGCGCCGGTATGTCCCTGGTCGAGGCGGGGATCGTGCTGGAAGAACTGGGCGCCGCGCTGTACCCGGGCCCCTGGCTGTCCAGCGCGGTCGCGGCCGCCCGCGCTCTCGCGCGGACCGGGGCCGGCGGCGACGAGGCCACCAAGCTGCTGGCGGGGATCGCCGACGGGGACACGATCGCGACTGTCGGCCCGCTGGAGGCGACCGACGGCTGGCCGACGGCCGAGCTTCGGCGCGATGGATACTTCCTGCGCGGCGGAATTTCCTCCGTACCGGATGCCGCGGCGGCCGACGTCCTGCTCGTGCTCGCCACCGGTCGTGATGACGAGGTCGGCCTGTTCCTGGTCGACGCGACCGGCGTCGGCGTCGCCGTCACCCCGCGGCCGACGATCGACCAGACCCGGAAGCAGTTTCAGGTCACCCTCGAGGACACCCCGGCGCGGCACCTGTCGAACGTGTCGCCGGAAGCGTTGAGCGCCCTCGTCGACGACGTGCTCATCGCGGCGGCCGCGGACGCGGTCGGAGCCGCGCAGGCGGTCCTGGACCTGGCGCTCCAGCACGCGACCACGCGACGGCAGTTCGACCAGCCGATCGGATCATTCCAGGCAGTGCAGCGTCTGTGCGTGGACATGTACGAGTCCGTCGAACTGGCGCGCAGCGGCGTCCTGCACGCCCTCTGGGCCGCCGACGCCGGTTCCGCCGAGGAGCGGCACCTGTCCGCCCTGCGGGTGAAGGCGTTCTCCGGGCGGCTCGCCACGGTCGGTGACACCGCCATCCAGGTGTTCGGCGGTCTTGGCTACACCTGGGAACACGGCGCCCACCTCTATCTCAAGCGGCTGCTGAGCTGGAGCGCGCTGCTCGGCGAACCGGACCGCTATCTGAAGGAAGTCGGCTCGGCACTCACCCGCTCGTTGACAGGCACGAGGAGCCCGCTGTGAAAATAGAGGATCTCATCCTGGTCTCGGTCGACGACCACGTCGTCGAACCGCCGGACCTGTTCGACGGGCATATCCCGGCCCGCTACTCCGAGCGGGCCCCGAAGATCGTCACGAAGGATGACGGCACCAACGCCTGGGTTTTCGAAGGGCAGGAGGCCACCAATGTGGGCCTGAACGCGGTCGCGGGCCGCCCACCCGACGAGTACGGCGTGGAGCCGACGCGGTTCAGCGAGATGCGCCCGGGCTGCTACGACATCGACGAGCGTATCCGGGACATGAACGCGAACGGCGTCGCCGCGTCGCTGAACTTTCCCTCCTTCCCGCAGTTCTGCGGCCAGTACTTCGCGCGCGCCGCAGACAAGGACCTGGCGTTCGCCGTCCTGCGCGCCTACAACGACTGGCATGTCGACGAGTGGTGCGGTACCCACCCCGGCCGGATGATCCCGCTCGCCCTTCCACCGATCTGGGACCCCCACCTGATGGCGGACGAGGTCCGGCGCATGGCGGCCAAGGGATGTCACGCCGTCAGCTTCTCCGAGAACCCGGAGAAGCTGGGATATCCGTCGTTGCACAACGACCACTGGGACCCGTTCTGGCAGGCCTGCTCGGAGACCAACACGGTCGTCTGCCTGCATATCGGCTCGTCCTCGCAGGTTGTTGTCACCTCGATCGAGGCGCCCGTCGACACCATGATCACGCTGCAGCCGATGAACATCGTGCAGGCCGCGGCGGACCTGATATGGTCTCCGGTCCTGCGGAAGTTCCCCGACCTGACGCTGGCCCTCTCCGAAGGCGGCATCGGCTGGGTGCCCTACTTCCTGGAACGTGTGGACTACGTCTACAAGAACCATCGGGGCTGGACCCATCAGAACTTCGGCGACAGGCTGCCGAGCGAGGTCTTCCTCGACCGCGTCGTGACCTGCTTCATCGACGACGGCTTCGGCGTCGAGAACCGCCACCGGCTCAACATCGACATGATTACCTGGGAATGCGACTTCCCTCATTCCGACTCGACCTGGCCCAACTCGCCCGAGGCGCTCGGCAAGTACCTCAGCGGCGTGCCCGACCAGGAGATCGCGAAAATCACCCACGAGAACGCGCTGCGCGTGTTCTCCTTCGACCTGCACAGCCACCTGCCCAGGGAACAGGCGACCGTCGGCGCGCTGCGGGCGCTGGCCGCGGACGTCGACCTCGGCTACAGATCATCGGCCCGGCTCAGGAAGGAAGGCACCGAGGCGGTCACCATGTTGGATCTCGCGCGCCAGCTGCCGACCTCCGCCTGAGTGACGAGGAGATTGGCGATGACCGAAGAAGCGGCCGAGTCGAGGGGGGCTGACGTCATCTCCTCGGATGCCGAAGCACTTGCGGTAGCTCGCGAGTTGGCCGAGACGTTCGCCGTCGAGGCCTCGGCGCGTGACCGAGAGCGTCGGCTGCCGCTGGCCGAGGTGGACCGGATGTCCGCGGCCGGGCTGTTCGGCGTGACGGTGCCGGCCCGGTTCGGCGGGCCCGATGTCCGGGTGGCGACCCTGGCCGAGATCTTACGGCTGCTGGCGGTGGCGGATCCGAACATCGGGCAGATTCCGCACAGTCACTTCGTGTACCTCCAGGTCCTGCGCGAGCAGGGCACCGAGGCGCAACAGAAGTTCTTCTTCGCCGAGGTACTCGCCGGACGCCGGATCGCGAACGCGCAGTCCGAGCGGTCCAGCCGGACCATCGTCGAGGACGAGACGACGCTGACCGCGGACGGCGCCGCCGGATTCCGCCTGCGGGGCGAGAAGTTCTACGCGACAGGGGCACTGTTCGCTGACTGGCTGGCGGTGCGGGCCGTGCTGCCGGAGGCGCCGTTGCTGGCGAACGGGCTGCCGCCGAAGGCGGTCGCGTTCGTACCGCGTGACGCCGACGGGATGACGCTGCTGGATGACTGGGACGGCATGGGGCAGCGGACGACGGCCAGCGGTACGGTCCGGCTCCAGAATGTCTCGGTGCCGTCCGAGCACGTCGTTCCCTACAGCCCGATCTTCGAGAATCCCACCACCTACGGCGCGTTCGCGCAGGTGCTGCACGCCGCCCTGGATGCCGGGATCGCCCGGGCGGCGCTGACCAGCGCGGTCGTACAGATCGGCCGGGCGCGGCCCTGGTTCGAAAGCGGGGCCGAGCGCCCGGTGGACGACCCCCTGCTGGTCCAGGAGGCCGGCCAGGCCGAGGTGAACGTGCGGGCGGCCGAGGCGCTGGTGGCCGTCGCGGCCGACGCGATCGATCGGGCCCGAGCGGACCTGACCGAGTCGTCGGCGACCGAGGCGTCACTGGCCACGGCCGCGGCACGAGTGACCACCGCCCGGGCCGCGGTCACCACCGCTTCGAGCCTGTTCGAACTCGCTGGAGCGCGTTCAGCGCTTGAGACGGCGAACCTGTCCAGATTCTGGCGCGACGCGCGCACACATACGCTGCACGATCCCACCCGTTGGAAACTCCAGCACGTCGGCCGCTGGCTGCTGCGGGATACTCCGCTGCCCCGCCACGGCCTGCTTTAACCCAAAGGCCGTGGCCCGCGGCGTGTATCTGATGTCTGTCAGACGATGCTTCGGAACCCAAGATTCCGCGTCGGCGGACCCGTCAGATTCACCGTGATCGTCGGATCGACGAGCCGCATCGCGGTCCTGGACTCCTCGAGATGCCTGCGGGTGAATTCCTCGGCCGTGGTGCCGTCGCCCGACTCGATTGCCCGGGTGATCTCCACGTGACCGCGCAGGGATGCCTGAGCCGCCTGATCGTTCCTAACCCCGGCCGCATCAGCCTCTCCTGAGACGTGATACGACCAAACCTGATCCACTGCCGCGAGCGCCAGGTACATCGTGTGATTGCCGCAGTTCTCCACGAGCGTTCGATGCCAGGCGCCCAGGATGCGCGCGAGCTCCGCCGGATTCGCGTCGAGCGAGGCCTGCGCCCGTTCATTCAGCGCGACCAGCAGAGGTACCACGGTCTGCTGCCGGTCCTCGCGTCCGGCGGCGAGGCGGGCACACATCGGTTCAAGGGTGAGGAGAGCCGTGGATACGTCGGCAAGAGTCACGCGATGTGACTGCATCACCAGACCCAGCTGATAGGCCGCACCCCGCGCATCGGGCGCGTGCACAACCGCGCCGCCAATGTTTCCGCGGCGAACTGTGACGAGGCCCTCGGTCTCGAGGATGCGCATGACCTCACGCAGGGAGGCGCGCGCGATACCGAACTCCGCCATCAGGTCATCTTGCTTGGGAAGAAGGTCGCCGTCCGCGAGCTCCCCGTTGACGATTCGGGACCGCAGGACGCCGGCGACCGCCTCGGCTACGCGCGGCACCGCCATCGGCCTGATGCGCCGGTCGGATGCGTCAGAGAGAGCCACCCACAGCATGATACGGAGGTCGCTCCGTTCTGGGCCGACCGGCCTGAACCTCACGTGGCCCCGTCGGAGAACGTCATCGCGCAACGCCCAACCGACTCCGATCCGCTCACCGCCAGAAGTCGCTGAATCGCGACCGCGCGGTCGTTCGACCGGGTTTTCCGTCCCGCCTTGGGGGACTGTCAGGGTTTCACCCGTCAGGGCGGCTGCCTCTGCCGGCGACGCCCCGCGAGTCAGGACACCGCGGCCGCGGTCGTCGTAGGCCCTCCTTCCATGGCGCCGACGCTGCGCGCGCCGGTCGCGGGTCTGCCCGCCGTCGTGCCCGCCAGGACGTCCGCCCGTCGGCTGCGGGTCGTGGCCGGCCGGAGCGCAGCTGCGCCGAGCGCGGTCACCGGCACGCCCGGTACCTGCGTCGCGCATCGCCCCTCCGCGCGATACTGACATCCGCGTCAGTGCCGATGTAGTCTGCATCTGGCTCGTCCATGGGTCTGAAAATCCTTCAAGGTGACAACGGCGTCATAGGAGGAAGTTCCCCACGGCGCGTCCGGGCGAGGGCCACACCCATGCGCAAGGACCATGGAAGGCGGCGGACATGTCGACCCCTGTCGGCGACTCGGGCGCCCGAGCGACGGTCGCTTCATGATCGACGAAGAGTCCCGCCTGCTGGTCAACGGGAGACTCACGCGGGCCACGGGTGGTCGATCGTTCGACAATCTGAACCCGGCGACCGAGAAGGTCATCGGCCGGGTGGCGGACGCCGAGGCCGTTGATCTGGATGCGGCCGTGGCCGCGGCCCGCCGGGCGTTCGACCAGACGGGGTGGTCCGTCGACCGGTCGCTGCGCAGGCGATGCCTGCTCCAGCTGCAGGAAGCGCTGGAACGGGAGCGGGAGGAGATCCGCGCCGAGCTGGTCGCCGAGGCCGGCTGCCCGGTCTCGATGACGTACCTGACCCAGCTCGACCTGCCGCTCGCGGACGCCCTGCGGTGGCCGGCGGCGGCGATCGACGACATCCCGTGGGTGCGCGACCTGCCCGTGGTCGAGCTGTTCGGCCTGCGCAGCTGGCGCAAGGTCGTCAAGGAACCGGTCGGGGTCGTCGGCGTGATCACGCCGTGGAACAACCCAGTCGGAATAACTCTGTCCAGGATCGGGCAGGCGCTGGCGACGGGCAACACCGTCGTTCTCGCGCCGGCGCCGGAGACGCCCTGGACGGCGGCCCGTCTCGGGCGCCTGATCGCCGAGGAGACCGACATTCCACCGGGCGTGGTCAACGTCATCACGGCGTCGGACCGTGCGATCGGAGAGGCCCTGGTCAGCGATCCGCGGGTCGACCTGATCGCCTTCACCGGCTCGACGGCCACCGGCCGGCGGATCATGGAAAAGGGAGCCTCGACGCTCAAGCGTCTCTGCCTCGACCTGAGTGGCAAGTCCGCCGACATCATCCTGGACGACGCCGACTTCGCCGCGAAGCTCTGCCTGGCCTGGATGGTGTGCCTGCACGGCGGACAGGGCAGCGCGATGCCCAGCCGCCTGCTGGTGCCTCGTGCTCGTTACGGCGAGGCGATCGACCTGGTGGCCGAGGGGTTCTCGAAGGTGCCACTCGGAGATCCGACGGATCCCGCGAACATCCAGGGTCCCCTGATCAGCGCGCGGCAACGCGACCGCGTTCTGCGCTCCATCGCCGGCGGCGTGCGTGAGGGGGCCCGCCTGGTGGTTGGCGGCGGACGCCCGACCCATCTGGAAAAGGGGTACTACGTGGAGCCCACGCTGTTCGCGGATGTCGACAGCGGTATGACGATCGCTCGCGAGGAAATCCTGGGACCCGTCCTTGTCATGATCCCGTTCGAGGACGACGCCGACGCCGTCCGGATCGCGAACGACAGCGGTTATGGGCTTTCCGGCGCGGTGACGTCTGGCTCCGGGAAACGCGCCGAGTCCGTCGCGGCGCGGCTCAGGACCGGGCGGGTCTCGGTGAACGGGGGAATCTGGTACGGCGCCGATCTTCCATTCGGCGGCTACAAGGCGAGTGGAATCGGTGTCCAGAACGGCATCGAGGGCCTCGAGCAGTACCTCGAGACGAAGGCCCTGTCCGGTCTGGTCGGTCGGTGACGAACGTGCGGCCGCCGCGCGATGGTGTCTCCCCCTGAGGGCGTGACGTCCTCACCCGTCACCACCCTGACCTCGGGTACGGCCTTCGAAGTTCGCGTATCACTCACTCACGCGAAAGGGCGGGCTTTGATCACTATTCGCAGGAGAATGTTGGCCGCGACCGCGGCCGCGCTGGTTGCTCTGGTCGGCTGTGGATCCTCGAAGTCGGCTGGGGCGAAGACAGGCGAAGATGGCGGCCCGACCTACACGTTAGGCGTGCTCGCCGACATCACGGGACCCGCCGCGTCGGCAGGCAAGACCCAGGTCGATGGAGTCAAGGCGGGCACCATCCTTGCGTCGCGCGAGGGCTACAAGATCAAGTACATCGTCGCCGACACGCAGACCTCGCCGACGGCCACGCTGGCGGCCGCGACGAAACTCGTGACACAGGATCACGTGTTCGCGGTGATCGCCAACTCCTCGCTCACCTTCGCCGCGTCGGCCTATCTCACGGCGCACCAGGTACCCGTGATCGGTACATCGATTGACGGGCCAGAGTGGATCACGGCGAAGAACATGTTCTCCGTGATCGGCGCCATCCACGGCACCTACGTGGGAACGACGCCGGGCAAGTTCCTCAGGATGCAGGGTGTCACGAGCCTCGCCGCCGTGGGCTACGGAATCTCGCCGTCGTCGTCGGAGAGCGCCAGGACGACCGTCGAGTCGGCGAAGGCGGCGGGAATCAAGGTCGGATACCTCAACGCGCAGGTCCCGTTCGGGAGCACCGATGTGGGTCCACTGGTGCTGGCGATGAAGGCGGCCAAAGTCGACGGGTTCTTCGCCTCGACCGACCCGAACACGGCCTTCGCCGTCATCTCCGGGCTGAACGCGCAGGGCGTGAAGCTCAAGGCCGCCCTGATGTTCACGGGCTATGGAGGTGACCTGATCCAGGCCGGCCCGGGGGCGCTGGAAGCGGCGCAGAACGTCTACTTCGGAACCCTGTACGAGCCGGTCGAGCTGCAGACCACCGCGACCAAGCAGTTCGTGGCCGACCTCAAGAGCGCCGGTGTGCAGGGCGCACCGACCTTCGCCCAGTACAACGGGTACGTCTCGATAGGTCTATTTCTCCGCGCGGTCAAGGCGGCCGGAAAATCGCCGACGCAGGCCTCGCTGATCAGCGCCCTGTCGGCCGTCCACGACTTCGACGCTGTCGGCCTCTTCGGCGGGCAGAAGCTCGATATCAACAACAGGGCGAACCTTGGTTTCGGCGTTCGCAACTGTCTTTACTTTGTAAAACTGGTGGGCAAGACATTCAAGATGGTCTCCGGTGCCGATCCGCTCTGCGGCGAGGTCATTCCTGGCCTGACGGTGCCATCCTAGTTCCGCGCAAGTGGTAGACACCGCCTCTGGAGGATTTATGACCAGTCCCAGGTTTCCTGTGTTCGACGCTGACAACCATCTGTACGAGACGCGTGACGCTCTGACGAGGCATC
>NZ_JADWYX010000148.1:0-12558 GCF_016786355.1 Frankia sp. AgB1.9
CCCCGCCGGCCCGGCCGGGGCCGCGGCGGCCCGCCGCCGTGACGCCGGGCGCAGCCGGGCGCGGCTGCTCGCCGCCGCCACCGAGCTGTTCGCCGAACGCGGCTACACCGGAACGGCGCTGCGCGCCGTCGCCGAGCGGGCCGGCGTCGACGCCGCCCTGATCGCCCGCTACTACGGCGGCAAGGACGGCCTCTACCAGGCGGTCCTCGCCGCCGACCCTGTGGTGGGCGCCGCCCGCGACGCCGGCGCCGGCGCCGTTGTCGAGGCGCCCACGCCGACGCGCGACGGCGACGAGCACCCGCGCCAGGACCGGCCCGGCCCCTCCGTCGCCGAGAACGCCGGGCGGGAGGTCGGCGGCGACCAGGACGCGAACGTCGCACTCGCCGAGCTGCTCGCCCGGATGGTCGAGCGGTGGCGCGACGGGCCGGCGAGCACGGTCGGCCAGAATGTCTTCCGCTGCGACCTGGACGACGCCGCCCGCGCCGCGACCGCCACCCGGCTGGCCCAGCAGGTGCTCCCGGTGCTGCGAGCGGTCGGGCCGGGATCCGCCGGTGGGCCCGACGCCGAGCTGCGCGCGGAGCTCGGCGCGATGGTGCTGCTCGGCATCGGCGTCGCCAGGACCGCGGGCACCCTTCCGGAGCTTGCCGCCGCCGACCCGGACCGGCTCGCCGAGCTCCTCCGGGAGCTCCTCGACACCGCGCTCGGCTGACCCTCCGGCCAAGGAGCGGAACCGGCTTTTCTGATGCACCGTCAGATTCTGCGGTGGATAGTGCACCTGTGAACGAAGCCACGGCCGCCCCGCCGGCCGATCGCGGCGTGGACCGCGCCTCCGCCGGCCCGGCGGCCCCGGCCGCGTCGATGTCCGCCGCGACGACGTCCGCGGCGGCGCCCGCGCCGGACGTCTTCGCGCCGGCGATGCTCGGCCCGGTCCGGCTGCGCAACCGGGTGATCAAGTCGGCGACCTTCGAGGGGCGGACCCCGAAGGGGCTGGTCACCGACGAGCTGATCGACTACCACCTGGCGCCCGCGTCCGGCGGCGTCGGCCTGACGACCGTCGCCTACTGCGCCGTCGCCCCCGAGGGCCGCACCGACCGCCACCAGATCCACCTGCGCCCCGAGGCGCTTCCCGGCCTGCGGCGTCTCACCGAGGCCGTGCACGCCACCGGCGCCGCGGTGTCCGCGCAGCTAGGCCACGCCGGCCCGGTCGCCAACGGCGCGTCGAACCGAGCGCCGTCGCTCGCGCCGACCCGCCGGTTCAGCCCGTTCGGCGGGGTGACGAAGGCGACGACGCGGGCCGACATCGAGCGCATCGTCGCAGCCCACGCGCAGGCGGCCCGGTACGCGGCCGACGCCGGCTTCGACGCCGTCGAGCTGCACTTCGGCCACAACTACCTGGCCAGCGCGTTCCTGTCACCGAAGCTGAACCGGCGGACCGACGGCTACGGCGGCACCCTCGAGGGCCGGGCCCGGTTCGCCCGGGAGATCGCCGGCGCGGTCCGCGCCGAGGTGGGTGGCCAGCTGGCGGTGCTGGCGAAGCTGAACATGGACGACGGCGTCCCCGGCGGCCTCTGGCTCGACGAGTCGCTGCGGGTCGCCCGGTGGCTGGAGGAGGACGGGACGCTCGACGCGCTCGTGCTCACCTGCGGCAGCTCGCTGCTCAACCCGATGTACCTGTTCCGCGGCGAGGCGCCGGTCCGCGAGTTCGCCGACGCGTTCCACGGCGTCACCAGGGCAGGGCTGAAGCTCGTCGGCCCGCGGTTCCTCAAGGCCTATCCGTACCAGCCGCTCTACCTGCTCGACTACGCCCGCCAGTTCCGGGCGGCGTTGACGATGCCGCTGGTCCTGCTGGGCGGCGTCACGGACAAGGCTGGCATGGACACGGCGATGGCGGAGGGCTTCCAGTTCGTCGCGATGGCCCGCGCGCTGCTGCGCGAGCCTGACCTGGTCAACCGGCTGCAGGCCGACGCGACGACGAGGTCGCTGTGCGTGCACTGCAACAAGTGCATGCCGACGATCTACTCCAGCTCCCGCTGCGTCCTGGTCACCCCTGCGCCGGACCGCGAGCGGTAGTCACCGGGAACGGCGAAGCGGCCCGAACCCCGAGGGGTGCGGGCCGCTTCGGCTGCGCGCTGTCGAACCGTCGGCCGTGGCCGCCGGCGACCGGACCTAGGCGATCTCGCGGCGGTCGCGCCCGCCGATCGGCCACAGGTCGCGGCTCGCCGACTCGTCGACGTCTTCCATGATCCCGGTGGCCAGGGCGATGACGGCACCGAGGACCACCACGGCGGCCCCGATGATCGAGATCGGCCAGGACGCCAGGCAGACCCCGAACGTGCCGACGATGGTGCCGATGGTGATGACCGCGACCATCACCCAGGACAGGGGCTTGGCGCGGTGCGCCTCGTGCGTGTCGCTCACCAGTGGACCCTCCGTGCGTGCCTGCGCGGTCTGGACGGTCATCCGCCCCAGGCCGATGCTATCGGGCCCGGCCGACTGGCAGGCCGGCGCCGTGACCGCCGCCTCGCGCGGGCGTCGCCGGCACCGGGCCGATCACCGCGGGAGCGGGCGCTGACCGCGGGAGCGGGCGGCTCACTGGGGGAGCGGCGCCAGCCCGAGGCAGTCGCGCAGCGTGTTCTCCACCGTGGTCGAGCGGGCGTGGTCACCCATCGAGCCGGTCAGGAACGCGTAGGCGTAGCGGCCCTCTCGGCTGGCCCAGCCGAGGCTGCCGCCCAGCCCGCCCATGCCGAACCCGTCGTCGTCGACGCCGAAGCCGAGCCCCCAGGCGTTCGGGCCGCCCATGACGCGGTCGACGCCCGAGCACTGCGCGCCGGACGCCTCGGCGAGCAGGCCCGGCCCGAGCAGCTGGCCGGACAGCAGCGCGGCGTACAGGCCGGCGACGGCGCGGGCCGTCCCGTGCCCGTTGACCGCCGGGATCTCGGCCGCCCGCAGCGACGCGCTGTTGACGACCGCGCCGTCCTGGATGCCCGGCGGGTTGCCGACCGCGCGCCGGTAGAGCTCGGGGCGGCTGGCCGCGGTCCGCTCGCGGAAGGCGGCGTCGAGGCCGGTGACCTCCACGCACCGGCGCTGCTCGGCCGGCCGAAGCCCGACGGAGAAGTCCAGGCCCAGCGGCCCGCACACCTGCGCCCGCAGGAACTCCCCGAACCGGCGGCCGTCGACCCGGCGGACCAGCTCGCAGACCAGGTGGCCGTAGAACAGCGCGCTCTCGCCGTGCGCGGTGCCGGGCGTCCACAGCGGCGCGGTGGTGGCGAGCTCGGCGCAGATCAGCTCCCAGTCGAACAGCGCCGCCGTCGGCAGCGGTTCCTCCAGCGCCACCAGGCCGGCCTGGTGTGCGAGCACGTGGCGGACCGTCGCCGGTGCCGCGAAGCCGGGCCAGTAGCGGCTCACCCGCGCGTCGAGGTCGAGCTGGCCGCGCTCGACGAGCAGCAGCGCGCAGACGGCCGCGAACGGCTTCGTCACCGAGTACGGCATGACGATGCTGTCCCGGTCCCACCCGGTCGTCCCGGCGGCGTCGGCCCGCCCGCCCCACAGGTCGGCGACCCAGCTTCCGTCGTGCCACACGGCGACGGCCGCGCCCGTGCCGGCCGCCTCGGTGAGCACCCGCTCGAACGCCGCGCGCACGGCCTCGAAGCCCGGCGCGACCGCGCCCCGCGCGACCGTGTGCGGTCCAACCGGGTCAGGCACGCCGGGCGGGGTGTCCCGCGCGCCCGCGGCTCGGGCGTCCGGGCCCGCCGGGACCGCGCCGTCCGTCGAGGCGGACCCGGGAGACGTCATGAAGGCGATCCGGGAGACGTCATGACGGCGATTCTGGGGCCGAATCCGCGCGCCGGGCCCGTTTCCGCCGACCTGGCGCGTGCCGCAGCCGTCGCGGGCCCACGCCGCTGGCCCGTTCAGGCGCGCAGGGCCGTCACGTCGTGGCGCAGCGGTCAGCCGGCGAGCAGCCGGGCGAGGATGTCGCCCGCCGCGCGGACGTCCGCGTCGTCCACGTCCAGATGGGTCAGGATGCGGACCTCGCGCGGCCCGGAGGCCCCGACGAGAACCCCCTCCTCCCGGGCCCGGGCGATGAACGCGGTCGCGTCGTCGACCCGTACGAAAATCATGTTGGTGTCGACGTTCTTGGGCTCGACGCTGCCTGGCGCGGCGTCGGCCAGCACCGCGGCGAGCTGCGCGGCCCGCCGGTGGTCGTCGGCGAGCCGGTCCAGGTGATGGCGCAGCGCGTACAGGCCGGCGGCGGCGAGCACCCCGGCCTGGCGCATCCCGCCGCCGAGCCGCTTGCGCCACACCCTCGCGCGGGCGACGTGCGTCGCGTCGCCGACGACCAGCGACCCGACCGGGGCGCCCAGCCCCTTCGACAGGCACACCGACAGCGTCCCGAACAGCTGGCCCAGCTGGCTCGGCTCGACGCCGAGCCCGACCGCGGCGTTCCACAGCCGGGCACCGTCGCAGTGCAGCACCACCTCGGCGGCGTCGGTGACGGCGCGCAGCCGCTCCAGGCGCTCGACCGGGATGATGCGGCCCCCGCCGCGGGCCCACGTGTTCTCCACCGCGACCACGCTCGTCGCCACCATCCCGTGGCCGACCTCGGACGCTTCGGGCCGGGTCGGCCAGGTCCTGGCGCCAGGCCGGATCTGCTCGGCGATCACCGACAGGTCCAGGTCGACGGCCAGGCCGGCGAGCGTCCGGGTCTGCACACCGCCGAGCACGGCCAGCCCGCCCAGCTCGTAGGTGACGACGTGCGCCTCGGTGTCCGCGAGGATCTCGGTGCCGAACTCAGCGTTGGCGCGCAGCGCGCAGAAGTTGCCCATCGTCCCGCTCGGCACGAACAGCGCGGCCTCATGGCCGAGCAGGCCGGCGCCGTACTCCTCCAGCGCCCGGACCGTCGGGTCCTCGCCGTAGACGTCGTCTCCGAGGTCGGCCGTCGCCATCGCCCGGCGCATCCCGTCCGTCGGCTGGGTCACCGTGTCGCTGCGCAGGTCGATGGTCATGACTCGCCACGATACGGAGACCGGCCGCCCGGCCGGTCAGCGGAGGCGGCGCAGCGCGCTGAGGAACCCGCCCGTGCCGTCGCCCGCCGGGTCCGGCGTGACGAAGGCCGCGTCGCGCAAAGCGCGCTGCGCGGATCGCCGGGTCAGCCCGGTCAGCCGGTCGACGTACAGGGTGCCGGTCAGGTGGTCGGACTCGTGCTGCAGGCAGCGCGCCAGCAGGCCCGTGCCGGTGTACTCGACCGGTTCGCCGGCCGCGTCGACGCCCCGGACCGTCGCCGTCGCGGCCCTGGCCGTCGCGTAGTGCAGGCCGGGGATCGACAGGCAGCCCTCCTGGTCGTTCTGCTCACCGGGGCCGAGCTCGAGGACCGGGTTCGCGACGACCCTCGGCGCCCGCCCGCGCGGCCGCTCGGCCGCCTCGGGGTCGGAGTCGTCCTCGTGCCGGTCCGGCCGGTTCGGCTGCCAGTCGGTGTCGAAGACGAACAGCCGCAGCCCGACGCCGACCTGCGGCGCGGCCAGCCCCACCCCGGGCGCCGCGTACATCGTCTCGATCATGTCGTCGACGAGGCGGCGCAGCCGGTCGTCGAAGACCGTCACCGGCTCGGCGGGCGTGCGCAGCACCGGGTCGCCGAGGACCCGGATCGGCAGGACGGTCACGCGGCCCGCCCGCGGCGGCGAGCGGTGGGCGCGCCCGGCCGCACGCGGCGGGCAGACGGCAAGGGGAAGATCGTCACGCGAGCGCAGTCCTAGGCAGTCTCAGCCGGCCGCGGCCGGGGTCGGGAACCGGACCACACGGTAGCCGGCGCCGGCGAGCAGATCCGGGATCAGGCGCACCATCTGGGCGTCCTTCTCCTTCGTCTCCGTCGACAGCTCGTCATACGGCCGGATGTCCGGATGCAGCAGCCTGTCATTGTCCCGGACCTCGCCGAACGACCAGCCGTGTGCGACCCGGTTGCGCATCCAGCGTTCGTGCTCCCAGCGGGACAGCCGCTCGACCTCGTCGGCGGTGAACGCGAACGCCTCGGGGGCGGCGGCCATCCGCGCGCTGGCGCAGCCGATCAGGCGCAGCTTGGTCTCGATGTCGCGCGCCTGGTCGTAGTTGTTCGACCGGTACTTCTCCGGCAGGTTCTCCCACGCGACCAGGGCCTCGTTGTCGTCGCGCACCTCGCCGGACTCCAGCCGCTGCCGGCAGTAGTCGACGTGGATCGCCTCAGCCCACGCCTCCAGCCGGTCGTCGGGCGCGTCGTCCGGATCGCACGCCCGCTCCCGCTCGGGGAAGAAGTCCAGATCGTCGTAGAGCGCGGCCATCGGGCCTTGCCTTTCTGTGCTACCAGGGCGAAGCGCCTCGCCCAGTGGGCTCATCCGGTCGACCCGGACCACCACCGACCGGCGCGTCGGTGGTCGGGATGTCGCGAGCGCCTTGCGCAGCGCCAGCTCGGCGTCCGCATAGCAGACGAAGATCTGGGTGACGAAGACGCCGGGGTGGCTCGGGTGGACGAGCTGGTCGAGGCCGAGGGCGTCGACCTCGCTCTCCTCGCAGGCGATGTCGAGCATGTCCTCGACGACGCTGTACCGCCGGCACAGCCGCTCGACGAGGGTGGCGGCCTGCTCGTCGACGACGACCACCGCGAGCCGCCCGGCGCCGTGCCCCAGCGCCCGGTGCCGGCGGCGGGCGATCTCCACGACCAGCTCGCGGCCGAACGTGGACAGCCCGGCCACGACGACCGGTTCGTCGCCCACCGGGTCCCAGCGCGGCTGGACCTCGTCCAGCAGCAGCCGGGCCCCCAGCCGGGCCGGGTTGTAGAACTCGATGGTCACCGGGTCGCTCGCCGGGCGGCGCAGCAGCAGCATCCACATCGCGTCGAGCACGTCCGGGTCGGACTCCTCGACCAGGCAGCGCAGCGGGTCGGTGCCGGCGCGGCCCGCAGCCCTGGCGACGGTCTGCGCGGCGGTGACCACGGCGCCGTTGTGCCCGGTCGCCGGCCCGGTGACGTAGAGCCGCTGGGCCCGCCCGACGCCGGCCGAGCGCAGCAGCGCCTCGCTCGCCGGGTCGCCGACCAGCACCGTCACGCCGTCGCCGCCGACCAGGTCGACCAGGTCCGCCCGGCCGTGCTCGGCGACGAGCACCACCCGGACCCGGGCCGCCCGCAGCTTCGCCACCAGCGCGAGCGCGCCCGGCCCGGACCCGCAGACCACGACATGGCCGCTGGCCAGTCGGGCCCGCAGCCGGGCCGTCGGCAGCACCAGCACGTCCGCGAGCGCGTAGAGCGTCGCCGCCGGCGCCAGGAACCTGGCTACCTGCAGCGGCACGGAAAGGGCCGTGTCGGGCACGGCGGGAGGCTGGAAAACGAACAGGCCGAGCGCGCCGTACAACAGGTCCAGGAAATGGCTCCCGAAAGAGCCGGTCACCGCGGCGGCGCGATCCATTCGCCACTGGCCGACGACGGCGAGCGTGACCGACGCGACGGCCGCCAGCGCACACAGCAGCCGCCAGGCCCGCGGCCCGACGAGGAGACCGCGCGCCGCGGCCCGCGCGGTATTCCCGCGCCGCCGATGCCCGCTGCCGTCCACCCTGCTCCTTCGAGCCGCTCCTCCGATTGGCCGCGAGTCCGAACATTATGCCGGCCGCGTCCGGATCCGCCCACGGTCGCGACATCCGATTGCCGACAGGACCAGTCCGAACGGGTCGCACGAGGCGTCATCCGGAATAGCACGCCGAGGTCAGGCGGAAAGTGTGCGGACGGCGCGGTAGTCGTGCGTGTCACGCCGGCAACGGTGGACTGCGCCGACGGCGCCGGGAGACGCTACCGGCGTGCTGACGAGGATCGATCACGTCGGGATCGCGGTGGCCTCTCTCGAGGACACCATCCCGATCTACGAGCAGGCCTTCAACCTGAAGTGCGTGCACCAGGAGACCAACGACCGCCAGGGCGTGCGCGAGGCGATGCTGCTCGTCCACGACGGTGACACGGGCGGCTCCTATGTGCAGCTGCTTGAGCCGATCCGGGACGACACCCCGGTGGGCAAGTTCCTGGCCAAGCGTGGCCCGGGCATCCACCACATCGCCTACGGCGTCCATGACATCGACGCGGCCCTGGCCTCGCTCACCGTCAGCGGCTTCGACCTGGTGAACAAGACCCCGGTGCACGGCACCTCGGACAGCCGCATCGCCTTCATCCACCCGAAGGGCCTCGGCGGCGTCCTCACCGAACTAGTAGAAGCCGCGGGCCGCCACTAGCTCACCGCGGCCAACGACGGCCGCCGGTCCGGGCGAGGTCGCATCCCCCGGGCCGGCGGCTCCCAGCGGTGGGCTAGTTGCTGGTGGTCGCGGCGCGCAGCGCGGCGGCGCGGTCGGACCGCTCCCAGGTGAAGTCCGGCAGCGGGCGGCCGAAGTGGCCGTAGGCGGCGGTCTGCTGGTAGATCGGGCGCAGCAGGTCGAGGTCGCGGATGATCGCGGCGGGGCGCAGGTCGAACACGTCGGTGACGGCGCGCTCGATGAGCGCGGGGGAGACCTGCTCGGTCCCGAACGTCTCGACGAACAGGCCGACCGGCTCGGCCTTGCCGATCGCGTACGCGACCTGCAGCTCCACCCGGCGGGCGAGGCCGGCGGCCACCACGTTGCGGGCCACCCAGCGCAGCGCGTAGGCCGCGGACCGGTCGACCTTCGACGGGTCCTTACCCGAGAACGCCCCGCCGCCGTGGCGCGCGTACCCGCCGTAGGTGTCGATGATGATCTTGCGACCGGTGAGGCCCGCGTCGGCCCCGGGGCCGCCGAGCTCGAAACGGCCGGTCGGGTTCACCAGCAGCCGGTAGCCGTCGACCTCCAGGCCGGCCCGGCTGCCGAGCTCCTCGGCGAGGCGCTTGAGCTCCGGCTCGACGACGTGGGTCCGGATGTCCGGGGCGAGCCGGCCGTCGAGGTCCAGGCCCGGCTCGTGGTGCGCCGAGACGACGACGGTGTCCAGCCGCGCCGGCCGGTCGCCGTCGTACTCGATCGTCACCTGGGTCTTGCCGTCCGGACGCAGGTACGGCAGGGACCGGTCGTGCCGGACGGCGGCGAGCCGGCCCGCCAGCCGGTGCGCGAGCGTGATCGGCAGCGGCATCAGCGCGGGAGTCTCGTCGCTCGCGTAGCCGAACATGATTCCCTGGTCGCCCGCGCCCTGGCGGGAGAGCTCGTCGTCCCGGCCGGCGTGCCCGCGGGCGCCGCCCTGGGCCGACGCGCCCAGACCGGTCCGGGCCTCGTAGGCGTTGTCGACGCCCTGGGCGATGTCCGGCGACTGCTGGCCGATGGACACCAGCACCTCGACCTTCGCCGCGTCGAAGCCGGTCGCCGCGTCATAGCCGATACCGGCGAGCGTGCGCCGGACGGTGCCGACGACGTCCACGTCGGCGTCGCTCGTCACCTCGCCGGCGACGTGCACCTTCCCGTTCGCGACGAGTGTCTCGACCGCCACGCGGGACCGCCGGTCCGCGGCCAGATACGCGTCCAGCAGGGCATCGCTGACCTGGTCGGCCGCTTTGTCGGGATGGCCCTCGGTAACGGATTCCGACGTGAAAAGGCGCCTGGACATAACAAACCTTCCTTCGGGCGGTGAGGAAGCGCTGACAGGCGTCCATCGTCGCCCCCGCCAGGCGCGTCGCCCGGCATTAGTGACGGCCCGGCCCTGGGTGCGTCATCCCAGCGCTGAGCGTTTCCGTCACCCGCGCCCAAGCGGCGAGAAATACCTTGGCGGTCCTGTATCCCTGGTTGTCCCGCCGGAATGTCCGACCCCGGCCGAATGCCTCCCGCCGCCGCGAATCCCGGCTGGTGCCGAGTCTGACGAGGTCGGCGTCGTCCCGAGACCAGCAAGATCGCTGTTTTCGCCCTCGCGTGGCTGTAACCGCTGCGGATTTGCAACCACCTGAGGGCCAAAACGACGATCAAGCGAACGGGCCGACCTCGCCGGACCCGGCGCTCGGCGGTCGTGGTGGGCCGCGCCGCCCGATCAGCCGCGGTGGCGTAGGCGGACCAGCGGGATCTTGCGGTCGCCCGCCTTCTTCTGGTAGTCGGCAAAGGTCTGCGACTGCCCGACGAAGCCGGCCCATTCGCGGTCGTAGTCGGCTCCGGTGAGCTCGCTGGCGGTCACCGCGACCGTTCCCTGCTCGGCGGTCTCGATCGTGGTGTCCGGGTGCGCGACCAGGTTGTGGTACCAGGCCGGGTGCGAGGGTGCTCCGGCGAACGACGCGGCGACGACCCAGTCCTCGCCGGATCGGCGGCCGAGTACCGGGTTCACCCGTTCGGCACCGCTTTTCGCCCCGACGCTGTGCAACAGCACCAGGCTGCGGCCGAAGCCGCCGGTCGTCACCTCGCCGTGGTTCGCGCGGAACTCGGCGATGACGGTCTCGTTCCAGCTCATCGGAACGCTCCTCGTTCTCGGGATGCCAGCAGGCCCAGACGCGTCGCGCCGCGGGTGTGAGCCCGCCCGCGCGCTTCGGTCGTCGTGGACGGTAACGCCGCCAGCGACCTGATCCGTCCCACGCCGCGTCACGGAGTTCCACCGCGTCGACGGCGGAACGCGGCCGGTGGGTGGACGCCGCCCAGGAGAGAACGTCGGCAGAACGGTGGTTCGCGGCTACGCGAAGGCCCAGCGGGTGGGGGAGCCGGTGAAGTTGGAGTCGGTCAGGGCGAAGGCGGTGCTGGGACGTAGCCGGAAGGTGACGTTCGCGGTGAAGAAGGAGACCGGATAGTCGGTCCGGTACTTCGTGTTCACCGCGGCGGTGAAATGGCCGATCGTGGTGGCCGCGCGGATTCGGTCGGTGCGGCCCTCGACGACGACCGGTTCGGCCGCGTTGTCGGTGGTCAGCGTCGCGAAGGGGCGGATCGAGAGGTTGCGGGCTTTGCGGGACTCCTCGCCGGAGCTGAACCACAGGGCGTCGCCGAGCCAGACGCCCCAGACCGGCATGACATGCGGGCGCCCGTCCGGCCGGACCGTCGCCAGCCAGTAGTCGTGCGACGCCGCCAGCCGTTCGACCGCCCAGCTCCACGGCAGCAGACCGCCGCCCTCGTCGGCCGGCAGCGTCCCGTAGCCCGGCATGTACGGCCTGCTCGCGATCGGTTCCAACTGTGTACCCATGATCGCCCCTCCCCGGCGGGATGTCGGCTCGCGACCATCATCCCGTGCCGGGGCGACTTTCGGTCAATATCCAGCTGATCTCGTGTCGCCGCGACCGAGCGCGATCGCCAGGGCTGCTGGGGGAGCCGGCCCGAGGCTGCTGCCAGCGGTTTCGCTGGTCAGAATCCTGATCCGCCCAGATCGAGTCCTGGATCTTGGGAGGGCTGACGTCCGTCGAGTCCGGCGTGACCTGGTCGCGGCCGGCTTCTCGCTGGGAACCGGGTAACCCTGACCGACACCCACGGCGGCCTGGTCGCCGCGTTAACCGCCGCAGGCGCGTTGACCGACTCCCGTTCCTACGACCCGTTCGGCGAGCCCATCACGACAGGAAGCACGGCGGTGCACCTCGGATTCCAGGGCAGCTGGATGGACCCGCCACCAAGCGCGTCGACCAACGTGATGGGTGACCCAAACTTCTGGCAGAAACTCGTACAGCGACGGCAGACCCTCCTGAACGCCATTGGGAAGTGATGAAAAAATGACTCGATACTGGTCGATTGACTTTGCCGATACCGACGGCGAACGCGCACGGGAAATCGTCGAAAATACAAGGAGAGACGGGCTCGCGAGCGACGGGATCCCCGCTGACCCGGAGGTCTTCTACACGACCCATCTCGATCGCGAGAGCGTTGAGACATTGTCCGGTGGGTTGGACTTGCTGTTGGCGGGTTCGCATGGCTCGGCCGACCCGCGGGCTGACCCTGGCCTGCGCCTGGTCCAAGATCTTCGCGATGACTTGCGCGCTTGGCTAGACGATCCAGGAGGTCCGGAAGTGATCGCCTAGTGTCAAGGCGGGCTCCTGGGCGGACACGCCACCGCCGGGGTTCGCCCTCCGCCGATCGAGCCGGTAACCAGGGTGTTCCGGGAGGTTGAGGAGCTCTGGGCGAGCGGGCTGGCGGGCCTTAAGGGGATTGCCAGGTAAGCCGAGGTGTACGGCGCGCCGAGCGGGGCAGGCAGGCGGTACCGGTCCACTCGGCCCTCGACGACCAACGTCAGAGGGCCGCGAAGTCGCCACCCCTCGCGACTCGCCGCTTCCTGGAAGCGCGGGACCGCCACGTCACATCGGAGGCATCACCATGATTGTCGCAGGCATCATTGCCCTGCTCCTCGGGTTCCTGCTCGGAATCCCGATTCTGTGGACGATCGGCATCATCCTGGTCGTCGTCGGCCTGGTCCTGGCCGTGCTTGGCCAGAGCGGCCGCGCCGTGGGCGGCCGTAGGCACTATTTCTGACAGACACAGGTCGCGCACGCCGGTCGGCGTCCTCACGGAGCAAGCCACAAAAGCCCATCCGCCAATCGCCGGTTGAGTGGCGGTACTAGCTGAAAAGTGGCGAAGATCGCCAGAGGAACCCCCCCGCGGGGGGGGCGGGGGGGGTTGGGGGGGGGGGGGGGGGGTGGGGGTTTGTGG
>NZ_JADWYX010000148.1:12568-20973 GCF_016786355.1 Frankia sp. AgB1.9
GCCAGAGGAACCCGCAGCGGGTTCCTCTGGCGATCTTCGCGTCGGTGGCGAGTTGTGGGGTTTTCCAGGCTCGATGTCACTAGGCGCAGTGCTGGGTTACGCGGTTCTGAGGGAAGTTCTGCGCCGGGTTGCCGGGCTGGGTGCGGCGTCTGACCATCTACAGACTGATGGACGCCCGCCTCGACCGAGGTCGCGCCGTGGCGAGCTCCGCACCGCCGAACCAGTCCGATGTTCCGTGGCCTGAACTGCTGAGAGGTACTGCCATGCAAGCCGTCGCCGTTCGAGACCGTGCCGCCGGCGTCGGTGGGCTCTCCCTGGCGGAGATGCCGTACCCCCATGCCGCCGAGAACGACGTCATCGTGCGGGTGCACGCCGCGGGGTTCACCCCTGGAGAGCTTGACTGGCCGGGGACGTGGACGGATCGCGCCGGCCGCGATCGGACGCCGAGCGTGCCGGGGCATGAGCTGTCGGGTGTCGTCGCCGCGTTGGGTTACGGAACCACCGGTCTCACCGTCGGCCAGCGGGTTTTCGGACCGACCGACTGGGCCCGCGACGGCTCGCTGGCCGAGTACGCGGCGGTGGAGGCCCGTAACCTCGCCCCGCTTCCGGCGGACGTCGACCACGTCGTGGCCGCCGCGCTGCCGATCTCCGGGCTGACCGCCTGGCAGGGCCTGTTCGACCACGGCCGCCTCACGACAGGGCAGACCGTTCTGATCCACGGCGCCGCCGGAAGCGTCGGTTCGATCGCTGTGCAACTCGCGCGCGAGGTGGGAGCCCGCGTGATCGCCACAGGGCGGGCCTCCGCCAGGGACACCGCACTCGGTCTGGGTGCTGATGAGTTCCTGGACCTGCAGTCCGATCGGCTGGAAGATGCCGACGAGGTCGACGTGGTGTTCGACGTGATCGGCGGCGAGGTCCTCGACCGTTCGGCCACTCTGGTGCGCGCCGGTGGCACGCTCGTGACCATCGCCGCGCCACCCAAGGTCCTGCCCAGGGACGGGCGGGCGGTCTTCTTCGTCGTCGAACCCGATCGCGTCCGGCTCGCGGACCTGGCCCAACGGCTCCGGGACGGACGCCTCAAGCCGATCGTCGGGGCCGTGCGGACGCTCCCGGAGGCGCCCGCCGCGTTCGCCCCCGACCGCCACACCCCCGGCAAGACGATCATCAGGGTCGCGGAAAGCGGAGAGCCGTCCTGATCGGAACACGGTCCGCATCCGCCTGAGGCCCTGCCGCCCGTCGGACTCCAAGTTCGTCGGTGCCCACTCAGCAGCAGACGCCACCTGCTGGCCCCGGTCTACCTGGATCACGTCGGCCGGTGAGTGGAAGTTCCGCCGACCCGTCGTGACGATCACCATGCCCCCGGCGGACGTCGGTCCCCGCTGTGTAGCGTCGGCGCTGGGTGCCCCCGCGCCGGGCGTCAGCTTGTGCGCGGCCGTCGACGGCCCCGAATCAGTCGTGTCGGAACGCGGGCGGCCGCGAGGCCGCCGGCGGAGGGAGCGGATGGGTACGTGACGCAAGCGGGGATCTTCGGGCTCGGCGCGCCGGAGCACAGCTACCTGGAACTGGACCTCGTCGACGGCGCGTCCGCCGTCGACCTCGTGAAGGCGGCCGCCGGCCTTGCCGGCCCGCTGTCGACCGGTGGCGGGGTCAACCTCGTCGTCGGATTCCGGCCCGAGCTGTGGGTCGAGGTCGTCGCCGACGGGCTGCCGGCCGGCGTCACCGGCTTCGGCGCGCCGATCGTCGGCGCCGACGGCTTCCAGATGCCCGCCACCCAGCACGACGCCTGGCTGTGGATCGCCGGCAGCGACCGGACCACCGTCTACCTGAACTCCCGCGAGGTGCTCGCCGCGGTCGCGGACGTCGCCACGGTCGCCACCGAGACCGGAGGCTGGGTCTACGCGCACAACCGTGACCTGACCGGCTTCGTCGACGGCACCGAGAACCCGTCGCTGCTGGACGCCCCGGGCGTCGCGATCGTCGCCGAGGGGCCCGGCGCCGGCGGAAGCGTCCTGCTCTTCCAGCGGTGGACCCACTCCACCGACACCTGGGAGGCACTGCCCGTCGCCGAGCAGGAGAAGGTCATCGGCCGGACCAAGGCCGACAGCGTCGAGCTGACCGAGGACGTCCAGCCGGCGACGTCGCACGTCTCCCGCAACGTGGTCGAGGAGGACGGCGCGGAGCTGAAGATCTTCCGCCGCAACGTCGCCTACGGCACCGCGACCGACCACGGCACGATGTTCGTCGGCTTCGCCGCCCAGCAGCGCATCCTCGACCTGATGCTGCGGCGCATGGCGGGCGCCACCGAGGACGGCCTGCGCGACGCGCTCACCCTGTACACGACCCCGGTCAGCGGCGCCTACTACTTCATCCCGCCGGTCGCGGCCCTCGCCGGCTTCGCGCCGGAGGACGCCGACTAGTAGCCGGGCCGCGGGCATTGGCGGGTCCCGAGCGACGCGACTGGCGAGAGGCCGACGTCCTAGGCTGACCAGCCATGGAGCATTGGGAGCTGATCGCTCGGGAGCAGGTGCGGGACACGGTCGCCGCGTACAACCACAGTGGCGACCGGTTCCTGCTGGACGAGCTGGCGGCGTGCTTCACCGTCGACGGTGTGCTGGAGTCCAAGGGCGACTGGGCCGCGCGCGGCCGGGCGGAGATCGTGCGGACGCTGTCGGGGGTCCGCGCGACCGAGCCGGTGGCCGCGGCCGCCGGCGCGGCCGCGGACGCCCGCCGGCCGTCGTTCGTCCGGCACTTCTTGACCAACCTGCGGTTCGAAGAGGTCACCCCGGAGCGGATCCGGACGTCCGCCTACTTCGCGGTCCTGACCGCCGCCGGGCTCGACCACTGGGGCCGCTACCGGGACGTCCTGGTGCCGGCCGAGGGACGGTGGCTGTTCGCCCATCGCGTCGTCCGGACCGACGCGATGGTTCCCGATTCGCCCTTCCAACGGCGGGACTGACGCCCGCCGGCTCAGGTGTGGGCGCCGTCGACGTAGACGTCGACCTTCTCGTCGTAGAAGCAGACCAGGCCGGCCACCTTGATGCTCTCGGGCAGCGGGGTCCGGTAGATCCAGACGACGTCCTCGTGGACCTTGCCGTCGACCTCGACCGAGAAGTAGCCGGCGGTGCCCTTGTAGGGGCAGTGGGTGGCCGTGTCCGACGGGCGCAGCAGCTCGGTCTTCACATCGGTCAGCGGCAGGTAGTACCGGGGCCGCAGCCCGGTCTCGAACAGGACCACCGGGCGGACCGAGTCGGCGACCGTCACCCCGCCGATCTCGACGGTCACGTGCCGCGAGCCGGCCATCACGTCTACCCGGTGGTACGGGTTGCGGGCATGCCCGTAGACGATCTCGTCCTCCTCCAGCCAGATGTCCATCGCGTCCCAGTCGAGGCGGACCAGGCCCTGGAACTCGGGGATCGGCGAGTCGGGGTAGGTGCCGGCCGCGTCCTCGGCCCGGTGGCCGCCGATCACCACGTCGTGGCGGACGGCGTCGCCCCGGCTCGGCGAGCGCACGGTCTTCCCGTTCGGCTCCAGCGTGGCCCGGACGTCCTCGGCGGGCACGTAGTACACGGGGTAGTGCGGCCCTTCCCAGACCAGGACCGGCCGGATCGTGTCGACGACGACATGACCGGCGAGCAACGCCCGCACCCGCTTGTGCGCCTGCTCGGCGTGCACCCGGCCGCGGGCGTTCGCCGCCGACGGCTTGGCGGTGCCCACCTCCGGCAGACCGGCCTTGTCGTTGGTAGCAGAGGTCACCGGGGTTGTGGTGGTCGAGCCGGTCGTGGTCGTCATGAGTGCCTCATCTCTTCCCTCGTCCGCTCCCATGCGCAACCGCCGGCCCGCCCGCGTCGTTCCCGCCGCCGGCCAATTACCGCGTGATCGCGACTGACACTGCGTCCGGTTCAGTAGGTCTGCCAGAGCAGAACCGTGTGGTCGCCGCTGCCGGTGGCGAGCGTGGGGCCGTCGGGCGCGAACGCCACCGACCACACGGCGCGGGTGTGGCCGGTGAGGGGTTCGCCGAGCTGGCGAGGGTCGGCCAGGTCGGTGACGTCCCAGAGCCGTACCGTCTCGTCCTCGCTGCCGGTGGCGAGGAGGTGGCCTTCGGGCGCGAACGCCACCGACCACACGCCGCCGGTGTGGCCGGTGACGAGGGGTTCGCCGAATTGACGTGGGTTGGCGGGGTCGGTGACGTCCCACAGCCGTACCGTCCGGTCGAAGCTGCCGGTGGCAAGGGTGCGGCCGTCGGCCGCGAACGCCACCGACTTGACCGCGCGGTTGTGGCCGGTGAGCGGCTGGCCGAGCTGACGGCCGTTGGCTGGGTCGCTGACGTCCCAGAGCCGCGCCGTCCTGTGTTCGCTGCCGGTCGCGAGGATGTTGCCCTTGGCCGCGAACGCCACTGACCTCACGGTATCGGTGTGGCCGGTGAGGGGCTGGCCGAGTTGGCGGGCGTTGGCCGGGTCGGTGACGTCCCACAGCCGTACCGTCCGGTCGAAGCTGGCGGTGGCAAGCGTGCGCCCGTCGGCCGCGAACGCCACCGACTTCACGCCGCCGGAGTGGCCCGTGAGGGGCTGGCCGAGTTGACGAGGGTTGGCCGGATCGGTGACGTCCCACAGCCGGACAACCCGGTCTTCGCCTCCGGTGGCGAGGATCTGGCGGTCGGCCGCGAAGGCCACCGCCTTCACGGTGTCGGCGTGGCCGGTGAGGGGCTGGCCGAGCTGGCGGGCGTTGGCGGGGTCGGTGACGTCCCACAGCCGGACCGTCCTGTCCTCGCTGCCGGTGGCGAGGAGGTGGCCGTCGGCCGCGAACGCCACCGACCACACGGCCTGGACATGGCCGGTGAGGGGTTGGCCGACGAGTCGGGCGCCGTGGAGGGACGAGGCCGGTGCCGGCCTGACCGGTGGGGGGAAGGTGGGTTCGGCGACGGGTGGGGCGGGTCGCGGGGCTATCGGGTAGGCCGGGGCGCTGGTGGGCTTGGCGCGGCCGGTGAGGGCGTGGCGGATCCGGTCGAGCAGGTGGTCGCGGGCGTCGTCCTGGGCCAGGGGGAACAGGTCGATGGAGACGACACCGGCGAGCAGGCCGGGGCGTTCGCAGTCCTCGACGCGCAGGGGCAGCAGCTTGCGGGCGAAGCCCTTGGGGTCGGCTGCGTGCGCTGCCTGCCACTCGGCCTGGCCGTAGACGGACTGCAGGTAGGCGTTGGACAGGATCGCGATCGTCCGGGTGGCACGGCGAACGCCCTCGTCCATCTTGATCTGCCAGTTCGTCCCCGGGACGAAGTCCCACGCCTGGATCAGAACCCGATGGCCGGCGTCTTCCAGCTGCCAGGCCACCCACTCGGCCCAGAGCCGGTCCGCGCCCGTGTAGGAGACGAAGAAGTCCCACCCGTCCGCTGGCGGCGCAGCCCCCGAAGCCGTCACACCACCGATCTTCGCACCATAGACGGACCGCTCGTCACGGCGGACTGACCTTGGCGGGGCCGGTTCACGCCGCCGTCAGCCGGTCTGCCGGTCAGCCCTTCAGCTCGGGGAACTGGTCGTCGCGCCACTCGGCCGTGCTGGCCCCGTCGGCGCGGGTGTTCTCCTGTTCGCGCAGGTCGACGCGGCGGATCTTCCCGGAGATCGTCTTGGGCAGCTCGGCGAACTCCAGGCGGCGGACCCGCTGGAACGGGGCCAGGTGCTCGCGGGCGTACCGCAGGATCGACAGCGCGGTGTCCCGGTCCGGCGGGTGGCCGGCGCTCAGGGTGACGTAGGCCTTCGGCACCGCGAGCCGCAACGGGTCCGGAGCGGGAACGACCGCGGCCTCGGCGACCGCCGGATGCTCGATGAGCACGCTTTCCAGCTCGAACGGGCTGATCTTGTAGTCGGAGGCCTTGAACACGTCGTCGGTACGGCCGATGAAGGTGATGTAGCCGTCCTCGTCGCGGCTGGCGACGTCGCCGGTGTGAAAGAAACCGCCGGCGTTGGCTTCGGCGTCGCGGGCCGGGTCGTCGGTGTAGCCCGTCATCAACGGCAGCGGCCGGCCGCCGGACCGCAGATCGAGGCAGATCTCGCCTTCGGCGCCGTTCACGGCCCCGCTGAGCGGGTCGACGAGCACCACCGGGTACCCGGGCGACGGACGGCCCATCGAACCGGGCTTCACCGCGCAGCCGGGGGTGTTGCCGACGGCCAGCGTCATCTCGGTCTGGCCGAAGCCGTCGCGGATCGTCAGCCCCCAGGCGGCGCGGACCTGCTCGATGACCTCGGGGTTCAGCGGCTCACCCGCGCCGAGCAGCTCGCGCAGCCCGGGTGGCCGGCCAGCGGACAGGTCGGCCTGGATCAGCATCCGCCACACGGTCGGCGGGGCGCAGAACGTCGAGACGGCCTCGGCGCGCAGCTGGCCGAGCAGCGCCGCCGCGTCGAACCGGGTGTAGTTGTAGACGAAGATCGTCGCCTCGGCGCTCCACGGCGCGAAGAACGAGCTCCAGGCGTGCTTCGCCCAGCCTGGCGAGCTGATGTTGAGGTGTACGTCCCCGGGCCGCAGCCCGATCCAGTACATCGTCGTGAAATGGCCGACCGGGTACGAGACCTGGGTGTGCTCGACCAGTTTGGGCCGGCTGGTTGTGCCCGAGGTGAAGTAGAGCAACAGGGTGTCGTCCGGCGCGGTACCGGGATGGCCGACGTTCGGCGCCGCGATCGCGTAGGCGTCCTCGTAGCGCAGCCAGCCGGGCTCCGGGACGGCGTCCCCGCGCACGACGATCCGAGTCAGCCCGGCCGGCAGCTGGTCGAACTTGGCCTGGCTGGAGGCGTCGACGATCACGTGGCGGGCGTCGGTGCGGGCGAGGCGCTCGGCGAGGTCGGCCGGGCCGAGAGCGGTCGTCGTCGGCATGATGACCGCGCCCAGCTTCATGATCGCGAGCATCGACTCCCAGAGCTCGACCTGGTTGCCGAGCATGAGCATCACCCGGTCGCCCCGGCCGACGCCCGCCTGGGACAGCCAACGCGCCACCTGGCTCGACCGGTGGCTCAGCTCGGCGTAGGTCAGCGACGCCCGCTGGCCGTCCTCCTCGACGACTACCAGCGCCGCTGAGTCGGGCCGCTCCCGGGCGACAGCGTCGAACCAGTCGACGGCCCAGTTGAAGGTCGCGCCCAGGTCCGGCCAGCGGAAGGTGTCGACGGCCTGCTGGTAGTCGTGGCCGAGCGCGAGCAACTGGTCGCGGGCCGCCCGGTAGGCCTCCGTCGCCGGGTTCGCCACCGACTGGCTCATCTCGCGCCTCCTCGGCGCCGTGACCGTCGCGCCGAAGCTTGCGGACGGTCGTCCGATATGCGGGCCAGACGCTACTCGTCGAGGTCGCGACGCGGGGTCTGGCCGTCGAGGTGCGGCAGCAGCCAGTGGAGCCTGGGAAGCTCGCGCGGACGCGTTCCGCGCATCGCCGCTGGTCCGAGTGCTATAAGTGCGATCCCTGTGGCGTAGCCGGATATATCGGACGCCCATCTCCTGGATAGGGGCGGTCAGCGGCCAATGGTCGAGTTAGCGAAGGTGCCAGGATCGGACGACGACGAGGCGACACGCCTTGCGCCGGTGCCTGGTTGGCCCGTGCCCGGGCAGGATCTTCCCGTTGAGCCCGCTCTTCGGCCGCGCGCTCCGGGCACACGCGTCGGCTCCGGCCGAGGCCCGCGGCTGTCCGGGCGCGTGCGGCTTGCCGGGTTGACCGCCGGGGCCGCGGCATCGCTGGTCCTGCTGGTCGGCGCCGGGATGTCCCTGACCGCCTGCAGCCAGGGCGCCGACGTAGCGGCGGCCTCTGCCGCGACGACCACGCCCACCTCGACCGCGGCCGTGGACCCCAGTGCCGCCGCGGCCACCAGTACGGCCCCGATCGCGGCCCCTTCCTCGATCCCGGCCCAGCCGTCGATCGCCGCCCTGGCCGCGGCGCCGCCGGCAAGTCCTGTCTCGACGCGGCGCGTTCCCTCCACCCCGCGCGCGCCCCGGACGACCGTCGCTGTCGCCCCTACCGAGGCCAGGCCGACCACGGCTGTCGCTGTCGTCCCCGCAACGGCCGGTCCGACCGCGGCGATCGCCGCCGCCCCCAGCGATGCTGGGCCGACCACGACTGCCCCGACCATGGCCGCCCCGACTACCGCCGCCCCGGCCGGTGGGTCGCAGCCGTCTCTCGCCAGCTTCGGGTCCAGTTGCCTCAACACCAGCGGCCAGGGCCCGGACTGGTGTAGCTGCGTCCTGGCCGGTCTCCAGCAGCGGTACTCCGCGGCGGCGTGGGCGGCGCTGTCCACCAAGGAGGCGCAGGACGCGACCGTGGCTGTCGCCCTGGCCAACTGCTCGCAGTACTACCAGTAGCCGACCGTCGGGGCCCCCCCGGGGCCCCCCGGGGGGCGGCCCGCGGGGGGGGGGGGGGGGGGGGGGGGGCGGGGGGAAAGGGG
>NZ_JADWYX010000149.1 GCF_016786355.1 Frankia sp. AgB1.9
GGTGCGTGCGGGTGGCCCCCCCCGGGGGGCCCCGCACCAAAACCCAACCACCCCCCGCCCCCCCGCCCCCCCCGGGGCCCCGCGCCCGTCCCTTGGACGGGCTTCTAAGGCAGCAGCTGTGTGATCAGGGCGCCGCCGAACGTCAAGTAGATCGTCTGCGCCGGGAGGTCTGCGGCCTGCGCGATCGCGGCGATCGTGGTGCCGACGTAGATCCGGTGACGGACCTCCGGACCGCCCTGATCACCAGCGCCGGAAGGTGACGCCGGCCCGCCGGTTGGTCACGGGCACGGGTGGTGGCCGGGCACGCCGACGGCTATGCGAATATTGATCGAATTCATCCGTTTTAGCGTGTTCGCGCCGTAGGGGCATCGGCTCAGGGGCATGGGGTCGGCCGGACGCACAGCCAGTTCGTCACCACGGTGAGGAGAGGCTATGCGGGTAGGTACGGGGGCCGGCGACGGCTTCCTGCATTCCGGAACGGACGGCCGCGAGTCGCCGGCCGGCCTCGGACCGGCGGCGGCCCGAGGACCACGGCGGCCGGGCCGTCGGCGCCGGCCGTGGCGGTGGGCGCGGGGCTGGCTGGGCCTGGTGGCCGCCACCGTCGTCGTTCTCGCCCTCGCGGGCTGCGCGCCCGGCACGAGGGTGCCGCTGGCCGGATCGACCGGCGGCCCCGGCTCGGCGCAGCCGTCGACGTCCCGTGCCGCGCCGCCTCCGACGACCACCGGGCCGTCGGAGACGGCCACGCCGACACTCGCGGGCACGCTGGCGCCCTCAGCCACGCCGACACCCTCGGCCACACCGTCCCCCCGGCCCACGGTCACCGTCGCGCCGCCTAGACCGCCGGGCGCGGGCTCGGCGCGCAAGGGCGTCAGCGTCTGGAGTTTCGGCGGCCTGCAGAAGGCACTGAGTGACGTTGGAGTGTCCTGGTTCTACAACTGGGCCGCGACGCCCGGGGCCGTGACGCCGCCGGCGGGCACCCGGTTCGTGCCGATGATCTGGGGTGCCGGATCGGTCAACCCGGCGACGCTGGCCCAGGCCGCGGCCGCCGGTGACACGCTGCTCGGCTTCAACGAGCCGGACCTCGGCGGCCAGGCGAACATGACCGTCGACCAGGCCCTCGACCTGTGGCCGCAACTACAAGCCACCGGCAGACAGCTCGGCAGCCCCGCGGTCGCCGCCGGCGGCGCCGACCCGGGCGGCTGGCTGGACCGGTTCATGGCCGGCGCCCGCCAGCGCGGCTACCGCGTCGACTTCATCGCCCTGCACTGGTACGGAGGTGATTTCGACTCCACCCGCGCCGTCGGCCAGCTGCGGTCCTACCTGCAGGCGGTCTACGACCGCTACCACCTACCGATCTGGCTCACCGAGTACGCGCTGATGGACTTCTCCGGCGGCTCGGCTCGGGCGCCGTCGACGCAGCAGCAGGCCGAGTTCGTGACCGCCTCGACGACGATGCTGGAAAGCCTGCCCTTCGTAGGCCGGTACGCCTGGTTCGCCCTCCCAGCGACCCCGGGCAGCCTCACCGGCCTCTATGACCCGCAGGGCAACCCGAACCCGGCGGGAGTCGCCTACCGCCAGGCCGGCGCCCCCAACTAGACACCGTCGCCGGCGCTGGCTGGGACGGCTCGACTTCGCGCCCGTCGTTGTTCCCCAGCAGGCGACGAGGCGGCCGGCGCGGGCGGTCAGCCTGTCGACGAGGTGGCCCAGGTCTCCGATGAGCGGCTCAGGAGTCGGCGAGCAGCTTCCGCAGCCTGTAGGTCGCGCGGCCCGGCGGACTCTCCACTACGCGGATCTCGGGCGGATGAGCGACGACGACGCGCCGAGCACGAGTTCCACCGACGCTCGATCACTCTGTGTAATTCTCGCCGAAGGTCGCATCACCAGGTGTGACGCACGACCGTGCTGTGCTGGTCCATCGACGCCTGCTGCCGGCCCGTCGCAGTCTCGGGCGTCCGCGGGCGGCCAGGCCGAGGAGCGAGCATGTCGAGTCGTCCACCGCGCCGCCGGGCGGGTCTGCTCGCGCCGGCCGGATCCGCGGGCCCGCTGGCCTGGCTCGTGACGGCCGTGGTCGCGTTCACCGTGCTGACAGCGACCGTGGCCCCGGCCATGGCCGTCACGCCACCCGGTCCCGGCGGTCCGTCGACTGCCGCCGCGCCGCTGGTTCCCGCGATCACGGTGGCCACGTCGGTGGCGCCAAGCTCCTTCTCCGGCGTCGGTCAGACGCTCGACTACTCCTACCTGGTGACGAACAGCGGTGACACACCGCTGACGAACGTCGTCGTCCACGACGCACTCGCCGGCGTGTCGCCGGTGACCTGCACGGCCACGGAGCTGGCACCGGCGGCGACCACTACCTGCGCCGCCACCTACGTGACGACCCAGGCGGACGTCGACCGCGGGCAGATCGAGGACACGGCCGTCGCGAACGGCACGCCGCCGTCCGGCCCCCCGGTGACCTCGGCGCCGGCGCACAGCTCCGCCAGCTCGACGCTCCCACCCCCGGCCGGATCGATCAGCATCGCGGGCCCGGCGGTCTCGCCCGTCTTCGCTATCCCGCGTGGTTTCCCGTCCTCTCAACTGACCATCACCTTCGTCGTCACCAACACCGGTACCGTGCCGCTGAGTGAGATCTCCATCCCGCAGGTGACAGCGCCGAATACCCAGATCTCCTGCACGGCGCGGGAACTCGCCCCCGGTGCGTCGATGAACTGCGACAGCCTGACACTCGTCCTCCAGCCGGACGTGGACCGTGGATCGATCTACATCGGTGCCGTCGTCACCGGACGGCTCGCCACCGGCAGCTGGACGTCGGCGGCCACGACGGTGCTCGCGCACGCCGACCAGAACCCGAGCCTCCAGATGGGATTCGCGGGCACCTCCTCGTTCAGCAAGGCCGGTGATCCGGTCACCTTCACCTACCAGCTGGTCCGAAACGGAAACGTCACGCTGACCGACGTCACGCTGGAGTCGTCACAGGCCGCCCCTGCCGCTGGCGTGCTCTGCGCCAAGACGGTGCCGCCAGCCAGCGCCGGCGGCCCGATCAACAACACCTTCTTCTGCATGGTCAAGACCGTCGCGACTCAGGCCGACATCGACGCCGGCTTCATCGCGGACGCGACCCGCCTCGTCGCCACCACGCCATCGGGCGAGTTGTACACCCTGCCGCCCCTGGTGGCCGTCGGGCGGGCCCAGGGTGCCGGGCCCGTTCCCCCGACAGTCGGTGCGATCTCCCTGGCCAAGTCCGCCACGCCGGCCGAGTTCGTCGGCGCGGGTCAGCGGCTGGACTACTCCTACCTGGTGACGAACACCGGTCCGGTCGGCCTGTCCGGCGTCCACGTCGTGGACGGCCTGCCCGGGCTGACGCCGGTTGCCTGCCCGGCGACGGCCCTGGCCCCGGGCGCGGCGATGACCTGTACCGCCTCCTACCTCACGACCGAGGCCGCCGTGAACGTCGGCCAGGTCCGCAACGACGCGTTCGCGTACGGAGCGGCGGCCGGCTCGCCGCCGGTCGTCTCCGCCCCGGCGGTCACGACGACACCGGGCCGTCCCGTCGAGCCGCCGAATCCCGGCATCGCCCTGGTGGCGCAGGTGGCTCCGGCCACCGTCCCCGTCACCCAGCAGGTGCTGCACTACCTCTACCTGGTGACGAACACCGGCAATGTCCCCTTGGGGAAGATCAGGATCACCGAGGCTGTGAAAACCGGGTCGATCTCCTGCCCCGTCGACGGGCTGCTGCCCGGCGTGACGATGTCCTGCACCGCCGACTACAGCATCACGGACCAGGACGTCGCCCGGGGATCGGTGGACAGTCTGGCGGTAGTGACCGGGCAGCCTTCGTCTGGACCACCGGTGATCTCGGCGCCCGCGGTGACGTCCGCGACCCTGCTGCCGCGGGAGACGATCTCACTGCGGAAGTCCGTGGCCCAGACGTCGTTCACGGGCCCGGGCGAGCCGATCGACTTCACCTACGTAGCGACGAACACCAGCAGCCAGCCGCTGACCAACGTGTTCGTCGTCGACGCCCTGGCAGGTGTGTCACCGGTGCGCTGTGCCGCGGCGAACCTGGCTCCGGGAGGGGCGACGACCTGCACCGCCAGCTACGTGACGACCCAGGCCGACGCCGAAAAGGGCACACTGAGCAACAGCGCGTGGGCGGCGGGCACGCCACCGTCGGGTCCGCCGGTCGTCTCCGAGCCGTCGATCGCGACGTTGTCGGTACCGGTCCTGTCGCTGGTGAAGATCGTCAACGCCACGTCCTTCACCGCCGCGGGTGAGCGACTGACGTACCTGTACCTCATCAACAACCGCAGCACTGTCACGCTCACCAACCTCGCGGTGAACGACCCGATGCCCGGCCTGTCGGCCGTGGACTGCCCAGTGGCGACACTGGCCGCCGCGGCGATGACAATCTGCACGGCCGACTACACGACCACCCAGGCCGACGTCGCCGCTGGGAAGGTCGAGAACGTGGCAACCGCGAGCGCGACACCAGCGTCCGGAGCCACAGTGACCTCGAAGCCTTCAACCACCTCGACCCCCCTACGTTCCGGCACAGGCCCCGCCGGCCCACCCGGACCGGCTGGGCCTGCCGGATCTGCCGGGCCTGCTGGGCCTGCCGGACCTGCGGGGCCTGCGGGACCGGCTGGGCCTGCCGGACCGGCGGGACCCGTTGGGCCGGTCGGACCCGCTGGGCCGGTCGGGCCCCCCGGACCGCCAGGTCCGCCAGGTCCGTCCAAAGACAAGGAGGTCGACATCGGGAAGATCTGGATTCCGCCCCTCTTCACGTAGCCCGCGGCAGGCGCCTCCGGCCGACCGACGGCGCGGCCCTACCAAAGCACGCAACCGCTGGCGAGTTGCTTCGCTGGCTCCCCGTTGGGTCCATCCAGATCTGGCCGTTCGATCAGCCTTCCTGAGGCGCCTCGATCGAGACGCCCTTGGATGCGCCGGGGGTCAGGGCGTCAACCAGTGACGCTCCAGCCCCGAACCACCACACCACGGCGATGGCAACCGATACGGCTACCCCGACTGCCAGCCGTCGCGGCGTGAGACTCGCGGCCGTCACCAGCCTGGGCGCACGGCTGGCATCCGCCAGTTCGATCGCTCCGCCGGGTGTCACTTTGGGGTTCGCACCGCCGGAGGGACGCTGCCCCGTGACCTGCGGTAGCCCGATAGCCCGGCCGGGAAGCCGTCGTAGGACCAGGCGCCCGAACAGGCTCACGATGAAGCCCGGACCGGAAAAGGCACCGATCCCGACCAGGCCGGCCGACCAGCACACGCCTATCGAGAGCATGCCAAAGGACACCAAGCCCAGCGCCAGCTGGCCCACCACGAGTCCACCGCGGGCCAGCTGGCCGATGGCGACGACGCCGGTGGCGACCTGCCCGATGGCCACCACGCCGGTCGCCAGCTGGCCGATCGCCAGGACGCCGGTGGCGCTCTGGCCGATGGCCAGGATCCCGGTCGCCTGCGCGCCGATCGCGATCAGGCCGCCTGCCTGCGGTCCTACCGCCATGATCTGCACGCCGGAAGCATACGGAGGCCACACGAACGGCTGGCGTAGAGCGACTAAAGATCGACAGCCATCACCCGAAACGGCCGACAGGCGCGGCGGCGGACATCGGCTCGGTCTGTGGTTGGGGGCCATCCTCGCCGTGGTCGGAGCTGTCGGGTTGGCTCGTGTGCCGCGCTCACCGGCGACGTGACCGAGGCCCGCTACGGTGACGACCGTGGACATTGCTGCCGATTCGCCTGCGCTCGAATGGCAGCGTGGGCTGCCGCGTAAGCGGATGGCCGCCGCGGTGGTGCTCGTGGACGACGACGACCGGGTCCTGATCGCGCGGCCGACGTACCGGCCAGGCTGGGATCTCCCGGGCGGTGTCGTCGAACAGGACGAATCCCCGCACGCAGCGGCCCGGCGGGAATTGTTTGAAGAACTGAGCCTCGACCGGCCGCTCGGCGGCCTTCTCGCGGTCGACTGGGTGCCGCCGACACGCGAACGCACCGAGGGGCTGATCGTCGTGTTCGACGGCGGGCGGCTCACTCCGATCGACGCCGCGGCGATCCAGTTGCCTGCCGAGGAACTGGCCGCGTGGACGTTCGCGACCCTCGACCAACTGCCCGGGTTGATGGTCCCGCTGCTCGCCCGGCGCGTCGCCGCGTGCCTGGTAGCTCGCGCGGCCGGTGAGACCGCCTACCTCGAAGACGGCACACCGCTGCGCTGACCGCAGCACCCGCCGAGGTGCCACTCCCGCCGCGGACGCTCCCCGGGTGCGTCGCGCACGCAGAACGGAGCTGTCTGCCGGCCACCTCAATCGCCCGGTCCGGCCCCTCGGGTGCCGTCGCCATACGCTCGGAACTCATGCCTGAACGGCGAGAACGGCCCCGGGGCTGAAACCCCTGGAGAGCAAGAGCCGCGAGGGTGCCGTGGCCGCGCGTGGCAGTGGCGGCCACGGCGAGGTCCGGCAACTGGGCCGAGATAGACAGCGGAGTTCCAGTCGCAGGAGGATCCGCTGAGACAACTCCCTGCGTTCCCAGGAACTCCGCTGCTCGCAAGGTCTGCCACCAGCCGTGTTCTCACCGTCGCCTAGGTCGATTCGCGCCAGCTCACACCACGCCCGCGCCGCGAGCCACCCCAAGGTTGGCCTGGGATCGGGACGGCAATACAGCAACAGCATCGCTGGAACGGATCTGATGCGCGAGAACTGATCATGTTCTCGCGCATCAGACCGGCCGGGCGGGCGTCAGCACCCTCGCAGCGGATCTCACTCGCCGTGACCACGCGCTGTAGAGGTAACCCTTTGACGCAACGGATTCCCAGATCGGCGCCAGCTGACCCCTGTGTAGAACGGGAGCTGACAGAGCCGACGCCCGGGACCCCGCCGCCTACGGTGGCGGGGATATGGCCGTACCCTCGCCCGCCGCCCGTTGGCACCGACGCCTAGGCGGTCGGAGCGTGGATGTTTGCCGGGCCGCGTGCCCGTGATGCTGGCTCTCTGCGAGGGCGTGGACCCATCGGATGGACATCGGGGGCGACATCGGCGCTGCGGACAGCAGTCAAGTGTTGAGATCGCCGATAACGGCCTCAGGGGCGAGGAACCGGCTACGGTCCGCCAGCTCGATCGCAGCGACCGACGCGGGGCAAGGCGACGAGCGGCACCACGACAGGGCCGGGTAACCCGGGGGTGAGATTCCCCGAGCTACCCGGCCCGCGACAGGGACCCAGTACGACGAAACGCTGCCAACGCAGGTGATTCTTGTCCGACGACTCAACCGCCACCCTGTGATCTCAGCATCGTTCGGACTATCCCGACCATCTTTTGCCCCAGCGGTTTCGTCACGATCGATGTCGTCCCGTTCAGGGAACCGCAGAGTGCTCGGCGGCGGCGATGGCGGCGTCCCGGTCGGATGGCAGCAGGAAACCGGCCCTGACGGCGGCGCCCGCGGACTCGGTGACCTTCGAGACGTAGTCGGCGTGTGTCGGGTACAGCAACGCGACCCTGGCTTTGTCGAACGGGGTTGAGCTGCCCAACAGGACGCAGACGACGCTGGAGGCCGTCCTGGGCTCGCCGCTGTTGGTGGCGATCGGCACGTCCACAGCGGGGTTCCGGATTCCACCGAGCGCGATGCCGAACTGGTCTCGCGCGACGGCGCTGTTGTCGTCAGTGACCCGCAGCCGCGGCGCGACCGGTGGTCTGGTCCCGTCGGCCACCCATGCTGTCATCGCCGCCAGGCCCGCCCCCACGATCTGGTCCTCTGGGCCGTCGTTGATCGGGCCGCCACACAAGCCGCTTACGGCAGCGCCGGCATTGACACCGATGGCGGCCGTGGGGTTCCACTCCGCGATTGATCTCACCTGGTAGTTGACCCCGCTGAGGTCGCCGTGCGCGGTACCGGCCATTTCCCAGGTGACGATGGTGCGCGAGTCGTCCTGCCGGGCGAGGATCGCGTGCAGCCGGCCGAACAGGTCACCCTCGGCCTGCATGATCATTACCGGGACCGTGGTGTCGCTCCGCACGATCGTGTCGGCAGGAATCGCAACGGGAGCGCTCGTGAGCACCTGAGCGGCGGAGGCGGGCCGGCTGTGGATCATGTATCCGTCGAAGATCTTCGCTAGGGGCGCCACCGCGTTGACGTAGCTGACCATGCGGAACGCGGACTGCGACTCGCCGAGCGCGATCAGCTTCTTTGGATGCAGCGTACCGAGTGGTGCGGGGCCTTTCGGGAAGCGGATCGCCGCGGCGGCCTGGGAGAAGATGTCGTAGGAGTAGTCGTCACCCGGGTGGGTGAGTCCGGCGTACCGGGCTGGGTTCTGCTCGATCAGCGGTTTCGTACTGATGCCCTGGACGGATACGGCTGCCGTGCCTTGGCCCACCACACCCAACGCCTGCGCGGAGACACCGACATAGGCGGCTCCCTCAGCTAGAAGGGCCTCGTGGTCGAAGACGAACTCGGGGTCGAGGTCCTGACCGGAGCTGACGTTCAGCCATTCGACGAAGACCGTCCCGTTGAACTTCTTCGGATCGGCCGGAGTGCGGACCAGCAGCCGGGTGCGGTAGTGGGCGCCGCCGGTGGCTTTCACTGTCCAGTGGCCGTCAGCGTTCAATGGGCCGACCGGAGTGAACGTCCGCGCGGTTCCCTCGATGGCGAACTCGGTCTCGGAGTAGTGAAATCGTTGGCGGAGGTCGGCGGGCATAGCGTTCATGGGGACGGCCGGAGTTCCGCCCGTGAGCTGCCCGACGACCGTCGGGACCGGCACGTCACCAGCGGGCGCCGTGGCCACCGGAGTTGTCTGCGCGGCCCCCGCATGCGTGGCCGAATCGCCTCCGCACGCCACAGTGGCCATCCCGATCAGGACAAGCATCGCGACGAACGTGCCACGGGCCAACCGGCGGTTCGTCGACGTCCTGCCCCGAATTCTCGGCAAGAGGCCCAAAGATAGCGACGCAGCGGCGCGCGACCTCTCCGGCGCTCGCGCGCCGTCAACCTCGCCGAAGCCTTCCGGGAGCACGTCCGTTCTCCGGTGTAAGAACCGGCCGTCGCTGACCGATGTACGGATCAACCGACTCTCCTAACACGTTATGTGGCTGAGGGACGGTACGAAAGTTGGGCTCGTGCCGTCGCGTCCCGATCGCGATCCACGGTTCAGAGATGCGGTGCGCCGCTCGTGCTGCTTTTGCGGCCGTTCTTGTAATCCTCGGGCAGTCGTGTTCCGCGATTGGGGCACGAACCGATTTCCTCCGACGGCGACGACCCGGCGTAGTACTACGGCGGCGGCGATCGCCGCGCGGTTTCTGCTGGGACGCGGCGTGGCGTGTGGTGTGGGGCGGCCACCGCGCCGTCTTCGTGTTTGTGCGACACGACGAGAAGGCTGCGGTGGCCGCAGTGGGTAGCGCATCCGGGGGGAAGGGGGCACGGCTGGAGGAACTATTAGGCCGTGACGGGGGCTGGCCCGCGAGCAACTCACCGCTGCTTAGCGACATAGTGGTCTAGGGCGCGTACCTGGTGGTGATCTGTCGGGTGGAGTCGGTCTAGCCGCAGGTTGATCCGGTAGCTTGTCGTGGGTCGTGGGTGACGCGTGACCAGGTGACACATGCCGAGTGGACGTTCATCGAGCCGTTCCTGCCGGTCGTCCAGTTCGGTCCGTATCCGCAGCGGCTGCGAGCACCGGATGACCAGGTGATCGATCAGAGCGGCAACGCGCCGCCGTCACCTCCTTGGCCGACTTCCGCCCACAACAGCCCGCTGCGGAAAGGTGGCTCATCTGGTGGCGACGTCGAACTTTCCTGTTGCCGGGTTGTAGGTGAACAGGCGGGCCGGGATCTGGCCGGCTGGTGTGTTCTGGCTGTAGGTCGCTGTGTCGACGTAGGCGGGGATGTGCAAGGAGCCGAGCGCGAAGCCGGCTTTTTCGAAGGTCTGGTAGGTGAGGTTCTTACCGGCTTTCTCAGCGATGGCCATGAAGATCGCGAGGGTGCTGCATGCGTCGCGTTCGGATGTCACGGGTGTCGGGGAGCCGGGCCGCGCGTTGGATGAGGCCAGGATTTTGCCTTTGAGGGAGGGTATGGCCGATTCGACGGTGTTGATGCATGTCAGGTTGCTCGGGTCGGCGTCGTTGGTGTTCACGCCGAGCGCTTCGGCGTTGCGCACGGTGCTGAAGTCGTGCTTGCTGCTGTCGGTGGTGTACGCCTCGGCTTGGTTGACGTCGGTGAACAGGAGTCGGGGGCGGTAGGAGGTCTTCTCGAGCTGGGCGGGGAACTCGGTTGAGGCTCCGCCGACGACGATCACGTTGTCGGCGCCGGCGGACTGGAATCTCTGGATGAACACGCCGGTCTGCTGGGCGACCGCGGCTGGGTCGCTGAGGGGGGCGTCGAGGATGGCGGTGGACACCGGGGTGATGCCGAGGCGGTTGAGCGCCGGTGACACAACCGTCTTTATGGCGTTCTGGTCGGCGGCGTACCCGATCACCGCGACCTTCTTGCCTGCGAGGGCGTTGTCGGCGGCGAACAGCTTGATGCCGTCGCCTGCCTGGTCGCCGTCACGGGAGTCGGAGAACCAGGGCGCCTGGGCTTTGGCGTAGCGCTGCGCGGTGAGGTCGCCGCCGACGACGGCTGTCTTGTGGGTCTGGACGTAGCACATCACGTCGTCGGCGTTGAGGCTGCCGAGCACGGCGAAGACCTTCTCGTCCTGGGTGAGGTGGACGCAGGTGTCGCTGGCGCCGGCCGGTGAGAGGACATTGACCGCGCCGTACACCGGTATGATCTTGCGGCCGTCGATGCCTCCAGCGGCGTTGACCTTGTCGATCAGTGCCTGGAAGGTGGCTTTGTAGTCGCCGTGGTCGATATGGATGTACTGCTTGACGACGGACAGGTCGGGGAAGACGAAGCCGATCTTGATGCTGTCGGCGGTCACGCCCGGGGCGATCGGCGGGGCCGGGGGTGCGGCGAGCGTGACTGTGGGGGACGCGGTCGGTGCACTCTTACTGGCGGTGCTGCAGCCCGTGACGGCGATGACGATGGCCGCCGCGGCCAGTAATATTATTCGGCGTTGGGTGTGGCGCGGTCTCATGTTCGATGCTCCGTTGTCTGTGCGGGACTGCGTGGAACGCGAAAGGCATATTCGTGTCGGCCGGGCTGGGGGTAGCTCCAGGGGAGACCGTCGGGCGGCCTTCTGGACATTGCCGGTGAATTTCGTCGGTATGGCCTCATTGCATCCGCAAGGTACATGCGAAGAAATGGAGATCCGGACTGATAGAAATGCGCTCCTATCACGTAACGACCGAGCGATAGCGACACGGTGAAGTCCGTGTCCTCGACGTGACTGCCGGACGCTGTCGGAGAGCAGGAGCGGGAGGGCGGTCGGGATTAGCCACCAGGCTGTAGTGGTGGCGCTGATCGTGAGGGTAGCGCCGAGAGGCACGGCGACGCCGACGATGACCCGCCAGTCGTCTCCGACGGTGAAGCCGTACAGATGACGAGGAAAGACTTCGAGCAGGAACGTCTGTGGCACGCAACGAGATCGTCATCCTGATTGATCTCGCTCCGACTATGCTCAGTGAGGTCCGGGATAGTCGCTGTCAGGGAAGAAGGCTCGGTTGTCGTGGGTGGGAAGACCCGCGGTGGCGATGAATCGTGGTTCGCCGAGGCCGAAACTTCTGCCTGTCGCGTTCAGTCTCGCGGGGTCGATTCTGTCGCCCCAACTGCCCGTTTTCAGGCGCTCCATCATGGTGTCGACCGCCGCCGCCATTTCGGAAGGATTGTGCGTGCAATGCCCGGAGGCCTCGATCAGTGCCTGACGGTAGAGATCTGACTTTCCGTTCTTGGTGACTCCCTCGGCGTATGCCGCCATCATTGCGGCCGACCTGGTAGAGTCACCTTCGGTGTTTATCTGCAGCACAGGAATTTGGGGATTCCCGGTCAGTCCTCGCGCTCGCGAGTGGTCGACGGCACCTGCGGCGGCAGTAATTCTCGGGTAGGCATTGACGCTACTAAGATCACTTTGAAGGTTCAGCCTCGCGTCGGTGTAGAGATCCCCCACAATTTCTTTCTGATCCGGTTCGGCGTCAGCGTAGTAGTACTCGTAGTCGATTCCAGTGTTCCACGACACCACGCCGGCGGGACCATCGTAAATATGCCGGTTTCCGGTTGCCCAGATAGCACCATGAATCACTGAATTGATCATCGCCTGCTGAACGGCTTCCTTGTCGTCCGGGTCAGGTCTCGCCAGACCCGCGACCATGCCGCCCCAGGTCGGCCACTTTGCGAGCGCGCCGGCCAGGGAAATCTTCGCCCGGCCACTAGGTGTCTTCTGTGCGGAGTCCAAGATTTCGACCCAGGCCTTCTGGGCCTTCTGGCTGTCCTGAACGCTGATGCCGACGATCGGCAGGTCGCTGTCGGGCGCAAGCAAAGCCTTGAGTGCGAAGAGAAGGTCCAGTCGGTCGTTGGAGACCACGATGCCCTCTACGCCGTTCAGGGAGATCGCACCGTCAACGCGGTCTGGATATCCCTCGGCCATACGGAGGGCCACCCGGCCGCCGCCGGAACAGCCGAATTGGATGGCATAGCTCGGAGCCCCGTATTCTGCTGTGAAGATGTCGAGGACCTGCGCCTGTTCCTCGCATTCCGCGCGGGGGTCGAAATTGACATTTCGGTCAGAGCGCCGGGTCGTTCCGGAGTAGGCATAGCCGTGATCGAGTAAAAACCGTGCCTGCGGGCACATGCTGTTGAGGGCGTCCACGGCGTCCAGATCGTTGATGACGGTGCCGTTCCAGTTCGCCGGCACCTGGATTTGGTACTCGGTGCCGCCGGGCAAAATACCGCCGCGATGCCCTGACGCAAGAGCCGCAGGCTCTGGGCCCGCCGGTTTCGGCGCGGGGGGCTGCGCCTCCCCGGTAATCCGGTCGGTACTGCCACCGCGGGCTTCTGTCATAACGCATCCCCTTCAGCTTGTCGGTGAACTGCGGCGTCCCAAGATCGCCGGAAAATGTCGATGCTGTGGCGCATCTGGTCCTCAAGGTGCGACCGTAACAACAACATCGACTTCTTCCTAGAGCGCTCTAGTCCTGCTAGCTACAACATAGCGTTTCCCTGCTAGCGTGCGCAAGTTCACAGGGGAAGGGAGTCTCGCTCGGAGCGGTCCGGAAAGGGTCAGCCCATCAATAGCAATGTGTTAGGTGACTGCGCGGACTGGGAAAATTCGTTTCGGTGACGGTTCTTGGGAGCGGCTGGCGCTGGTTCAGACTTCCAGCAGGGCCTGGCAGGTGGCGTCCGGACTCGCGTTGTGTGTCAGGCCGGCGCAGGGGCTTTTGGGCGCGGTGGGCTGAATGCCATGAAGCCCGAGCCAGGCATGCGAGGGTGACGTGGCGGGACAAGCCATCGAAGGAGTAGCAGGCATTCAGGGCGGCCGGGTGCGGTTTCTCCACTCCAGTGGACGCAGTTCGCGGAGCCGGCGCGGTCCAGACCGGAAAAGAGCGGTTGTCGCCGACGGGGCAGACGGGCGTTGTCGGTGCTGTCGACCGGGTCTCGGGATGGCGTCCCCACGCGGCCCGTCACGCTGCAGTGTGCGGTGCCGGCGGGCCGTGGCCGGAGCGTTCGTGGAGGTGGGTGGGCTTTCGCGGACGATCCCTGGGTTCTCGCCGGGGCGATCTGCCTGATCCGCATACGAGCGCCACCCCAGGACCTCCGCCGGAGGGCGGTCAACGTCGTCGTGTCGCGCGCCGGAGGCTAAGGGGAAGAAGGAGGAGGACCGCCGTGGGGAGTAGCCACCAGGCGGGGGCGGCTGTCGTACTGATCGCGTAGGTGGCGGCGAGGGCGGCGACGACGCCGGCCGCGACCCGCCAGTCGTCTCCGACGACGAAGTCGTAGCTGAAGGTGAGGAAGGCTCGGGCTCGGGCGGTCACGTCAGTTCGCCGCCGCGGGGAGGGCGGGGATCGACGGGGCGTCGTGGGCAGGGGGTATCCGGCGCAGGACGGCGACGAGTCCGAGGGCGAAGACCGCTACGGCAGGGACGAGAGCGAGCAGCGCCGCGTCCGAGCCGGGCCAGCGGGCGCCGGCGCCTTCCGCGCCCCAGAACATCCCGAATGCCGTGAGCATGACACCGACGGTGAATTTCATGGTGTTCTCCGGGGCTCTCGCGAGAGGGGCGCGCACCGCGAGTCCGGCGGTGGCGACGACCGCGACCGCCGCACTAGCCGCGACAGCGGCTAGCGGCAGGTTGTGCTGGTTGCTGCCGAAGGTGACCGCGATGAAGGCCACTTCGAGTCCCTCGAGGAGCACACCTTTGAACGCCAGCGTGAACGCGTACCAGTCGGGCACCGATCCCCGCCGGCCGGCGCGCGCGGCACGCGCTGCGGCGAGTTCGGCCTGGAAGATCTTGGTTTCGTCGTGCAGTGCTTTGTGGCCGCTGGCCCGCAGCACGGCTTTGCGGAGCCATTGCAAGCCGAAGACCAGAAGGAGCGCACCGACCACCAAGCGAAGGCTACGCAGAGGCACCAGTGCCAGGGCGGGACCGAGCGCCGCGACGATGACGGCGAGGGTGAACAAGGCGGTCAACAGGCCCATCGTCGCAGAGCGCCAGTCACGGGCGGTGCCGGCGGCGAGAACGATCGTGGTGGCCTCCACGGCCTCGACCGCACAGGCAAGGAAGACGGCGATGAACAGCGATGCGGCGGTCATGGCAACTCCCCTCGCTGGTCGACGGGTATCCCCGGCGGGCTCGGGCCGGCACGGTGTCCCGGCCAGCCGTTCGGAAGTGAAGATAACCGCCGTTAGCTCTAGCATGCAACGACTGACTGGCCAGGTAGGTCACCGGGGGCGTGATTGGCTGCGGGTGTTCGTGACGCCCACCCGTCATCCACGCGAGCGGCCCGCCTGGCCGGTCGCACGCGAGCCTGCTGACCAGGGTCCGGCGAGCCCCCGCGACCGGCCTACGCGGGGGCGGGCGCCGGCGTGCCCATCGCCGCGCCGACAGGAGGAGTCCCCGGGTGCCACCGAGCCGTCCGCACCGTGACGACGAAGCCGACTGGCAGGCGCCCCACACTGATGGAGGTGAGTGGACGGCGACCGGCACCAATTCGGCTCGCTGGCTACTGCTCATCTACCGGGTGCGTTCCGAGCCCACGCGCTTGCGCGTGGGCTTGTGGCGCAAGCTCAAGGGACTCGGCGCGATTTACCTCCAGAACTCCGCCGCCGCTCTGCCCGTCAGCGCGACCGGCGAACGGGCGCTGCGGACTTTACGCAAGGAGATCACCGAGATGGGTGGCGTCGCCTACCTCCTAAGCTGCGACGTTCTCGCTGGCGAAGCAGAGGTCCTCGCCGCGTTCGATGCCGCCGCAACGACGAATACGAAGAGATCGTGGACAAATGCAACGACTTCCAGGACCAACTGAAAAAGGAATACGTCGCCGACCACTTCACTTATGCCGAGTTGGAGGAGAATGACGGGGACCTCGCCAAGCTCCGTAACTGGTACGCGAAGGTCAGGGCTCGGGACGTCTTCGGCGCATCCGGGGCCCAGTCGACCCGGGATGTCTTAGACGTGTGCGAACGCGCGCTGGAGGACTACGCGGCCCGTGTCTATGCCGAGGAGAGCGAGGCCCGCTGACCTGCCGGCCCTCGCGCCATGACTGTCTCCGATCGTGTTGGTCGATGGGCGCGATGAGTCCCTCCTGTAGGTCCGAGTGCGAGTAGTCGAAGCGTCCCTTGGCACCGACCAGCAGTGTCGGCCGCGGCTCACTTGGGCGTCCTCCTGCGCGTTGCGGCGCCCCGGCCCAGCGGCTCCAAGAAAGGTTCGGCCTTCCGGTGGGAGAGCCAGCCGTCGTCGAAAGGAGCATGAATCACCGTGCTCTCCTGACTACTCATGGGTCGGCAGGTGCTCATGACTGGGTGATGGTTACCGTTACCTGGGTAAACTTTGATGCATCACCTCGAACGTAGAATGGCATACCGGTGTTCGATCCCGGAGTGCCAGGCGGGTTCGTAGGAACTCCTAGGTACTGCTGCCTTGGATTTCCAGGACCAAGCGGGACGGTCAGGTCCAAACGTCCATCAGCAGTGGCCCGCAAGGACTGGGCCGCCGCGGTGTTACCCGGACTGGCAACTGTGACCTCGTACTTCCTGCCCGGTACATAGAGCGCGCCCGTGACGACCTGAGCCGTGCCGCTACCGGCCACGGTGAAGCGGTCGGCTCCCTTAACCTCCAGCGCGCTGAACTCGAGCGCCGGACGCTTCATCGTGACAGTCCAGTCGTAGACGTTGTAGCTCGGGTCGATCGAATCGTAGGTGAAGGACGTGGGGAGACTGTGTCTCGTGGCGAAGTAGCTCATCAGATGGGGAAGCCACTCCACCAGGTGCCGTTGGGTGGATGGCGAGTCATGCATGCCGTTCGGGTCCAAGGTCCACGAGTGTTTGATGCCGAGCCGCTGGAGGCGTTCGTTAAAAGAGACCCCCTCGTCCTTGATGAAGGACTCGGCAGTCCCGACGTACAGTGAAACGTCCGAGTTGGCGAGGTTGCCGGCCAGGTCCCACGAGTTATCGCCCCGCCACCGTACCTCCTGGTCAAAATAGTGGCCGTAGATGAGTCCGGCGACTGAAGCCAATGGTCCGTCGCCAGGGGTTAGGCTGTTGTTGAGGCTTCCGGAAAACGACGCTGTGGCGCCGAACAGGTCGGGGTGACGTGCGGCGTAGGAGACGGCGCCGTGGCCACCTAGGGAGAAGCCTGCGGTGGCGCGGGCCGATCGGTCCGCAATGGTGCGGTAGTTCTCATCGACCCATGGGAGGAGCTGGTCAATGCCGTAGGTTTCCCATTCGGGTGGCCCGAACTTACCCTGGTTGAACCAGTCGGTGTAGAACCCGGCGTCGCCATCGTCCGGCATCACCACGATCAGGGGCAGTCCGGCAGTGGCGGTCTCCGCGTCGGCGCCGCCACCGGCGGGGTTCGTCCACCACGAGTAGTCAGTGAGTCCAGGCTGCATGAGATAGAGCACCGGATAGCGTTTGCCGGAGGTCGCGTAATCGGCGGGGAGCAGCACACGGGCCTTCGTCGTGTCACCGGGAAGGACCGTCGTGTGAAAGGTGAGCTCGAACAGCCTGGGCGAAAGCTGCTTTTTCGCCGTCAGTGTCAGCGGCAGCGCTGACACACGGTGGGTAACCATCGGTGCCCGCACAGCGACAGCCGGTTTGTTGCCATTGCTGGCGCACGCGGCGAGGAGGGCCATCACCGTTCCCAGCGTGACGACCAGGATCGTGGTTCGAACCGGGCCGCCGAAGGGTTTCCGGGGCAGCGACACTTCGGCGGCTACTAGCTTGAGCGGCATGTGTCCCCTGCTAGAAGCTGGAATAGTTGAAGCTCTTGGAAACCGTTGTCTGCGCACCGGAACTCCGCCTGCCCGAAAGGTCGCTGACGCAGCCCTGTCGTCGAAGACCCATCCCTCGGGGCTTTCAGAGGCAGATGCGGGAGCTGTTCGGCTCGTTTGCGAGTAGTAGCACGGACGACTATCTGTCCCCGCAAACCGGTGTCCCGGCTAGTCCACACAACGGATACCGCAGACGTCTGCTCCATCCGCCCGGACCTAGTTTGAGCGGCTGATGAGGATTTGCGTACGGTAAAAACTGGAGCCGTTGCCGCGGGTGTAGAACGGCGGGTCGGTGATGGCGCTCGGCGCCGTGTTGCCGGTGGGGGTCGTGTGGTCCGCGGCGGCCGTGTATTGCTGGGCGGGATTGGCCGGTCCCAGGTCAACTGGGAGCGTGAGCCGCCCGTTGCCGTCGGCGGTGACCGAGTCCGTTTTCGATCCGCCAGCGGCGGCCGTGGTGATCCGGTATTTCACGCCCGGTGCATAGAGTGCGCCGGTGACCACGGTGGCCGTGCCACTACCGACCACGCTGAAGCGCTCGGCGCTGGCCACTTCCAGGGCGCTGAACTCGAGTGCTGGGCGTTTCACCGTGACCGTCCAGTCGTAGGCCGTGTAGGCGGGCTTGATGGATGCGTAGGTGAACGCGGTGGGTAGCGTATGTTTCTCGGCGAAGAAGCGCATCGCGTGGGGTAGCCATTGCGCCAGGTCGCGATTGAAGTAGGTGAAGGTGTGCTGACCGGGGCCGTAGGCGTCGAAATAGTGCGGGATGCCTAGTTCGGTGAGGCGGTTATGCAGGTTGACGGTGCCCTCCTTCACCGCCTTCTCCAAGTTCTGGAGCCCAGCGGGTCCTGGGTCGCCGTCGCCGGTGTAGAGGGAGACGTCGGTGTGGACGAGGTTGGCCGCCAGGTCCCAGGCGTCGTTGCCCCGCCACCGGACCTCTTCGGCTTGCCGGCTGCCCCAGATCAGGGGGGCGACCGGGTCCAGGGTGGAGCGGATGGCGGTGGGGTTCGTGTCGACCGCGCCGGAGAACGAGGCGGCGGCACCGTAGATGTCAGGGTGGCGGGCGGCGAGAGAGACAGCCCCGCCTCCGCCCAACGAAAGTCCCGCCGTAGCCCTGGCCGACCGGTCGCGGATGGTGCGGTACTTGGCGTCGATCCACGGGACGAGCTGGTCGACGTTGTACGTCTCCCACAGCGGCGGCCCGAAGGCGCCGTTGTTGAACCAGTCGGTGTAATAGCCGAAGTCGCCCTCGTCGGGCATCACGACGATAACTGGCAGGCCAGCGGTCGCCTGCACGGCGTCCCCCGGCGGCGTGGTCCATGCCGAGGCGTTTTCGAGTCCGCCATGGAAGAGGTAGATCACCGGGTAACGCCGCCCCGACGTTGCGTAACCGTCAGGTAGGAGCACTCGGACCTTCGGGTCCGACGGCAGCAGGCTGGTGTGCAGGGTGAGCTCGGATAGTCGCGGCGAGAGCTGGCTCTCCGACACCAGCGTCACCGGAGGGCTCGGCGCGCGTTGCGGCACCGCCGGCTGCCGGACGGCGACAGCGGCAGGTCGGCCGCCGCCACTACCGCACGCGCCCAGCAGTGACGCGGCCACGACGGCCACCACCCCGGTAAGGCCCCACCCCGCAAGTCCACGTTTCGCTCGGTTCGTTGCGGGTCGCACGACACTCCCGGTGACAGCCAACGCTGACCCTCCTGTCTCGACCGACCCTTAACTAGACCGCGCAGTCGAGTTCCTACCAGAGAGCGCTAGAGCGTGCAAGTGTGATCGCCACACTGCACGAGAGCGATAGGGCCGCATGAGGAGGATGACGACGCAGCGTGCAGTACTAGGTGGGCCTTGCCTCGAATGGGTCGACGGCTGGCCTGGTCGCTGCCCGCCGGGTGGCGAGCGCTGGGATTTGGGCGATCGTGTCGTCGGTGAGGTCGTCCCAGTGGAGGCCGGCCGGCCGGTGGGTGTCCCGGCAGGCGATCACCTGTGTGGGTGTGACGATCAGGTCGACGCTGACGTCGTGCCGCGTCGCGGGGAGTTCCTCGTCGAGGACCTGGAGGTCGTGGACGGTGGTGGCGATGGTGGTCGTGGGGGTGATGAGTCCGGCTTCCTGCAGGAGGGCGAATTCGAGGTCGGTGTAGCCGGCGCCTTTCCCGACGCGGACGCCCCGGAGGTCGACCGCGACGGACCCGCAGACAATCAGGTCGACCGGGCGCATCGCGGCGACGTCAACGGGGCGGCCCAGTCGGGCCGCCGCCTGATGGGACACCGCCTCATCCGGAGGGACGGTGAGCGTGGCCGGATCGAGCTCGTAGAACGGCAGCGGGGCAGCCAGGCGGGGTACCGCCGTATAGAGCAGCTTGCCGTCGTGCAAGGCAGACCGCTTGAGGTCGAATGTGGTCCACACGCGGGCCGCGGGCGACGCGGGTCGGCCAGCCGGTCCGGTCGGGCTGGGCGGGGCGGCCCTGGCCGGATCGGTGGCGGTTCGCGGCGTGTCCTGGGCAGGTCGCGGCTGGGGTGTCACGGGGCGGGCGGCTGGCCGTCGCCGCCTGGCCAGTCCATGGCCAAACGATCCGCCAGCGACCCGCTGGCGGGGTCCACGCCCACCTGACGCCCACAACGATCTTGAATGAAAAAGACCGGCTCTAGGCCGGTCAGTTCCCGCAGGTCAGGGACCTGCGTACGGGTGCGCCGCCAGGGATTCGAACCCCGAACCCGCGGATTAAGAGGGTGTCTCACGTGGCTGGTTGGATCTTGGTTCATGATCTGAGGTGTGAACGACCGCCTTGCCCTGCGGCTGGT